>CAWDOY010000026.1:0-27427 GCA_963803975.1 uncultured delta proteobacterium
TGCCTCCTCCAAAAAGGTACTGGAACCGGGTTACAATATAGTGATATTCTGCCGGAGCAATGCCAAAGCCCATTCTTAAATAGATAATAATTGCCGCAAGATTTATCATCTGCAGTTTGAAATAAGCTGTGCGCGGTACCATGTTGCGTTTGAAGAAGCGGTGGGCACATATAAAATAGAGGATAAACCATGAGTACATAAATATCAGGGATGCGATCCACCAGTTCCTGGCGCTTGCCTCATTGTTGGCTCTGACCTTTCCATAGGCAGCAAGCAGCCCGGCATTTTGTTCGGTGATAAGAGAGCCTTTTTCAAATGAGCCGTAATCCTGCACAAGACATTTGCCCACAAGTTCTTTCGGTACATCCTCATCAATGCGCAGCCCCATACCGATGCTTTCGTTGAACATGTCGGACATAAAACCGGTCAGAAGGGCCACCAGAATAAAAGCCAAAGAGCCCAACCGCGCTGCCTTGGAATAGGCCCAGTCCTTGAGCACCCATTTATAAAAAACTCCGATAAGCAGCGCGCACAGCACCCCGATTATGGCGCCGGCCAGCACTCCTAAAAATCTCCCGGTATAATAGCCCACCGGAAGATCGCGGAAATAGCCGCAGATGTTAATGAAGAGCGGCGGATACATGAACGTATCAAGAAAGCGGAACTTTGCATCCGCGGTACCGAAGGTTTTGCCGAAAAAATAGCCGGGGATTATCAGCTCCAGCCAGATGGCGCTCCGTATCCATCCGCCCAGTCCCTTAACCTGCTTCATGGCCGGTTCCCCCCGTGCTGCGTTACTGTTAATGAAACCATGCATTGACCTCCTTACTTCGTTGATGTGATGGATGCTTTTTCAAACAGCAGTGCGACCCCGTTTAACGTTTCATTGAGAACTTTTATTTCCACGGGGTTCAAACGGTCGAGCAGGACCCTTACATTTTCGACCTCACCGTTGCGGAAGGCATTGAGCCGTTTTTTCCCTTTTGCGGTAAGCCTGACATCCGAAACCCGCTTGTCCTTTTCATTTTTTGAACGTTCAAGATACCCCAGCTGTTCAAGCCGGCAGACCAGGTTCGTGGCGCTCTGCAGCGACATCCCCAGAGACCTGCTGATATCGGTGATGGTGACGGTTTCCCGTTCGTTAAAGAGAGAGAGCGCACGCATCTGCATAATCGTAATAGGCAGCCGTTTGCCCTGAAAGCTCCGTCCGATATTCAGAAAGCGGAATATCTTCTGCAGGTTGAGATAAATCTGATGGGGCAGCTTATCCAGGTCGGGTTGGCCTGGCAGTATCTGTGGTGAGTCGGCCATTTTATTAGTTAACACTTATTAACTTAATATATAACAAATTATAGTTAAATAATATTTTTAACAATATAATGGTTGAACAATAGTACACATATATTAACTAATATTTACCAGCCTGTCAATATTTTTTTATGTCCCCCGAGCGTGAGCACCTGCACGGGCTTGCCTGCTTTTTTCCGGTTTGGATTAATCAAACTTGACAGCATGCGAATATTTCATTATCTGATAGTTGCATATGCAACAATTTTACCTCTCGCCATGGAACTGATTGAATACAGCCTGAAAAACTCCCTGGGCCACATGATGGGCCGGATATCGCGGTCCATACTCAGCCAGCTGCAGAAAAGCTTTACCACTGCAGGCTGTGACCTTTCGGTAGAGCAGTGGCTGCTGCTGGTACATCTCAGGGACTGGGACGGGCAGATTCATCAGCAGCTGGCGCAGAGTACCTACCGGGACAAAACAACCATTACGCGCCTTTTAGACGGACTGGAAAAGCGCGGGCTGGTTGAGCGCATACCTGATATTGCAGACCGCCGGCAGAAGAGGGTCCGTATCATGCCGGAAGGCAGAAAGCTGATCAATAAGCTGAAACCGCTGGCTTTAAAGATACAGAATAAAGCCCTGGAAGATATTGCCCTCCAGGAAATAGATATGTGCAAAAATATTCTTTCCAGGATTTTCCAGAACATTTCAAGCACCTGACAGCAAAGAAACAGCAGCAGCCTAACCGTGAAAAGGTAGAGGAGAATAACAGATGGAAGAAAATTTAAAGCGATTCGTCGGACAGCACGTTATCGTAACGGGTGCCGGGAGCGGCATTGGGGCTGGTATTGCGCACCGCTTTACTGCAGAAGGAGCGCGGGTCACGGTGGCAGATATCAACCAGGAAGGCGGCATGAATGTTGTCAAAGAGATCACGGGCAAAGGCGGGATTGCGCAGTACCAGACGGTGGATGTGTCCAAAGAGGATTCAATACTTGAGCTGGTGAAAAAAGCCCATGAAACGTTCGGCGCAATAGATGTTGCCGTATCGAACGCCGGCATTTCTGAAACCCAGGCATCGTGCCTGGAAATTTCCGGCGCGGAGTGGGACCGGATTTACGGGGTAAATGTCCGGGGCTCATTCATGTTCTGCAGGGCCTGTGCTAATAATATGATGGATAATGATATCAAGGGGTCCATCATCACCATTTCCTCAACCATGGGAAGAACATCAAAAAACATGACCGGGGCCTATGCCTCATCAAAGTCCGCGGTTATCATGTTCACCAAGAGCTTGGCCAAGGCGCTTGCACCACTGGGCATACGGGTGAACAGCGTTGCTCCGGGTATGGTGGCAACCAATCTTTACCGGCCGGTGGAAAGTGAAATGATGATGGAAAAGGATGAGTTTGTCCCCTGGATCATTGAGCAGTGTATTACCAGCGGCCAGCTTTTGATCCCGCGGGTAGGGACCCCTGAAGATATGGCCGCGGCCGTCGCTTTCCTCGCCTCAAAAGATGCCGCCTATATAACGGCGCAGTGTATCAGCGTGGATGGCGGCATGGACTGGAGCTGGTAATGATCAAGAGCTGTCAGCTTTCAGCCGTCAGCTATCAGGTAATACTTTAAATGTACTGAAGGCTGACAGCTTTTCCAAGAAAGGAGTATCATACAATGTTTAAAGGCGGATACCACGGACGTTACGTGATGGTTGATTTAACCAGCAAAAGCTACAGCATCAAGGAGTTGCCGGAAAATCTCGCCGCAGAGTATCTTGGCGGCAGGGGCATCGGCACGAAGCTTCTGTATGACCTGCAACCGGGGCATGTTGATCCGCTGTCCCCGGAAAACAATCTGATCATTTTCACCGGTCCGCTGAATGGCACCAATGCGCCCGGAACTTCACGCATTACCTTTATCACCAAATCCCCCTCGAGCAATACCATCAACACAACCAGCATGGGCGGGTCTTTCCCCAACGGGTTCAAGCGTACCGGCTTTGACGGCCTGGTAATAACCGGTAAGTCGCAGGAGCGAATCTGGATTCATCTCACACCTGACGGGGTCAGCTTTCATAATGCGGATGATGTTTGGGGGCTGAAGACCTCTGATACCGACAAGGCCATAAAGGAAAAGCTTGGCGGTAAATGCCGGGTGGCATGTACCGGCCCTGCGGGCGAGAACCTGGTGCGGTTCGCGGCAATCGTGTCCGAGACCCGCACCGCGGGCCGCGGCGGCGCCGGCGCGGTAATGGGCTCAAAGAACCTCAAGGCAATTGCCGTGTCCGGAGACGAGAGGCCGCAGATCGCTGACAAGCAGGCGTTTGATGAGGCGGTAAAGAAGGTGCGCGCCGACCAGGAAGAAAACCCGAGCCTGGTGGGGATGCAGATGAACGGGACCGCGGGGCTCATCAGCGTGGTTAATGCCATGGGCGGCCTGCCCACCAGAAACTTTCAGACCGGCACGTTTGAAGCAGCTGATGAGATAGCGGGAAGCGCTATCACCGAGCACAACCGGATTAAAAATTTCGCCTGCCAGTCCTGCCCGGTTGGCTGCGGGCTCATTGCCGAAGTTAAAAGCGGGCCGCGGGCCGGCCTCACAACTGAGGGCCCTGAGTATGAATCAGCGGTGATGCTGGGGTCAAATATCGGCATCGGCGACCGGGATATCATAATCGCTGAGAACTATATGTGCGATGAGTTCGGCCTGGACACTATTTCAACCGGCAATGTGATCGGCTTTGCCATGGAATGCTATGAAAAAGGGCTGCTGACTGATAAAGATACCGGCGGCCTGGCGCTTAAATGGGGAGACGGCGAGCTTGCCCTCAAGCTTATAGAAATGATCGCCAGAAAGGAAGGGATCGGCAGGCGCCTGGCAGAAGGTGTCGCACGGCTCGCACAAGATATTCCGGGCTCCGAGACTTTTGCCATGCATGTAAAGGGATTAGAGCTTGCGGCCTATGACCCGCGGGCTGTTTTCGGCCAGGGGCTTTCCTATGCCACTGCCCCGCGCGGCGGCGAGCATGGCCGCGGCGGGTACATGATAGTAGAGTTTTTCATGCCGGAGGTTGACCTGTACACCCATGAGGGAAAGGCAGAGCGGGCGGCGATGCTTGCCGAGAATGCCACGATTTTTGACTCAGCAAGCCTGTGCAGCTTCAACTTTGTGCCGGTGGCGCTTGTTCCGGAGCTGATTAACGCAGCGGCCGGAACCGCCCTTACGCTGGATGATCTTCGCACCATCATGCGCAGAATCATAGCGCTTGAGCGCACGTTCAATCTGCGCGAAGGCTTCAGCAGGAAAGATGATACGCTGCCGCCGCGGCTGCTGAATGAGCCACTGCCTGAGGGCATGGCTGAAGGCAAAAAAGTGGAAGGTCTTGATCTCATGCTCGATGACTACTTTGCCATCAGAGGCTGGAGCAAAGAGGGCGTACCGCCGGCGTAAGAGACATGCGGATACAGTACTGAGTGCTGAGCGATGAGTGCCGAGTTTTTCCTGCTCACTACTCAGCACTCGTTACTCATAACTAAACTTTAACGGGGAGGGACCCATGGCACCATTTGATTCTTTGAGAGACTACGCAGAAGCTTTGGAGAAGCGGGGCAAGTTCATAAGAATAAAAGAGATGGACCAGGACAAGTACGAGGCGACTGCGTTTTACTACAAGCTCATGGATCGATATAAAACAAATGCACCGGGTTTTCTTATCGAGAGAATGAAAATAAACGGGAAATGGTATGAAACACCGGTTGTGGGAAACATTTTCTGCGGGTTTGACACTGTTGCGCAGTGTTTCGGGGTGGAGAAAATATCTGATAATCAGGCGGAGATGCATACTGTCGCCGTGGAAAAGATCATGAGCTGCCTGGTGAACGGTAAATGGAAAACCATTGATCCGGTTGTGGTGGATAGAAAGAACGCCCCCTGCAAGGAAGTTATTCTGAAGGGAGCCGGGGCAGACCTCTCAAAATTTCCGTGGGTAAAAAATAATCCTGATGATGGAGGCCAATACATCAGCGCCGGTTCTTTCATCATGGAGGACCCGGAGCTTGGCAGAAATGTCGGCACCTATCGCATGCAGGTAAAGGGGCCGCACAAAACCGGATCCTATTTTACTAACCAGAGCCACGGCTACCGGTTTATCGCCAGGGCAGGTGATCGCGGCGAAGACAAGGTGGATGTTGCAGTGGCAGTCGGCATTGATCCCATTTCCTGGATGATGAGCAGCACCAGACTGGCGGATCTGGGGGAGGATGAATTTGCTGTAGCCGGAGGATTCAGGGGCAAGCCCGTGGAGCTGGTAAAGTGCGAAACCAATGATCTCTATGTTCCGGCTCATGCCGAGTATGTGATTGAGGGTGAAGTCCCTATGGATATTGAGAAGGAGGGACCCTATGGCGAGATGCTGGGCTATATCGGAAAACAGACCAACACGCTCTACATGAACGTGAAGGCAATCACCCACCGGAAAAACCCCTGGGTGTACAATAACTGGCCGGGCATCGGCGGCGGCTACATGACGCTTCCCTGGGATGTGGGAAACCTCATTCGCCTGAAGCGCATGATGCCGAACCTGCTCAAGCTGTATACTCCGCCGGAAACAGCTTCCCTGTCTATTGTCTGTATTGACAAGAAGTTTCCCGGTGAAGGTATTGAGGCCGGCATGATGATACTCGGCTACCGCCTGGTGGGATTCAGTAAAAAGATGGTTATTGTTGTGGACAAGGATGTCGAGCCGACGGACCTGGCGCGGGTGTTCCATGCCATGGGCACACGGTGGCAGCCGGTGCCGGCAAGCCTGCTCGTGCACCACTCGTTCCACATTCCCATTGACCCGAGCATAAGGGAAGATTTCCTGAGCAGCAAAATCGTGATTGACGCGACGCGGCAGCTGCCCGGCGAGGGCGGCCCGGAAGTATTTCCGGCAGACAACCGCACGGTCATGGAAGAGAAAGCAAAAGAAGCGTTTGATCTGGTAGAGAAGAACTGGGGGAAATATTTCCAGAAATGATATAATTCACCGCCGAGAGCGCCCCTCGGCCATGAGCAACTCGGCCTTGAGCTCGTTGCCGAAAGGCTCGGGGCCGAATGGCAGAGAGCTCAGAGATGGTAACCAGAGGGTTTGCGAGCTTTATGAAATGGGCAGGGAAGAATTGTACGCAAGAGGGCGGCAGAAGCAGCGGGTGGAGGCCCGGAGCCTGACCATATACTGGGCGGTTCGGGAATTGGGGCTAACGGGAATATCGCTTGCGAGGCGATATCATCTGACTCAGCCGAGTATTGTCTATGCCGTTCAAAGGGGCGAAAAGATAGCCCGGGAGGGGAGTTACCAACTGCTGAATTGAGTTGCTGATTTATTTATGGACGTCCCATAGTTGTTCCTAAATGAACCATACCATCGGCAGAGAATGCAGTTTAAAATAGGCGCTGTTGTCCCTGTTTAAACAGGGACAAGAACAGGGACAAAAATAGTGGCGACTTCTTTTGCAAAGCGTAAGTGGCAGTCAATAAAATCACAGCAGTAGTCGCGCATTTTGATCATTAAGACACTACAATATATTGTAAAAAAGCAGGGCCATTTCTGACCCTGCCTGTTCAAAGTTATGAAACTAAATATCAGGTTACCTATTTAACCTGAAAACTGGTTACAATAGTCTCCTCAAGAGAAGCATTAGTAAGATCGGTCTTAATAGTAATGTTCCACTGACCAGTTGATGCTCCACGCTCCACACACACCGGGATAAATATCAGATTGCCAGAAGAGAAAGCTTGCCGCTGTGAATCAAACGTTACCCCCTGTGCTTCTGCTCCATCCCCTGTTAACTCAATACTGCTTCCCTGTTGTGTAAAATGATGCTCTTGTGAGGAGTAGATAATCAGCCACAGACATTTCTTATCCAGCAGTATCGGACGCATGACCACCTTCCGCAGCAGGCTGGCTGCCGTAATGCTTACCACATCCCGGCACTGCTGTAACTCTTCCTTGCACACCTGCTCATCACCACAGGGGTTCTGACCATTCACACACGTACCATTGATGCATTCTTCCGTTCCGTTGCAGAAAACCTTGTCATCGCAGTCAGCGTCTACGACACACACCGATGGTGGAGCACTGGTGGTTGTCGAGGTTCTCGGATGGTGTCCGCCGCCACCGCCCCCTCCTCCACTGACTGAGGTTGTGGTTGATGTGGTTTTCGGCGGTATTGTCGTGGTGGTGGCTGCAGGGTTACTGTTATAGGAAATTTCTGCAGAATAATCGCTTTCTACAAGACTGGTGTTATACGAAGTTGCAGCAAAATAATATGTCTGCCCTGCTGTTAGATTAGTAATAATGCAAGAGGTAGCAGTCTTGCCTATGACATCCTTGCTTTGAGTATAATTTCCCGAGGAAGCACCATAGTAGATTTTATAGCCCGCAATGTCCGGTTCATTATTTTGGTCCCAGCCTAATGTAACCTGAACAGCGTAAACATTATTTATGTTTATCAGGAAACATAATGAGATTACTATAAAAAAGGTGCTGAAACAAGATGAGCGATAAGCTAATGGTGTTGCAGTATTTGTTTGTATGTTTGATTTTTTAACCACAGAAACCTCCTTAGGGTATTTCCGTGCGTAATACATCATCTGAAGAAGCACTGTATGCGCTCGGCAACCCAGCTGCCATATCCTTTTGAAAAAATCTTAGGCCTGTGGCTTTGCGTCCTACCTTTGCAGGCAGTTTGCTTTTGCATTAACTTTTTTGAGTAGTGACATCAAAATTAATAGAAAAGATAATCTTTTCTTTGTGAGAAAAATTAGTATTTAATAGTAAGCGCAATAAACGTGCCCAAATATTATTAATAAAAATGCAGTGCAGATAATAATAAAAATTAAGCAATATTAATATGTTATTTAATCAGAAGGGTTTCAGGTTGAAAATTTGGGGCACGGATAAAAGGAAGGGAGTATTAGTTTCAATACAGGAACGTAATAGAATAAATTTTACATATCGAGATTAAAGGAGAATCCAATATGGCGTGGTAGGCTTTAAAGGCAGAAAATTGAAACAGGAGTGCCAATATATTGTGGTGGGCATTAACCATTGAAAAGTGCAGCTTATGTATCAGCAGCGATAGAAGTGAGTCAACCAAAATTCATTGCACACTTCTTTCGCAAAGCGACAATGGCAGGCAATAAAATCATAGCAGCAGCATGAGTTTTAACCAATAAGATCAAACCACAATATATAGCAAAAAGCAGAGCCGTTGCTGACCCTGCTAATAGGGGACATGATGCTTATATAAATATTTCAAAAGTTTTATAAAAACCGGTATACATGCACAGTGAATTAAGCTATATGCAAAGTTTTCAAACCTAACACATAATATTTGTTTGCAAGAGAACTACATGACCACCAGTGAAAAAGTATTGCATCGCTTAATATTTATCTCAGGGATGAATGGCTGGTGCGTCACGTTTCTCGGTGGTGTGAGTATATTGGTTTCTCTTTCGATGGGAAGCTGGTATGGGGTTATTATAAGTCTGGCAATAACAGCATCAGGATATATGGAGCTTAGGGGGCGTCAAGAATTAAAAAGAAAACGTCCTGAAGCACGAATGTGGTTAACTGGTAGTCAGTTGTGGCTTCTTTTTATAATTGTCTCCTATGCCGGGTATCAACTGCTTGTTTTTGATCCATCAAACATGTTAAAGGATATTCCCCCAGCAGAACAGCAAGCAATGAAGGGGATTGTTGAATCAAATGCTCAGCTATTAAGCACTATGTATAAAGCGGTTTATACTGCAGTAATTATTGCATCTTTCATATATCAGGGGGGATTATGGCTTTATTACAGAAGGGACTATTCCAGGCTTTTTTCATCAGCCAGTGAATAACGCAAGAACCTCTCCCGTTAGTCCGTCAGCAGTCTTGCTGCCTGTCAATACCTAACGGTCGTCTATGCTTCAAGTCCCCTGCAAAAGTGTTTGTAAAGCTCTGTAATAGAGCAACCCTGATAGAACAACATTTCATGGTTCTTTAGTATATCCATATGCAGTTTGCAATCGAATCACGCATTGCTCTCAATATATTAAGTTTTTCAGTATCATGGACCGCACTCTCAAAAGCACAGGTGGATGGTGCGGGGTTAAACTCAGCGGGTTCCAAATCCCAATGAAAATGGCCATTGTTTGCTCCATTAAAGAGCGCAACGGCATCACCTGTAATGTTGTAACCTGATGCAGGTAATGTTAGCCAACTGATGGTTGTGGCACCACCAATAGTCCAATCCTGATAAAGTGGCGGATATGTTGTTAGCCATTACATGTTTGTGTTACAATATCTTTAATCATAAATATGCCAGTCTCAAAAAAATATTTTCCTTTATCTCCTCCCCCATTGTCCCACTGTAGACTATAGCCAGGGGTATTTTCAAGGGGTGCAAGGGACTGAGCATCTTTAGTTTCAGTAATACAGTCGCTGGAACCATCTATTGCTTTTGTCTCCAGTAATACGTGAATCGAACCTGATACCTGACCCTGTCCATTCCATTTATAGAGATCGGATACTGTTGTATCCTTTTGATCGAGAACAAAATTACCATCCAAGGTAAACCTTAAACTTCGCTGGTAATCTTAAGAAATTCATCAATCGGCACTGCAGGCATTGTCACTGGTATGACTCTTCCTTTAGAGCTGATCCTTAAAATTGCTGACATGAGCGCTTTTTCATCAGGCAGTTCAACAATAGTCATGACATCATATTCTCCAATCAATCCATAGGCATTAATAAGATTCCCTCCGTGGGATTTAATGATTTCGTTGACAACCTTATACCGTTCAGGAGTGTGTTTAATGTCAACCAAACCATCTTTTGTGTATTTCCACATTGTTACGTATATTGGCATGTTATCTCCTTCCTTCTATGCATTCAATGCTTGAGGGCTATTATTTATATCGTCAAAAGAGATGCTGTGTCTGTTAAGCCTAAGATCTCTTCTGCCGCGCTGCAAGATCAGTCAAGCCACCCCGTATCTAATTCATGCAATTTCCAATTCGCAAGCAATAAAACCGTATCGCCACCTAACCGCTCGGCAGTTTCAATGTATGTTTCTCTTCGCGCATTATCTGCTTCTGATCTTGCAATCAAATAATCACTAACTATCTTTTCTAAATCAATAGCAGTGCTACAACCATTAATTTTCTGAATTATTGTTTCCATGGCTTCCATTGCTCGCTCCTTTAAAAAAGGATTATTTGGGAGAAAACAAAAAAACCGTCTCAGGCATAGTCTTCTCCTGATGACGGTTACTCTTGTTACAGTAATCGGCAACATTACTTTTGATGAGTATCACCCCGGCACTCATCGCTGTTGCCTTTATAAAAATACTTTATTCGGTTTGTTACGAGAGGTTTCTCCTCTCTAAGATTATTCGTATGCCTCTCACTATAGCATGTCAATCGAAATAATAGTTTACATATAAATAGTTCTAAGTAGTAAACAGGGTAGTGGTGATCATATATGGATGCGAATACCTACAACTTGTTGTGGTAGGTATATGTAGATGAAAAGTGCAGCTTATGTATCATGAAGTGCTCAATGGAGAATAGCTCAAGTATTTTCACTTACATCTGGTAATATGCAATTGCCTGATATTGAAGAGCCTTTTAAAGGTAGTTACTTTGATGTGTGATAACTGACTTTGCATTACCGTAATTTTAATCTTAATCCCTCTGGACCATAACACCAAAAGTTTTAAAAATTATTCCATGCTCAATGTCCTGTTTGAGGCGGAATAAGTCCTGCTGAAGAGCGGGGCTGGCCTGCGCTCTCAGAGCATCTATTAATGCAATTGCTTTTTGTATCGTATCCTCGCTTATCGCTGCTTTTCTTTTTGCCAGAATACTTTCTATTGCAGGCAGTATGCCCCGCATGAGCATGCGGGCCTGCTCTTTCAATTGCGCATTATGAGCAAAAATAGCGCTCATTTCAACGGCGTGTTGGTAATAAAGAGCGGTATACTGCCTTCCCTCACTGGTCTTTGCAAAGAGCTCAGTTCTTAAACCCCGCAGCGTGTTCAAATCCTGCCCGCGTTCACCCATGACTGTTTGTGCCGGGCAGCCGCCAGACGGCACGGTAGTGGTGGTTGTTGCATTCCCCTGATAGCGCAGTATGGTTCCGTTTTCGCCCGCGGCAAACACGCCAGCCTCAGGGTTTCCCCATATGCCGTAGAGCGCGTTGTCCGTGCCGCTGTCAAGACAAACCCATTCCGTGCCGTCATAGTGCAGGATGGTGCCGCCTGGACCCACTGCATATACATCAGTGCCCGAGCTTCCCCACACGCTGGAAAAGCCGTAGTCAAAGTATTTAGATACCCAGCCGGTCCCATCAAAGTGCCAGATGATGCCGAAGGACTTGCCCATCCCTTTATCATAGCCATTGCCTGCGATAAAAATATCATTACCTGAGCTTCCCCATATTCCTGATAACCATTCATATCCGCCTCCAACGCCAGGTATGAGTGACCAGTCGTATCCGTCATAATGGATAATCCCTCTGTCAGAGCTGACATATACATCTGCGCCTGAGCTGCCCCATACGCAGTTAAATGCGGTTGAGGACCAGTCCTCTCCGGTCGCGGTAATATTCATCTTGACCCAGGCAGTGCCGTCGTAATGAAGGACAGTGCCAAGGCCGACCACGAACACGTCGTCAGCGGAAGAACCCCACACATCATATAATGGATTAACGGTTCCGGAGAGAGGATGCGCCACCTGCGACCAGGCGCAATCCATCGTAATGCAGTATGGTTGCCTTGTCACCCACTGCATACACATTGTCTGCAGCGCTTCCCCAGATGCCGGACAATTGAAGCGTGGTGCCGCTTGCATCAGGGCTCCAGGAAAAACCATTATAGCGCAGGATGGTGCCGCCTTCGCCGACCGCAATAATGTTTTCCCGCGAGCTTCCCCAGATGTCGTATAAAATGCCTGAGGCAGCAGTCTGTTCCGGAACCCAGGAATTCTTTGCCACCAGTGCCGGCACTGCATCGATAAACTGCGAGGTGCCTTTTGCATCCACCGTCTCAAGGCGGTAGTAGTATTTTGTCCTGTCCGCGACCGCGGTATCTGTCAGCGTGTAGGCGCCGCCGCTGTAAGGTCCGGGCGATTTCGTGGGAATAAAGGAGTCGTTTATTTTTATATAGTCTGCATCTTTATTTTCAGAACGATAAAGATTGAACCCCGTGTTGTCAAACTCCATCCAGGTTTTCCACTCAATGACCACCGTTTGCCCCTGCGGCTTTGCGGTAAAAGAAAACATGGCTACGCCGGCGCCTGCTTCACCTGTCATAAATAAGAGGATAATTACCACGCTGTAACGCAGCAGCTTCATAGTGGTTTCCCGGTTACTGGCCTTTATTGAAATATCGTTACGCTTCATTTTAAAGATGGAATAAGATAAAAAGCTCCCGCCAGTGCATCACTGATGGAAGCTTTTTATCTTTCGATCCGATTACGATGCTCCTCTTTTTTCCTCATGGTGCAACGACCTCGGGATGCTGTTATAGTAAATTTAATTGGCGAGATTGCCGCGCTGCGCTCGCAATGACCAGTAAGCCTTATGTAACCTGATTCAGGTCTCAAGCGCAAGCAGATTTACGCTTCCAGCTTTTTGGAGACTGCTTTGCCGTACTCCTGGCACGCCCGCAGGCCGTCTCCGTGCTCCACCAGGTGCTCCAGCAGATTAAAAGCACCCAGTTCAACCATGTTCATCTTGTAGACATTCTCCATGGTGTCAAAAATTATCTTCGGCGCGTCGCCGCTGTGGGTGTAGGAGCCGAATGACCCGCCCACTTTTCCCGTAAGGCCTGCCTTATGCGCCATGAACAGAAAAGTTTCCATAATCGGCGGCATGGTCCGGTGATAGGTCGGGGAGCCGAACACATAGCCGTCATATCCCTGCAAATCTTTTTCCGTCTTGAGCTCTGTGATCTTCTTAACATCCGCGGCATTTCCCAGCATGCGCACGCCTTCCGCAACATAGTCAGCCATCTGCTGGGTTTTACCCGTTCTGCTAATGTAGGCGATCAATACTTTTTTCATGGTTACCCTCCCGGTATTTTGAATGTTCACATTGTGGTCAATTCAGAACTCAAAAACTCACGAAGATAAAAGCATAACAGATTCCTGATTTCCTGAGTTCCAGATTTTAAAATTTCTTGTGCTGTAGATAACATATATTATAAATAACCAATAATTTCAGGTTTTGCCAGGTACTTTTTTAGTTTTACATTTAAAAATATTTTGCTCTTGCAGTTTACAGCGGACTTATTATATCATTCATACCGGACAGTCGGTATGAATGATTTTGGAGGGTTTAGTATATACGGCTGGTGTTCTATTGAAAAAACTGGAGATCGAAAAAGGAGAAATAAATGGGAAACAAGCACATGAAGGGGAGCTCTTTTATCTGTTTGCTTCTGGGAGCCGTTGTACTAATGGCACCGGGGTGCCAGAGGAAGCAGGCTATCTATGTGATAGGCGGTTATGGGTGGATGGCACAATTCATAGATCAGGATGGCAATGTTATAACTGACGGCGTGGATAGGACAAAAAGCCAGTATAACTTAGCCAACGAACTAATTGGCACATCTGCGCAATTTGTTGCCTATAAAACAGATCAGGCGGAGCCGAAGACATATGACTGCGGGGCCTGTCACACCACAGGCTTTACTCCAGAAGGTGAGCCACCAGATACAGATTATGTCGGTTCAACCACATGTATTGGTTGTCATCAAAGCTCAAACCCGTTCATCGTAAATTCTTTTAAAGAACACGGACATCAGTTTAAGCTTAATGTCGTTAATGAAGCTCCTCCGGTTTACCCTGATTTTTGTTCTGGTGTGCCTGAACCCCCTGATAAATTTACCTTTGGTACTACACCGCCACCGGAAGACCTGTTCACCTTGCCGGGCATACAAGGGCAGTGGGTTGAGCCAAATGTAGGGTGTGAGGCGTGCCATGGCCCCGGAAAAGAGCACCAAGCAAACCCTGCCGGGGTAAAGCCGCCGGGTGAGCCACAGACAGCCTGTGGCAAATGTCACATTACGGGCCCCCAGGTCAACGGAGTACCACAAGAAGACGGCGTAATTGAAGCAGATGGCAACCTCATGCTGCAGAGTCAGGAGTGGGAAGAGTGGGAAGCAAGCCCCCATAACGCAACAGGAGGTCCTCAGTGCGCAACATGTCATAACCCGCATGCCTCAACAATACATGATGATAAGGCAAAAGGGGATGGCCGGCGCGTGTATAGAAACCTTGATTGTCTGAAATGTCATCCGGGTATAAAGATAGGGCTTGGTATGTTTAACCTTATGTGCATTGACTGCCATATGCCCTACGCTGCTAAATCAGCAGTTAGCAAAGGCATTATCGGGAAAGAAGGAAATTATTCGTATGTGGGCGACGTGCGGTCGCATCAGTTTAAAATCAATGCCGCGGCAGAATCACCGAATGCCTTTTTTAACCCCGACCGCACGGCAGTGCAGCTTGACGCAAACGGCAAGGTGCCTGGGCTGACCCTCAATTTTGTATGTCAGCCATGCCACAGTTCGGGGGGGATCAGGCCTCATTGCTTCCTGCGGCAACGCCATACACTTTTAATGAATTAAAAGTATTTGCGCCGCAAGTGCACGCTGAATAAGCGCACAATATAAACCTGTTGCTGAACTGAAAAATGGCGTTTTGCAGCTTAAACCTTTTGAAGCGGTTTGCTTTCGGAGTATGATGAAGGACACTGAATGTAATTAAGACTAACGTTTTGAACAAGGTAAAAGGAGCGATACTATGAACACAGGAATCTTGAAAAAGATAATAACCCTGCTGCCGGGATAGCACGACGCTCATTTATGAAGATCAGCGGGCTCTCAGTATTTTCGATGCTCGGCATTAACGGTGCAAAGAAGCTGTTTGCCGGCGAATACCAGGAGACGTGGAACGAATTCGGCTACGACGGCAATATTCCCTGGTACTGGAATGAAAAGGGTTTTCCCGTCCACAAGACCGTGAATGTGAGCAAATTAAGCGAGGGGATCATCAGCGCACGGGTTGATAAGCGCTGGAGACAATTTAAGATAATTACACCGGATCAAAATTACCGCGATTTTGAAAGCAACGGCATGGTGAACATCTACAATAAGCTGCTGGAGGGAGTGGTCGCCATGTTCGGCGGGGTTTATTGCCCCACCATAATATCCTACGGCGGGATACCGCGCGGAGACAGCAAATTTACCTTGAACGGCGCGTGCAAGTTCATGTTCCCCTGCCCGAAAGATGAGGCCACCGCGCAGACCATGATTGATACCCTAAAAGAGCTGGCTTCAAACTCGACAGAGCGTCGCAAATGGTTCAGAGACCAGTTTGCCAATCAGTATCTATGGGACTATTCAGGCCTGGTAGCCCGCGATGAAACAGTGTTAAATCCCGGCGAGGAAAAGGCTGATACCCTGTACCGCGAGACTCACACCTTCCGCAACCTGATGGAAAACCCGCTGGCGGTTATTCTGTTCGTATCAAACACGGATAATCAGAGTTACGAGCTGCGGACCATCGCCCATTATGTGCACAAAGATGATGAGACCGCCAATCCCTATGAACGCAAATTAGCAGAGTTCATAAATACCTACGCCAATGTCTCCCATGGCCTTAATGCCAACTTTCCGGCCATAATATTCCGCACGGTTGAAGAGTTCAACAACAGCATGGAAGTGGGGAAAGAGGGCACCCGTGTGGCACAGCTGGTGAACGGCGTAAAGAACATGTACGCCAGAATGCCCTGGAATAAGAGCAGTATCGGCTGATTCAGCTGCTGGTAAAAAGCCCACGGGGATATTTGCCTGAAGGTAAAAAAACAATATCGTTATGCTCTTCCGCCTTTATCGTGCGGAAGAGCATGACATGTTTTATCCTGGCCCATAGCTTATACGTGATGACCGCAAAAAAAGCGCCGGACATCCGCAAAGAAGAAATTTTTGAAGCAGCCCTGCACTGCTTTAACCACAAGGGATATTATGGTACCTCGATTGATGATATTGCGGCGCAGGCGGAGATTTCCAAGGGCGGCATCTACCATCACTTCTCTTCCAAGAAGAGCCTTTTTATAGAACTGTTCAACTCCCGGGTAAACCGCTATTTTGATGTGCTCAGGGCAAATATTGACAGCATCAATGACCCGGCAGAGCGCATCCAGGACTTTGTGGAGAAGTCAGAGCAGATTTTTCAGCAGAACCTTGACCTCCTGAAGTTCAGCCTTGAGTTCATGACCCTCAGCACGCGCGACCCGGATATCAGGGAAGCGGTGACGCAGGTTTACCAGAACCGGGTGAATATATTTACCCGGATACTCACCGAGGGGATCGAGGCAGGATCATTTAAAGAGCTTGAAGCCGAGGCTGTTGCCCGGACCCTCTATTTTCTCTCCATGGGGTTTTTTCTCAACTATTTTACGGTCAATATTGATTTTGACCTGAAAAAGCAGCACAGCATTAATATGAAAACTATTCTTGAGGGAATTAAGAGATAAGGGAGCAGCAGATGGTGTTGCAGCACCATAACGGCTGGTACTGTCAAAAGTTTTATGAATAGTAAAAGAAGATATGCAACCACAGGACACAGAGATGAGGCAAGAGCATTTGCTGATCTGAAGGCTGACAGCAAATAATTTCACGTTACTAAAACAACGAAAAGGAGCGCAGCATGAGTAAAAGAACGATCGGTTTTATTATTATGGTAAGCCTTATCTGCTTTATCGGCTACCAGGGAATGCTTTCAGCGGCGGACAAAAAGTCCCCGAAGGAGCAGGCGAAGACAGAAAAGGCAGCCAAGGCGAAAGCAATCGACACGTCGGCGACCCTTGACAACACCCACCCGGAAGTGGAGGCAGGCTTTTCCTGCAATGACTGCCACGAGATAAAGCTTGACGCTAAAACAACCGCCACCCAGGTGTGGCTGTCCGGAGAATCTCCCGGCAAAAAAGCCGGCGAAGGCCTGATGCCGAAAGAAAAAGTCTGGGAAGCGGTCGTCAAGATCATCGGCGGCAAGAAAATGGAGTCCAAGACCTTCGTGCTTGGCACCTGTATGAACAATGTTCCGCTTACGACAACTGCCGAGTTTACCCTGGACCCGGTCAAAAAAGTGCTCTACGGATTCCATGAACCGGGCACGGAAAAACTTATCCAGATAAAGAACAACCCCAGGGTGAGCCTCAACTGGCACCGTGAATTTGAGAGCTTCACGGACTTCTGCTGCATCCAGATAAAAGGCCGCGCAGAGCTGCTGGACGGGAAAAACCCCGAGTTTGAAAAGGTCCTTATCGAACTGCTGCCGTATGAGAATGGCGCACGCGTACCCAAGGATGCAACGCCGGAGCAGCGCGAGCTGCGGCTTAAGCAGTTCAGGGAAAGCCTGAAAAAGGGGTTTGTTATCAGTAAAATAACGATTGAGCAGGCAACCATGGCCAATTATGCGTTTGCTACCGAGGGCTTCCGCAGGTACCAGCGCTGGACCCCGTAAGCTCGCTCAGGTGCGCAGGCAATGATATAAAACCACAGGGCACCGAGGTTACAAGTTGGAAGAGTTAAGGAGTTACGAGTTCTGGAGTCTGTTAACTCCTGAACTCCTCGACTCCATTACTCATAAACTCAACGTTCTGTGGTGTTGCTTTCATAATACTCAAGGGATTTAAAGGGAGAAATGCATGAAAACAGTTGTCATAACCGGCAGCACCCGGGGTATCGGCCAGGGGCTTGCTGTAGAATTTCTAAAGCAGGGGTGCGCAGTTGTTATCAGCGGGCGGAGTGCGGGGGCAGTTGTAAAAGAGGTGCAGCGGCTGGCCGCGGATATACGGCAGCGACAAGGTTTCAGGCAGTGCCTGCGAGGTAACCGACAGCGTACAGGTGCAGGGCTTGTGGGACGCGGCACAAGCGGCATTCGGCAGGGTGGACATCTGGATTAACAATGCCGGCATCACCCACACGACAAAAGTGCTGGCTGAGCTGGACAGCTCTGAAATCAAACCGGTCATTGACACCAACATTACCGGCATGATCTACGGAAGCCAGGTGGCATTGCGCGGCATGATCAAGCAGGGGTTCGGTCAGCTTTACAACATGGAAGGCCACGGCAGTAATGATAAGAAACGGCCGGGCCTGAGTATCTATGGGACATCGAAACGGGCGCTGAAGTATTTCACCGAGGCGCTCATCGAGGAAACAGAAGACGGGCCGGTGCAGGTCTGTTTTTTAAGCCCCGGCATTGTCATTACCGATTTTCTGATTGAGGACATGCGCAAGATGTCGCCCGATGAGCTTGAGACCGTCAAAGCGGTTTATAACTGTTTGGCAGACACGGTAGAGACGGTAACCCCGTACCTGGTTGAGAATATTCTGAAAAACGATGCGCACGGAGTTGAAATAGCCTGGCTCACCGACGAGAAAGCAAACGAGCGATTTAACTCGGATGAATACTGCAGCAGGGATTTTTTCAGCAGATATGGCTTATAAATAAAAAATATGTCATAAACACCTATACGCAGTTTCATGCCGCAACAGGGTGAGGTAATGAATTCTCCGGCAACAAAACCTGAAGGTGCTTTGACGCGGGAAAAGCTGTGCAGCCTCTGCGGGCTGTGCATGGTGAAAGCCTGGTCTGCAAAAGAAGCAGTTCAGGGCTGTGTGTTTACCACCGGCTGGCTTGGCAGCAAGGAGCAGGCGCTGTTCGGGCGGGAGCGCGCCAGGGATGGTTCTGATGAGATGCTTTTTGGCATCAGCACCGAGCGCTTTGTCGCGCGCATGAAAAACCCCCTGCCCGATATCCAGTTTACCGGGATCATAACCAGCATCGCAAAAAAAGCATTTGAGACCGGGCTGGTGGACGCGGTCGTGACCCTGCACCGCAGTAAGGAAGATTACTTTCTGCCGGTGCCGGTGCTGGCCCGCTCAACAGAAGAGATTTTAGCAAGCGGCGGCAGCAAGCCGGTGCTGGCACAGACCCTCACCTCTCTGGAAAAAGCCTGTCAGCAGGGAATAAAAAAGCTGCTGGTCATCGGCGCCTCCTGCCATGTGCAGAACCTGCGCGAGTTTCAGCGCCGCTCTCCCTATCTCAGGGACATGGACCTCTTTGTGGTCGGCATTCCCTGCACTGATAATGTCCACCCGAACCATTTTCGCTCTATCTTCAGCAAAATCTCCCGCTCCCACGAGACCGTCCGTCATTATGAATTTATGCAGGACTTCACGGTGCATCTCCGGCATGTTGACGGAACCCTTGAGCGGGTACCGTTTTTCAGCCTGCCGCAGGATATCAACAGCGCGGAGCTTGTCACCTCCTGCTGCCGGAGCTGCTTTGACTATATGAACGGCCTTGCCGATATCACGGTCGGCTACATCGGCGCACCCCTTGATATTGAGAAAATGTACCAGTGGGTCCTGGTCAGGACGGAGAAGGGCGAGGAGCTGCGGCAGCTCATCGCTGATGAGCTTGAAACGTATCCTGAAACATCAGACGGAGACCGGACAGCGCTGGTCGGGCAGTATGCCCTGCGCTACAAAAAAGACGGGGCAGCGCAGGCCATAAAGATGTCGGGCAGCATGCCGCTGGAGCAGGGATTTGCGCTGGCGGAGCACTTTTATACCACCGGGCCGCGGGGACTTGAGTTCGTGCGCTACGCGATTGAGACCCATGTGATACGCAATTATTATTTTGTTAAGCAGAATTACCCGGAAAAACTCGCGGCACTGGTGCCGGGCTATGTATATTCAGTCCTGGAAGCTTATGGGCTGGAGCCGTAAACAGAATCAACAGGCTGTTGAAAAACACCCGTCTGCTGTGTTGCGCTCATCCTTCGTCATTGCGACGTACGCTAAGAGTACGCCTCATTCCTCAGAATTTCGCGCACCCTGCATCCGGATGTTTTTGACCAGCCTTGGAAAAAACTACTTTTCAACAACCTGCTGAATTTCAACCACGTACAGGAGAAAAGGCAATGAAAGCAAAAAAAGTATATCTGCTGCTTACCATCATGCTGCTCGTGCCCTGCATCAGCATGGCTCAATCAACACCGGTCAAGGACAAGGTCGCGGTGCTGATTACCGGCTGGGGCATGCCTGCGGGGTATAACTTCGGCTATGCCTGGGCAAGCCCTGATCTTGCGCAGATCGGCGATAAGACCGAGTCTGAGGGCCAGCCCTGCAAAATAGGGCATGTGGGAGAGTTCCCCTATCAGTCTCACATCAATTTTATTCCATGGTCAATTCTCTTTAAGACAGCAGGCAATGAAAATTTTTATGACTCTTATGGCGTCTATAAACTTGAAAATGGTCAGTATGTAAGCCCGAACCCGGACATACCGCCGGTCAGCCCCGCGGATATCCCGGAGGGGATACCAATAACCCCCCTTAAGGACGTTACTGAATCAGGGGTGCTGAAGTACCCGGTTGACCCGAGAGACGGCATCGGATTATCTGGCCGGCTGGTTTCAGATAGGCACCTTTCAAAAACCCTATCCTAACGGGATTCATGACTTTAAAGAGTCCATGCCCGCGATCTATACCCGCTATTACGGGATTATGGGCGTCCCGAAGGAAGCCGCCGACCCCAATGATCAGTACCCGGCAGTGCTCGCTCAGGATGCTTTTCTTGAACAGCTGATGAATGCTTCCTTCGGCGACAGCATTGATATGCGCTTCGGCGGTTATTCCCCGATACCCGGCTATACCAAGCGCGAGGATGACGCTGCCGCAGAGTTTGCCAATGAAGGCTTCACAAAAATGCTTATTGCCCGGGAGACCACCGATAACAACCGCTACGCCAATGAATTCATGAGCGGCAATTATGTGAAGGAGCGCTTGTGTGAAATGGGCAAGCTGGACTGCATGCACATCCAGCAGACCCGCCAGGTGGGAAGAACGCCGGAATTTAACGCCATGAATATCCGCAACTTGAAGCCCTTCATCGAGGCCTACCCTGACGGCAGCACCATCGGCATCATCTATGTCACCCGGGGACTGCCCTGGGGAAAGGATGAAACCCCCGGAGCGTTCGGCACCGCGCACCCGTGGAGCAAGGAGGTCTATCACGAAAACGCCTATCTCAATTATCTCTCATTGAAGAAAGCGCTCAAGGCAGCATTCGGCAGCCGCTATAACCTGGTCTTCACCAGGGGCGGCATTGAAAGTGACCTGCGGGCGGACAATTTCTTTTCCTACGCGGTTAATAAAAAAAGTGAAAACGGCGGGGTCTTTATCAGCGTCCGGGACGCAATCCAGGCGCTGAAGCAGGACGGCGTCGATAAGATTGTCATTGCTCCCGGCCACTGGAACTATGACAATATTGATACCATCCTTTCGATGAAGCTTACCAATAACCTGCCCATTACGCCCAAGGCGGACATACTGGCCAATAAAGTTTGATTATACCCACTGTGAAGACGCGGACGGAAATGTTGTTGCCTGCGACAGCCCGGACAAAGCCGCGCAAATCACTGCCGCGTCCTCTTTCAGCAACCTTCCCGAGGAGTTTGCCACCGCGTATTACGTGGTGCTGAGGGGAACGCTGGAACGGTTCGGCCTCTATCCGCAGGATGCACCCGTCACTATTGCAGCACAGCAGCCAATTACCAAGCTTGACGGCGGAACCGTAGCGGTACAAAAATTTTTCAGCCTGATCAACAAGGCAAAGATTGAGATTCCCCCGGACCCGTACCCTGACCGGCCGGAAAGTTTCACCAAGGAAACGGCAGTTCCCGTTAATGACCCGGCTGACACTATGGATTGCCTCTGGGAGGATACGGTCATCTCAATAGGCCAGCCACTCAATCCGCCGGCCATGAAGACTGCCCGCGCTGTGGGCCCGCGGTTCACTTCGGCCCCTACCGCACCTTTTTCAACCGGGATGTAACAATTACGATCCCGTATCGAAGACTGCTTGCCCTGGGCAAAACGGTGAAGGCGTATGTCTATAACCATGTGACCAAAGACTGGGACGCGCTGGAGGTGGAGAAAGCTGCGGGGGGAACGGTTACTTTTAAGACCAAGGTGCTTGGCCTGTTCCAGGCCGGGGTGGAATAACAGCGATGTAACAAAAAAGGCCTCCGGAAAAAACGGGGGCCTTTTTTATGTGCAGCGTTTTAAATTTGATTTGAAAAAGATTTCAGCTCCTGATAGCGTAGACATTATTTCCCCGGAGGGTGAAGGACGTGATTGATAAAGACCTGATCGTCGCGGCAGTTAAAGAGCCCATGCGGCAGTACTGCCAGACCATGAAGCAGACCATCGGCGACTGGCAGCCGCTGCTTGCACGTGTCGGAAAAAATTCTAGCCGGCGAGGAAGTCAGAAATGACGAGGTCCAGCCGGAGCTGCAATTTCTGGTAGAGTGGATGCGGCTCATTATGGAGGTCACGCGGGACGGCCAGTGGGACTGGACCAGCCCCGCGGTGCAGGCAGTGTATAAAAATTATGCTGACAGCATGATTTATAAAACCTTTGCCCGGGCTACGGTCGGGATTGTTACCGCCATCCTGAAGACAGGGCAGGTCGGAACGGTGTTGGAAATAGGCACCGGCCCCGGCCAGGTTACCGAAGCGCTGTGCGGTGAGATGATAACCAATAATATTTCCGTGCCCATCATCATATCGGATAGAGCGCCCGGCATCGCGGTCGTGGCAGAAAATCTGCGAAAAAAATTCCCCGCCCTGTCCATCACAGATTTTGTCTGGAACATACGCGAAGACCCGCCGGAAGCGCTGGTTAAAAAGCTCGTTGGGCCGGTGTTACTGTTTGAGCGCTTCTGCATCCCCTATGGCGGCTATGAAGCCATCGATCGGGTTGCGCCGGTCGCGGATATTTATCTCATGGTGGAGGATCTGAACCTTACCGGAAAGAAAGAGGCCTATGATGTTATTTATGAGAAGATAGGCTCACAGTTTTTCACCTGGCAGGATACCAGGAAATATCTTGAAAAGCATTTCTCCTTCATCCACACCTGTGACCAGGAAACAATTGACGCTATCAACCTGCCGGTAACAGACTTTACCCTTGCGATAAAATAAACGCTCACATTGCCTGCATAGAAAACTAAGGGACGCTGGAAAAAGAGTTGCAGGGGTATATAGTTAATAGTGAGGTTTGAACCCACTCTGCCCACTCCACTGTGCTCCTGTGGTGCAATCTGCTGTAATTTCGTTTATCTTGACAAGAATTGGTGACCGCCATATAGTTCGGTAACAGCTTACATTGTAGTCATTAACTTTATTGGGAGGGAATAAGTATGACTATCTCACCAAAAAACCGCCTCGCGTTTTTAGCTCTCATTGTTTCAGTTATTTCTTTATCCCCGTGCAGTATTGTTTTTGCGGCTGACGCCATGCCCACATTCACCGAAGATGATTTTGCAGCTTGTACTATTACCGGAATGAAGCTTGACTATGCAGTACATTATGAAACAGAAACAGAAACGGGAATCTCCGGGCAATGTTGGGATGAAAATGGTAAGCCACAGGAACCAGGATATTCTTTTATAAGATTTGCTCTTTATTATTATTTAAATGCTGAAGAAGCCAGCACCAATTATCGCAAAGAAACGGCTAGTCTCAAAGAATATTGTCAGGTGCCAAATCCAGAAGTCGATAAAACTTTTACAGTGCGATGTATCTGATAATGAAACTACCGTGGTATACTCCCAGGAGACTCAAGGAGGTACTTATTATCATGGCTCATACTTCATGCTTTATGCTGAACATTATTTCTTCTTTTTTGATTTTGAACTGCATCCACCTGCCACTGAACAGCAGGCTGTGGGATGCTCTTGCCCAGACTAAAGCCTGCATTATGCAGGTTATTAATTCGAAGGACCGCAAGTTCTGGGGAAAAGTTACCAATGCCTGGGGAGAGGAACTCCCGAGCATGGTGGTGAAATTAACGTTATGACGGCAAGGAGTATGAGACAACAACTGATGAAAACGGCATCTACAGAATTCCGTTTGCGGGCGTTTTCGGCAAGAAAGCCAAACTCACTCTTGTTATGCAGTGCCGTGAAGAACAGGTTACTTATTTTACCATTATAAGTAACGGCAAAACCCTTACCCCCCATATTGTGCAGGAGGAGTTCACCATACGGACAGATGATGACCTCAAGCATGATGCTGTAGTACAGGATAGCCGTAGTGGCACGGAGTTTCTGGGATACGTGTTCAGAAGAATGGTGGAGGCAATTGCCATCTATACCGAGAGTGCTAAAAGTTCAGCCTGAGCCCTGTATCATCCTGCCATATTCATCCCGTAAAACATCATATCTCCCTCTGGAAAAAGGTATTCAGATCAGAGACTCACATACTGTTTACAAGGAGTATAGTGGCCCATGGCGCAGCGGGTATATTGAGTATCATGAATATTCCCACCATATAATGTACTGCATGTACGGAAGTAAATTCCCCGCGCCTCCTGCTAACGCACAACCAGCTGAGAAAAATCATGGCGGGTATATGAACCCTTCTACTTCAGACAGCTTTGTAGAGGGATTTGCTGATTTTATGAGTTCGGTTATGTTAGGCAATGGTCAAAGGTCAAACCGTACCAAAGATTTCGGGTGCTGAAGAAATCAACGAGCGTGCGTGGGACGGCTGCGGTTATGCAGAAGAAGACGCTGTAACCGGAGTATTGTGGGATCTATATGATGGTACTAATCCTCTTGACAGCGATAACATCCAGCTGTCCCTTGAGGAGATCTGGGCAGTGCTCAAAGACTATCGTGCGAACATGTATGAAGTGTACAAGGCATTTGTAGAGACATACCCTGACAGGAAGCCGGAAATTGACCAGGTTTTTATTAACCATGGATTTTTTGCAGATAAAAATGAGGGTAATAAACAATATGACTCTGGTGAACCAACCTGGGGACGGCCCGAATTACGTGATGACCCATACATTGATCTTGCAAATCCAGTCCAAAGGGATATCGGCGAAACCATAGGCCAGGCTACTAACTACCAGCGTCCTGAACGCAACAGTGAGGAACCGTGGCCCAACCATTTCATCAAGACCAGCACGGCCTATCCATTTTATAAGATAAGCTTTACCTTCCCGGAGCACCCCTATCTAAACCATGAGCTGTATCAGGAACAGCAGGAGGGGCTTATATATGTGCCGGTGCCGCCTGAGACATACAACGCGCAGATAGCTATTGAAGGCTATGGAGATGATATTACTACCGGCAACCCATTAAGCTTCACCAACCAGGAGTTTATTGCCAGCTATCAGACCATTATTGAACAGGGGTATTATCGCGAACATGATTTTGCCATTACCGGGCCTACTCCGGTCAGGCCGAAAACAGACCCGGGGCGTAGAGACCCGTCCGGCAGTCCTTGTATTGCACAGAAACTGATGGGGAGCAATAATCCTGATTTAAAAACCCTGCGCCGGTTCCGGGATGAAGTGCTGGTGAAAAGCTCGATAGGTAAACAGCTGGTAAAGATATATTATGAAAAGAGCACGACAGTTATTGAAGCATTAGAAGGTCACGAATTCTGCAGAAAAATTGCCGCGGCACTTCTAATAAAAATTATCCCGGTGATAGAAATGACGCTGACATAAATTGAACTGCTGCGTTTGAATGGCCATAGCAACAAAGGCATTGAGAAAAACGGGCGCTGTGCCCTGGTTTCTTGACACAAAACTATTGGCACTGCCACGACTTAATGTTACACCGCACGGCATTGACTTGGAAGGAGAGAGAATGGCGGACCTCAGAGTTAAGTTGGGAAGTCTTGAACTGCAAAATCCTGTGATCATTTCATCCGGGCATCTTACCAGGACAGGGAAGGATATCAAGAAATGTGACGGCTATGGAGCGGGTGCCATCATTTTAAAGAGTGCCTTTCTTGAAAAAGAATACGAAATGGTGGTCAAGCCCTATGCGCCGGGCTTGTTTCCCGATGCCAGGGCTGAGTTTCATTCAACAGGTGACGGCTATCTTACCATATGCGGTCTTTCACTCATTCCGGTGGAGGTCTGGGCACAGTGGTTCAAAGAAAACATCCGCAGCATAAAGACCCCGGTGATAGCAAGTATCATGGCCATTACCGTGGAAGGATACGCTAAGGCCGCAAAAATGCTCCAGGAAGCAGGTGCTCAGGCCATCGAAATCTTACTGGCGTGCCCCCTGCCTTTTCTGCTGCCCTATCCTTGCGTGGGCGGGGCATCCTTCAACCCCCAGATGGTCCGGGATGTGTGTTCTGAGGTAAGAAAGACCGTGGACATCCCGATAGGGGTTAAACTCATGTTCAACTTTCTGGACCCGTCTCCAATGAAAATCCCCAGAGAAGCAGGCTTGGACTGGGTCACCTCCTGCATCGCAATCCCTGCTGCACCTGGCATCCGCCTCGACCAGGTGGAGCCGTCTATCCCAGCCTCGGTTTTCCTTTCCGGCTCAAAAGCGGCCAAACATCTCAATTTTGTCTCTCTATTGAACCTGAAAGAGCAGTGCAAGGACATTCACATTTCAGCATCTGGAGGGGTCCAGGGCTGGAGCGACGTAATTGAATATGTCATGTACGGAGCCGGTTCAGTTCAAATTCAAACGCTCTTCCTGCAAAAAGGTTTGGGCATAATCGAAGGAATGAAGAGAGAGATATCCGCGTACATGGATTCAAAAAGGTTTGCTTCCATCGAGGAAATGAAAGGGGTGATTTTCCCGAAACTAATCACCTTCGACGAAGCTATATCCACCTATGCACAAACCAGGGGCAAAGTCGTTGCGTCTGTGAACCTGGAAAAATGCACGGGCTGCGGTTCCTGCGAAGATCTTTGTAACTGGGACGCTTTGAAGGTAACGGACGAAAGACTGGATATCCTCACAGAAAATTGTGAAGGGTGCGGTGTCTGTGTCTGCGCATGTCCTGAGGAGGCATTGCGTCTTGATAACGTGGAATTGATACGGAAGCTTGCACGAGCATAGATACGCAACCCGCAAATATTTCCAGCCCAGGCTGGAAAGTTTATCGGGGACAAAAGCCGCAAATAAATAAATGTACCGAAAAAGAAGGCGTGCTCCATAGTCTTTGTGCAGAAGTTGTTTTTTTATTGTTGCTTGCTA
>CAWDOY010000027.1:0-12295 GCA_963803975.1 uncultured delta proteobacterium
GCTTTTTTTATTTTTCTCGGACGCTGCCAGCGCTAATGATCTGAGGGGTTATTTCCCCTTGTATGATGGAAGGTTCTGGAATTTTACGGGATCACCGGACGGCACTACCTCAACCTGGGCGGTCAATGGAACGCTCTACGCTGAAAGATGTCGGGAGGGTGACTCTGCTGGCGCTTGATAACGGCAGCTTCCTCTGCCTGCGCGAGGACTGGGAGGGAATCCGTATATATGGAGAATATAGTTCTGATGAGTATCTCATTCCCGATAAGCCGCTGCTGTTTTTGCCCAGCGCTCTAAAACCTGCGGAACCGATTGAAGTATCAGTAACGCTTAAGAAATTTTCTGACCCGGAGGGAAATATTAATTTCAAAGAGACCGGAAAAATCAATCAGAGCATAAATTCATCCATAAAGAGTTTGAGGATGTGACCGTTTCCGGGCGATTATTTAAAAATTGCGCTGTTGTTGAAAAAATTACCAGGGAGCAGAATACGGTGACCGCGGAGACGATATATCTGGCCCCCGGCGTCGGCCCGGTCAAAAGGGTCCTCTTGAAAGGGAAGGAAAAAGTTGTTTATATCGTCAGCTCCTTTGCGGGTAGTGATACGGTTGCAGCTGAAAATTTTCCCCTGAAGGCGCTGCTGCCGTTTAAACCGGGCATAACCTGGACCTATAGGGACCAGAAGGGAACTGTCTGGCGGACTACCACAAAAAACAAAGAACCCGTTCAGGGCACGGCGAGCCTGCCATTTGCTGAAGAAACCGGGGATATTTATTATTACACTCTTGACAACCGCGGACTGTTATTGACCCAGAAGTACTGGTCCCTGGTGGGCGGCTGCACTGATTTTCGCGCGCCGGATGCTCCGCTGGTGGTATTTCCGCCCACATTAAAACTGGGGGCCTATTATTCATCGATATCCAATGCAAGCGTTCATACCTGGCCGAGCATGACGCTGATGGAAGATTTTTATCCGGAGATGCTCTGTGCAAGCATAGCTGTTTTAAAGGAAGATGTGACGGTCCCCGCAGGGAAATACCGGGATTGCCTGAAAGTATGCCTTTTCTCCGTGTCAAGAAACTTCAACATGAATAATGAGCAGGTCCGGATCGGTTATATATGGCTTGCGAAAGATACGGGCGTTATCAAGAAAAAGCTGGTCGACATGACCAACTATTTTAACCCCCAGCGAATAAACAGGATCACCTCCATCAAGTTCTGGGACTTAACGAAAATAGATAAAAAGGGCAGTTAGCCGCGCATTCCCCGCCCCCCAAAAAGAGTGCTCAACACTGCTAACAAGCGGGGAACTCAAACCGTTCCCGCTTTTTTTCGATTGCATAAAATATTTATGCCTCACACTTGATAACCCGGCAGTTGTGTGATAGGATTCGGTAGTATGCTTTAAAACTACTACAGCTGCCGGCTGGTAACTGAAACAATGACAAAACAGTAAAAAAGCTGAAGGAGGCGTTATGAAGAGAAGCTGCAAATTCCTGCTGGCGTGCACTGTTGCCGCGCTTATTTTCACCCTGCCACTTGCGTATGCCCAGGAGAGCGGTGCGGGGAAAATCCTTATCCTGTATTATTCCCGGACCGGCAATACCAGAATGACCTGCGAGGCATTGCAGAAGGCTTTGAATGCACAAATGCTTGAGATCAAAGATTTGACAGACCGTTCAGGCTCCTGGGGCGGGCTTACCGGTATGCTCAATACCCTGTTTAATATGGAAACCGGCATTGAGCCTGAGCATCCGGATCTTTCTTCCTACGCAAATATTATACTTGCATCGCCACTCTGGGCAGGGAAATTTGCTCCGGCAATCCGGACCGTAATCGCACGCAACAAATTCGACAAGAAAAATGTTGCTGTCCTCACGACCGGCAATGCCCTGTTAGATCCGGCAAATCAGGAAAAGAATAAAGCCCCCATTATTGCCACGGGCGGTAACGTGGTTGGTTATTTTCAGGTTGCCGTGCAGGAAAAGGTAAATGATAAAAAGGTGGACCGGCCAAAGGAAAAAGTTATGGAGGATACGCTCAAACTGGTCCCGGAAATCAAAAAGGCTTTTAACCTGCCATAAATAATGACTAGGAAAACACGGAGAAAAACTATGCGTTATATTAGTTCCTTATTCACTGCAGCCTCCCTGCTCATTGTTCTTGCTGTTCTCTCAGCACCCCTGAGCGAAGCTTTTTCACAGGAAAACCCCGTGAACAAAACATTAATTCTGTACTATTCCCGCACCGGCAACACCAGGCTGTGCAGCGAAACATTGCAGAAAGCTCTGGGTGCAGACGTGCTGGAAATAAAGGATCGTAAAAATCGCGCCGGCGGATGGGGCTTCTTCACCGGGGCAGTCGGTTCGTTGTTCAACGTGCACACTACAATTGAGCCGGCACATCCCGACCTCTCAGCCTACAGGAATATTATCATCGCATCCCCAATCTGGACCGGCACGCTTTCCACCGCGATCCGCACCCTAATCGACGACAACCGGTGGGACGGTAGAAGTGTGATGCTGTTTACTACCACCAATGCCGCGGAAAAAGAAAAGTATATCGAAAAAAGCAAAGCACGCGTTGCACAGCGGGGCGCGCCGGTGGCTCGGCTACTGCCAGGTTGTGGTAAAAAAAGAGGTGGCCGGAAAAAAAGTTGATAGACCAAAGCAGGAAATCATTGAAGACACGCTCAAGTTTGTCCCGGAAATCAAAAAGGCATTTTCTCTTCCCTGACTAAAAGTGCCGTAACTACCACACACAGCATTACACACAAATAAAGGAGGACAGTATGTTTCACAGAAGCTCTGGTCGGACGTTATTGATATCAAACGTACTGATGTTGTCCCTGATGTTCGTCTTGCTCCTGACGATGACCGGCAGGGACACGGTCAGCGCACAATCAGCCCCGCCGGCGGCAGCAGTTGCAGTGCACGGCTCAAAGCCGCTGATCATCTATTATTCCCTCACCGGTAAAAATAAAATTATTGCAGAAGAACTGAAAAAGCAGTTTTCCTGTGATATGGGAGAAATCAAACTAGCCTCTGAGCGATCAGGTATCTGGGGTTTTATAGTCAGTGGATACGAGAACATATTTGATAAAGATGCGGAGCTGCAGCCGTTTGCCATGGATTTGGCATCCTACAATCCGATCATCATCTGCGCACCCATATGGATGCAAAAGCTGTCTTCGCCGGCCCGGACCTTCTTGAAAAATCCGGCCCTCAAGGGAAAGGAGCTCTATATTTTTGCATCATTTCAAGGCCGCTGGGGCGAGGATAAAGAGGCGGAGCTGGTAAAAAATCTGACCGGGACGGGGATCGACGTCAAGGGTGTTTACCGGATGGTGCTGGGCAAAAAAACCGAGGAAGAGATAAAAAAAGAGGTTATAGCCCAGCTGGAGAAAAAGCCTCTCCTCAAAAAAGAGACACCTGCTTCGTGATTTAAATTGCGGTAGATAACAAAAAAGCCGCACAGAAGGATAAGAGGGGGCAAATCCTTCCGGCGGCTCACGAACCTCCGGTCTCCCGGAGGAGCATGTTCATGATCACCAGGGGGAGCGTATCTGCCGGCATTGGTCAGGCATACACGCTTCCCGCAGTTTTTTGCAGCCTTATTTTGCTGCTTTTTTCTTGGCAGCGTATACTTTAATCTTCTCGGCAGTATTGGTACCTTCTTTGAGGATCACCTTAACCTTATCCCCCTGCTTTAAGGTGGCAATCTCCTTGGGATCTACCACGACTTTCTTTTCTGCGTTGGTCGTTTTCTCTTTAATTACTACTTCATTCTTTGCCGCATCAATGGAAACGATCTCACCCTTTACCACCTCGGCTTTAGCCTTTGGCGCCGGTGCTTTTGCTTCCTCTGCTGCAAACCCCACTGCAGAAAAACTGATCATGACCAGTCCCGCTACTAATACCATCAGTATCTTTTTCATCTCGCACACACCTCCTTTCTTATTATAATTAATGCACGCACAATAGCATAGCTATAATTAAATAAAGATTAGAAGCAGATTAGAAAATTCTAATGGTTGGAAGCGAGTGCGGGCAAAGAGATGATAAAGGTCGTACCCCTGTTCAGGCTGCTCTCTGCTGAAATGGTTCCCTGGTGTGCTTCTACAATGGATTTGGCAATGCTTAAGCCAAGGCCAAACCCGCTGCTGCTGCGCGCCTTATCCACCCGGTAAAAGCGATTAAAAACATGGGGCAGTTCCGTGGCCGGAATGCCGATGCCGGTATCCTGTACGGTAATGTGCACCATATCCGCTGCTGCAGGGGCAGCTGACACCGACACTGCTCCATGCGGCGGAGTATATTTTATGGCATTATCCAGGAGGTTGAGAAAAACCTGCTTCAGCTTCTGCTCATCTCCCGGTATCATGAGGGCCTCATCTGCCAGGAGGGTAAGCGACAGGGATTTTTCGCGGGCCAGGCCAGCCATGTCTTCCACTGCTGCCCGCAGTACCCGCTGCAGATTAAACTCCTTGACGTCAAGTCCTGTTGTTTGATCTTCGACGCGGGCCAGCAGTAATAAATTTTCCACAATGCTGCTGATCCGCCGTATCTCCTCCAGGCTGCTTTCCAACACCTCTTCATACTCAATAACCGGGCGGATTCTTTTCAGGGTCACCTCCAGCTCGCCTTGTAAAATAGTCAGCGGCGTCTTCAGCTCATGGGATGCATCCTGAATAAAGTGTTTCTGGGAGGAGAATGCCTTCTCCAGCCGGTCAAGCATGTCGTTAAACGTTGCAGCCAGCCTTTCAATCTCATCCCGGGTGCCGGGCATCTGGATGCGCAATTTAAGATTCTCGGCAGTGATTTTCTGTACCGTCTTTATGATTCGATCAACCGGATTGAGGGTAATTTTTGCCAGAAACGCACCAATGATACCGGTAACAAAAATGGCCAGGGGCAGCAGTACAAAAAGTATTTCCTTAAAGTCATCAAGCGCCCCCTGTATGGTATCCAGAGGACAGGCCACCTGCACGATATACATGATGTCCTTATCCTGAAAAACAGGCTTGGTCAAAACCCGCACGTTGAGATCTACGGCGTCGGGAAATACAAAGGTGGTGGTATCAAAGCGGTGTGTTCCCTGCAGGGCGGTGGTAAAAAAATCCCGGGAAAATTTAATATTGGCGGGGATATTTTTTGAGGAAACCAGAATGGTGCCTTTTGCGTCAAAAATCTGCACGATAATATTCAACAGCTCAGGCGCGTTGGATTCTTCATCGACCCAGAGCCGCGCAATTTTTGAAAAATTAACAATATCAATTTTTTTTACGGCATCGGTCTTTTTCCCTGCCTTTTTTACCTGCAGTTTTTCAACTTCCCAGTAGGTATCAATGGAATCCTCAATGCCCTCCGCCCGGGATTGCAGCAGGTTATCAGCATTGCGGTACAGGTCATTCTGTAATTTATTATAGAGCACTATGGTGAACACGGTAATCGTCAGCGTCAGCAGTACCATGTACAGCAGAATGATCTTAAACCGTATGGTGCGGAACAGCATATAGCATCAGTCCTTTATCATGTAGCCCCTGCCGCGGATTGTATGGATCAGCTTTTTTTCGTACCCCGAATCAATCTTATTGCGCAGGTAGTTGATATACACATCGATGATATTCGTGCTGGTATCAAAGTCAATCTCCCAGACATGCTCGGCAATCATGGTCCTGGTAACCACTTTCGCGGCATTCCTCATGAGATATTCCAGCAGTGCATACTCTTTCATGGTCAGAACGATCTCGTGGCCGCTGCGCGCTGCCGAGTGGGCCGCCACATCAAGCACCAGGTCCCCCGCCTGCAGCCTGGTCTCATGCCTCACGCCCTTTCGCAGCAGGGCACGGATGCGCGCCTGCAGCTCTGCAAAGGCAAACGGCTTGGTCAGGTAATCATCCGCCCCGGAATCAAGGCCCTTCACCTTATCCTGCACCGCGTCTTTGGCCGTAAGCATCAGGACCGGTGTAGCTATGCCATCGTGGCGCAGCTGCCGGCACAGCGTTATGCCGTCTTTTTTAGGAAGCATAACATCAAGGATAATGAGGTCATACTCGTTTTCCGCTGTCAGCCGGTAGCCTTCTTCACCATCAAAGGCCGTATCAACCGTATATCCTTCTTCTTTGAGACCCCGCTTGATGAAGGAAGCAATTTTACGTTCATCTTCAATGACGAGTATGCGCATCAATAATACCCTCAGGTATGTGTAATCGTTGGAACCAGCCCGGCACTGTTCTGCGCCGGTGCTTTTTGCGAAAATAGCAGAGCAGCGCCGGAAAATCAAAGCAAAGTTGAAGACAAAGGGATTGACAGGAGAGGAAAAATTGGTAAAGATGAGAAATTCGTAGCTATCAGCATTCAGCCGTTCGGCTTTCAGCTATATTAAAATAAAAGATTCTATTTATGGACTTTGAACTAACCAAACAGCAGAAGCTTGCCCGGCACGTGGCGCGGGAGTTCGCTCAGCAGGAGCTTGAACCCCGCGCCCAGGAACTGGATACAACCATGGAGTTCCCCCGGGACGCCGTGCAGAAAATGGCTGGCCTCGGGTTCATGGGGATTTCCATCCCGAAAGAGTACGGCGGCGCGGGGCTTGACACCGTGAGCTATACCCTGATCATTGAAGAGCTTGCCCGGGCCTGCGCATCAACCGCCATAATCGTTGCCGTGCATAACTCGGTATGCGCCTATCCCATACATCTCCTCGGCACTGAAGAGCAGAAACAGAAATACCTCATCCCGCTTGCCCGGGGCCAGAAGCTTGGCGCCTTCGCGCTCACCGAGCCGAATGCCGGCTCAGACCCGGCATCGATGGAAACAACCGCTGAGCTGCGGGGCAAACACTATATCCTGAACGGCACCAAAATATTTATCACCAGCGGCAGCAGCTCTGACATCGTGATGGTCATGGCATCAACCGACCGCGCGAAAAGGGGTCGGGGTATCACGTGCTTTATCGTAGAAAAAGGGTTGAAGGGATTCTCAGTTGGCAAGAAGGAGGATAAGCTCGGCATACGGGGATCTGACACCTGCGAGCTTATCTTTGAAAACTGCGCGGTGCCGGCTGAAAATGTCCTGGGCAGCCCGGGAGAGGGGCTCACCAGCGCCCTCACCACACTTGATACCGGGAGAATCGGCGTCGGGGCGCAGGCTCTGGGAGTTGCCCAGGCAGCTCTCGACGAATCCGTCAGATACAGCAAAGAGCGCAAACAGTTCGGAAAACCGATAGCGGATTTCCAGGCCATCCAGTGGATGATCGCTGACATGGCGACTGAAATCGCCGCCGCACGGTTTCTCGTGCACCGGGCAGCGTGGCTCAAGGACCAGGGACGGCCGTTTTCAACCGAAGGCTCCATGGCCAAGCTCTATGCCTCTGAGGTTGCCATGCGCGCCGCTTTAAAAGCGGTCCAGATTCACGGCGGCTACGGATGCATGAAAGACTACAAGGTTGAGCGCTTTCTGCGCGATGCCAAGGTAATAGAAATTTACGAAGGCACATCTGAAATCCAGCGGCTTATTATCGCGCGCAACGTAATAGGCAAAAGAATTTAAATCCTGACCAAATAAGTTCAAATGTCAAAATCCAAATGACAAATAAAGTTCAAATACTAAAATAAAACCCAAATTTTATAAGGAGCATTTGATCATTTGAGTTTTGATATTCATTTGGCATTTGAACTTTGGCCTTTGTCATTTATATCTGGTTAGAATACGTGTTTAGATTTTTTTCGGAAAAATATAGATGCCCAGGAAGAAAGACCTCCACATCATTGTGACCATAAAGCAGGTCCCGGACACCCACGAGGTGCGGATCGACCCGAAGACCAACTCCCTCATCAGGGAAGGGGTCCCGAGCATCGTCAATCCGGAAGACCGGAATGCGGTTGAGGCGGCTCTGCACCTCAGGGAAAAGCACGGGGGCAGCATTACGGTGCTGACCATGGGGCCGCCCCAGGCAGAAGACGCCCTTGCCGAGGCCATTGCCATGGGAGCTGACCGGGCAGTGCTTCTTACCGACCGCGCGTTTGCCGGCGCTGACACCCTGGTCACGGCCTTTACCCTGTCGCGGGCAATCCGCAAACTTGACGCGTTCCAGCTCATCATCTGCGGCCGCCAGGCAATCGATGGCGATACCGCGCAGGTCGGGCCGCAGCTGGCAGGGTTTTTAAATATCCCCCAGGTGACCTACGCAACAAAACTCGCGCTGAAAGACAGCATCCTGACCGCTGAGCGCTCTCTTGAGGACACCATGGAAACCGTACAGGTAAAGCTGCCGGCGCTTGTTACCGTGACGGGAGAGGTCAACCAGCCCCGGCATCTGTCCTTATATAATATTATAGATGCCTGCTGCGGCACTAAAATCACCCGCATGCAGGCAAAAGACCTTGACGTGCCCCATGACATGCTTGGTCTCTCCGCTTCGCCCACCTGGGTGAAAAAATCTTCTCTCCGGAGCAGCAGAAAAAGGGGATGATAATTCCCGGCACTGAGAAAGAGATGGTAAAAACCCTGCTCGCAAAGCTGAAGGAGCTGAACTTTATCCAATAATTATGCTCCCCTCCTTACCAAGGAGGGGCTGGGGGAGGTATCTTCTCCCCTCCTTGCCAAGGAGGGGTCGGGGAAGGTATCGTCTCCCCTCCTTACCAAGGAGGGGTTGGGGGAGGTCTTTCATGACAAGGCTCTTTAACAGAACCGCGGAAAAAGAAAAAAGAAGAGCATTGCGAAATGACATGCCGGAGCCGGAAAAACGAATCTGGGCACGACTTAGGTCCAGACAGGTCAATGGTTATAAATTTCGGAGACAATACAGCATTGGAAAATTTATAGTAGATTTTTACTGTCCCGAAAAAAAGCTTGCGATAGAAATTGACGGGGATTCTCATTTTACGCAAGAGCTAAGACCGTATGATGCTGCGCGGCAAAAATATATCGAATCTCAGGGAATTCATTTTTTACGTTTCACTAACAAAGATATTACTGAAAATGTTGACGGGGTGCTTGTGCATATAGCAGCATCCCTCAAGCATGAATGATTCACCCCCTCCTGCTCCCCCTTGAAAATGGGGAGAGACCTAAATGATCTTTCCCCTCCTTACCAAGGAGGGGTTGGGGAAGGTCTTTCTCCCCTCCTTACAAAGGAGGGGTTGGGGGAGGTCGTTAATTTTAACTCTGTGCTGGTTTCATTGTGTAAGCCATGATTAAACTGATCCCCGAAAAATGCGTAGCGTGCAAGCAGTGCGTTAAGATCTGCCCGTTCGGCGCAATACTGCTTGAAGGCAAAACCCCGGTACTGACCGATGCCTGCACCGGATGCGGGGCATGCGTGGACGCGTGCCGCTTTGAAGCTATTATCCTCTCTGCTAAAAAAAGCCCGGGCATGAAACATCTCGACTCCTACCGGGGCATCTGGGTTATAGCCGAGCAGCGCGACAGCACCGTCCATCCAGTCACACTTGAGCTGCTGGGAAAAGCGCGCGAGCTTGCGCAGCTGCGCTCAACCGGGGTTGCGGCAGTTCTTCTGGGCAGTGGCATTTCCGCACTGCCACCGCTTCTCATCCGCCATGGCGCTGACCTGGTCTATACCGGCGATGCGCCGCTTTTGAAGCATTACCGCACCCTGCCCTACGCGCGCATCATCGCTGAGCTCATTGTAGAGCGCAAGCCGGAGACCGTGCTCTTTGGCGCCACCACCATGGGAAGGGACCTTGCGCCCCGGATCGCCAACCGGCTCGGCACCGGCCTCACCGCGGACTGTACCGGCCTCGAGATAAGCACTGAAGACGGCGCACTCCTGCAGACCCGGCCCGCGTTTGGCGGCAACATCATGGCAACCATCGCCTGCCCCGGCCACCGCCCGCAGATGGCAACCGTGCGGCCCGGCGTGATGCAGGCGCTGTGCATACCTGAGCGGACCGGGCAGACAGTTCCCGTTGAAGTGAAAGAAAAACCAGGAGACAGTCTTCTTGAAATTATCAAGCGCGTGAAAAGAGCGCTTGCAGCACGGTAGAGCTGGAAAAAGCCCAAATCATTGTCTCAGGCGGCAGGGGACTGGGTGCAGCGGGGAACTTTAAGTTAATAAAAAAACTGGCTGCTGTTTTAGAGGCCGAGGTCGGCGCTTCGCGGGCAGTGGTGGATATGGGGTGGATCAACCGCGATCATCAGGTCGGCCAGACCGGAAAAACCGTGCGCCCGATCCTCTACATTGCCTGCGGCATCTCCGGCGCGGTGCAGCACCTTGCCGGCATGCAGAGCTCTGATATCATTGTTGCCATTAATAAAGACCCCAAGGCCCCCATCGTCAGCGTTGCGAACTTTGCCCTCATCGGCGACCTGAACCGCATCATACCTGAGATGATTAATCAACTGCAAAGCAAGTAGATTGCTACGTCCCTGTGTACTTGCTGGTGAGAGAATTTCAGGGGATACGGTTAACTGAGCTGGCAGAAATGATTAGACGCGACCTTTCCAGCTTGAGCATTGCGGCAAGCCGGATTGAAAAAAGAGCCCAAACGGATAAAGCGCTGGCACAAAAGCTGGTTCATTTCAGAAACAAATTCTTAAATCAATATTGTTAAGCCTGACCCCAATTTCAATAGTGTTGCCCGAGAATACGGAGGGTTCAATAGCATGAGCGAGAAGCAGCGCATCTTTATAAGCTCCGTACAGAAAGAATTTGCGACTGAACGCCGTGCTGTTCGTGATTTTGTTGATGGCGATGCGTTGTTACGGCGCTTCTTTGATGTCTTTCTGTTTGAAGATTTGCCTGCATCTGACCGTCGCGCTGATGATGTTTACCTGGCCGAAGTGGACCGTTGCGACGTGTATATCGGGCTTTTCGGTAACGACTACGGTTCTGAGAATGCCGATGGTTTGTCTCCGACTGAGCGTGAATTTGAGAGAGCTACCATAGCGGGCAAGCAGCGTCTGATTTTTGTCAAAGGCATAGTCGATACAAAACGGCACCTTAAAATGCAGGCGCTTATCCGACAGGCCGGAGCCCAGCTCATCCGCCGCCGCTTCGCTACAACCGCCGAACTGATCGGATCGGTGTACGCAAGTCTTGTTGACTCTCTGGAGGTTCAGGAACTGATCCGCACCGGGCCGTTTGATGCCACGTTCTGCCGCAATGCTGTTTTATCTGACCTCTCGGAAGAACGGATCAGCCTGTTCCTGCGCCATGCCCGCAAAGCCAGGGGATTTCCCTTGCCGGAAGAGGCTGAACCCTTAGAGGTTTTGACCCATCTGAATCTGCTTGATGACGGACGCCCTTCCCATGCCGCGGTTCTGCTGTTCGGAAAACAACCCCAGCGTTTTCTGATTTCTTCGGAAGTCAAATGCGCGCACTTTCATGGAACGGACGCAGCGAAACCGATTCCGTCCTATCAGGTGTACAAGGGAACAGTCTTTGACCTCGTTGATCAGTCTGTGGATTTCGTCATGTCCAAGATCAATCTGTGGGTAGGCACCCGCAAGGACAGTCCCAGGCACCGGTGGAATATGAAATTCCCCGTGAGGTGGTAGCCGAGGCTATTGTAAACGCGGTGGCGCACCGCGACTACACCAGCAACGGCAGTGTACAGGTGATGCTTTTCGCCGACCGTCTGGAGGTCTGGAACCCCGGCACGTTGCCGCCTTCGCTCACACTGCAGAAACTGCGTGAACCGCATGGTTCGATCCCCGCCAATCCGCTCCTGGCTGAGTCGCTGTATCTTACCAAATATATCGAGCGCATGGGCACCGGCACGCGTGATATGATTAAACGCTGCAGGGCTGCCGGACTGCTGGAGCCGGAGTTCTCGCTGCCTGACGGGTTTGTCGCTACTATTCGTCGCAGGGTCCGGGCAAGTCACAGGGCAAGTCACAGGGCAAGTCACAGGACAAGTCACAGGACAAGTCACAGAAGAAATTCAACGCATTGTCCTTGTTGTACGCGGGGAAATGTCGCGTAAACAAATACAGGATATACTGCAATTAAAAGGGCGCGCAAACTTTGAAGAACGGTATTTGAAACCAGCGATAGAAACAGGTTTTATCGAACCGACCATCCCTGATAAACCTCAAAGCCGTCTCCAGAAATACCGACTCACGGAGAAAGGCCGCGCAGTGCTTAAGAAATAAGAAAGCATGATTGCCGAAACCCTCATCGGCGACCTGAACCGCATAATACCTGAACTGATTAATCAACTGCAAAGCAAGTAGATTGCTGTGTCCCGATATTCCGGCAGCGGCCATTACTCAAGCTTTGTTGTGGCTCACTATGCCATGTAATGCGGGCGCTACAAAGATACGGTTTA
>CAWDOY010000028.1:0-18247 GCA_963803975.1 uncultured delta proteobacterium
GGGAGCCTGCGGCTACCACAATAGAGGTTTGAACGGTAATGAGAACAGAACTTAAATACTTTTTCAATCCCGCAGTTATTGCTGGAATCAGCTTGATTGCAGTATGTATAAATGCAGGAGCTGCTGATGAGCCGTATTCTTTGATCTCCAAGAAAAATCTTTTCAGCCCGGATAGAAAAGAATGGATCATGGAAAAGACTGACAGCAAGGCCAACGAAGCAAAAAAGGCGGTTTCAAAGATTGACCTGAAACAGATAAAGCTCATGGGAACCGTGATCGTTGGCAATGAAAGGAAGGCGGTCATAAAAAATTCTATCAAAAAAGGCTCAGGGAAAGATGCTGATGTTTACATGACCGGCGATTATATAGAGGGCTATCTGCTGAAAGAGATTGACGAAAAAAAGGTCCTGCTCACGAATACCGACGCAAATGACTCAGTAGAGCTGTTTTTACATGAAGGCGCTGCGCAGCGCTCAAGTGAAAAGACCGATGTCACGATGCCAGTCCCCGCCTCCGAGCCAAAACCGGAGAAGCCGCGCTATGCGCCGAAGAAGGGTGAGACCGGTAAAGACCTGTTGAACAGGGCGCAAAAGACGATGCAGGTGCTTAAAAACGATAGCAGCGATCTGGTCAAAAAACAGGCTGAACGGGACCTGGAAAAACTGGATAAACTCATGGGGTCGATGTCTGATGAAGAGCGAAGCGAAGCTATACAGCTGAGAAAATCGCTGAATGAAATGCAAACTAAAAAGTGATGAGCAAAAAAAAACGGAAGACGGTTTCCCCGGTACTCCAGCAGCAGATAACACGCCCTCCGGTAACTAACCAAAACCCCCGGAAAATAACTATCCTGGTCTTTTTCGTGCTGGTATGCGCTTCGCTTATTCTTTATGGCAACAGCCTGTCAAACCAGTTTGTGTTCGATGACCTGCCCATCGTTGTAGAAAACCCCGTAATAAAAAGTTTTACCCATATCCCGCTGGTTCTTGGATTACAGACCGGCCAGCCCATCTACCGGCCGGTGCGGTTTCTCACGTACATGGTTGACTATGCGCTGTCAGGCCTGACTCCGGTTGCCTATCATCTTTCCAACGGTATCTATCATGCGGTAACTGCCTTTATACTGTTCCTGGTGCTGCGCATGCTCATGCGGGATGTCGCTGTTTCCCTTGTCGGAGCGCTCCTGTTTCTCGCCCATCCGGTTGCCACCGACAGCGTAACCTATATTTCAGGGCGGCGTGATATACTGGTGACGCTTTTTTACCTGCTTGCCTTCTACTATTTTATCAGCTACCGCACGGCGCCGCGGAAATGGCATCCCGCAGCCATCATTGGCTGCTTCCTCCTGTCGCTGGGTTCAAAAGAAATGGCGGTGACGCTGCCGCTAATATGCGTGCTCTATGATTTCGTCCATACGTTCATGGAGCGTCAAACGCTCCCGGGAGCTGTGCTCACTAAAATAACCGGATCGTTTACCGGGATGTTTACCAGATACTGGAAGCTGTATGTGCCGCTGGGAATTGTTGGCGCTTTTTTCTTCTATGATAAAATATTTGTACACTATCCATCGCTGGTTAAAAACTTCTACGGAGGAAGCGCGGTCAGCAATTTTGCCACGATGGTGCGCATTATCTTCTATTATATAAAGCTGATCCTGTTGCCGGTTGTGCTTCATGCAGACTATTCATACAATTCGTTTCCGCTGTCCACCTCGTTTCTGGAGCCGCGCGTTATCGGGGCAGCACTGATAGTGGGAGCATGCATCTGGTTTGTGCTGCGCTCGCTGCAAGGACGCGTCTGGATATTTTTCGGGGGCATGTGGTTTTTCATCACTCTTTTGCCGGTGTGCCAGATTTTTCCGCACCATGAGCTCATGGCAGAACACTACCTGTACCTTCCGCTTGCCGGGGCTGTTATTCTGTTTTCGCCCCTGTGGCACTATGTACTGCAGCGAAAAAGCAAATAGCTGGGTTGCGCTTATTGCCTGCATCCTTCTGCTGTTTTCAGTACGCACTGTCGTGCGGAACCGGGACTGGAAAGACCCCATGACCCTGTGGACCTCGGTGGTGAAGGCAGCGCCGGAGTGCGCGCGGGGGCATGACAATCTGGGGACAGAGTATTTAAAAATCAAAGACTACAAGACAGCACTGGTGCACTATCAGGAGGCGGTGCGCCTCAGGCCCGAGCATGCTATCTTTCACAATAACCTGGGAAGAGCCTATGGAGTGCTCGGGGATATCAAGAATGCCGAGGTAGAGCTTAAGCAAGCGGTAGAACTGAATCCGGCCCTTGCTGAAGCCTTGAACAATCTCGGCATCGTATATTTTCAGAAGGCAGACTATACAGCAGCAGGATGGCTGTTTGCCCTCAGCAGCAACCGTAAGCCGGATGGCAGGGTAAGCTTCAATCTTGCCAAAACACACCTTAAGCTCGGTCAAGTTGCAGAAGCTATCAGGGAATTTGAAACAACCATCCGGCTGCAGCCCGATTACACGGACGCCTACCGGGAGCTGGCGTTGATTTTCGCCGGCCAGGGCAACAAGCAGGAGAGCCTGCGCTGTTTGCGCAAGGCTCTTGAGGTAGAGCGGGATGCGGCAAAACAGCAGCAGCTTGAAGCGGCAATTAAAAAATTAGAACACGGCGGATGAAAAAAGGCAGCGCGCAACCCGAAGCAGCCAGGTCAATGCAGCGGGGCTATGTAGTAACTATGTGAAGGCGTATGAGGCGCTCGCCGGTCTGTACCGCAAAAAAGGGTGATACGGAGCAGGAACTTCAGGTTCAGCGTACCATAGCATCCCTTAAAAAAGGGGCTGCCAGCAGTTGGTAAGGAATTTATGCCGGGGTTGAAAAATACTATAGTGCCGCACACTGGCTGGAAGGTTGCAATGAGAACCTGGGTTCTCCCCGGTTTTACGCTGGGGCTGTTTTTGCCCTTATTATTCACCCGCAGCATTGCATATTATCCGGGGCTTCTGTTATACAGCATCCCGGCGGGCCTTATTCTGCTCTATGGTTTTTTCCGGGGCATGCTGCTTGTTGCAAAAAATTCCCTGCCTGCTGAAGATGCGCAAGAACGCCTTGCCGTCATTCTCAGCCCCCTCATGCTGCTGAACTTCGCCGGCATTGTTTTTATCGTTCCGGTGCCGGCCATTCCCTTCTTTCTTGTCGCCATAGCCTTGGCACTCGTCTGTTACCGGACCATAGTGTTTCTGCGGTCGCTGTGCATTCTCCCGGTGGCGCGTCTTGAATGCGCGCTGTTTATGGTCCCCTTTGCCGCATGTTTTTTTGTGCTTTTTCAGGTGAACATTATCCATGATGCTTTTCAATATCTGGCCACTCTCGTGTCCGTGGTAAAAGATTTCGACCTGAACTTTTATAATGAACTGTATCTTCAGAATGCATATCGATTTTACAATCCTGCCACCCTCAACTCGGCACGGTACCTTGGCGTGCCGCTGCTGGAAGTGCCTTTTTTTGCTGCGGGAGAACTGCTGGCGCGGGTGATGGCTTTGCTGGGATCATACCATGCCCCCAACGGCATGACCTTTCCCTATCTCTTCATGGTCAGCCTGTCCTCAACTTTTTTTGGCCTGGCTGCCGTGCTGCTCATCTACCTTTTGTGCCGGGAATTTTTCTCCCGCAGCACCAGCCTGCTGGCAACAATCGGCTGCTGGCTGGCCTCGCCGCTTGTCTTCTTTACCTTCTGCTGGAACGGCTGGCCGCACCCGTTCAACACCTTCTTTACGGCGCTGTTCCTTCTCTACTGGAAACGCACCCTCGGCGCCAGGACCTGGAAAGACTGGATCGCGCTCGGCAGTATCGGCGGCATACTCTGCCTCATCCGGCCGACCAATGCCATTCTCGCCCTGTTCCCGGCGTGGGATATTATTCAGTGCCTGCGGTTAAAAAAAGCTGTTATCCGCACCATAATCAGGCCGCTGGCGGGCATGCTGGCAGCCGTCCTTATATTCAGCCCCCAGCTTACCATCTGGAAATGCATCTCCGGGCACTGGTGGAGCGGGCCCTACCAGGAAATCGGTGATTACTTTGACTGGCTGCACCCGAACTTTTTCGGCACCCTGTTTTCTACCGCCCAGCACGGCCTGTTTGCCTGGTCGCCGCTGCTGCTGCCCGCGGCGCTGGGCCTCTGGCTGCTCATGAAAAAAGACCGGGCCTTCGGCGTGCTCGCCATGGTGTGCGCGGTTCTGCATACCTATATTTACAGCGCCTGGTCGGTGTGGTGGACGGGCATTGGTTTTTCCAACCGCTTTTTTATTGAGCTGATCCCCTTCCTGGTGCCGGGCCTTGCAGCCCTGATAGAAAAAGCAGAAGAGAAAAAATACCTCTCCCGCGAGTTTATCGTTGCGCTGCTGTCATTTGCCGCCGTCTGGAATATTTTTTTAATGGGTGCATACCGGGTCAATAGTGTCCCCTACGGCATTCCCGAGCCGGCACGGATTATAGATAAGCCGCTGACCATAGGGGAGCTCATCCTTCAGCAGCTCTTTGTTTTTCCCGAGAAGGCGGGATCTCTTTTTACCGCCCAGTGGAGCAATGAGAATTTTTTTACCGACCGCCTCATCCATGCCGTTCTCTTTAAAAATCCGCTGGAAGCGGCAGTAACGCTGGCTGCCTTTATGCTGCTGGCCGCTCTTTTCCTGCTGCTGATCCGTTTTTTCCTGCGGCCCGATGCCGGAGCACGGCTGCTCAACGCCCTGACACCGCTGCTCTGTGGCGTCGCGGGCGCTGTTTTACTCACCCATCTTGTTATTCTGGGCGCGTATCGCAATTCGATACCGTTTGGACATATCTATCACCTTGATGCTCGTGATGCGAGCGTTGCAAAGCCGGCCGAAGATACCTGGTTTTACTGCTCCTCTGCGCAGCCCGCGATAGCCCTGGATGTGCTCACGTTCCTCACCTACAGCTATTCAATCAGCCAGGGCACGCCCGTGGCACAGGTGACGGTTTATGACCAGACGGGCCGCCCGTTTGATTACCTGTTACGGGCAGGCATTGACACGGCCGAGCATTCATCTCTCCGTCCAAAAGCACGCACCTATATCAAACACACCTTCAGCGAGACAGCTATGGTGCGTGAAATAATATACCGGGGATATTCACGCTATCTGTTTCCGATAAACACCTATGTGACGCGCGTTCAACTGCCGGAACCAATGACCATTAAGAAAATACGCTTTCGCTATCTTCACAACGCAGGAAAGCTCGTCGTCACTGATATTTTTCTGAGAGATTTTTAATGAGCCTGCATAGCACTGCATCGGCAAAAAGATCACGCTCCCGGACCGCCCTTTGTATGGTTGCCCTTGCAGGAGGGGTGCTGCTTCTGGTGCTGGGACTTCTTATTCGTCCGCAGCAGCCTCCTCCCGCAACCGGCGTAGAGCTAACAATGGTCTGCATCAGCGGCTTTTCCTGGGATGACAGCATCCCCTTACACAGAAGCGGACAGCTTCCATGCCTGAGCAGCCTGTTTCAGCAGCAGGGTTCCTATGGAGATATTATCAGCGCGGGTTTTAAGACTGACACGGCAATTCTTGCGTCGCTTGTCACCGGGTGCTTCCCGGAGAAGCACGGCATTAACGATACCGGCGAGCTGATGCGCTCCGGATCAGTCAGCGCCGTGCAGACGCCGGTCTGGCAGGTTCTTGCTGCCCGGGGGCAGCGCTCAATAGTAATCGGGTTTCCCCTGTCATATCCGCAGGAGCCTGCAGAAAATATTGTCGTTCCAGCAGCAGCACTAATGGCCGGCTCACCTGCGGGACCGGGAGTGCCGGGGCAGGGCTCGAACGCTATACAAAAGGCGGAACAGAATACACGTGCCGCATTGCTGGCAACAGCCGTAACCGGGGGCGAAGCACTTTCAAACGGGCTTCTGGAGCAGCTTGCGTCCTCTATGGCAGCTGATGTGCGCAGCATGCAGGCGGCTGTCTCTGCCATAGCTTTGCACAGCGATTATCATCTGTTTGTTTATTTCTCCGGGCTCGGCCAGTGGCAGCAGCAGCTGACATCGAGCACGCTTCCCCAAACCACACAAGAAGCGCTCATTAAAAATTATTATATCTTTATTGATCAGCTCCTGCAGATACTGCTTTCTGCCCGCAGCAGGCAGGGCATCTTTATGATTGTGTCTGAAAGCAACAGCAGGCGCGGGCTGCCCGCGCACCGGAGCTATTTCCCCGGGGCAGCGCAGTATCCGGCCGCCGGCTTTTTCTATGCTGCCGGGGTTCACATCCTCCCCGGGATCGCTCCCCTGTCCCTGCATCCTGCCGACCTTGCCCCGACACTGCTGTACCTCACGGGAAACCCGGTGGCAAACACCATGGACGGGGGAGTCATGTTTAAGCTGCTGGACGAAGATTATTACTTTCATAACAAACTGGAATTCAAATAACTATGCTGTTGCCGGTGATACGTACAGTGCTGCCAATGTATGGACACAAAACAGGGGTCTGGCTATTGCTCTCTTGTTTGCTGTGGTGCGGATGTGAAGATACGGCGGTAAAGACAAGTCAATCTGCCGCTCCCGGCCATTACCTGCATGACAGCCGCGGATGAGGTGCGCGATCTGGCCTTTGGCAGCGCAGATGCTATCTGGGCCGCAACCCCGGGCGGGCTGCTCAAATTTAACCGGCGTAACGGCCAGTATGCGGTCTATACGGTTGCTTCCGGCTTGCCCAGCAATAATGTGCTGTGCGTATGGTATAGCACTTCCGGCATCCTCTGGCTGGGAACCGACCAGGGGATAGCCAGTTTTGACGGGGAGCGTTTTACCTGCTTTGGCGCAGCTGACGGACTTCTCGATCAGACCGCCACCGCTTTTGCCGAGGGTGGCGATGGAACACTGTATGCTGGAACAAAACGCGGCATCATGCGCTTTACCAATGGAATCTGGGAGCCGTTTAACGACAGCCACGAATTTGCCCGCCGTCCGGTGCGCGCTATTGCACGGGATACTGATGGCACCATGTGGTTTGTGAAGGAAAAAGCTCTCTCCCATTACAAGAGAAATGATACGTGGGAAATTTTTCATAAGGATGTCCTGACTGCCAATACAAAGGTTCCCCCGCTGTTCAGATATTTACTGTGCATCGCGGTTGACAGCAGCGGCACGAAATGGATTGGCTCTGAGCAGGGCTTATATGGTTATGACGGCAGCAGCTGGCAGTGGTATTTTGATCGCGGGCGGCTGGGGACGGGCAGGGGCCTCAAGGATAATCGCATAGAAACGGTCGCGCCAGGCACCGGCAAGCGGATTTTTGTCGCCCACGGTGACAGCCCCGGCGCTCATGACGGGCTCGGCATAGCATTTTCAGACGGCACTGATCAGTGGACCTATCTTACCACCGCGGACGGGCTTCCCTCAAATAGCGTCTACACGCTGAAATCTGATGCCGGGCATACCATCTGGGCAGGAACGGCACAGGGCCTTGCCTCTGTTGACGGGCTGCACATTAAGGCCTATCGGACTCGCGGCCTGATGCCTGACAACCATGTCATTGCCATGCTCGCAGACGAAGGCGGCCGAAGATACGCGCTGCTGGCTTCGGGCCTGGTTGAGTGCATGGGTAAAACCATAAAAGAGCTTCCGGCCATGCCCGGCAAGCGAGCAGGGGCGGGGATTGCCGTTAGCGGCAGGATATATGCGGCAGGGGCTGACAAGGGACTGTATGTTTTTACGGGAAGCGGCAACTGGGAGCAGGACAGCTTTTTTATCGAGCGGAAAGTACTGCATCTTGAAAAAAGCGACCGGGGGCAGGTACTGGCAGTGGCTGCGGATGGCATATACTGCGGATCATCGGGAAACTGGGTAAAAATCGAGATTGAGCACTATACCTGCTGATTTTATCCCGTTGAAAGTATTTCAGGACCACCGGGGCAAGCTCTGGATTACCGGAACGAGCGGCAGGATTCAGGGAGGAGCGCGCAGCGCACTGGTTACTGTTCAGAATAAGCAACTGGTGTTGCTTGCTGTCCCCTCTTTGAGCTTGAGCTATGCGTACCTGAACCGCATCCTCTTTGATCACAACAATGCTGCATATCTTTCAGGCCCCGCCGGCCTGTATCAATACAGCGCTTCGGGATGGCAGCCGATAGCTCTGCCGGTTGCCAGGGGAAGCCTCTCAGCCGCGGCATGGGACTAAACAGGGCAGGCTCTGGATAGCGGGCCGTGACCGGGGCTTGTTTGTGCGTGACGGCAGCACCTGGTGCGAATTTCTTTTTGCGGGAAAATCAGCCCCCGGCGGCATCACCTCGATTGCGTTTGAAAATGATGCGGTATTGTGGCTTGGTACCAGTAACCAGGGACTGTTCCGCGTGGACGTACAAGGAAAAACTTCTTGAACTGCACCGGGCAATACGATATTAAAATAATCCTGTAGCAGGCTGTTGAAAAACACCCATCTGCTTCGTTGCGCTCATCCTTCGTCATTGCGACGTACAGTACCGTACGCCTCATTCCTCTTGATTTCGCGCGCCTTGCATCCGGATGTTTTTGATCAGCCTGGGAGAAAACTGCTTTTTCAACAATCTGGTAGATGTTTTCATTACTGACGGGGTAGCACGGAGTGGAAAAAAGAAACTCTTTTCAGTACTGCTGATTTTATATGCTGTGCATTTCTTCTCCTGTGTTACCTGCTGCTCATTATCTTCTCACGCCTCTACACCATCTATCCTCTGGATGATGACTGGTCCTACATCCGCGCGGCAGAGACGTTCTTATCAGACCGGGCAGATGAAATTTACTCCCTGGACAAGCCCCAGCCTTGTTTTTCAGGTTCTCTGGGGCAGCCTGTTTTGCTGGGTGCTGGGATTTTCTGCCAATACCCTGGTAGTTTCAACGCTCGCCATCAGCTGTATCGGCATGGTCTTTTTCTATCTGCTGCTGCGCGAAGCCGGCTGGGAGCCCGGAAAGTCTTTGTGCCTGTGCCTGCTGCTGGTCTTCAACCCGTTTTCCTTTCCCCTGCTTTTTACCTTTTTCACCGATCACCATTTCTTAAGCCTGATGCTGGCAGCGCTCTTTTTCTATTATCGCGGGGCACAGCGGGAGAGTATCCGGTGTCTTGTGCTCGGCTCTGTTGTTACCGCCCTGGCAGTGCTGGTGAGGCAGCAGGGGATTCTGCTGGCCGCAGGGGCAGCGCTTTATTTTGCGAGCATCGGGAGGAGGCGGGATAGAGCAGCGCTGCAGGCAGCCGTGGCGCTAGCGCTGCCGGTAATCGTATTTGCCGTTTACAGCTACTGGTTTAATGCCATCCATGGACCGACGGACTCTTCGCTCCAGCAGTGGCAGTGGATGATTGAAGATCTGAAAAACCCCCTGCGCCTGTTATCCAAAGCCCTGCACCGGCCGTTTCTTATCTTAGAGTTTACGGGCTTATGCCTCATCCCGTTCAGCCTCTCCCTGCTGCCGGCACCGGGTGCGTGGCTGCGGCCAAGACAGACATCGTACTTGCTTCTGTTCTGTACTGCGGGCGTGGTATTATTTCTGCTGGAACACGCCGGGATTTATTCTTCGGTATACACCTGGATGAACGGCTTTCATTTTGCCTATGTCTCCGAATACGGCTATCGCGGGGCAGATCATGCGCTGCAGCTCTTCTATAAGATTATTGATTTCCTCGCGATATTTTCAATTTTAACCCTCATCTACGGTTTCGTCAAAGAACGAAAAAACATATCCCGCCGGGCAGCTGCCTCACCGCTGTCCATGCTTCTGCTCATGGGGGTGCTGCAGGTGCTGTACCTGCTGATCGTGCGCTATAAATTTACCCGCTATTATCTGGTCATGGTACCCTTTTTTATTCTCTGCGGCCTTGAGTTTTTAAAGCAGCGGGACATGCAGAAAAAATATTTTGTTCCCCTGCTTGCAGGCTTTATTGCACTCTGTTTTATGGGAACACAGGATTTCTTAAGCTTCAATGAGACGCGATGGAAACTGGGGGACCGGCTTCTCCGCAGCGGCATACCCGCGCGCACCCTGTCGGCAGGCTTTCCCTTTGACTGCTGGCACAATATGGACTACTGCCGCGCGCACCCCGCCGATATTGTCCCGCAGAAATATGATATTCCCTGGTGGTTTGAAGAGCTGCTGCCGGCAATGGATGCGCAGTATCTTATAAGCAGTTCGCCGGTCCCGTCCGGATTCTATTATCTGAAATATTTTTGTACTGACCGCTATACGGTTATTGATTCAGTTGACTATTACAGCCTGCTCTACATGAGAGCCATGAGGCTTTGCGTGCTCAAGCGGGAGCCGCAGTATGCCCCTGAAAAAAGAGGAGCAAGGTATTATAATTTTATAGATAATTTCAGCGGGGCACAGATACAGTACAGCGGGCCGATACCAGGCAACGGAATAAAGACAGGCTCCCTGAATATGGCCGGCGGCTCTCAACGCGCGCTTGCGCAGCCGGCAAGTACGCGTGCAACCTTTCGCCTCGGTCTTCCGCACCAGCCATGCCGGCTCAGGTTTTCTCTGGCACAGCTGCCGCCGGCTATTGAGGCGGGAGGGGGCGGGGCACTGTTTAAAATTTATTTGAATAATAACCTGTTAGAGAACATGTTTGATGCAGCAGGAATGGCCGGGGCAGACCAGCAGATGTCGTTTTTAAAACCGCGCAGCCATTTTTTGCGGCCGCGGACCATCTATCTGCAGTACCTCCCTGGCCGGCAGACTGCCGGGGAACGCGCCGGGGATGAGATTACGCTTGATATGTCACGATTTTCTGGTATGACAGTTGAAATTACTTTTGCCGTTGAACCGGGCCCGCAACCCAGTGCGCCGTCAAGCATCGGGCTGTGGGGCGAGCCAATAATAGAAACATATTGAATCCGGTAGCAGGCTGGTCGCGCAGCGGGCAGCACTATATCCCGTTAGTCCTTTAGTTGTTATTTTCGTGTTTTTTGGCAAGAAAATTGAAACACGAATACAAGCACGAAACAAACACAAACTTCAATCTGAATGATCAAAAATCGGCCATGAATTGTTTTAGCCACGGAACGTACCGAGTTTACAGAAGTACGACTCATTTCTCATGATTTTACTTCAGTGTTATTCTGTGTTTTCTGTGGCCATACATAAAAAGTATTTAGTTCCGGCTTATCCGGGTTAGGGAAAATAGAATTTATGGCACACCGTATTGAAGTGGGATTTAAATCTGATATCAGGGATGCGCTGGGAGAAAAAGTGCGCAAGAGGATTAAGGATGACCTCAACATGGCGGTAGCAGCGGTGCGCACTATTGAAGTCTATACCGTGGACATGGATCTGAGCAGCGAAGAGCTTACGGCACTGGCTGCAGGGCCGTTTTCCGATCCCGTCATTCAGGAATACCTGATTGACCGGCCTCTGGCGAGGGAGTTTGACTGGCTCATCGAGGTAGGCCTCAGGCCCGGTGTTACTGACAATGTGGGGCGGACCGCACGGGAGGCGCTGGCGCTGCTGCTCAGCCAGATCCCCCGGCATTGATGAAAAGGTCTATGCCTCGCGCCAGTATCTCATCTGCGGGGATCTTGACCGGGCCGGGGCAGAGCACATTGCTAAAGACCTGCTGGCCAATGAGCTGATACAGCATTTTGAAATATTTTCGCGCGCAGCGTTTGATTATGAGCGGGGGGTTCCGGCGAAAGCTCCGCGGGTCAGGGAAAGCGCGGCCCTTACGGTGGAGGAGATTGATCTTAATGGTTCTGATGAAGAGCTTGTGCGCATCAGCAGGGAGCGGCTGCTGGCGCTCAGTCTTGCCGAGATGAAGGTGCTGCAGGCCTATTTTGCCCGGGAGGATGTTCGCGCGCAGCGGCAGCAGGTTGGCCTCGGGGCACGGGCAACCGATGTGGAGCTGGAAGCACTTGCCCAGACCTGGTCGGAGCATTGCAAACACAAAATTTTCAACGCCGCGATTGAGTACGCTGATGAGCGGGGGCAGCAGACAGTCATCAACAGCCTGTTTGATACCTATATCAGGGGCGCAACCCGGAAGGTGCGGTCAAAGCTTGGCGACCGTGACTGGTGTGTTTCAGTATTCACCGATAATGCCGGCATCATTTCCTGGAATGATCACTACAACCTGGTTTTTAAAGTGGAAACCCATAACAGCCCGTCTGCACTTGACCCCTATGGCGGCGCGCTCACCGGCATTGTCGGCGTGAACCGCGATCCGCTGGGCACGGGCAAGGGGTCGCGCCTCATCTTCAACACCGATGTGTTCTGCTTTGCCTCGCCGTTTTATGAAGAAGACGCTGCCGCCGCGCATCCTGCATCCCCGGCGAATTTATGAAGGCGTGCGGGAAGGGGTTGAGCACGGCGGCAATAAAAGCGGGATTCCGACCGTCAACGGCAGCATCGTGTTCGATGACCGGTTTCTGGGAAAGCCCCTGGTCTATTGCGGAACTGCCGGCATCATGCCCCGAGAGATTCTCGGCGAGCCTTCGCATACCAAAGAGGTGCGGCCGGGCGACCTGATTGTCATGACCGGCGGCCGCATTGGAAAAGACGGTATCCACGGCGCAACGTTTTCCTCTGAAGAGCTGCATGAAGGCTCTCCGGTGACGGCAGTGCAGATAGGAGACCCGATTACCCAGAAGCGGATGATCGATTTTCTGCTTATTGCGCGCGATCGCGGCCTCTACCGCTGCATCACTGATAACGGGGCCGGGGGCCTGTCATCTTCGGTGGGAGAAATGGCCCAGTACTCTAACGGCTGCGAGCTGGATCTGAAAGCCGCCCCTCTTAAATATGCAGGCCTGCAGCCCTGGGAGATTCTCCTGTCAGAAGCGCAGGAGCGCATGACCCTGGCAGTGCCGCCGGGAGAGCGTGAAGAGTTTATGACCCTGGCACAGAACATGGGCGTGGAAGCAACGGTCCTCGGCCATTTTACCGACAGCGGCAATTTCCACATTTTATATGACGGGAAAACCGTCGCCTGCCTGGATATGCAGTTTCTCCATGCAGGGCTCCCCCGCATGCAGCTCCTTGCCGTGTGGAAGCCGCCCCAGCACCAGGACCCGGAATGTGCTGACCCGGTCGACAGCACGCCGCTGCTGAAAAAACTGCTCGCGCGGCCGAACATTTGCAGCAAGGAAGCAGTGGTGCGACAGTATGATCACGAAGTGCAGGGGGGAAGCGTGATTAAACCCCTCTCCGGGGTCGCCAATGACGGCCCGTCAGATGCAGCGGTCTTGCGGCCGGTGCTTGACAGCCTGCAGGGAGTGGTCGTGAGCCATGGCATCTGCCCGCGCTACAGCGACCTGGACACCTACCACATGGTTGCCTGCGCTATTGATGAGGCACTGAGAAATTTTCTCTGCGTGGGGGGAAGCCTTGAGGGTATCGCCGGGCTTGACAACTTCTGCTGGTGCGATCCGCTGCCGTCAGAAAAAAATCCTGATGCTGAATATAAACTGGCCCAGCTGGTGCGCGCCAACATGGCGCTCTATGATTATGCCACGGCCTACATGATTCCCCTGATCTCGGGAAAAGACAGCATGAAGAATGATTATATCATCGGCGCTCTTAAAATATCAATTCCGCCGACCGTGCTCTTTTCCATAATCGGAAAAATTGATGATGTGCGCAAGGCCGTTACCATGGATGCCAAGTCAGTCGGAGACCTGGTGTATGTGCTGGGAGAGACCCGTGATGAGCTGGGAGGGTCTGAGTATTTTTCATTGTATAACAGCATTGGCGCCCAGGTGCCTGCAGTAGACGCAAAAAAGGCGCTTAAGCTCTACCGGAGCCTGGGCAAAGCCATGTCCCGGGGGCTGGTGCGATCCTGCCACGACTGCTCGGACGGCGGGCTGGGGGTGGCGCTGGCGGAAACAGCGTTTTCCGGCGGGCTGGGCATGACTGTTGACCTGAAAAAAGTGCCCGCCGCAAAAATCTCGCGCAATGATTTCCTGCTTTTCTCCGAGAGCCAGAGCCGGTTTGTGGTGACGGTTGCACCGGATGACCGGAAAGACTTTGAGCGCTGCATGAAGGGAAATGTTTTTGCAGAAATCGGCATTGTCGAGAAGGACCCGCAGTTCAGGATTATTGGACTCAATGACACCATTGTCATAGATGCAGGTATCTTTGACCTCAAGGAATCCTGGCAGAAAACCCTTCGCTTTTAACCCTCGTCGCGTTTTAATGAATACCGCAGTATCGCAAACAGCACGCGTTGTATGCTCAGCCCTGTGTTCTGGTGTTAATCACGCTGGCCGCCTACAGCGGCTCGCTGCGCAATGATTTTGTTGACTGGGATGATCAGGAGTATGTTGCAAACAATCCCCTGATAAAAAACCTGTCTTTCCCCGCCATCAGGGAGCTGTTTACCCGCACCTATCAGGCAACCTATAACCCGCTGGTGTTTCTATCCTTTGCTATTGAGTATTCTCTGATCCGGCTTAACCCGTTTTATTATCATCTCAACAATACCATCCTGCACTGCATAAACAGCGTGCTGGTCTTTTTTCTGGTGATGCTTCTCAGCAAAAACCTGCTGGTATCCCTGCTGAGCGGAGTGCTGTTCGGGGTTCACCCGCTGCATGTGGAATCAGTGGCATGGGTAACGGAACGAAAAGATGTGCTGTCAGCCGTGTTTTTTCTGTCTGCTTTCATTGGGTATATTTTTTATTGCAGGCGCAGAACCATAGCACGGTATTGCGGTATCCTCCTTTTATTTCTGCTGTCGCTGCTGTCAAAGCCTGCCGGGATAACCCTGCCCATTATGATGATTGCCTATGATGTGCTGCTGCTCAATCGACGCGGGATGTCGGTCCTGCGGGATAAAATACCATTCATACTCATCAGCCTGATATTCGGCGGCATTACGCTGTATGTTCAGCAGACCGGCGGCGGGGTGGACATAGAGGTGAGTTACTCACTGGCGGAAAAGGTATTTATTGTGTATTACAGCTACTTTTTCTATATCCTCAAGACCCTTTTCCCGGTCACCCTGTCTGCCCTGTATCCGTACCCGAAAATCATAGCGTTTTTGTCTCCGCTCTCGTGCATCTCGTGTATCTGCGTGGCGCTCTGCGCTGCCGCTGTTTTTTATTTTCGAACATGCAGGGTAATGACCTTTTACGCCCTGTTTTTCTTCATTACGCTCGTGCCCGGGCTCAAGGTGATCCCGTTTGGCAATAGCATTGTAGCGGACCGGTTTGCCTATATTCCTTCGCTGGGACTGCTGGCACTGCTTGCGACCGGGATCGTGGCACTATGCAATCAAAGTGCCCGCTGGAAATTAACGGCTGGTGTCTGCTGCAGCATTATTATTACCGCATGCTTTGCGCTGCTGACCTATGAACGCTGCAGCGTATGGAAAGACAGCATGGCGCTCTGGACCGACACGGTACGCAAGAGCCCTGAGGCTGAACTTGCTCAGTATGGTTTGGGCAGTGCTTACGGGAAGGCAGGAGACCTGCACCAGGCCATCGCTGCATATAACCGCGCACTTTCTCTTGCGCCCTCATTTATCGATGCGCACATATCCCTGGGAAACGCCCTGCGCGTGATAGGAAAACATGCGGAGGCAACGGAACAGATCAAAAAGTCGCTGGCCTTTGACGTTAAGAAGCCGCGCTCATACCTTGTCCTTGGAGAAATCTGCCGCGAAGCGGGCAACCTGGACGAAGCACTTTCTTACTACAGCACAGCTGCCCGTGCTGATGCAACACTGGCTGAAGCATATGTCGGCATCGGGAATGTCTACCGCAAAAAGGGGATGCCGGAAAAAGCTCTTGCAGCATACAACCAGGCACTGGCCCTGAATCCTGATTCCCCGACGCTCTATACCGAACGGGGGCTGTTTTACCGGGAGCAGGGAAAGATAGAAGAAGCAATCCTGAATTATAATGCGGCTCTTGCCCTGGACCCGCGCTACGCTGAAGCGCATAACAATCTGGGATGGCTTTACCAGCAGCAGGGGCAGTATGACCAGGCTCTCCAGTGCCTTGAAAAGGCCATAGCGAGCAACCCTTCTTTGCTCACTGCCTATGATAATATGGTACAGGTATACCTGAAGCAGAATAATCGAAAACAGGCTGTGGCAACCTACCGGCGCTGCCTGGCTGCAAATGAGACAGCAGATGCGTTCCAGCGCCTGGTGGGTCTCTATTACCGGCTGGGCATGAAGGATGACATTGTTCAATACTGTGAGATGCTTCAACCAGGCAGTCCGCTGTATGCGGATGGCCTGCTGTGCCTCGGGGAGTATTACCGGAAAGAAGGCAATCTGCAGAAGGCGCTAGACCTGTATCAACAGGCACGTGCAGCCAGAAATACTGATCCGCGGATTTTCTTTTCTCTGGGCATGGCGTTTCTCCAGCAGGGCAGGATACCCGATGCCCGGGAGAATCTTGAGCAGGCAAAAGCGCTCGGGCTTAAAAATCCTGCTCTCTGCACCAAACTGGGAGTCATGTATTTCAACCAGGGAATGGCTGATAAGGCCCTGCGCGAGTTCAGCGAGGCCCTGGAAATTGATCCCCGAGGGATAGTGCCGCACCTGTATCTGGCACAAATCTACTCCGGCTCGCTACAGAATAAACAGCAGGCAGTAGACCATTTAAAAAAAGTGCTCGAAATAGACCCGCGCATACCGCAGGCTGATACCATACGAGCTGATATCCAGCGGCTGGAGAAAGAAATTAAATAAGAACACAGGCACAAAACCGCAGACAGTAGACCACAGAAAAGCGGAGCTATCAATTTTCTATTGACTGCCGCAGGGTGTGACATTATAACGAAGAACAGATGATCAAACGGAAACAAGTGATAAGGAGATGAGATTGAGAAAAATCCGGGCGATTGTAGTATCAGGTAACGGCACCAACTGTGAGCGGGAGATGGCGCACGCCTGCAGGGTGGGCGGCGCGGATGACGTGGACATTGTGCACTTCTCGCAGCTCCTGCAGGGAGAAAAATCGCTGCTTGATTATGACTTTCTCAACCTGCCGGGCGGGTTCCTGGACGGGGATGATCTGGGGTTGGCCAAGGCCCATGCCATACGGCTTCGTTATGCCAGAACCGCTCACGGCGAAAGTCTTTTTGACCAGATCCGCACCTTTATCAGCCGGGGCAAAATCATTCTCGGCATCTGTAACGGTTTTCAGCTGCTGGCAAAGCTCGGCCTGGTGCCGGCCCTTAACGGAGCATACGGCACGCAGGCCACCACGCTTACCTTTAATGATTCAGGAACCTTTGAAGACCGGTGGGCCTATCTTACGGTGAATGAAAAATCTCCGTGCATTTTCACCCGGGGCTTAAGCAGCCTGTATCTGCCGGTGCGGCACGGTGAGGGGAAATTTATACCCGGAGATGCAGCTGTTCTGAATGAGCTTCAGGACAAGAATCTGGTGGTTGCCCAGTACACTGACCGGAGCTGCGAAAAGGCGGTGATGGATTACCCGCTCAACCCGAATGGATCGGTGGAGGCAATTGCCGGAATCTGTGATGAGACCGGACGGGTATTCGGCATGATGCCGCACCCTGAAGCCTATCTGCATTACACTAACCACCCGCGCTGGACGCGTGAACCGGTTCCGGAAGAGGGCATGGGGGTGGCAATTTTCAGAAACGCCATAGAATATTTACGAAAGAATATATGAGTTAATCAGGCGCAATTCGGAATGTGGAGCGGGGTCGGTGAATGGGTAACCGTCGCAGGTGAAAAGGTTAAGAGGTTCATCAGTGAATGGAAAAGGTGACCAGTGACTAATCACTAACCACGAGTTCCGAACCCCGAATCGTTTGGCCCCTGGATCCTCGACCCCTTGGACCCTCAATTTCTTTATGGCACGCAAACAGCTAACATACTGCGGCTACTGCGGCACTCCCTACGAGCGCAGGAACCTTGAAGGCAGAACGCGCCTTTACTGCCCCGCCTGTCATGAAGTGCGGTATGAAAATCCCGTACCAGCGGCAACAGCTCTGGTTCTGAATGAGCAGCGCCAGCTGCTGCTGGGCAGAAGAAAAAATGATCCGCAAAAAGGCCACTGGTGCCTGCCCGGCGGTTTTATCGAGCTGGGAGAGTCAATGGAGCAGGCGGCGCTGAGGGAGCTGAAAGAGGAGACCGGCCTTGAGGGCACGATCGTATCGTTTGTTGACTGCTTTTACCAGGAGAGCTGTTTCTACGGTAGCCTTATTATTTTCGGCTATTTAATTGATTTTACGGCAGGAGAGATGCAGGCTGATGATGACTTGGAAGAGGTGCGCTTTTTTGCGCTCGATGAGCTGCCGGTCCTGGCATTTGAA
>CAWDOY010000029.1:0-60594 GCA_963803975.1 uncultured delta proteobacterium
TGAGCGGCATTCAGCATGTACCCCGGCAGGGGACGCAATCGGGGGATAAAATCTATGGCTCCATCAACCTCTGGTATGCTGAGGGTGTTGCCGGTGAGAGTACCTTCCCCACCGTGTGGTTTTCCAGTATGGACGGCACGAACGCCCAGGGGAATGTTCCACGTCGGGCCGGAGGAGGCGCCGTATCATGGGCGAAAGACGGGCTCATATCTTTTTACCGTCCGAGCATGGTACGCGGATCAATACCTCGGAGGTCGGACCCTGGTAACCGGAAGGTCTCGCGGCACGCCCGCCACCGCGTTTGAGGAAATAACTGTTAACGCCGGCTCCCAGGGGCCAACCCTGTTTGCATTTCATCCCTTTGAAAGCGACAGCCCGTCAGGTAATCTGGATGCGCTTCCCATGCTCTACTATCGGGTAAAATTCCCCGGCTGCGCCGGGCCGAATGTGGGCAATGTCTCTGAATGCGACTATCCCGGATTCACCATGTGCGATGACTGGACCGGGGGCGCCTTTGTCGACAGCGGTACGAAGCGGACAATTATGCTGCTGGGGTATACAGGGGCTCGGCAGCAATTGCTATGATGAGCCGCCGGTTCAGTGCAACGACCCGTGCAGCCAGAACCACGGCTATCACTGCCAACCCTACGAGCGGCAGGTTATTTTTTACGATGTGAAGCAGATTGGCAAAACTGCTTTGGGGCAACAGGACCCCTGGGCCGTGCTGCCCTACACAATATGGCGGCCCAGCGAGTTTTATCTCGACGGCGGCACCTGCTGGAATGCCGGAGGCATGGCGTATGACACTCAGAACAAGCGGCTCTTTATGGCAGAGCGCGGGCTGGGAGAAAGCGAAATGAATGCCATCGTGGTCATGTGTGGTCGGTGCAATGACAGTGTAACAGGATTTAGTGAGCTCGTATAATTAAACATCACAGAGAGGGAGGGATCAGCATGAATATTTTTCACAAAAAAACATTCTTTCTTATCGGGGCTGTATTGATATGTATTGTATGTACGGGTGCTTCTGTTGGGCAGCTTACAAAATATAAAAACGGAGCGCATCTGTTTGTCCCTTCTAACGCTCAAGACAACATTAATCCACCTGCAAGTCCATTGCGATTGATTTTCATTCACCATTCCACTGGTGAAAACTGGCTGTCAGACGATAATGGAACGCTTGGCATCGCCCTGCGCGATAATAATTACTTTGTTAGCGACAATGATTACGGATGGGGGCCGGATGACCTGGATGTGGGCAGCGAAACAATAGGTGACCATACTGACATCGGCAACTGGAACTGGTTTCGCGGACCGCACAGCTCAACCTATCTGAACGCTCTCTATGCAGAGTCTGGTCAGAATAGCTACTATTCAAGGCTGGATGAAAATCAAAACCCTGGGGGAGAGAATGAAATTATCATGTTTAAATCGTGCTTTCCAAACTCAAACCTCCAGGGCGATCCCAATGATGCTGTTCCTTCAATCAACAATAATCCTTTACGGGGGCAGGATTCTTCATCAGAATACCATACGGTTGCAAACGCTAAAGGGATATACATTGACCTGCTTGAATATTTTAGCACCCGTCAGGACAAGCTGTTTATTGTTATCACTGCCCCGCCCCTCACCGACCCCTCAAATGCAGCCAATGCCCGCGCATTCAATCAGTTTCTGGTGAATGATTGGTTGACAAACTATCCCTATAAAAACGTATTTGTCTTTGACTTTTATAACGTATTAACGACCAACGGCGGTACCCCGAACATAAACGATCTGAATAAGGAAACCGGGAATCATCACCGCTGGTGGAATAATGCCATCCAGCACAAGATTGATGATGATAATGACAGCAACCCCAATGTTTCTGAATACCCCAGCAGGTTTGACGATGATCACCCGAGCCAGGCAGGTAATTTAAAGGCAACCGCAGAGTTTCTGCAGCTCTTAAATATTGCCTATAACCGCTGGAGGGAAACGTATGCTCCGACTACCACCGTCAACGGATCATCCACCACCACTACCGGGTTGCCAAGCACCACGACAACTACCGCAGAGCAACCTAACTGCCCGCTTGCAAGATCATTAGATAATCAGGAGCAGATAGCAACCTTGAGAGCGTTTCGGGATTTCTGGAAAACTACCGGTTTCGGGTCACAGATGGTGGCTCTCTATTATCAAAATGCTGCTGAGGTAACTTCAATATTAACCCGGCACCCGGAGCTTAAGGAACAGGTGCAGCAATTAGTGAGCGAAAATATTGCTATAGTCAGGGAGCTTGCTGCAGGCAAAAAAGTGATGGTTTCCATTCAAGAGCTACGCAAGGTAACTGGATTCCTGAATGAGCTAAAGGCAGAAGGCAGCCCGAAGCTGCAGATAACCATTAGTTTCATCATAAGAGAGCTTGAAGAAGGGCATCTGCTGAGAGGGATGGGAATTACTGCAGATAAAGAGGAGAGATAAACATATCTATGGGGGAACATAAAACTGGCTGGATTCAAAGAAGATTTTGCTATTTGAGTAGCGGGGTTCGACTTCTATGTTTATTTCCATTCTATCAATGTCCTGTGATTTGATTTGTAAATATACTGCGAGGTTATCTGTACAAGGCATTTTCTAAGAAGGGTGGAGTTGCATATTGTATTAAGTCTTTAGTTGTGAGGCAGTTGGGAAACATTAATAAGAAAATATGACTAAAAATAATTATCAAAAGGATCATCTGTTAATCCTCTCTTACACCGTTTCCCTCAGGAAACTATACATATAAGGTGAGGGGTGACCATGCATTAAATGCAGGAAAACATGTCTTGAAAGGAGGCAAACATGAGTAAAAAACTATTTCTCTTTTGTGCAGCGATGCTGCTTGGATGCAGCTTCACGGCCACCGCCATGGCAGCCGATGCCGTAACTGTGTACGTTGAGCCGGCAAGCGCCACCTACACACTCTACCAGCCTGACAACCTGCCGTGCCGGGCTACATTCCTCGATGCCGCCGGCCAGCTTGCAACCACGTTTGCAGGCGCACAGATCGGGGACTCAGTGCTGGAGCTGAAGTCAGCAAACTTCAGCACTGCTATTGTCTTCAACCCCGGCTCACCGGTGAACATCAGCAATGACGGCTACCAGGAATTTGAGATTACCTATAATCCTGCAGCCATAACCGAGCCAGGGGACGACACTATCACCGCAACCCTGAAAAACGGCACCTCGACAATCAGCAGCTCACTATCAATAAAAGTGCTTGCCCCGGTGGCAAACACCTATGTCACGAGGACCGGTCTTGCCAGCTCCCAGATACCCGAAGTGCTGGAAGCAATTCCCGCCCGCACGAACAACAACGGCGCCATCATCAGCGCAGGCAGTGCTCTGAACGTGACCGTTATGGCAGCTTTTGGCCGCGACACTGATGCAAATAATGTGTATGACCAGTGGTATTTTACTGACAATCTACCGGAAGGTGCAGAGAAGGTGAATATTTCTGGTGCAGCCACGCATGCGATCATTACCGGAGCGGTAACCATAGCCCAGACCAGCGCCACCCTGGAAAACGGTATCGCAACCGTTTCCGTGACAGCTCAGGATCTGAAAATACCCGACATCCTTGAAAAAGCCCCTAATCTTGGCGCACAGGCAGCCCTCATGGATGATCTGCTCAACCCGAATTACACCATTGGCAGTGCCTTTGGCGTGCAGCCAGCCTGGAGCGCAACAGGCACCCTGACCAGGGAAGTGGGTAACTACAACAACGCAGGGATCTTTGATGCCAACCTTGACCAAGTAATTATAAACCCGGTGCATGCGACCATCGGTCTTGCATTCCAGGATGTCGCATTCCAGTCAGACAAATCCGCCCACAAGCCGGCACCGATCAATTTTGTGACCATAGTGGGGTTGCCGATAAATAACCAGGATGGTGCCGAAAGCGGTAATACTGTTCCACAGGCGGTGGAGTATCTTCAACTGATGCATACAACCTGCTGGTTGACCCCAAGGCAAAGCCAAACACATTCATCGTGAGCGGCAATCCAGCAACCCATATGTTATGGTGCCATTGTGGGCTATGACCAGTTCAAAAATCCCGCACCATTTTTAACATTCCGGTGCTTTAGCGACGTTTGCCATGAATGATGTTGGCGGTCCAGTAGCTGCGATCAAATCAGGCGGACCTTTGGTATTCGTCCAGCGGGCAATGTGATTGGACCTGCAACACCGTATTTAGCGTTTGTTCCGTTTGGGTTCCCTGCTGCAGCTAACAGCGTATACATCGACCCAGCCGCAACCGTAGGACCTGCTGCTGCCACCTATGCAAATGTTGACACATCTGCAGAGGGTGTCACCTTTGATGTACAGGATAAGGTGAATGCGGTGAATTTTGGCGGTGCAGGCATTAACCCGATCCTTGACATCACTGCCGGTAAAGACTCTGTAAATCTCCAGGTGGTTGCCGAGGCAGGACTTGGGGATTCATTTACCCTGCGGGCAAAAACCAGGCTCGGCCAGACCGTGCTGCTCAATGTGAGGGATTCAACTACTGGAAAAGAATCCCTTAACATCCCGCGTGATGGCAGCACTGTTAATGCTGAGCAGGACGTTGTCTTCTTTACCAGGGTACGAGAGCAGGATGGCCCGCTTTACCTGATACTGGAAGGGAATACGGCGCCTAAGACCATCACCAATATAACCGTGCCCATAGGTAATGGCGCGCCACCGTTAGAGCCCGGCATCCGGCCGGCTGACCCGGGCGATTTCCCGCCGAGCGCGGTGACTGTGCAACTCAATACAATTCAAGCGGTAGTGGACACCGAGCATAAAGAGATTCTCATCTTTAATGCACCGGACCCGCCCATTCCGACCGTACTGATTTTTGACGCGTTCGGCAACACCTATTATCCGGGCATGGTTGGAGCTGTTTTTGATCCGGTCACACTCCAGGATGCGGACGCAACTGTTGCAGTGGTTAAATCAAACGGCTCGCCGTATCCCGGCGCAAGTGCGGACATTGACGGTAATAATATTATCGTCAGCCTTTCCCTGCCGGACGTGACCGAAGCCAACGGCGACCCGATACTGAAGATAACTGCGGGCACAGCCAGCGCACAGATCACCTACCGGGTGCGGGCACTGGTCAAGACTTCGCTGGTTAACCGGTTCGTGCCGGTGTTTGGTGTGGATGATACGCCCATCGTTCTCAACTTTGCTGACCAGAACGGTGCATACATCATTCCGGTCACCAACGGCCCCGGGTTTGACGTAGATGTCGAGGCCACCGACGGTACCACCTCAGAAGGTGACGACTTCACCAAAATACTGTCTGAGTTCAACCCGCGCGAGGTTTTCACTGCCCAGCTTGCAGACGGCGATGCGGATAAGATCATGACCCTTGACGCTGACGGCACAGATGCCAATGCCGGCAAGACCACGCTGACCCTAGACTTCAACGCCGACTTTCGAGAAGCCGGTGGTGGGAGCAGCAACGGTGAGCGACTGCGCCATCAGCATAGCAATAACCGACAACAAGGCAGTGAACCTGGCAGGCTCCACGGTGGTGGTGAAGAACGGCTCCACGGGTGCGGATGTAACCGCGACCCTGACCCGCACCAACACCAACGACGGAACCCCGGCAGGCTCCATTGACTTTACCAATGTGCCGGTAGGCAGCTACACCCTTGACATCGTAGCCAGGGACAAGGCCAACAATACAGCCAGCCCGGTCAACCTGGCTGCCAACGTCACAACCTGCGGCGCAGAGCCGGGCTGCGCAAGCGTTGACCCTGCCTTCAGTTTGAAGGGATCAACTGTTGATGTGGTAATTACGGGGACTAACACAAACTTTGGCGCAACCTCGGCAGTGACCTTCAGCTGCCCCGGCGTGACGGTAAACAGCGCAACCGCCAACAGCGCTACCCAGATTACGGCCAATATCACGATCGCTGCCGATGCAGCTGATGCAGCCTGCAACGTAACCGTGACCACCGGCGCCGAGACCGTGGTGTGTTCCGGCGGCTTTGAGATCAAGGCCGAGCTGCCCGGGTGCGTGAGCGTGAGCCCGGCATCGGTTGATACAGGGTTTACCGGTGATGTAACGATTACGCTGTCATCCATTGATGTAAGCGGCCTCTCTGATATTGCGGTGAGCTTTGGCTGCCCGGGTGTGACCGTGAACAGCACCACGGTAACCGGCCCGACCACCGTGGTAGCCAACATCACGATAGCCGAAGACACAGCAGGCGGCACCTGCAGCGTGACCGTCAGCCGCGGCAGTTCCCTGGCCATTGTTTGTCAGGATGCATTCACGGTCCTGTCGGCACCTGAGTGCTCAATCACGCTAAGCCCGAGCACGGTGAGTGCCGGCTTTATCTTCCCGCGGTTTGCAACGATCACGATCACAGGTTCAAACTGCACGTTTGATGACACTACGACGGTGAGCATCAGCGGTAAGGGCGTACGAATTTTTGGCAGGCCGACCATCAGCGGCAGCACCATCACAGTGCGTTTGTTTATTCGTCCGCGGCTGTTTGGCGGCCCGTTCAGCAGCGCAGGTGAAAAGACCGTAACCGTGACGACTGGCACTGAAACAGCAACGGCAACGTTGACGGTGGAGTAACCAGATAAAGTCACTGTACCCTGGTTGCATTTAAGCCGGGGGAATAGATAAGGAGACGGGGTTTGCAGGTAACACTGCAGGCCCCGTTTTCATTTTGAATAAATGTGGAAAGGTAAATAAAAATGCGAATGCGGATTGTGGAGTGGGGAATTGTGACGGTGGATAGGTTAAAGGTTAAGAGGTTAAGAGGTTAAGAGGTAAAAAGAGTAAATTGTCACGAGATATTAAAGCCCACAGCTGCATGTCTGAAAGCAAAAATACAAGATGTATAAAATAGGAATCTATGCGAAGTTAATTTAAAAGTATAGCTTATGTATCAAAGCTGCAATCCGCCCAAGGGTACGGATCGTTCCATTGGGGGTGGGGGGACTATGCAGTAATTGTGCTGTAGAAATGATATAAATGAGCGATCATCCTGAAGGTATTGCCGAGAATGGCGCAGAAGGTGGGTAAATAGAGATAAATAGAATTTTTTAGAGAGTAAAGACAGAAATCAAACTGGTTTCTGCCTTTGCTCTATATCAACATATTGTGGCGGCATCTTTACGATCAAAATGCGCGACTTCTTCTAAGCGCATCGACCAATTCTGCTCAAGCTATTGAAACTTTATTAAGAAGTCATCACTATTGTCAGCTTGCATTCAAGCTACACCCCTCAGTGTTGTCATATTCAATCTCAGTTATTAAAGGTGTAGACGGTACGACGTCCAACTACATTAAGACGACTCTGTGTGATGTAGATCAGTATCGAATGGCCGGCGCAAAGTGCGCCAGGGACAGGGCCTCCAGCGGCACGCCCAGTTTTTGGGCGACTTTGACCGAGATATCCTTCAGCAGATAATACTCCATTATCCGTGCCCTGACAGCATACATCAGGGCACTTTGCTTTTCAGTGAACCGCTCCCGCTTTCTCTTCTCAACAACTTCAAAATAAGACGCAAGCCAGTTTAACCCTGCTTCCTTGACCAGCGCTGCCTGGTCGCTTCCCAGCTCAAGCCTGATGCCGATCTCCGCGTTCAGGGCTTTGCCCCAGGACTCCATCCAGTACATATCTTTCAGCTTTGCCCGCAGGGCTTCATAATCCTGCCCGTATTTTTCTGTAACCTTCTTTATCTTTGTCTGCAGAAATTTTAAATCATCTTTTCGCGCTGCCGCAGGCGCTACATCGAGAAACCCGGCAAAGATATCATCTCCGGCAACACGGTTTTCCATGTTAAAAAGCATTACGGGTATTTTAGGCGAGGCTGGATAGATTTTGACCTGAAATACATTAAAGCGGGTATCTTCATCGGTGAGGGGGTTTTTTGTGTTGAGGATGATGCGTGAAGTTGCTGCCTTTTCCAGTACCTTTCCCCGCACCACGTTTACTTCCCAACTTCCCGCAGGCACCTTCCAGAGTTTATGTTCAATCCTGTCTGTCTTATTCAACCGCTTGAAACCTTCCAGTGCGGTCTGGTTGAGCTGGCTGAAATAATTTTTCATTTCCATAAAATTTTTATACTGTCCCAGGCAGAGATTGCCGCGGCTTCGCCTCGCAATGACAGGTGGATAAGCATGGTGCTGTGAGGTCATTACGAGCGCAAGCGAAGTAATCTCATCATTGCAACTTCACTGCAAGACCGAACGTCAGCTTCCATTCTTTTTTGGTCTGGCGCGGAGTGGCAAAATATTTCGCGAACTTTGTTTCCCAGTCCTTGTCTCCAGTGACGAGTGCCATATCCCGGCAGAGCTGGATTACGGGGATGCCGCAGGATTCCAGGGCAAAGACGCGGTGCTCGGGCATGCGGCACTCGCCGTCGCCGAGGCACGGGTTGGGGTGGCAGAGCTGGCAGGGTCCGGCGCCAAACGCTGCTACAACCGACTCCTCCCCTGCAGCGCTCTTTATCGCCTTTCTGAATTTATTTACGATGTGGTCCTGCCAGCCGCGATGCTCCGGGGGCTCAAGAAAAGATTTTGACTGTATGGCTATGAAAATATCCGCCTGGTCAAGTTTTTCCCGGGCCTCTTGCGCGGTAAAGGAGTACGGCGGGCAGGCGGACATCTTTCCGTGCCCGGGACAGGGGCCGAAGCTGACGCCCGTGGCTTCGGTGTAGGCCTTGGGCAGGGTAAACATGTTGCGGCACATCTCCCTGATGCGCGGGTCAGTAATTACCATCCCTGCGGGAAGCCAGCCGACCTTTGCCACATACTGCCCTCTTTTTTCATCAAGGGACTGTACATATGTGGCATCTATCAGCTGCTTTATTTCCGGGTGCCGGTCAAGAAGCTTCTGTTGCTCGCGATACAGAGACAGCTTGCGTGCTTTAGTTTTAAAGTTGCGGTAAATATCCGTATCCCGGACAATACAGTCATGAATAACCGTAACATCGTATGCGACCTGTGGCCTTGCTGGCATGGTAACCCTCATTATTGATGGTAAATTCTCTTCATCTCTTACAGGATGACCAGTTTAACCCCGGCTTCAAATGCCTGCTGCAAATCTGCTTCTTTATTTTTAACATTGGCTATCTCCAGATTGCCGGTACTGAAAACCTCGGCGACTTTTTTCAGCCTGAAGTCTTTCAAATTGGAATCAAGCGCTCTCAAGAGCAGCGCTGATGCCGAGGGACTGAAATCACCCTGGCTTGCAACCATAACCGCTTTTTTGCCGCTTATGAGTGTCGTTGCAGTAGCGCTTAGTATTTTCCCGGATTCATCCTTAATGGCCTGCATCTTTATGAGCGGCTGCATCCGGCAGAACAGGTTTGTCAATGCCGCGGACATGGAATGCACATGATTCGGCGAGCCGAAAATAAGCATGTCGGCTTTAATCATGCGCTGAAGAATGCCGGCCATATCATCTTTAAGCGGGCAGTCCTGACCTCCCCTGAAGGCGGTACAGGCAAGACAGCCGGTGCAGTTTTTAATATGTGCCTCATAGAGGTATATCTTTTCAACCTCCGCCTCTATTTTACTTTTTGCGCCTTCAATGACTTTATCAATCAGCGTATCAATGTTAGAACCTTTTCGCGGACTGCCGACAAATGCCATGATCTTCATGTAAACGTTCCTCTTTCAATGAACTGTTTATTGCAGCCTATTCCTTCAGCCATTTTTCTATCAGCCGTGCAAACTCCTCCCAGTTTTTCTCCAGCATGAACATGTGGCCGCCGGGCTCGATGACCTGAAAGTCTTGAGCGCGGTAATAGCGGGCCAAGCTCCCGGCCGAGGTCTATCGGGTAATCAAGGCCGATCTTTTTCAGATCAAACCCGATCACATACACCGGGCACGTTACTTTCAGCGCGTCCACGTCCACATCCTTCATCTCAAAAAGCGCCCGCGCTGATTCCACGCACATCTTCTGGTGGCACATCTGCAGCACGTCCGGCTCAACGTTTCCCGGATCAAACATGTAGCCGATCAGCTTCTGCGGGTCCTTGTCAGGCTGGAGCGTCTTCTCCGTCATCACGCGGCCCTGCTCCTGCCCGCGCTTCATGAAGGCATTGAAATCAATCTTTTCCACGACTGATTTCGGCGGCGCGGTATGCAGGAGAATCATTTTTGCCGGATCCCCGGTTTCCGCGTATTTCTGCGCCAGCACCCCGCCCATGCTGTGGCCGATCAGCACCGGCGCCCTGCCGAGCCACTTGACTACAATATCTATATCTTCAAGATACGAGCTGACCCCGACATCTCCCCAGTCTTTAACCGGCTCGCTTAAATGATGGCCGCGCAGATTCAGCGCGTAGCAGGTCCAGCCGCGAGGGGCGAAGTAGTTAAGAAAATTTTCCCAGCACCAGCTGCCGCAGGTAGAGCCGTGAATAAAAAGAAGCGGGTCGGGAGACGCTTCATGTTCCGGCAGGAAGCATTCTATTGCAATGCCTTTAATCTTTATAGTCTTGGCAGTAAATTTCATATGTTTTTTTCTTCTTGAGTTCCTGAGTTCCAGATTAACTATTCATCTTTTTATTCAAATCCCTCAATAAATGCTCTCACATTTTTGCCCAGCACGCTATGGTTATAGCCGCCCTCGAGTACGGCAAAGCGTCGGCCCCGGCAGACCCGCTCAGCAGCTTCCCTGGTCATCATCCCGATAGCGCGGTAATCCTCTGTGGTAAGCTCGCCGCCCCAGTCATCAACGTGCCGGTCAAATCCCGCGGATACTGCAAGGATATCATAGCCGGATTCTTCCCCGAGCTTGTGGGCAAGCCTCTTCATAAAAACTTCCCGGTGATCCGCATCAGGCTGGAAATACATGACCGGGGTGCCGGTGAAAATGTTATTGGTGCCATCACCGAAGTGCAGGTCAAAATCGATTATCAGCGCCTTCGCGATTTTCTTTTCCGCCCGCAGCTTTGCCAGCGCCACGGCTATATTATTAAAGAAGCAGAAGCCCCAGCAGTGGTCGGAGCTGGCGTGATGTCCGGGCGGCCGTATCAAGCCGAATGCCGGCTCCCCTGCCAGTGCCGTTTCCGCCGCCATGATGGCGCCGCCCGCCGCAAGGCAGGAAATTTCATACAGCTCCGGGTCTTTTTTTATTGAGCTTATGTGATGGGCGCCGTGGACCCGTTTTATATCCTGTTCAGCGGCAGGCCGGGGTTCGAGGAATGTATAGTTTCCCACCAGCTCTTTGTGAATTGCCTCGATCCGCCCCGCCCTGCTGGCCGGGTCTGAGCTGTAGATTTCAAGATATGCAGGATGATAGATGATCTTCATGTTTGCATGCAACCACAGTCCCGATAGATTAGCTCGGTAAAGAGGTCAATGAAGCCATCCATTTGTGCACCGCCTGTTACAGCACTACGCAGACCCTGATCAGCTTTTCCACTCTCTTCCTGTTTGCGGCGTTGCGCAGCTCGCGTTTGCCAGTAATGTGAAACAGCTCGTTCCACCCATTCTGTTATGTGTTGAATTGTTTGGCTGTTTGTCATAAAGGTTGGGTTATTGAATGTTTTTTTCTTTCTCAGGGGACAATCTTTTTTATACCAGCAGGAAAGGGGAAGGTTCTAATTAAAGTTAAAGAACTATTTCTATTCTCTGCGGGTGTTGTCAAAAATCAACCGGCTTTGCCAGAATCTCCCGCACCTTGATATTAAAGAAACGGTTTGAAGAATCGGCCGCGATAACAGCCGCGGTATCCGCGCCGCGGCCCGAACCGCCGACCGCTATGACATCGCCGGCCGGGATGAGCCCGGCATCAGCCGCCATGGCAGCTATCTCCACGCACACCTTGATGCCCTGGCCGAACATCCGCAGGGTGTCCGCCACCACCTGTTCATGGGAAAAATTGTAGCGCGTGCGAAGCGCCGCACCCAGCCCCCGCAGCACATGCGTTCCCGTATAGACGATGCCGCCCAGGCGCGTGATTTCTTCGCGCGCCTTCTGGTTAAACTCCTGCTTTCCAGGCTCATTAAACCCGCTGTTATGGGTAACGATAATTACCTGAATGCCGCACTGGTGAAACAGCCGTGCTGCCGCAAGCCCCGTCTCACCGGCGGTTGAGGCAACAAGAACAAAGCCGATGCCCCGCTTGACTGCCTCGGCTTTTGCAATCCGCAGGGTTTCCTGCGTGTTTTCTTTTCCTGCCTTCTGAAAATACACTGCGCCCTCTGCTCGCGCAAAGCCGCTACCGGACCGTGTCCAGCAGGTCGCTTGCTGCAGCACTCTTTACCTGGCTTTCCTCCCACACCATCTGGCAGTTGCCTTCAAAGAGCACGCCCTCGGCAATAATAAGGCTGCCGGTTTTTATGTTGCCCCTGAGCTTGCCGTGAGAAGTAATCTCGAGCTTGGTCTTGGCGACAATATTGCCATGCACTTCCCCGCTCATGAGCACCGTGTCCGCGGTAATGTCTGCTTCCACCTTGCCGGTCTCACCGATGATGATACAGGCATCACTCATGATCTTGCCCTTGAACACGCCTTCCACGCAGACATTCTCCCGGGAGGAAATTATTCCCTCAATCATGGTGCCGCTGCCGATAACAGTATCCCGCGGTACTGCTTCCGCGGATTCATACCGGACATGGGTATCTGTTTCAGCATTTTTCTTGAAAATGCTCATAAAAACCCCCTGTTTAAATTTAAAGAAGCTATCAGCGCTCCAAGTACGTGCTCGAGTTCGTAGTAATGACTGTTCGGACCTTTGGCGTCCTTCTGCACTGCCAATCCCGTAATCCGGCGACAATTCTATTCCCTATTCAATTTGACTTTACCTCATAAACCATAACCCTTGTCAAGGATATTGTGGCAGGCACCTGCGGGCCGTATCGCGCTTGTTTTTAACGTGTTGCGTTTATCAAATTAAATAACTCCAAAACTCCGTAACCCCTCAACGCGCTAACTCTCAATGGCCTCTGTGGTTCCATAAAACGTAACCGTACCCCTATGACCATTCCCCGGAGCAGGTTATTATAGCTTCATTTATTAAAATATGGTATTAGTTCAGGCAACTTAAAGACTTGCAGCGGCTATGCTCTTTTCTTATAATTGCTAACACCGGCTTGCATGACGATTATGCCCTGGCTTCCCTACGAGAATGATGATTTCTGCATCGGCTCCATTCAGTACAGCTTCTGCAGCTCGTGCGGACTCATGCTGACGCACGCCGCGCGCTACCAGCAGCCGGATGAGCCACTCTGCCAGGACTGCTATGAAATACTGAAGGGCTCTTCTGACGCCGAACGGCAAAAACTCATAGACGCTCTTCATGACGGGCGCGCATAAATGCGCTCCTACAATACAATAATATAATGACGGGTCGCATACCAATGATTAAAAAACTGTATCCTCTTGTTCTCTGCCTGCTGCTCGGGTGCAACCAGCTCTCAGGCGGCCTGGTAGAATCTACCGGCACCCTCGAGGCCACGCAGATTGATATCCGGGCAGAGGTCGGGGGAAAAATTCTCAAGCTCAACTTTGACGACGGCGACCGGGTAACAAAGGGCGCGTTGTTTGCCGAGATAGACCGGGAAAAGCTTGAATACCAGCTCCAGGGGGCCCAGGCCGGTCTTCGGGAAAGTGAGGCCCAGCTCGCGCAGCTGCAGAGCGGGTTCAGAGTGGAAGAGGTGGGCAAAGCAAAAGAGATATTTCTTGAAGCGCAGGTGCAGATGGAAGAGGCAGAGCGTGAATATAACCGGGTGCTCAAACTCTATCGGGAGAAGGTAGCTGCTCCTGATATGAAGGACCGGGCCGAGACCGCCTACAAATCAGCCCGCAAACGCTATGAAGCGGCAAATAATGATTATCAGATGCTTAAAAAAGGTTACCGGGAGGAAGAGATAGCGCGCGCGCGCGCTGCAAAGGAAGGCGCTGAAGCGGCAATCCGGCTCATCCAGCGCAGCATCAAAGACGCGACCGTCATCATCCCCGCGAACGGCATCATGCAGGTGCGCTATGTGGAACTCGGGGAGCTGGTAACGCCGGGCAGCATCCTGGCCACAATCACCGATCTGCATGATATGTGGATCATGGCCTATGTTTCTGAGAAGAACCTCGGGCAAATAAAGCTCGGCCAGAGCGCCGAGGTATTTGTCGACTCCTTTCCGCAAAAACCGTTCCCGGGAAAAGTCAGCTATATCTCCACCGAAGCGGAGTTCACCCCTAAAAACATCCAGACCAAGGAAGAGCGGGTGAAGCTGGTCTATGCGGTCAAGGTGCAGATTGACAACACCAAAGAACTCTTAAAAGTCGGCATGCCGGCAGATGTTGTCATCAGCGCAAGCCAGAACTGAACCATCGCCACGCTCTAAAAGATAGATTATTACCATGCCGGCAATCTCCACGACAAACCTGACCAAAAAATTTGACCGCGTCACTGCCGTCAACAGCCTGAATCTCTCCATAGAGAAGGGAGAGATTTTCGGCTTTCTCGGCCCCAACGGCGCCGGCAAGTCAACCACCATCCGCATGCTCTGCGGCATCCTCGAGCCCACCAGCGGCGACGGCCAGGTGGGCGGGTTTGATATCAACCGGGAGTCCGAGCAGATAAAAAAAATCATCGGCTACATGTCCCAGAGCTTCGGCCTCTACCAGGACCTGACCGTGGAGGAAAACCTCAAGTTTTATTCCCGGCTCTACATTGCCGACCGCAAGACCGCGCTCCAGCACATCGAAGCAGTGGTTGAGCTGCTGCAGCTTGACCCCTACCGCAAACATCTGGCGGCAAATCTTTCCGGCGGCTGGCGCCAGCGCCTGGCGCTTGCCTGCTCGGTGGTGCACCGGCCGCAGCTCATTTTTCTTGACGAGCCGACCGCGGGCATCGACCCGGTATCCCGGAGAATCCTCTGGGATTTTCTCTACGAGCTTGCCCACGGGGGCACCACCCTGTTTATCACCACCCATTACATGGAGGAGGCTGAGCGCTGCAACAAGATCGGCTTCATCTGGAAGGGCAACCTGGTGGCCTGCGACACCCCGGAGGGCGTGAAGCAGGGCCTGATGCATGAGCAGATACTGAGCCTGAAGTGCCCGGACCTGAACAGCGCCTACAAATATCTGCGCACCCACGGGCTGGTAAAAGATGTCAACCTCTATGGCGATGAAATACATCTGGTGGTGGAAAATGCCGCCGCCGCCATCCCCGAGCTGAAAAAATCCCTCGCCGCAGCGCACCACACGGTTGAAACCCTGGAGCAGATTCAGCCCTCTATTGAAGACGTGTTTGTGTCTTTGTCCAAAACCACCAGCAACGGGTAGGCGCCGCATGTTTCGCAGAATTTACGTTGTCGTGTGCAAGGAGCTGATCCAGATCAAGCGCGATCCCATCGCCCTCATGCTGCTCTTCATGCTGCCGGCGTTTCTGCTCTTTATTTTCGGCTTTGCCATTAATCTTGATATCCGCAAAATCCCGCTGGCCGTGCTCGACTATGACCGGACAGAAAATTCCCGCACCCTGGTTGACCGCTTTGTCACCTCCGGCTATTTTGTGCTCGTTAAGCGGCTCTCCTCTGAGGAAGAGATCAACCGGCTGCTTGACCGCGGCGAGGTCAAGGTCGTTCTCAAAATCCGCAATAATTTCCAGCGCGACGTCCTGAAAGGCAAAAGCACGCCGGTCCAGGTTCTGATTGACGGCACCGACAACAACACCGCAACCGTGGTCATGGGCTACGCCCGCACCATTATCCAGGAGCATTCGCGGGACGCGCTCTTTGAGCTGCTGCGGTCAAGCGGCGGAACGAGCTTTGCCGCCCTGCCCTCCCTCGATGTGCGGCCCGATATCTGGTACAACCCGGAGCTGCGCAGCATCAATTTCATGGTGCCGGGCCTCATCGGCATCATCATGATGGTGGTCGCGGTGGTCAACATGTCGGTGTCGATCGTGCGGGAAAAAGAGCGCGGCACCATTGAGGCCATCATGGTCTCGCCCCTGAAGCCCTTTGAGCTGATGCTGGGAAAAATCGTGCCCTACATTATGATCGCCGTCACTGACCTGCTGCTCGTAATACTCTTGAGCCGCTATTTTTTCGCGGTCCCGTTCCGGGGAAGCTTCTGGCTGTTCATGTTTTTGTCGCTCATCTTTCTGGCTTCCGCCCTTTCCACGGGTCTCTTTATCTCAAGCATTACCAAGACCTGCCAGGTCGCCTGGCTCATCAGCTTCCTGACGACCATACTGCCGTCCATCATTCTTTCCGGCTTCATTTTCCCGATTTCGAGCATGCCGTGGCCCATCCAGATCATCAGCTACAGCCTGCCGGTAAAATATTATATCACCATACTGCGCGGCATTATCCTGAAAGGCGTCGGCCTGACGGTACTGTATCCGCAGGCGCTGATACTGCTTGGCTTTGCGGTGGTGCTCATCACGGTGAGCTCGTTCAGGTTCAAAAAACGTATCGCATAGGTTATGAGTCTTCAGCGCATTATTGCAATCATCATAAAAGAACTGCTCCAGCTGAAGCGGGACAAGAAAATGTATCCGCTGCTGTTTACCGCCCCGCTGGTTCAGCTGGTGGTGCTCGGCTATGCCGCAACCTTTGATATAAAAAACATCCCCACCGGCATCCTTGACCAGGACAACACGCTACATGAGCCGCCAGTACACCGACGCGTTCTCCTATAACGGGTACTTTTCCATCCTCTACCGCGCCCGCACCCGCGACGAGCTGTGCCGCCTGCTTGATGCCGGTGACATAAAAATAGGAATTGATATCCCGCGGGACTTCCAGAAGGACCTGAAAAAAAACCTGCCGGCGCAGGTGCACGTGCTGGTCGACGGCGCTGATTCCAACAGCGCCACCATCGGCCTCACCTATGTGAATATCATCTCCCAGAAGTTCGCTTCAAAGCTCATCCTGCAGAGCATCGACACCGCCGCCTTCCGCGAGGGGGATTTTCTCGGGACCTGGCGCCGCGCCATCGGCAAATCATTGCTGGTAGATGACGCCATGCGCATCTGGTACAACCCGGAGCTGGTGAGCAAATACTTTTTTGTTCCCGGCGTTATCTGCATGATCCTTCTGATCGTTACCACCAACCTGACCTCTTTGAGCCTGGTCAAGGAAAAGGAGATCGGCACCATGGAGCAGCTGATGGTGACGCCGGTAAAGGCAAGCGAGATACTGCTGGGAAAGCTCATCCCCTTTATCATCATCGGCTTTTTAGACGTCATCTTCATCGTGCTTGCCGCCCTGTTCATCTTTGACGTGCACGTAAAGGGCAGCCTCGTGCTCCTGTTTCTTTTTTCCGGGTTCTTTCTCTTCTCAACCCTTGGCCTGGGCATATTTATTTCCACGGTGAGCCGCAGCCAGGAGCAGGCCATGATCATCGCGTTCTTCTTTATCCTGAACATGAACATGCTCTGCGGCGTCATCTTCCCCATTGAGAACATGCCGGCGGTGATCCAGTGGTTTACCTACCTTTTGCCGCTGCGCTATTTTGCGATTATTGTGCGGGGGCTTTTTCTGAAGGGCGTGGGGCTTGACGTGCTCTGGGACCAGGGGCTCTATCTGCTTTTGTGCGGGATTATCATCTTTGCCCTGAGCCTGAGCAGGATGAAGAAAAAAATCTCATGAAATAAAAGTTAGAGGAGTTGAGGAGTTAAAAAGTTAAGGAGCCGGGCGGTCAGACGCCCGGCTCCTTAACTCAAGTATATGTCGGTTATTGCGGGGTGCGCGGGGCTTTCAGCTTCAGCAGCTCAAGTCTTGAGTATCCAAGGTACTTCCAGAACGCGCTGCCCCTGCTGTGGCACTTGTTGCAGCCATTGAGATTGTCTTTGGTCGCATAGCCCAGGGCATTTGCGCCTTTCTGCACGCCGTGGTCAATTTTTAGCGCGCAGACCATGGGGAAGGGTATCACCATGACAAGCGCTTTGCGCAGCTTAAAATTATAGGGCGGGCTCCCTGCCGGCAGCCAGCCTGAATCATCCATCCCTTTATTGGCGGCAGCTGCCAGATCTCCGTCAACCAGGAAGTCCTTCAGTTTGTAGGCAACCGGCTGCAGCACTCCAAGGTCAAACCAGAGCAGGGCTTCGTAGCGTTTAAACGCGGTGATTTTGGAGCCGTCATCTGTTGCGGTAACCTTTCAGGCCTCCAATCGGGCCGATGGGACAGGGGCCTTCAAGCACTCCTTCCCAGCCGCCGGATGTGCCGTTGAACCACCGGTACTCAGGAGCTACCCCGTAATGCACCTCATCTTTAAATTCATAGAAGTGCCCTTCGCTTGTGGGTGGAATGGGATAGCGCAGGTCGCGCTTCATCAGGCCGCCGGTATGGGTGATATGACAGGTCTGACAGGCAAGATATGAGGTGTGTTTATCAAGCGTATCTTTGTAATAATTAGCAGAGCTTTTATGTGGCGAAGTGCCGTGACAATTTACGTTTGAGCAGTTAAACGTATCAGGGACTTTATCGTGCGCCCAGGAGACATTATGCTGTCCGAACTGAACTTTATGTTCGCCGATAAAATGGCACTCGGCGCACCTGATGCCTGCTTTTGCATGAACATCATTGTCAATGGTTGCGGTCTCCTGCACGCCTGAGCCATTATCATAGGTCAATTGATAGGGTTCTGCTACATAGTCAGTTCCGTATTTGAAACCTTTCGTCATCTTGCCGTCCGGGGCAAAAACCTTACCGCCGCTGTTTACATGGCAGCGCTTGCAGGCGGTTGCCGAAACTTTGCCGCCGACTGTTTTGGCGTCTTCAACGCGTGCCAGGCTCCAGTAGCCAATGCCCTGGTCATTGGTTGTAACCGTGCGCTGCCCGTCCTGGCCGCCGCCGTTATACGTCAAGCCGTGGCACAGCACGCAGTCTATCTGGTCTTTTGATTTATCGGTTACGTCAAGCGGCTGCCCCTGCAGGGTAACCGGCATTGCATCAACTCCTGCTGCTACGTGACAAATGCCGCAGCCGGCACTCTTTTGTATACTGCGAATCAAATATGCTGGTCCACTTTTCCGCCCAGTTGGCCCCAACGAGGCCACCAGGGAGGCCTCAGTAGCGGTTCCCTTTACCCTTTTCACCGGTCACCAGCTTGTTGGTGAACATATCATAGACTCCCTGCACGTTCCCGAGCAGGCGATAGTGAACTGCATGGGTGAGATCATCAACCGCTGCCATCGTGACAGGGCCGACAGGTTTTTGACCCTTCGTAGGTTGTGATAAAACTATGGTCGGTATCAGCTAAGGCCTCGGGTAAACTTGTCAGGCATAAGAGCAAGACAGAAATAACCATGGAAGCTATACGGTACTTCATTGAATACTCCTTTCTTGTTTGAAGGTTTTAATGATTATAAGTGATTACCTATAATCTATACCACCTGTTATTGAAAGCGGCAATAGCCGGAAGTAATCAATTAATAAGAAAATCGCGCAATTAATCGCAGCTGGGGTGTTTTTAATCAGCCGGCTACGGGCGGGCTTCAAATATGAGATTAATCGGGCTCTGAGCAGCCCGGCGAAAACGGGAAAACCCTCCTGCTGTGACAACCTCGCGGATGCGCGCTTCACCGGCCTGCCCGCCAAGGACCATCTGCCCCTCCTGGGCAATGGCGCCGGATGTGCAGAGCAATACCGAGGCGCAATAAAACAGCCTTCCAACCGGATTGAAGTTGTCCTCCACCCGGTCTCCGGCAAGCGGCTCAACAATCATCCAGGTACCGTCGTCGCTGATTGCCTTTCGCATGTGCTGCGCGACCCCTACCGGGTCGCCCATATCATGGAGGCAGTCAAACATGGTGATAAGATCGTAGTTATCTCCCGGCATATCCTTCGCGCTGCAGGCTTCAAAACGCGTTCTGTCTGATACGCCTGCTTCCGCTGCCCGTTTGCGCGCCCACTGAATAGAAAGCTCATGATAATCGAACCCGAAAAAACGGGAGTTAGGGAACGCCTGAGCCATAAGTATCGTTGATACTCCGTAGCCGCAGCCCACATCAGCCACGCGGGCACCATCTTTTAGTTTCTGCTCCAGCCCGTCGAGTGCCGGGAGCCAGGAGTTCACCAGGTTGGCAACATAGTTTGGCTTATAGAACCGCTCCGCGCCGAGGTATAATTCAGGATCATGCTCATGCCAGCCGACCCCCTTTCCGGTGCGAAAAGCTTCAGCAATCTTTGCTTCAGAGCGTATGGCTGCTGTGGCAGCCTGAAATGCGCCCGGCATGTAGGCAGGACTTTGCTCATCGGCAAAGGCAAGAACCTGTTCCGGGGAAAGAAAATAGCGGCCGCTTTCCGGGTCATATTCCACATAGCCCCCGGCTGCCATTGCGGGAAGCCACTCAGCCACGTAGCGCTCGGCAGTCCTGGTGCGCCCTGCCAGCTCTGCGGCGGTAAGCAATCCGGCGCCGGCCATTTCCTTGAACAGCCCGAGCTTCTCGCCGATGAGCACCAGCGGCGCGTGAAACGTGGCACCGATATCTTCTATAACCTTTCCGATTATTTTATTAAGTTTGGTTTCATCAATGGGCATCTCTTCACCTTTGCTTAATGGTCAAAATCCCTGTCTCACATCTATGTCTGCCGTTACCTTTACCGCTTTCCCGGCATCTTGCTTTTTCCCTGCTGTTACACTGCATTGAAGGCATCAAGAGCTTTTATAACTTCTCCCACATGGGTGAAGGCCGGCCCTCCGCCCATGAGCACGGCAACTCCTGCTGCCTCCATTATCTCCTTGCGCGTTGCCCCGGCCTCAATTGCTTTCTGGACGTGAAGATATATACATGGCGTGCAGTGCTGGGCCACGGCAATGCCAAGGGCCACAAACTCCTTTTCCTTAGTCGTTAATGCCCCCGGCTCCAGGCTTTTGCTAACCAGCCCCTGAAAGCTCTTTACTACCTCGGGGATATCACGGGCCATTTTCTGGGTTGATCTGATAAACTCTTTGAAATAATTCTGCACTTCATTTTCCATGGATGTTCTCCTCTCTTGCGAAACCTTATATTATTTTTAATTTTACAGCCTGCGCAGTTCATCTTTTTTCCCTGAAAAAGATTATCATTATCTATCATGTTGTTGAAAAAGCAGTTTTCTCCCAGGCTGGTCAAAAACATCCGGATGCAAGGCGCGCGAAATCAAGAGGAATGAGGCGTACTGTATAGTACGTCGCAATGACGAATGATGAGCGCAACACAGCAGACGGGTGTTTTTCAACAGCCTGCTATGACTATTTTTTCATTGGCGTAACCAGATAGTATTGGTCTCTCTCAAATGCCTTGACAATAACAGCGCCGATACATGGCCTTACCAGGAGTGCCTCTTCCTGAGTATTGATGAGATTAAACATCTCCACACAGCACGTGCTCATGTGCACTGAATCAGCTATTGAATACGGAATATTGCCGAATTTTTCACCGCTTCGATAGGCGGGACAAACAAAGTTTGCATGCACTGCAGTCCACGTGCACAGCAGGTCTTCAAAGGTACTGATCCGGGCCCCGAACACTTTTCCCAGCCCTTTGACAATCGCTTCCCCCATTTCTTTCGGAAACGCTCCCCAGCCCTGCGGCTGGCGGGTTTGATAATCAGGGTTAGCGGCAAGCGCCTTTTGCTCCTCCGGCGAGGGAATGCAGGGCGGATCAAACGCGACCGGCTCGATAGTCGTCTCAAGAAATTGATTAAACGGTTCAGCAAGTGCCTGTGAGGTTACAACAAGATATTTGCCTGCATGTTGCGATGCCTGGTACCACGGTGCAGCATCAAATCTGCAGATCACCGACCAGGTTGCAGGTTCGGCATAGCCAATCTCTGCAAGCAGTATCTCACAGGGGTTCTGCTTGGCACGCGCCATCTCAATCCCCTGAGCCTGCAGGTGCGCTTTGAGCTGCTCAAGATGTTCTTCGGTAAGCCAGTAGCAGTATTTCCATGGTTTCTTTATGTGCTCATCCATTGGTAGCTCCTTTTAAAAGAATCAAGAATTGTTTAAATATAAATCGGCATATGCTTGGTTACCTCCTGTTAAGCGCTGTGCGCGTAAACAATTAAACGGGCCTCACGTGTTTCCTATGGTCTTAAACGGCCAGGCCACTATGCCCCCATCCATAAATGATACACGGGTAAACCCCTGCGCTTCGAGAATGCGCTGGGCTTCATAGCCCCTGAGGCTGACCTGACAAAAGGCAATAATCTCCTTCTCCTTTGGAATCTTCTGACATTCCTCCCGCAACCTGCCCAGCGGCATGAGCGTTACCGCGGGGTGGTCGATGCGCAGGGCCTCATATTCTTTCGGGCTGCGCACGTCAAGCAGAATAAAATCCTCGCCGCGATCCATTTTTTCCTTAACCACCAGCGGGGAAATTGCTTTTGCAATTCCGCTGAATTTATTTAACATAACATGCGCTGCTGTTATCATATTATCCATCGCTGCAGAATAGGGCGGGGCATAGGCAAGATCAAAAGCGGCGATGTCCTGTATCGTTGCCTGCGAGCTTATGGCGGTTACGGCAATTTCAATGCGTTTGGCAGCGTCGCCGGGGCCGATTATCTGGCTGCCCAGGAGCCTGCCGCTCTTTTTATCTGCGATAAGCTTGATAATAATAGTGGCCTTTCCCGGATAATAGTGCGGACGGTCGGGCCCGGGGCAGATAACGGTTTCTATATCAAAGCCTGAGGCTTTAGCTTCGTACTCAGACAGGCCGGTTCTGGCAATGGTATAGTCAAGCACTTTGCAAATCGCGGTCCCCAGCACCCCGGGGAACGGACTCCCGCGGCCGGCGATGTGGTCCGCAATACACCTGCCGTGCTTGTTTGCTGTTGAGCCAAGCGGCGCATATATCTTTTTCCCGTTAATACGATGCGTATTTTCAACGCAGTCTCCCCCGGCATAGATATCAGGGTCGCTGGTCTGCAAATATTCATTAACCTGAATGGCCCGGGTCACACCGATGGCAAGCCCTGCTTTTTTAGCCAGTTCCACATTCGGCCGCACGCCAACCGCAAGCAATACCAGATCAGCCTGCAGTTCGCGCTTATCAGTAATCACGCGCTGTATCAACCCGTCTTTGTTTCCCTCGCATCGAAGCACTTTCTCCCCGGTATAAACATGTATCCCTTTCTGGCTCACGTATCGAGCTGCCAGAAGCCCCATGTCCTTATCAAGGACAGCAGGGAAAATCCAGTCAAGCATTTCCACTACTGTCACATCTATGCCAAGGTGGTAAAATGCTTCAGCCATTTCCATGCCTACCAGACCAGAGCCGACAATCACGGCTTTTTTGACAGATTTTTCGGCGACGCGCGTCTTTATTTTCACACCATCTTCTATGGTCCTCAGCGTATAGATTCCATTGAGGTGCACCCCTTCGATGGGCGGGATGACCGGTTCCCCTCCGACCGCAAGAATCAATTTGTCATAGGGAAATTCTTTTCGTTCTCCGGTAGCCGCATGTACAGCCTTTACTACCTTCTTCTGTCGATCGATTTCCTCCGCACAGGTATTGATATGGACGGTGACTCCCTTGACATTTTTAAAATAACCGGCATCACGGACAACGCCGATGGCCGTGCTCATCAGTTCTTTCTCATCTTTAATTACATCTGAGATGAAATACGGCAGTCCGCATCCCCCGTAGGAGACAATGCCGCCTTTTTCAAGAATGGTTACTTCGGCTTCTGCATCAAGCCGTTTGATGCGGGATGCAGCTTTGCAGCCCGCAGCCACCCCGCCGATGATAAGCACCTTTTTGTTCATGTTTTTCCTCCCGTTCATAAGTGAAAATCCTGCGGCACGATACACTACGTGCGGTTACCCTTCCCTCTCTCCCGTGCCAGCTCCCGGATCACGCACTGCGTTCTGAATTTGCAGTACAGCGCGGGATCGAGACACTCGCAGCACTCTTCTGTATCTCTCATATGAATATTTTTAACTGCGCGTCCTCGCCAAACTCCCCGGCCTTTTCTTTAAGCCAGGCTTCCATGGGTGAAAAGTCAGCTGCTATGGCCTTTTCCGGGCAGAGCCGCATGCAGTTGTAGCACAGAATGCAGGTTTCACCGAAGCAGGGATAGGGGTCAAGGGTAATCGCGCCGGCAGGGCATATCTCAGAACATACCGGACATTTTGTACATGCGTCCTTCAGTACCTGGCGCTGGGGAAGCATCTGCCGCGCAGCCTTGATGGAGAGCTTCGCCATGGAGTTATACACATCTTCCGGCTGATAATTAAGCTCTGCGAGCGGTACGGTGCTGACTGGTTGCGCTTTAAGTTTCGCGGCAACCTTTTTGACCATCTCCGCAACCTTGTGATCATCGGCAGCATCAGGCCGGCCTTCTCCCAGCGGATGACTGAACTGCCACATGAGAGAATGGGCAGCAGCTATTTTTGCCGCGCCGATTACCGGGAAACCTTTTTTATAAAGCATCGTTCCCATTTCGTGCAGGGCAATACCGCTCGTCACCGCGCCCCAGGTCACAAACGGAACGCTGTAGCCTTTGAGCGTTGCCCGGCAAACGTTCAATAAATTCCATGACCGGGGGAACAGCATGAAACGCGTACACCGGGGAGCCGATGAAAAGCACGCTGTCCTGCCTGATTTCTTTTATCCGGGTTTTAACCGCAACAGCGTTTTTCGTGTCGCAAAGATCAATCATGACAGGAGCTTGGCCGAGGTCAGCAAGTGTTTTTCCGATGACCTCTGCCACATGTTTGGTGCTTCCGGCAGGCGAACAGTAAATGACAAATGCGTTCATATAATAATCCTCTTATGAATGTTAAACAATATCCGACAGAGGAGTCAGGCAAACTGCTGATAGCCGTCGAGCCGTTCGGCCCAGGCTAGGTCAGGGCTGCAGCTAAGCTGTTAACTTATTAGGAACGAGGTGTCGGTTTCGTCTGACGCAACGTCGAAGATCAGTGTACTCAGCGGATGCATGTTTTTCACCAGCCTGCTAATGGGTCCATTCCAGAATGCGAATACCAGGGCCAACCTTTTTTATAACCGCATCCCGCATCTTGTTAAAAAACGGGCAGGGAAACTCAATGGGATTTCCCTTGCTGATGCAGGAGGCAAAAGCAATCACCTCAGCGCCCCGCTCAGCCATGAGCTTTGCCCGGGGAACAGCCCGCTTGCCGGGACAGCCGCCGCAGGAAACAAATCCCACAATTTCAACTGCGCCGGTTTCCTTAAAAGCGCCGCTGCCCTCTCTGGCAGCTTTAAAATCGGCATCAGCCGGGCACATATCTTCAGTCTGCTGACATCGAATAATCCCTGCTTTCACCATAAAAGCCTCCTCTTGAGAGAACTGTCATCTGGTCATGATTTGACAAGAATTAAAAAAGTCCGCTAAAGAAGACACACTAAGCACTATAACAATAATAGAGCAAGAAATCTATCTCCTTGCAGCCGGCATCAGCCTCTTCTGTTCAGCCTTTCCATGATTCCTCTTGACAAACAGGTATAGCCCGGCTATATTATTGGCATATGCTAATAAAAATGAGGCAGCTATGTCAAGACCTTTTAAGTGCCGGCATATCGGCTGCGAGCCGGGAACAAAGTATTTCAAGCCGCGGGGGATTCCGCTTACAGAGCTGCAGGAAGTAGTTCTGACCGTGGATGAGTTTGAGGCCGTGCGGCTTGCTGATTTAGAAGGGCTGTACCAGCAAGCGGCCGCAGAAAAGATGAAGATATCACGGCAGACCTTCGGCAATATCATAAGAGGCGCTCATGGGAAAATTGCTGACGCGATAATTAACGGCAAGGCAGTAAAAATAGAGGGCGGTGTCTATACCAGGGCGGAAAAGCGAATGTTTATCTGTGAAGAGTGTTCCCATGACTGGGAACTTGGTTATGGAACGGGCAGGCCGCGGGAATGCCCGAAATGTAAAAGCAGTATCATCCATAGAGCTGCACCGGATAAAGACCCTGCTCCTAAAGGTGCCTGTTGCCATGGAAAAAAACAACGAAAAAGGAGAAGCGAATGAAAATATGTATCCCGACTGAAACCAATGCAGGAAAAGAAGCACCAGTGTACGGCCATTTCGGCAGCGCGCCCTATTTCACCATCTGTGACCTCACGGACGATACCATCGAAATAGTTGATAACACCAACCAGCACCATGAGCATGGCATGTGCCAGCCGGTCAGCGCCCTGGCAGGCAGAGTCGTCAACGCGGTGGTTGTCGGCGGCATGGGCGGGCGGGCAGTGATGATGCTCAATGAAAGCGGCATTAAAACCTTCCGGGCAGTCCCGGGGAGTGTTGCAGATGTAATCAAGCGGTATAAAGAAGGCGTGCTGGAAGAGTTAACCGTTAAAAATGCCTGCGCCAGCCACGACTGTCATTAAGCGGCAGCGCCTTCTGCAGATTTTTAAAAAACCTCCGCAAGTTTTTCTCTGCCGGCCTGTTTATTAAAGTAGAGATACAAACATATAAGGAGGCAGTGCTATGAAAAAATCAATAATCATATCCATGCTTTTCGTCGCAGCTTTGCTGTGGGCCTTTTCCGCGGAAGCCCAGTGGTGGGGTCGAGGAGGAGGCGGCAGAGGTGCCGGTCCCTGCTGGCAGAATGATACGTACGGGCTTAATCTGACACAGGACCAGACTGCAAAACTCAATACCCTGCACCAGGCCTTCCGGAAAGACACCGCTGCTCTCAGCACCAGGATTAATCAAAAGCAGCTGGAATTGAACAGCCAGCTTCTTGAGCCGGCCCCTGATGCCGGAAAAATCTCTGTACTGCAAAAAGAAATCTCCGGCCTTCAGCTGCAGTTCAATGAGAAAAGAGTGTCCTGCCAGCTTGAGGCACGAAAAATTCTCACCCCGGAGCAGATAGCGCAGCTCCCGGCGGGCTGTACTTTTGGATTTGGCAATGTGACCGGCCGTGGTCAGGGATATGGCTGCGGTATGGGCCCGGGCTGCGGAAGCGGTTACGGAAGGGGTTATGGATGCGGCAGAGGTCCCGGCTACGGCAGAGGGTGCGCGTGGTGGTAAAATATTTTCAACATTTCATCCCGGCAGCAAGGTAGAAGGCTCAATCAATAAAAGGGAGGCAGCTCATAAAGTTGCTTCCCTTTTTTGCATGCTTATTGACATATATCATGATTGTGGTCTATGTTTTTTACAGCAACATAACTTGTGCCCGTATGAAAGGAGGCCTGAAAGTCAATGAAATCATCAGATGACAAAAAATACTGGAGCCCCTATCTCGCGGGAGCCTTAAGCGGTCTGGTGCTGGTTTTATCGGTCTGGGTTACCGGAAAATTTTATGGCACCTCAACCACGTTTGTCAGGGCCGCGGGAATGGTTGAAAAAATCTTTGACGCCACGCGTGTGGCCCGCATGGACTATTTCATCAAGGAAGTGCCCATGATCGACTGGCAGTGGATGTTTGTAATAGGGATATTTATAGGCTCTCTTATTGCCGCGAAAACATCCGGCACCTTTTCCTGGCAGGCAGTTCCCGGCATGTGGCAGAAGCGTTTCGGCTCAAGCATCAGCAAACGGGCAGTGGTTGCCTTCATCGGCGGTGTCATAGGAATGTTTGGCGCACGCCTTGCTGATGGCTGCCCGTCAGGCCATGGGCTGAGCGGCTCGGTGCAGCTGGCAATGAGCGGATTTGTTTCGCTGATCTGCTTCTTCATCGGCGGCGCTCTGGTTGCCCGCATTATATATAAAGGAGGTGACCGATGATGAACACACTTCTGTATGGCCTCATTACCGGCATATTGTTCGGCTTTCTTTTGCAGCGGGGGCAGGTGCTGCGCTATGACAAACAGCTGGGCGCGCTCCGGTTTTTTGATATGACCATAGTTAAATTCATGCTGTCAAGCGTGCTGGTGGGGATGATCGGCGTGTACTTTTTGAAGGACCTGGGACTGGCAACCCTTTCAGTCAAACAGACCGTTCTCGGGGGCAATATTCTTGGCGGCCTTATCTTCGGCATTGGCTGGGCACTGCTTGGCTACTGTCCCGGGACTTCTCTCGGCGCGCTGGGTGAAGGCCGGTGGGACGGGCTGTGGGGAATTCTCGGGATGCTGGCCGGCGCCGCGCTTTTCGCGGAGGCCTATCCCGTCATAAAAAAGACGGTTTTAACCTGGGGCAACTTCGGAGCAATCACCCTGCCGCAGGCGCTGGGAATAAATCACTGGCTTATAATCATTCCCTTTATTATTGGAGGGATTCTGCTTTTCAGATGGTTTGAGAAAAAAGGCCTGTAAAGAATAGCTGTTTAAGAAAATAGACAATGAAAAATAGTGTCGTGTTTACTGGATTGCTCATTTGTTTATTGGGCTTTTTTAGGGCAGCTCCTGCTGCTGCGCTGAGAAAGATCCCCGCCCCGGAGCTATTTTATATTAAATGTATCAAATGTCATGGGGCGGATGAGTCGTTAAAGCGTCACGCGTCAAAAGAGCAATTTTTGGTTATGATACGGACTATGCAGTTTGGGGCAAACGTTTCAGACCGGGAGATGGAGCGAATAGCCGCTTTCCTCGGGCATCCGGACCGCCCTTTGTTTGAAGTGAAATGCACCCGGTGCCATGATATGAATCGCATCCAACAGGCGCGGCTGGAAAGAAAAAAAGATGCAGCGTTAAAGGCACTCGTGGAGAGGATGAGAACGATGGACAAATCATGGATATCAGAGAAAGATGGCGCGGCGATATATCAGTATTTAATTTCCATCTATTAATGCTGGGGACCGGGCAGCAGAAGAATTCGGAAAATTAACCGCTAAACAATGGAGGCCGTGATGACCAAAGAGGAACTTATCCGCACGCTGAAAGAGGATTTGGAAGTTAAAAAGGAAGTGATCGCGCTGAAGGCGGTAAAAGAGCCGCCGGCGGGTGTTCCCCCGTACCAGGGCCAGGCCATACCGGGCATGTGCGCTCTCCTGGGAGAGCTTCTGCGGGAAGGCGGCGTCTATTATGTCACTAAAGACAACCTCGGCTGCTTCATGTCGCTTCTGGGCACCGGCACCTGTAAGCAGATGCCGCGGGACCAGTATCTTGAATTTATGATCAGCCAGAATGAAGCCTATCGCCTGCACCAGGATGCGGCCACGGTGGTGAAATATAATGACCGGGTGGACAGCTTCTTTAAATATCCTGAAGTCTCCGGCACCGGGATGGTGGTCGGCACGCTGGCAAAGTGTCGATGACCCGGACCTGGTGTTTCTTATCGTGACCCCTCACCAGACAGATATTTTAAACCGCTGCCGCGCGTACCTGGGCGATTACTCGCGCGGCTTTGGCGGAAGCGGCTCCTGCATCTTTAATATCCGCTATTCATTTGTCACCAATGACCCGTGCTTTTCCGTGAGCGATACAGCATGGAGAGTTTTTGCGGCTCTGGGACGGGATGAATTGACTTATACCTTCCCCTATGCAAAGCTTATGGAAATCGCCGACCAGATAAAACCCACGGCAGAGTATATCAACAATCTCTATACATCGTTAGTTTCATAAGGTAAGACCATGGACCATAACGCTCGCTCATAATCTGAATAAACCAACCGGGGTCTGGAGATGCTCAGCCAATGATTGCCGCCATTGTATGGAATGTAAGCCCTGAGATTTTTCGCATTGGAAATTTCGCGCCGCGCTGGTACGGCGTCCTGTTCGCCCTTTCATTTTATGTCGGCTACCTCATCCTGACCGGGGCTTTCAACAAGGAAGGCGTGCCGATAAAGGTGCTTGATTCCCTAATCCTCTATATCGGCGTTGCGGTCCTGATCGGCGCGCGCCTGGGGCATTGCCTGCTGTACGAGCCGGGATATTATCTGCAGCACCCGCTGGAGATGTTAAAAATCTGGCAGGGAGGCCTGGCAAGCCACGGCGCTGCAATCGGCATACTGATTGCCATCTATATTTTTTCCAAGCGATATAAGAAACCGTATTTGTGGGCTTTAGACCGCGTTGTCATTGTCACGGCCCTGGCCGGATTTTTTATCCGCATGGGGAACCTTTTGAACTCTGAAATCTACGGGGTTGAAACAACGCTCCCCTGGGGGTTCATCTTCGCGCAGAATCAGGAAACAGTGCCCCGCCACCCGACCCAGATTTATGAAGCGCTTGCCTATCTTGCCATCTTTATCCTTCTCTACGGCATATACCGTAAAAAAGGCACAACCCTGAGAGACGGTTTTTATTCCGGCGTCTTTCTTGCGCTCGTATTTTCCACGCGCTTTTTTATTGAATTTGTCAAAAACACCCAGGTTGATTTTGAAAAGGGGATGTTTTTAAACATGGGGCAGCTGTTAAGCATTCCCTTTATAATAACCGGCATGGTTCTCTGGTACTTCAGTCTTGGAAAAAGACCGCAGCCGGAACCAGTAAAGAAAAAAACCAAAAAGGGGCACCCATGAAATTCAGAGAAAATAATAATCCGCGGTTCTGTAACGTTCACAAAGCTTTTTTTCATTGCTGCAGTCTCCAGTTGTTTTTTTGCCTGCACACCGGGGCCCGTTACCGTAAGCCCGGAGGTTGCCGCTATTATTAAAGAAAAATGTGCCGGCTGCCATTCTGAAAAACTTGTCAAGCTGCCGGAGATTGCCTATAAGCAGTATCCCGGCGGGTGCGGCGGGTGTCACGTGCCCCTGCCTGAGGGCCACTCCAGTGACCGATGCGTAGAGTGCCACAGCTCTCCTGCAGCAACTCATTTTGCTTTGCGCGACAGCGATGATCAGACCCGGCTGCGCGCTGATGCTGAGATTGCGTGCATCAAATGCCATACGGGTGATTTTCATAAAATGGGAAAAGGGTTCCCGCCGCTCACGAAAGACGAGGAAATTATCAAATACGCCCGACAGGGGACCCTGCGGTCATGGATTCAGCCCGGCGGCTCCATGGCGAAATACCTGACCGGGAAAGAAGCAAAGACCCTGACCGCCTGGGTAGATTCCATATCGCGCAACCGGGCGCTAGATTATGACCCGTATCTTGACGCAATCAGGATTGATTCTGATTTTGACATCAGCGGCAGCAATGACAGCCCTGCATGGGACGAGGCCCCGGAACATCTCGTAACCTTAGGCCCCACGCCGCTTGCTTCACTGGCAGGTCCGGCCCCGGCCTCACAGGTTGATCAGGTTACGCTCAAGGCCCTCTATTCTCATACGTATCTCTATATACGCGCTGAATACAAAGACCCGACCCTGAGCATGACCCGGGCAGGCTCAGGGCTTTATGATGCTGCTGCCGGGACGTGGAGCCACCCTCAGGCAGTAAAATTATATGAACAGATGTTTCCTGCCGCGGAAGTATACACCCGGCAGGCAGAGGACGGGCTCGGCTTTATCTGGAATATTTCCATCCCCGGATTTCGGGACAAGTATGGCTGCGCTGTCAAGTGCCACGGCAGCGACCCGGGGGCAAGCTGTTTTACTGATACCAAAGGGGCTGCGGCTGACATCTGGCATTCCCGGGCCGCAAGCGGCATGGCCGCGCTGTCCGTCACGCAGGCGGAAACGCCCGAGCTCTCCGCGGCGAGCGGCAGTTATGAGGCAACTGAAGGTGAGGCGGGCTTGAGCGGCTATGCTGATGATAACTATTTAACCTGGTACATGGACCTTGCCGGCGGGTATAACACAACGGACGCCGGAAGTATTAATGATGCGGGGAGCAGCTCCTTCGGCAGCAACTTGAGCGCGGATAAACAAGCGCCCCGGTATCTTGAGAAGCACCCTGATAATTATATGGATGCCATGGCGCTCACCCAACAGGAGATTGACGCGGGGGAAGTAATCATCGCCGACCCTGATGACCCGCAGTACGCGGGCAAAGATGCGGTCGCGGCAGCATGGGCTTATTATGAAGCCGTAAACGCGGTGGTCCCGGAGATGGTTCTTGAGACCCCTTCCGGCAGCGAGAAAGATGTGCGCGTTGCCGCGACATGGAAGAGCGGCCTCTGGACCGTTCAGTTTAAGCGCAAGCTCGTAACCAGCAGCTGTGACGATGTGCAGTTTTTCCCCTTACGGGAATATGAATTCAGCGTTACCGCCTTTGATAACTGCGGCTGGGGAGAGGTCCCGCCCATGCATAACACCTATGGCAACGGGCAGTACCAGGTTTTGCGTTTTAAGAAATAATCGCGTCCGGAAAGACAAGGCTCCTGAGCAAGTTGTTGAAAAAATTTTTTCAGGCTGGTCAAAAACATCCAGATGCAAGGCGCGCGAAATCAAGAGGAATGAGGCGTACTGTTTCCGTACGTCGCGAAGTGACAGAGCAGGATGAGCGCGAAGCACGGGAGCGCCAGCGATGGGTGTTTTTCAACGGCCTGTTAGAGGTTCCCCATGAAGGCAATAATCGTTTACTGGTCAAAGACCGGCAACACCGAGAAAGCGGCACGGGCCATCGAGGAAGGTTTCACGGAGGCCGGAGCGGACGTCCTGCTCACGAGCGTTGAGGATGCCGGGGATATCGACTTTTTTGCCTATGATCTGGTGTGCATCGGCTTTCCCTCCTACCAGTGGCGGGTGCCCAAACCCATGGATGAATTTATCAAAACAAAGTTCAACACCTACCGCAACCAGAAGCGCGTCATAGAAGGGGCGCCGAAGCTGCCGGGTAAAAACGCGGTAATCTTCTGCACCTATTCCGGCCCCCATACCGGCATTCGCGAGGCCATACCGCCGGTGCTGTATGCCGGGCAGTTCTTCGAGCACCTGGGGTTCACCATCCTTGGTGAATGGTACGTGGTGGGCGAGTTTCACGGCTCTCTTGAGGCAAGCACCAAAGGACGGCTGGGAGACATCCGCGGCCGTCCCAACGAGGAAGACCTGCGCGCGATAAAGCTCGATGCAATTCAGGTGGCAAAGAAGCTTAAAGAAATGCCGTAAATACCGTAACCAGCGACCAACTGCCATGGCTGCAATGCGTGCCGGGTAGTATGCTATTATATATATTATATATGCCAGCCAGGCGGTCATTAATCCATTGCCGGAGCAAACACTATATCAGTATGGAGGTGAACAATGTTTGTACAGCAGTTTTTTGTTAAAGGCATTGCCCACAGCTCGTATCTGCTCGGGGGAGCAACAACCTGTGCCATTATTGATCCCCGCCGCGATATCGAGATATACCTTGATGCGGCAAAAGAGATGAATATGAAGATAACCCACATCCTTGAAACCCATCTCCATGCTGATTTCATCTCCGGTCACCGTGAGCTTGCTGAAAAAACCGGGGCAGCAATCTATGCGCCAAAAAAAGGGCGCTGTTCCTTTAAACACACGGGTGTTTCAGAGGGCAGCACCTTTACCATTGAAGATATGAAGATCATTGTGTTTGAAACTCCCGGCCACACACCGGAGCATATTTCGTATGTTGTGACGGATCTGTCGCGGGGAGCCGACCCGGTTGCGGTCTTTTGCGGCGACACGCTCTTTGTCGGCGATGTGGGGCGGCCTGATCTGTTTCCCGGCATTGCCCGGGAACTTGCCGCGAAGCTCTATGGCAGCCTCCATGAAAAGCTCCTGACCCTGCCCCCCTATTGTGAGGTGTACCCGGCCCATGGCGCCGGATCCCTGTGCGGCAGGGCCATGGGAGCGAAAAGAACCAGCACCATAGGGTATGAAAAAAAGTATAACGCTGCTTTAAAGATTAAAAATAAAGCCGCATTCATCACGTCTCTTACCACCAGCATGCCCCCGGCGCCTGACCACTTCAGCCGCTGCAGCGCGGTCAACGGCAAAGGGCCGGTCCTGGTCAGGAAATTGCCTGCCCTCGAGCCCCTGGAACCCGGGCAGTTCAGCAAAAGAGCAAAGCAGAAAAACGCGCTGGTGCTGGATATCCGGCCTTATGGATCGTTCTCAGGCGGTCATGTTCCCGGCGCATACCATATTGATTTCAGGATGAACTTCGCCACCTTCGCCGGCTGGGTTCTGCCGCCGTCTGCGGAGATTCTCCTGGTTGCGGAAACACCCGGTACTGGCACAGGAAGCTGTGCTGTGGCTGCGGCGTGTCGGGCTGGACAAAGTCGCCGGGTATCTTGACGGCGGCATGTATGAGTGGGCAAAAGCAGCCCTCCCCCTGGCGCACGTCCCGCTGCTGTCTGCAGCGGAGCTGTATAAAAAAATTCAGAAAGGGGCTGCACTCACCCTGGTTGACGTGCGGGCGCAGCGTGAATTTGAATCCTCACATATCAGGGGCGCTCTGAATATACCGGTCCCTGAGCTCCGGACCCGCTACAAGGAACTCAATCCGCGCGCGCCAGTCGCAGTCATCTGCAACACCGGCCAGCGCTCCAGCCTGGGCGCGAGCATCCTCAAGCAGCACGGGTTTCAGGAGGTCTATAATGCGGCCGGCGGCATGACCGCGTTCAGCGCCGCGGGCTACGCGGGTGAATGCCCGGTTTGTATTGGCCCCCATGGCCCGCAATTAATCGCGAAGTAGAACAGCGAAAGGTATCGCCCTATGGACATACTATCCATGAAACAATGGTCGCCCTATGCTGTCGGCATCGGCATTGGCCTGCTGAATTGCCTGGCCTTTCTTCTGTCCGACCGGTACATCGGCTGTTCCAAGGCCTTCTCCGACGGCTTTGGGGCAATAGAGCGGATATTTAAAGGCAGCCGGGTCCTGGAAAAACCCTATTACCGGAAATTTGTTCCGCAAATAGACTGGTTCCTGATGCTCGTCATCGGCATTGTCTTCGGCGCCTTTATCTCCGCATGGCTTTCCAACGAGCTGCAGGTTGTCTGGGTCCCTTCGCTCTGGGCCGCTCACTTCGGCCCCTCTGTTGCCGGCCGCTTCTTTGCCGCGCTGGCCGGAGGATTTTGCATCGGGCTTGGCGCGCGCTGGGCCGGCGGCTGCACCAGCGGCCATGGCATCAGCGGCACGATTCAGCTGGCGGTGAGCAGCTGGCTGGCAGTGCTCTGTTTTTTTGCCGGCGGCATTATAACCGCAGCGCTGCTGTTTAAAGTCCTGTAGCCAATAGAAGGAGAACTATTTATGCTCTCGTCAATCCGCTCCAATAAAAGTCTGCAGCTTGCAATCGGGCTGCTTATCGGGACCGGCTTCGGCTTTCTGCTGCAAAAAGGCGGGCTCACCAGCTACAATGTCATTGTCGGGCAGCTGCTCTTCACTGATTTCAGCGTGCTGAAGACCATGATGACTGCCGTGATAACCGGCATGATCGGGGTCCATCTGCTGAAATCAGCAGGGCTTATCATTTTTCATCCCAAGCAGGGATCGCTCGGCGCAACAGTCATCGGCGGCCTTATCTTCGGCGCAGGGTTTGCGCTTCTGGGCTATTGCCCGGGAACGGTTGTCGGCGCAGCCGCCCAGGGCTCGTTCGACGCGCTGTTCGGCGGTATCGCGGGTATTACCATCGGCGCGGGCCTGTTTGCCGCGCTCTATCCCCGGCTGGAGAAAGCTAACAGTTGTCGGCGCAGCGCCAGGGCTCATTCGACGCGCTGTTTGGCGGTATCGCGGGCATTACCATCGGCGCGGGCCTGTTTGCCGCGCTCTATCCCCGGCTGGAGAAAGGAATCCTTAAAAAAGGTTACTTTGGAGAGCTCACCCTGCCCGAGCTTCTGAAGGCGGGGGAATGGACGATTATAATTCCTCTCTGCATCCTGATTATGGTGCTTTTTATTTTCCTGGAAAAATCAGGTTTTTAATGCCTGGCGCAAAAAAACCAAAGCTTCGCCCAAAACTCCTCTTTGCCGACGAGCAGGGAACGATTTACAGCCACGACACGCTTGAGATGCTTGGCTGCAGCGGCTCTTCAATTGTGCGACCAGAGCCTTCCGATCTCACCATGCTGCCCCCCATGAGCAGGCTTTTCTTTCACCCCAACTGCCCGCCCTACGGCTATGACCCGAAAAAGAAGACCGTGGTGCGCCTGGCTGAAATGAAAATCGGCAGGCGCAGGGTAAAGTGCAGCGCTGTGTCCGCCTTCATCCAGCAGGGCTGGGTGCGGCTGCTGCTCCCGGCAGTAGATTACGCAAAGAAAGATTACCAGCTGCCCCTCTGGGCCTACAGCGCGGTGGGGGACGCGGACGGCCAGTACTTCGCCCCTGCGTTTGAGATTGATGACAACTTCCGCTGGCACCCGGACCAGTTTGATGACCGCGCGCTCCCCCAGGCAGTGAGCGCGCGGCACGCGGAGTTTCCCGATAACCGCCTCTTAAAGCATCTTGAGCGCTGCGCCTGCGAGTACCACTGCTTCGCGGCAAAAAACTTTTTTCATCGCCGCTGGGAAGCCCCCATCCCCGTAAGCCCTGCCTGCAACTCCCAGTGCCTCGGCTGCATCTCGCTGCAGCCTGACAGCGCCTGCCTCGCGCCACAGGAGCGGATCAACTTTGTTCCCACGCTCGATGAGATCGTTCCGCCGTTTGTGCGCCATCTGAATGAGGCAGCTGACCCCATCATAAGTTTTGGCCAGGGCTGCGAGGGAGAGCCCATCACGCAGTGGAAGCGGATCAGCGAGGCAATCGCAGCAATACGCGCGGAGACTAAGCAGGGCACCATTAACTTGAATACCAACGGCAGTGTACCGCAATGGGTCGAGGCAATCTGCAAAAGCGGGCTTGACAGCATCCGCATCAGCCTGAGCAGCGCCCGCAAAGACCTCTATGACAAATATTACCGGCCGCAGAACTATAGCTTCGCGGATGTTGTCGAGTCGATACGACGCGCACGTGAGCGCGGGGTCTTCACCATGATAAACTATCTTATCTTTCCCGGCATCACTGACCAGCGGGAAGAGGTGGAGGCGCTGGTTAAGATAATAGAGGAGACGCAGCCCCATTTGATTCATTTCAAGAACTTAAATATTGACCCTGACTTTTATCTGAAGGCCATGGAAGCGACCGACGAGGCCGGCATCGGCATTAGAAAAGTGAAGGAGATACTTGCCGCGGAATTTCCCCAGCTCCAGTTCGGCTACTACAACCGCACAAAAGAAAATTTTGCGATAACAAGAGCAAAATAAGAAAGCTGTCAGCCATCAGCTTGCAGCAAATGCGTTTCAGTGTCCACGATTCACTTTTCCGCTAGCCACGGGCCCTGCCCCGAGTCGCTGGTCCCAGAGTTCACTGGCCACTTATTTTCACTCGGCCCCTCGAATCCTCGACCTCCTTGTGCCTCTGTACTCGCCTATTCCCCTAACCCCGAATCCCTATTCACCGACTCACCCATTCACCGATTCCCCAATTCCCTGACCTCGGTCAACAAACAGCTTGAAAATTCTCCATAAATATGAGATACCGTTAACAGCATAAAAACCATCGGCGCTATCACACGCAACGATCTCACACAGCACATGAACTGTATGACAACGCTCTAAGTAAACCCCTTTGAAGACTTTTGTTTCAAAGGGGTTTTTTTATTTACCGCACCCGGTTTAACTTTTTTCAAGGTAGTGTCAATAGGGAACAGGATGAAACCACAGAGACCACAGATAAGCGTCATCTGTGGCCAGCTTTCGGTCGAGGGCTCGCTTTCTAAGAAAACGAGTAACGAGTTGGAAGAGTTAAGGAGTTGCGAGTGCTGAGTTTGTTAACTCCTAAACTCCTCGACTCCAATACTCATAAACCAACGCGTACTGTGGTTAGTTTTGATAATAACTTTTTTCAAGAAAAGGAGAACGGCTATGGAAAAGAAGGCAAGAATTTTATTTCTGGCTGCAGCACTGCTGCTGCTCGGAACCGCGTCCGGTTTTGCTGCCGCTGCGAGCGACAAGATCGGTGTTCTGATTACTGAATGGGGCACCCCCGCGCGCTACATCTTTGAATATTCCTGGGACAATAATTACTGGTGCCGCGTCGGCGACCTCACCGAGTACGAGGGCCAGCCCTGTAAAATAGGTCACGTGGGCAAGTTTGTTGAAGTTGACGGCGAGTCCTATTCCATGGAAACCCATCTCGGGCTTATGCCCTGGGGGCTGAACCATAAATACCCCGGCTTTGAGTACACCTATGACCGCTCCGGCATTTATAAACTTGAAAACGGCGTTTATAAGTCCATCCACCCCGAGGGAAAATCATACACCGCGGCGGAAGTTCCCGACAATGTCACCATTGTCCCGGCCCGCGAATTCATTGACACCATGACCGACGCGCTGCAGTTCCCCCTTGACCCCCGCGACAACAGTGACCCGCTTGAAGGGTGGTATAAGTTTGATTCCAAGGACATGCAGAACAACCCGTTCCAGAACGGGCTCTGCGACTTCTACGAAAACAACAACATAACCTTCATCTACTATTATGTGCTCATGGGCATGCCGGTTGAGCCCTGGCAGGCAAAGGACATCACCGACCCCATGCTCTTCTACAGCATCGGCGGCGACCGCTTCCAGATGACGAAAGACCTTCTTGAAGAGGCTTTCGGCGATGTGGTTGATGTGCGCTACGGCGGGCATACCGGCATTCCCGGCCACACCAAGCATGAGATCGAGGTGGCAAAGGAGTTCGCCCAGGAAGGCGTGAGAAAGATGGTGGTCTCGCGCGAGACCACTGACTACAACCATTACGCTGATGACTTTCTCATGATGAATTATGTGAAGGAGGCGGTCTGCGAGGAGAACGCGCTTGATGAAACCGCGTTCGCTAAAATTAACCAGATCGGCCGCACCCCTGAGTTCAACGCCATGAACATCAAGATGCTCAGGCCCTATATTGAATCATATCCCGAGGGCAGCACCATCGCCATGATCTATGTCACCCACGGCCTCTCCTGGCCGGGCCGGGAGACCTACGGGTTCATGGGCGTGCAGTTCCCCTGGTGGAAGGAAGTGATTCATGAGAACGGATTTCTTAACTATCTCTCATGGAAGAACGCCCTGCAGAAAGAGTTCGGCAGCCGCTATAACCTGGTCTTCAGCAAAAATAACAGCACTCTGCTGAAAGACAGCCTGTTCACCTACGGCTATTTCACGCCGGAGCGTCTGAGCGGCGCCTTTTACACCATCCGCGAGTGCATGAACATGGCACTGGAGATGGGCGTAAAGAATATGATCATCGCACCCTGCCACTGGTATTCAGACAACCAGGACACGCAGGTCATAATGCGCAAGAACAACCATTTGAAGTTCACGCCCAAGGCTGACCTGGCCAAGGGAAAGTATGACGTCACCTACTGCGAAGACGCTGAAGGAAAAGAAATCGCCTGCAGCGGCAGCGAGGCAGCCCACATCACCATCACCTCCTCCTACACTGACCAGCCCGATGACTTTGCCATGGTCTATTACGTGGTGCTGCGGGGCGGCGTGGAAAAATTAGGCGTCTACCCGAAGGACGCGGGAATTACCATCGAAGCGTCAAACCTCATCACCAAAAAGGACGGCGGCGCGGTTGTTGTGAATAAATTCCTCAACCCAATCAACAAGGCAAAGATCGAGATCCCCGCTGACCCGTCCCCTGAATATCCGGATAACTTTACGCCGCCGGAGCAGGGTCTTGCAACTGCCGCAGTCGCCTTCAGCGACCCGGACAAACCCTATGACTGCATGTGGGAAGACACGGAGATACGGATCGGCCAGCAGGGTAATGTGCCGGCGATGAAGACCGCGCGGCAGGCCGGCCCGGCAGTGTACATCGGCCCCTACCGGACGCTCTTCAACAAGGATGTGACCATCACCATCCCGTACCGCAGGCTCCTTGCAAGCCCGTCCAAGGTGCAGCCCTTTATCTATAACGAGCTCACCAAAGACTGGGATGCAATCGACGGCGGCCAGGCTGATTTTATGAAGGGCACAATCACCTTTAAGACCAAGGTGCTGGGCCTGTTCCGGGCAGGAGTTGCTCAATAAGTTTAAAATTTGAGAGGACACAGAAATTACAAGTTGGAAGAGTTAAGGAGTTACGAGTTCAGGAGTTTGTTAACTCCTGAACTCCTCGACTCCAAACTCATAAACTCTGCGTTCTGTGGTTAATTTTTGACAAAACGCTTAGATAGAAAAGGAGATATATGTGATTAAAATATTAGTAAAAAAGAGGCTGTTTTTTTATGCAATGTTTTTCATAGTACTTTCAGGGAGAATAGCCATGAGTGCAGAGACAGGAGAGCTGCTTATTTCTAACTTTGACAAGCCCGGCGAGGGAAATATCTGGCGGGTTATAAACGATGGGGTAATGGGTGGGATTTCATCAAGCACCTGGAATATCACGGAGAATGGCGCCGCAGTGTTCGCCGGAAACGTTTCCCTTGAAAACAATGGCGGGTTTGCCTCGGTGCGCTCCGCGGTGGGCACCTATGACCTGAGCAAATACAAGGGAATAGTGCTCCGTGTAAAAGCTGATGGTAAACGCTACAACCTCAATCTAAAAACCGATGCAGAGTTTGACAGCATCCTGTATAAGGCGGAATTTGGGACTGAAAAAGAGAAATGGCAGCTTATTAAGATTCCCTTTTCCAGTTTCTCTCCCACCTATCATGGTTTTGTACCTCCTGATGCGCCAAAGCTTGACACCAAAGAGATTAGAAGATTTGGCTTTCTAATCGCAGATAAGCAGCAAGGTCCGTTTCGTTTAGAAATTGCCTGGATTAAGGCATATCGCGATTAAGCAGTCTTTTCCAGGCTGGTCAAAAGCATCCGGATGCAAGGCGCGCGAAATCAAGAGGAATGAGGTCCCGATAGCTCAATACTCCGGAATGATCGAAGGATGAGCGCATCGCGAGCAGACGAATGTTTTTCAACAGCCTGTTAGAATGTCCAGTGGGGCCGCGTCTGCCATCCATGCGGCCACCGTCTCCCGCAGCCATGCCTCAAGCCCCGGCACCATGTAGAATCTCGGGAGCAGCAGGTCATCATCAGGTGAAATCAATCCGTCGGCAACAGCGGTTTGGGCGAGTTCCGTACCGGGATAGATGCGGATGCCGATACTGATCTTCATCGCGTCAAGGGGAAGGGAGTCTGCGAACATGAGGCTCTCTTCAACCGAACCCCTTGTTTCCCCCGGCCCGCCCAGAAGCAGAAACCCCATCTGCTTGATTTTATATTTCACCAGAAGCTCTGAAGTTCTTCGCACCTCGGAAAGAGTATATTTCTTGTTCATGATGCTAAGAATCTTCTCGCAGCCGCTCTCAAACCCCAGGCTCACTTCACGGCAGCCGGCCTCTGCCATCGCTTTTATCAGCTCTTCCTCGATGTTGCCCGGATAGAGAATACACACCCAGGTTATATCTAATTTTCTTTCTATGATCCGCTGGCACAGCTCAAGAGCGTATGACGGCGGCATGTTGAAAGTGTTGTCCGTGAAATAGAAGCGCTTGAACCCCAGGGCAGCATGGCGGGCAAGTCCGTCAACAACTGATTCAGTTGAGCGCTTGCGCAGCGCTGTCCCCTCGATGGTTGCGGTTGAGCAGTAGTTGCAGCCAAGGGCGCAGCCGCGCCTGGTCTGAAGCGGGATGAGAATATCTTCGCCTGCAGTTGGCGGCAGAGTCCAGAGGTGTTCATCGGGAAAGGGAATGCTGTCAAGGTTTTTGGTAAAGAGCCGCTCTCCCTGCAGCCCGCGGCCGGGCAGATAGATGCCGGGGATGTCAGCAAGGCTGGCACCCTTCTGCAGTTTATCAAGAAGCTCCGGGAATGCCGCCTCCCCTTCGCCCTGGATGCCGGCATCAGCGCCCAGGTATGAGAGCACGCTTTCAGGAAATATGCTGTACCCTGCTCCGCCAAGAATTACAGGCGCGCGGGAATGGCTGCGGCAGGCAGCAATTACATCCTTTACCTCCTGCAGCAGGAACCGGGTGTTCTCCATGCTCTGATCATCGATATTTCTAACTGCTATGCCGATGACCTCAGGCCGAAAGCTTTCTATCGCAGCCTTCACCCGCGCCAGCGGCTCCTGCGATGCAAGCAGATCAAGAACTTCCACCTCATGCCCGGCAGCTTTTGTTGCCGTGGCCACGCTCACCAGCCCCAGCGGCAGGGTGGGCATGTTGATGTCAGAGGTGTTGGCGGAGATAAGAAGGACTTTCATAATTAGACTTTCGTCTCCCCTTGTCCCATCGACCGTAAGCTCCCTTCGGGTCTGAGCCTCAGGGTCGAAGACAGGGCCGAACGGCAAGGGGAGATACAGAGGGGTCGTAAGGTTCACGCCGAAGCGAAGCGCGGCAATCTCCTCTTCTAAACAACTATAAATAAAATTATAACTGAAATTCACTGGCGGGAGAAGACAATAAAACTGGAGGCCTGAGTCTTCGATAATCAATAGTGCAAACTTAATTTTTTCAGTACATACTTTTATATTGCTAAATAGCCCTATTAAGTTTACTTATAGAATTGATATCATCAGGATCATAGGCGCCGGATTCTGGCGAAAGGGGAAGAAACTATATGAAGAAGAAAATAAAATACACGGATGAGCCGATGGGAAAAGTCTGGAAAGTGTCTGACTTCCTCCCGTCACCGAAAGATCTTGTTTTAAAGGATGAAACAGTAAAAGTAACTATTTCTTTAAGCAAGGCAAGCGTGGAATTTTTCAAGGAAGAGGCCCGGAAGCATAAGACACAATACCAGAGAATGATCAGACGGCTTCTTGACGAATACACAGCGCACCAGCTATAGACTTTGCACAACCTGCGGTCTGCAATTCACGAAAACGGGCGATGTCTCCATTATACTAAATACATTTACAACGGTGTGGTTATGAAGATAGCAGTAAGAGTATTATTGATATGGTTATTTGCGGTGCTTTGTGTCTGCAGCTGGACATACCCAGGATACTGCCAAGACAAAACACGAAAAGACTATTACCCTAATGGTGCATTAAAGTTTGAGGTGAATTTAAAAAACGGCAGACCGGAAGGCATAGGGAAGGCATACTACCAGAGTGGCGAGGTATTTAAGAAGATTAATTATAAGAACGGCAAACGGGAAGGCATAGCGAAGACGTACTACGAGAGCGGCAAGGTATGGGCAGAGAAGAAGTATAAGAACAACAATCAGGTAGGCATAGAGAAGATATATTCACGAGACGGTCAGTTATTTAAGGAGAAGAACTATAAGAACAACAAACCGGAAGGTATAGAGAAGATATATGCCGGAAGCGGCAAGTTAATTAGGGAGTATAATTATAAGGCTGGCAAAAAAATATCAGCAGTTTGTTATGATGAACAGGGAAACAAAATTGAATGCCCTAAATTGGACAAAAAGTAGTGTGTATTGCCACTAAGTGGCGATGGCGGAAATAGAAATCAATATTGGTAAGGTAAGCAGGGTCAGCAATGGCGCTGCCTTTACAGCGCAGTAAATTATGCAGTAGACAGGATACGGCAAGAGGGAACACCGTGTATGACTTTGCACAACCTGCGGACTGCAATTCACAAAAACGTTCGCTGTCCCTATTATCCTGAATTCTCTGTTTGCCAAAACTCGGCCATGATTGCATACAAATATTTCTATTGACTGCTTCCCCCCGCAGGAATAAAATAAAATGCAATAAAAAGGGGGCTCGTATGTACGGAATATACACAGGGAAAATTCACAGTGCCGGTAATAATTCCAACCCTATCAGTCTGCGTGGCTGATGGGGTTTTGTTTTTTTATTAATATAAAAGGAGGGTTATTATGAAAGCAAACAACAGCAATTCCGGGACTGAACTGCGAAGAAGAAATTTTCTCAAATGGGGAGGGGCGAGCCTGCTGACGCTGCCGTTCATGACAAAAGTCAAGCTTGCGTGCGGGGCCTCACCGGTACTGGGGACACAAAAAAACTACTGGTCAGACGCGGCAGGGAAAAAATATTGCGTGCAAAGCACCGTCTATGATGGAGAGGTCAAGCAGGGCTATATCTGGGCGCGAATTGACGGGTGGTGGAAACGCTTTCAGATCAGGAACATGGAGGAAACGTTCTGGACCTGGCATTATACGGAAATGCAGAAAAGTTTTGAACAGCAGCTGGCGGACACGCCGTACGAATACCGCGCCGGGGGTCCCCATAGTCCGTCGGTTGCCACCTATGGGAACCGGCGGGGACGCGGTGACAGCGATTTTCATATCAACAACAAAATCATCGGGCTGCAGGGCGCACCCATACAGGCAAAAGTAAAAGAACTGAATGACACCATGCTCAAGATGATAGAAGATAACGAAGCGTATAAAACAAAGGTGGCATGGCTGAAAGACGTCCATGAGCAGGACATCTGGCGCAGGGAATTGCAGGTCGGTGTCGAATATTTCACGACCCCGGACTTTGAAACCCACACCTTTCTCAACCTTATGGAAAACCCGGTCGCGACCCTCTGCTTCCAGGGGCGCTATGATGTATTCACCAGTTTTGAAATACGCTGCATTGCGCAGATCGTTGACCCGCGGAACCCCGCCATTACGGAAGACCTGCGTGAATTAGTAAAGTACCCGGCCATACTCCACGGGTTCTATCACAATAATGTCCCCGAGATTCCGGCAGTTCTCTACTGGCCGGTTGAAGAGTATGATAACTCGGCGAAGGACAAGCCAGGCCAGCGGCTGGTGAAATTATTCGGGGAGAAGGTTAAAAAGTTCTTTGTCGTAGCAGGATGGGGCCGGCACCGTCGCTGTTCTTGAACGCACGGGGTTATTGACAGCACCGGTTTATTTGTATATGCTGCGCTGAAAAAAAGAGGGCTTCCCCTGGACCGGTTCCGGGATGAGGTAAATAAGAATAACCCTTAGGCAAACACCTTGACCTCTATCAGTTTATATGCTGGTAGAGGTTTTTTTATTTTACAGCAGGCAGTCATTGCGAGTCGCACAAGCGACGCGGCAATCTCGTACTCGAACCGTAATTGCGATCCCGCCATAAATATAGATGAATTTCACTGGAGGGAGAAGATAAATCTTTTAAAGAAGGCAAGCGTTCTGGAGCTTTTCAAGGAAGAGGTTCAATAAGCATAATGCTTATGCAAACACTATGAGCGCGAACAATATAGACTTTGGTATAGGTGAAATATAATAAAAAACAGGCAGTAACTGCAATTCGAAAAAATGATTACGAACAATTAAGGTATACTGGAAAACATAGACAAATAAGATCAAAAGAATTTACAAAGGAAATCACCTCGGAAGGTGATGATAGACTAAGAGTAAAAATCACTGTTGCAAAAGGCAAAGCCACCGATATTGTAGTTCAGTATGAATCCAAAATAAAAGACAAATGGTATGCAATCGTAAGATATGATTGCTCACACGGATTCTTTCACCGTGATGTAATGAGCCCCAAGGGTGCAAAGGAAAAGCACCTCATTCCCATTCAAAATCTCAATGACGCTTTAACCTATGCAGAGCAGGATATTAAGGACCGATGGGAATGGTATAGGGATAGATTCAAGAAAAGGATGAAATAATGACCAAAAAAGAACTTGCCGACAAAAACATAGGTATGACATTTGATTTTATAAAACAACTGCTTGAGCACCCCGAAATAGTGGATACAATAAAAGATGGTGCCGAAGTACTTTACAGATATAGGACACGCCGATTAAAGAAAGGAGCAGGGAAAAAGAAGAAAAATTATGTCACATACGTGTCGGCCGTATATTTACGAATCATATAGTGTGCTGTCCCTATTATCCGTATGTTAATCACGTGATCAAGCTTTGCCCAATGCAATCACCAGTTTTCTTGTCGATCAAAAACCAGATTTAGCGGGCGCTGTCCCTATTATCCCTTATATACGGATTCAATATGCGGCCTCACTTTGAATCCTATCGCATCAGCCGGGATAGGCATGGGGATCGGTCGGCACTATCGGCGTTATATCCGGTCTGATCTCAGTCCAATTGAACTGGAAATTCTCTCCTGTGTGGCTCCCTGCTGGAATGACCCAGTTTGAAGGTAGAGAGTTTGTACCCGAAAGCGGAACGGTGAAGACACCGATCCACGGCTCCTGTCTTACCGCTCCTTCAGGTGAGGTGACGGTATCGGTTCCGGTAACTACGCTGCCAAGTATAAGCATGTAGGTTGCATTGGCCACGTTTGGATCAAGCTCAAATGTAATCATGCATTCCAGGCCGGGGAGCGGGGAACTTGCTAAATGCCCGGGGACAACTGGCGCATTTCCCTGTGCCTGCAACTCATGCTGATTACGATCGTCATCGGTCCAAGTACCGCTGATATCCCACTCCAATTGACCTCTCTCTGCAAAAAAAGGGCAGATAAGTAAGGGGCCTGTTGCAGTTTCCGGATCTCCGTCCACTTCACTCCTCATCAGTTGCAGCGGAACGCGTCCTTCAAAATTGGCTGAGATTTCGCCTCTATATTTTCCCGCTTCGTTCACCTGGCAGGTGATGCTGCCGCTAAAGCCCCAAAGTCGCAACGGATTGCTTTCAAGGTTGTTGGCTCGTACCTTGATATCTCCGGTTGTGTTATCATTCGGCAAGTATGCAACAATACGGTCCTCATCCCATAAGAGAATCTGTGCGAGCGGCTGGTTGTTAAACAGCAGCTCACCGCGATCGGGTCCGAAGTAACCGGACAGATTAATGCTGGGATTTGTCACTCCTGCCCTCGCGTCCGGCCACAAGTAGTAGCCGGTGCTAATCACCGGGCGGGCAGTAACGGCAGTGCCTGTGGTGGGGTAATAAACCAGCCGGGAGCCTCCTGGCTGACTGGTGCGTCCTTCATCATAAAGGTGTGTGTAAATCTGCTGGGCGGTAAATGGTCTGGTGGGAGGATGAAGGTCGTCTGCCTCCACTTGGCTCAAACCGCAGAGACGGTCAAAGAAGTAAGCAGCGGTTTCTGCTCCATAGCGGCGCGGTACAAGATTCTCCCACCCCAAGATCATCTGTGCCCCGCAACTCACAAGCGTAGCTGCTGTTCTATTTGGATCAGTAGTATTGTCAAGGGTGTGACAGGCATCAAGATAGATTATGCTGTTAGGAAGAGCAGCGGCAGCGGGATTGTCTGGATTACCGGCCTGGTAGTGGTATCTGAAAAAGCGGGAGGTAACTGCAAAGGTTCGATACCTTGAAGTAGTACTGTATACAAGGCGGCGTGCATCCGTTGACAGATCTGACTCGTATGGGTTACCCGTTACACCTGATTCTACATAGGGGGTTGAGGTATAGATATACTCGAACTGCTCACCGGCTTCAGGGTGTCCGTCAGAGTCCGGATAGGTATCTACACCGCCATGGCCTGATAGATATATTAATCCATACTGATTCCAGCTTCTAAACCATTCAAGAGTTGGTTCTTGAAGACCTGCTTCCGTATACCCTGCAGCTCTATACGCTTGCAGAATCTGCTGGACTGACGAGCGGATATCTGCACCCGAACTCGGGTAGACTGCTGCAGTTGCCGCTGGTGATTGCTGATTCGGGAAACCGGAAAATATTCTGGGATTGGAACCTGTGCTGTACGTGTTCACTGCTGCACCAGATTCCTCAGATCTTTCATCTTCTGGTTCACAGTAAAAGACATGCAAAACACCGGAGCGATACAGCACTGTAAAGTATTCAGGGTTATCACTAAGCTGTGCTACCTCCACTTCCTCGAGATTTTGCACATAATCAATAAAACTAGCTGCTTCAGTCGGCCATTCGCCAGATTGGCATAGGTCCTGGAAAAGATCACTGGCCTGGTCAGCCGCTTCGACAGTCGGATACAATGGGCCCCGTTTTGCGACATCGCAGCCATGCAGAAACATACATAGTAAAAGCATAGCAACACTCAGCCGGGCCATATCATATAAATTGTTTAAATTGTTCATCACGCACCTCCCCAGTTTCCTGTGAAGAAACCGTCTGCAAGTTTAACATATAGCCTAAGTAGGGTTCTAGGGTCAAATCTTTATCTTGACAAAAGACTTTTTCAACGACCATGAAATGTCAAGATAAAGATTTGACCCCCATTCACCCGCTTGACCTCTATCAGTTTATATGCTGGTAGAGGTTTTTTTATTTTACAGCAGGCAGTCATTGCGAGTCGCAGAAGCGACGCGGCAATCTCCTGTTCTGGACAACCCTAAATAATAATATAATTGAATTTCACTGTCGGGAGAAGATAAATCTTTTAAGCATGACAAGCGCGGAATTTCTCACGGAAGAGGCCCGGAAGCATATAACGCAATACCAGAAAATGACCAGAAGGCTTCTTGACGAATACACAGCTCACCAGATGTAGGCTTCAAAATAGAAAAGTGTCTCCGGCTCTTTTAAAAGTGTCCGCGTTAAATACCCCGCAAGTGTTATTGCAACGTAAGTAACTACGTCCCCAAAGTCCCCAATGCTTATGATTATCTCGTATTGATGATAGATTAATGTTCATAACAGAATTTTCTATTTATGGGAAAATGGGGACAGCACCTTGAAATGTAAATCCGGGGCATAAATCCGGAAATCCGGAAATCCGGGAAATCCGGGAAATCCGGGGACACCATACTGGTTTTTTGCTTCTCTGAAAATAAGGGACTTCCCGTATTGTTTAGCAATCACAACTGCGCCCGTTATTTTAAATGCAGCCTGCAGCCGTAAGCTCTCAGCTTTCTGCCAGAATAGCCAACTTGGAGCGTTTGCCGGCATATTCCAGAGCAGGGATTTTCGCACGGTCAAGCGCCTGCACATCAAACTTTTCGGCTGTGCCCGGAAAAAGCTTGGGCAGCAAATTCGGCTGCGGTTCAACGCCTTTATTGATTGCCTCAATTAGACCGGCTTTTTCTTCTGACGTTAGATTAACTTTAACCATTTATCCTCCATGCGCCGCCACGGGCGGCACCGACACGCGCGACTGCGCCTTTTTCTTTAAGTTTTTTTAGATTCTTCTCCACCGCCGTTGTGCTGATGCCTAGTTTTTCGGCCATCACCGGTATAGCAATAAACTTGTCGCCCGCGATCAACGCCAGATTCTTCTTTTCGTTTCACTCAACCTTTCCCCGACCTTTCACCCAACTCTTTCACCCAACTCCGCCTTGCGGAGAAAACGGAAAGACCGCCGAACTCTTCGCGAAATTCCGGTTCGGGCAATCCGGCCTTTTTACATTCGTCCACAATCTTGATCGTGCCGCGTCCCCAGGCTTCGATCATGCCCGCTCACCTTGAATCATGGCTCGTGACTCGGGGTTCGGGACTCGTAATAAAAAAGGTACCTCTCGACTGCGCTCGGTGAAGGCATAGGGACGCAAAAAAAACAAGCTAAGTTCCCTTTTCAGATCAGCAAGCTGCCTCGCTGGGCAATCATTTTTTCCCCTCCAATTCCGCCTCGATCTCCTCCACCGTCGGCAGGCTGCCTTTGAGCTCCTTGGGCAGGCTCTTGACGATCCGGGTTTCCCACTCGGCCACGCCGATGGGCCGGTCGAAACCGCGCAGGGCGTACTCGACGATCAGTTTTGTTCTTAGAGCGGCAGAGCAGCAGTCCGATGGTCGGCTTGTCGTCCGGATGGCGAAGCAGGTCGTCCACGGCGGAGAGGTACATGTTCATCTTGCCGACGAAGCCGGGGTCGAAGGGGACGGCCTTGAGTTCCACCACGACGTAGCAGCGGAGCTTCAGATGGTAGAAGAGCAGATCGAGATAGAAGTCTGGTCACCCGATCTCCAGATGGACCTGTCGGCCGACGAAGGCGAAGCCCGCGCCGAGTTCCAGCAGGAAGCGCTGGATGTGGTCGACCAGGGCCTGCTCGACCTCCCGCTCGCGGCGCGGGTCGGCGGTGCCGAGGAAGTCGAACAGGTAGGGGTCCTTGAAGACCTGGGCGGCCATGTCCGATTCGGCGGGCGGCAGGGTGAGCGGCGAAGTTGTTGACGGCCTTGCCCTGGCGCTCGTGGGCGTTGGCTTCGATCTGCAGTTTCAGGATGTTTGGGACCAGCCGTAAAGGGCGCTTTGACGGGCATACCAGAGCCGCTCGGGGGGTATCGCAGCGTTCGAGCAGTGCAAGATGGTGATACCAGGGAATTTGTGCAACGAGCCGTTGCACAATTGCCGCATCCGGCCACGCAGCCGCAAAAGCCCGCATGTACTTGAGGTTGCGGGGCGAAAGGCCGCGTCATGTCCGGAAACGCCTCGCGCAGGTCGGCGGAAAGGCGGTCAATGACCTTGGCGCCCCAGCCTTCCTTCTCCTGGCGGTCCAGGATCATCCGTCCGATGTCCCAGTACAGCAGGACCATGGCCGAGTTGGCGGCAAGGACAGTCCGGAGGCGTTCCGTGCGGATGCGTTGCTTGATTTCACCCAGCACCGCTCCATAACTTTCGGGCAGGCCAACGTGCGAAGGCGGCAGGGGAAAGAGGTATTGCCTCTTGTTCGCCCTCGCGATACACTCACGCCGGGCGTGACCTGAACGGGTTTCTTCGTTTTTTCATATCCCCAACTCCTCGAAGTTCTCCTGAATCTTTATGAAATCCGGGGACATCATCTCTGGGTGAGCAAAATTTTTAAACACCTTTTTCAGTTATATTATACCAACCGCATTTTTTTCGCTTCATAGTAGCTTTCAGCCATCAGCAATCGCAGAAGCGCAGCTCGTGTCCCGGGGAGCTTGACTCGTGACTCGGGGTTCGAGATTCGTGCAAAATATCTTTCTTTATTTTGGGATATGCCTTTGTCATATCCGGTCAAAATCAGTTTGGATATTTATCTTGATGTTTGTTTTTCCTGATCAGAGATTTCGTTGTAGGCCTTTAAGCATGGCCAGGGCTTCTGCATGGATCTCATCTTTAAGAGACTTTGGCTCAAGCACCTCTGCCCGTGCCCCCCAGCTCATGATCCAGGAGATAAGCTCAGGTGTCTGTGCGACGTCTGCCTCAAAAATAATGGAGCCATCTTTCTGCTGATGAATTGCCTGGCTCTCATGCCAGGTTCTCTCTTGTATGTACCCGGCAACTTCAGGTGAAAACCAGATTTTAATTTTTTCAGGAACTCCCCTCACCACCCCAAAGGCTGACCCCATGTAGCTGTCCAGACTGAAATCCCCGGGCACCACAAAGTTTTCATCTGTAACGTGGACCAGTTTGATCCGGTCAAGGGCAAAGGTCCGTACGTCTTTGCGCAGATGGCAGTAACCTATTATGTAAAACGTCCCGTTGAAGAACAGTATCCGGTAGGGATCAACTTTTCGCTTTGTCTTCTTTTTGCGCCCCATGGTGAAGTAGATCATCTCCAGGGTTTTTCTCCTGAGCGCTGCATCATTGACGCTTTTTATGATCTCTTTGAACGTGCTGTACTGCTTGTGCTGCTTCTGGCTTACGAAGACTGTTTCCTGAACTGTTTTCAGGAATTTTATGGATTCTGGCGGGATGGTGGTCCGTATCTTCTGGAACAGTGACTCAAGAGAGTCATGGAAGACCGTGCTCTGCAGGAACTTCATCAAGTCACAGCTGAAATAAAGGGACAGAAGCTCGGTGAAGGTAAAGGGGATGGGGATGTGGTGCTTCAGGGTGTCAAGGATGGACCAGAGATTTTTACCTTCTACCCGCTCGGTGTAGAGCGGAAACCCTGCAGCCTGCAGGGCATCGAGGTCCCGGTACACAGAGCGCGGATGGCAGTCAAGCTCATCGGCAAGTTCTGCTGCAGACTTACCGGTGTGGGATGAAATAAGTGTCTCTATAATCCGCCATTGTCTGGCTAACTGGTCGCCTCTCGCCATAGCACCCCTCTGAAACGACAAAAATCGATAATTTTTAATAAAGTATCCTAATTTGATTTTTAAAACAATAAAAAGATCTTTTGTACCCCATTCCGGCAGATAGGAATCTCAATTTTAAAACTGTCCTATAAATGAGCCCTTCAAAATCAGCAAAAATATTTATTTCACTTTGACCGTATCTGACAAACTCACCCTGTATAATCGGGCCATAACAATAAAAAAGGAGGAACCTTTTATGCACAAACCAATTAATGACTATGTAGCAAAGTTACAAATCAGCACCAAACAGTCCTACAAAAACCTGTCCATGTATCCGCTCATCTGTCCGGACAATATTGAGCTTGACTATCTGCTGCTGGATGAAGCGCTTGCCGGAAGTGTCCTTGACATTGTTGAGGTGAACCAGGGAGGCTCAGTACCAGACCTCAAAGTGGTAAACAAGGCAGGGAAAATGGTCCTGCTGCTTGACGGCGAGGAGCTGGTGGGTGCCAAGCAGAACCGGATCATCAACACCACAATACTTATTGCTGCAAACTCTACAACGACTATACCGGTGAGCTGTGTTGAGCAGGGGCGCTGGTCGTACCGGAGCAATAAAGTTTTCACAGCGAGGAGCGGGTAATGTCACCCATGATGCGGTCACATAAGGCCGAGCAGGTCCATAACTCAAAGAAATTCAATAACACTTATTGCGCAGACCAGGGAGCAATCTGGAGTGAAATAGACGAAAAAGCACGGCGCATGAAAGCCATGTCAGCCACAGGGGCAATGGCAGATATCTATGAGAAAGAGAAACCGTCTATAGATGAATATGTGAAACAGTTCAGCCTTACTGATAATCAGGCAGGGGCGGTGTTCCTGATTAATGGAAAAGTGGTGGGGCTTGACAGCTTCGGGAAGCAGAGCACCTTCTCCCGGGTTTTTAAGAAACTGATCGAAAGCTATGCCCTTGATGCAATTGACTGGCTGGAAGAGGGCAAAAAAGAAAAGAAAGCTGAAGATGGTGTGACAGCATTTCTTGAAACAGTGCGTTCAGCAAAGTCAGAAAGCAGCCCCTCGGTAGCGCTGGGCAAGGATGTGCGGCTGGAGTCTGACACTACAATCGGCTTTGCCCTGGAATATGAGAATGCGCTTCTGCATTTGTCAGCCTTTGCACGGGAGAAGAAGGATAATCAGGATGCACCTCACTCCCGGATGGAGCGCTCCTCACGGAGGTCAGAATTCAGGGGGAATTATGAAAAAGAGACATATAGTACCAGACGAGTATTGCTCCAATTGTGGCAAAATAATAACAGAAGCAGAGTATTCGTCAGGGAAATGTTTGAATTGTGGCGGTGTCATTATTCCTGTGGAGGTGTTACTTGAAGATGATTTTTTTATGGAAGGTTTATTTTAAACTCACGCCGCTTAAAGGAGGTGTAATTATATGTATCTCTTTGTCTACGGAACCTTTTGTAAGGGCCTTTCCAGAAATTCTATTCTCCAAAATACTGAATATCTGGGAATAGCTTCCTGCAAGGGTAAAGCTGTTAAATATTGGAGCTTATCCTGCCTTGATTCAGGGTAATGAAAAAGTCATAGGAGAGGTTTATAAGATTGATCCTGAAGCTCTGCTGCCAAAACTTGATAAAATAGAGGGCTATAGCAAAAATAGCGAGGCCGGGTCTTTATATATAAGAAGGAAAACTTTGGCAACTCTGTTTTCAACCGGTGACAATGTTGACGTATCCCTCTATTACTTTAACAAAGCTCCAAAAAAATATCCGCCTATAAGCTGCGGTGATTACCGGAGATATCTTTTGGACCAGAATACGTCTCCGGTTTATTACCTGGCATACGGGTCTAATTTATCTACATCAAGACTGAAAGGACGGATAGGCAGCTGGGGTAAAACAATAACGGGGTCCATTCCTGATTACCGATTGGTCTACAATAAGGATGATGGTACCGGTCATGCTTACGCTAACATAACGGTGCGGACGATGGATAAACGCTGTCCTGCGGTTGCTTATGAGGTCAGCAGAGAAAGTATTTTATTTTTGGATGGATGCGAGGGAGTACACAATAATCACTATATTCGAACCGTGCTTCCATTTAAAAGCGATTCGGGAGAGGAAATCATGGGCTATGTTTATATAGCAACTCCTGAAAAACTTGTATGGGGGAAAAAGCCAACTGAAAAATACAGAGAGCACCTTTTAGATGGTTATATGGAGCATAACCTGGGTAAATTAGAATTATATGAGTCTTGTTGAGAAATTTTATGGGTATTTTTAACGCAGAGGGAACAAGAAAAACAGGTGATATTAAGAAGTGCTGAAGGAGGTGAAACAGAATGAAAAAATTATTCTTATTAATTATTCTAATGGTGTCATGTTCAGGGTGTGCTTTGTTGATGGCGACACCGCCAGGATTCTATGACAGTCGTGGAAACTATAGTGGATGTTCATATCCGTGTTATATCGGAAATGACGGACGCTATCATTATGATGTAGATATAGACGACCACGATTAACAACTAATTGTCAGGCAAAGACAAACAGTATCAGCATATGTGATGGTACAGTCGGTAGCAGAGGCGAGTATGTAAAGAGATACTTGCGTTGCCCATGCGGGATGTTACCGAAGATGATGTTGTTAGAATAACCACCATTATAAAGGAGGTCATTCAATGAAGACAGTAGTTATTATCGCAGCAGTGTTAATGTGTGTGGGGGTAGCCTATGCCTGGGATGACGATGTCCGGTCAGAGACGTATCAAAAGTATGATACCTACGGGATGGATATAAACCCACCGGGGAGTATAACCAATCCTTATGTAACAGAAGAAACAGACAGGCATGGGAACACCAGGGTTTATGAGACGCACCAGAAGATATGGACGCCACCGGGACAGGAGAACAGCCCCATAGCGCAGCCGGGGACACGGCTTAACCCATACGTTACAGAGCGCGTGAGATGAATTTCGACCAGATGAACCTTCCATGCCGCAGGAACTTTATCGAGCCAACGGTAAGGATAACCAATGGTGCTGACATAACCATAGGCGACCCATGCTATATAGGGCACAACACGATTATAGAATGATAGCCAAGTGGGGGGAAATAAAGAGAACCTATCCTACAGGGGTAATCGTTATGAAAAAGTCATGGTTAGTATTGATAGTTGCAGTTCTTTGCTGTGCCGGTTCTATTGAAGCCGAGGACGAATACTGGGGGAACGTGGAGCATGGGGACAGTAACACAATCGGGAAATTTGATTTCTACGAGGATGGAACGTCTGCGTCACGGATTGGGAATTTTAAATTCTATTCCAATGGAGTTTCAGAGAACACTATTGGCAGCTTTACCTTCCGCTCAGATGGTGCAAAGCTCAACAGAGATAGGTGATTTTCACTTCAGGTCAAATGGAAATAACGGTACAGATATTGGCAAATTCCAGTTCAACACCAATGGGCCGACTATTTACAAGTTTGATGGCTACACGGGCACATCAAAATAGATTGGGAGCATGTTATGTGGCTGATAACTACTACAGGCTTTTACAGTATTGTACAGAAGCCGGGTGAAAAAGACCTGACCATTCGCTCGCGGGTGAGAAAAGATCTGGAGGCTTTGCGCGATAAGTATCTTCCGGACCTGGGAGAAATCGCGAGAAGTGACAACACCGATTATAGGTACCGTGCAAAAGTATCGCATGCAGATCTTGCCAAGGCAGCCTCACAGATGGTCAGGGATATTAATTATGATAATTTCAAAAACACGGTGGCAAAGGTGCAGGGGCACGATAGGTCGCATGTCTATAGCAACGTCTGGGAGGGTCTTCTGGTTCTTGAAAAAGAGGAGAGTTAATTGCGTGTTATGGGTAAAACCTTCACGGTAATTTTCTTATCATATTTTTACTGCTCAAAAATTAAGCAATCTGCTGATTCTCTTTGTGCTATGTGGAAATGATCTGGCGTGAACCTCAGTTTTTAACAGGGTTTTCCACAAACGCTGTGGAAATCTTAATCTGGGTTCAGCCTTTTTCTTATTCATCTCCTGCGTTACGGCTCTCATCCCCTCAAGAAATTCTTCTTTTGTCACAATACCTTTTTTACCAGTATTTTCAACAATGCTTACTGCTCAAGCATATTTTCGTAGCTGAGTTATTCCCGGGATACGGTTTCTTTTGCGTCAAGCTTCTGTGCCATTACTCACCTGCTATACCATCAAATATGATCTTTCCGCTCTTTTTAGAGATGCATAATACACGACGGGTCCTGCACCTTGGATGGGGAAAGGCACGTAAATTACCCAGCAGTTTTTTAACGCTCCAGTATGAGCCATGTGTATATTGTGGGAACGAGGCAACTTATCGGTGATTTTTATTTTATCCCGATACTGTTCTCCGAGGTTTTTGATTGCTATCTCCAATGCTTCCTCTTTTGTCCATACAGGCATGGGGTTATCCTGCGGTCTACAGAAACCATTTGGGTTTATTTGAACTTTTTCCGCGTCTGAAGAAAACAGGGACAACAGCGGCCGTTTTTTTCAGATATAGCACATTCATACTGTATGGTTAAAACCATACAATTGTATTGTTTTACCATACAGTAATATTTTCATCGGACAGAAAGTGAAGAGTGTAGACCTGACCCTTATCCTGCTTCAATTAGGGATTGGGGGCTGGGGTTAGTAGAAAGGTCCTGAGTGATGAGTCGTGAATGGGTTAGTGGGTGAGTTTCTAATACAGAATGCGGATTTCGGAATGCGGAATAATAAAAATACCATCGATTTGCATAGTATTGTGCTGCATAAGGCCACCTATACCAAGAGTTTTTTCGCCAGCATAAACAATGCTGATACCAAAAGAAATAACAACGAGCATTATCAGCCTTAAAAAGAATCTTTTCATGTATTCCCCCAGACTGATTAAAATAGAAAATAGTGACAATGCGCCTATTTTATGCAGGCTGTCAGGTGATAGGCAAGAGAAAAAGGCACAAAGGCATCCCTCGACTGCGCTCGGGGCAAGCAGGCAATAGTCACAAATGAAGTTCTGAGTGCCCGCTGCGCCATAGCGACAGCGCGGCGAGCTGAGTACTGAGTCGGTGAGGGTGAGTAATGCAGCGGATTCGGTGAATAGGTGAATGGGTGAATAGAAAATAGAAATGCGGAATGGGTGTTCAGTTCAAATCAAGCCTTAGAAGCTTGGACCGAAAGCCGTAAACCTGAATGTGAAAGAAGTGACAGCAGCGTTGCAAGGGTCGGGTTGCCTTTGGAAGACAGTGCCACATAAAGACTTTTTCTGTTTATTTTTGTCTTGCGGGCAAGGTTTGACATCCCCCTGGCCTCACAAACATCCCGCAGCGCAAGCAGTATTTCTTCCCTGCTTCCGTCTTCGAACACCGCATTGAGATAGTGCTCAGCAAATTTCGGATTTTTAAGTTTTTCAAGCAACTCGACTTTAAACTCTTTTGCTGCTGTCTTACGCATGGTGCATTTCTCCCCGAAGTCTGTATTCGGCCCAGTATTTTTGCGCCAGGGCAATGTCTTTGTTTTGACTCTTCTTGCTGCCGCCGCAAAGAAGGATGACGATCGTCTTACCGTCATTTCCAAAATAAACCCGGTAACCTGGGCCGAAGTCGATTTTCAGTTCATGCACGCCCTCTCCCACCCGGCCTGCAGTTATTGAAATTGCCCAGCGATAAACTTCTTAGCATAGCGAAATATCCGCGCTTGTGTTTGTATGTTCCTGATGCTGTCAGTCCAGCGCTTAAAGGGGCATTTCCCATCCGGAGTTTCATACTCAATTAAGGTTATTTTGTTCCATATGACTCCGGAGCTTTAATTTTAGTGTGGCATATATGCCACAACCAGTCAAGCAAAAACAAGGAAAATAGGGACAGCAGCTATTTTATGCAGGCTGTCATTGCGAGTCCGTCACAACGGACGCGGCAATCCCGTATTCCGGACAACTCTAAATAAGAGTATAAATGAAATTTATTGGCTGTAGAAGATAAAAAAATGGTTATTACTCGTGGGAGAGTTGCTGGAAGTAAAAAAGGATAAATAGAATTTTTCCGGCCCAATCAATTAGTCGCTGTTGTCCCCGATACGTCTGCGCAGCATACCTGTTGCCGATTGTTTATTGCGCGTTTTTCAAGAATTCAGACTCAAAACTGCCGCTGGTCGGCGAAGCTCCTCTGACCATGGCTGCTCCGCTCACGCTTACCGGAATTTTCTCTATCGCTTTGTGTGGCGGTTCGGAAGGCTCTGCGGACTGATCCATAAGGTTATTATTGCTCTTGCGGGATTCGTCAATGGCTTTAAAGGCCTCCATCATCAGGTTCATGGTATCCATCGTGATGTTTATTTCATCGATGGTCCGCCCGTGCAGTATATTAAAGAAACCGCTATCCCACTGCATAAGCTCAAAGAATGCCTCCTGGCCGGAAAGCGTCCCCAGTGTGGCATTGAACACCGTGCCCCCCTTGGTGTAAATCTCCCCCTTTTCTCCTTTGCGCGTGAGGTTGACCCTGGCGGTTTTCAATCCGATGTTTAATATCTGAATTATATCTGAAAGGCTGAAATCCTCCAGCTTGCCCGAAACCCCCTTCATTTCCTCATTGCCCGCAACAGGCAGTGCCTGCTCAAGCTCGTGCCTGCACAGGCTGAAGATTTTTTGCGACAATTCATCCACATCCAGCGGCTTTGTGACAAAATAAACCAGCGGGTCACTCGTCTCAAAAGAATATCCCTTGCTGGGCAACAGGATGATTATCGGCACATCTTCAGTTGACGATTTCTTTTGTCGCAGCCGGGAATAAAACGCCATCTTGTCAGCTGTCGCTATTTCCGCATCAGCTATCAGAAGATCTATTTTCTGCTCCTGCAGCACGGCCGCAGCATGGTCTGTGTTTGTTTCGAACAGTACCGCAAACTTGTCACTGTCCAGGCTGAATCTCAGAAGCGCAGGCAGCGAAGCATCCTGGGTTACAACCAGTACGCAATTTTTATCAGGCGCCACCTCATTGCTTATAACGCTCAAAAACATTTCTACAACTTCCGGATCGAACTGCGTTCCTGCCTTTTTATTTATTGCTTCGATGGCCTCCGCCGCAGGGAGCGCTTTCCGGTACGGCCGGTCCGTTGTCATGGCAATGTACGCATCAGCCACGCCGATAATTCTGCTGCCGAGCGGAATTGCCCGGCCTTTAAGCCCGGCAGGATAGCCGGTGCCGTTATAATATTCATGATGATGCCTGATAATTGGTTCAACGTCCCAGGGAAAGCCAATGTGTTTCAGCATCTGAATGGTAAGCAGCGGGTGGCTCTGGATAATGGACATCTCCACCTGGTCAAGTTTTTCCGTGTCGTTGAGGATAGTCTGCTGTATGCCCAGCTTGCCCAGGTCCCGCAGCAGGGCCGCCATCTGTATCGCATCAATCAGTGTTTCTTCCAGCTTCATGCGCTCCGCAATCCGTTTTGAAAGACCGGCAACCAGCTGGGCGTTATTGAAAAAATATTTATCGTTGACGCTGAATATCTTCAGGATGTGACTGGCAAATGAAAAGTAAAAATCCTTGAGCTGAGCGCAGTCATTGATAAGGCGTTTTTCCGTCCGGATGTGATTGTTAATGAAGCCTGCCAAATCCCGTATACCCATCTGGCAGTACTGTGGCTCTCCGTGCTCTTTTGTCGCGCATTCATTGTCAGACGGCATGGGCAGGAGAAAGACCTTCACCTCGGGACTGATGCGCTCAGCCAGTTCTTTGAATTCCTGACTGTCGATGCCCGCTAAGTTCTGATTCGCCAGTATGACATCAATACCATTTTTAAAAATCAGACGAATTGCTTCAAGAGGCGCTTCTGTTTCAAAGATGTCATAATCTTCGGACCGCAGAAGACCTTTCATGGCATTGATTGCCGGGTTTTCCTGGTTGAATATAAGTATGTTTTTGTCCTGTTTCATGCTGCACCCCACCTGTGAAATTATATCATGTTGAATTTGCTTGTATTATTGCATGGCATCTGCCGTGCCCTGTATGCGATGTTATTATCGGAACTTATTAAAAAAACTTTAAATATCCAAAAGCAGCCGAAAATGAGGCACCAGGGTTAGTGCGCGCCATCAGGGGGAAGCAGAAAAAAACAGGGGTTGTGAAGTTGAGTCCTGCGTGTGCTGTCGCAGGCAATCGGAATGAAACAAGGGCTGAAAAACCAGGGACAGCTGTCCCCGATAAATATACGGCAAAAATCAATCTGCCGAGTAATCCCTCCGGCTTGAGGGCGGTATGTGGTGATTAATGGGGATGGGACAGTCAGCTTCAGCGTGCAAACGCGGGGAATGTTTGTGCTGGCGGAAATACCATAATCAGGAGCGTGCGTATCAGCAATTCTAACGTTTTTGTAAATATAACCGGTAGCAAAGCCGGTCGTAGGTGTCCGGGCACTCGCCGTTTATCTCATGTTCTTCCGTCGCCCAACCGGGGGTTGCGCCGGATAAAAGGACCTGAAGGTATGGATACAATTGAGTGTAGAGGAAGCAGCAGGCGCCGCCTACATTGAACGGGTCAACCTCAAACACATCGCCGATTTTGTGACCCCAGGTGCATCGTACGACAATATCCCGGACTTCCACCATCAGACGATACTGATCAAGCAAGGGAAACCCTTTACCGCGCATATCTTTCAAGGTGAGGGGTGTCTGCAACAGAACCGGCTCTTTCTGCTCGACCCGTTTTACTGCAACCTCCACCGTGCCCCCTTCAAGGCAGCGACCGAAGAAGGTGCCCGGCTGCTTCTCCCAGAGGAGAGACCCGCCATAGTGCAGGCTGACAATGGGTGAAAAAATTCCCTGCAAGAGGGAGCCGCAGATGCCATCGCTGTTCATAGCCGTCACTTTGAATGTGTCGCCCACCCGGTGGCCGTACGGGCATTTGCCGTTAACAGCGGTGACCGTCACTTCCTGGTAATAGCGGTGCTCTAATTTTAATACACGCTCCGCATATTCAGTTAAATCTTGTGAAGTATCTTTTTCTTCCATGGATGGAGTCCTATTACATAGCTGGCAGAGGTTTTTGATTTCTTACATACCCATTGTTTCCTCTGTGGAAAGGATATTTATCTGTTTTTATTATGTCTCCAGATTCTAATAAAAGGCCCTGT
>CAWDOY010000030.1:0-46161 GCA_963803975.1 uncultured delta proteobacterium
CAAAGGTGCGGCTCGGCATGATAAAGACAAAGCCGGGTGTCATCGACCCTGCCGGTCATGCAATCCTTGATAATCCCGATTCATAAGATTTATTTTATAGAGACTCGTTTTCGGGGAATGAATAAAGGGGACAACATTCCCCCTTATCCCCCTGCCCCCTAACCGCAACGAACAGGCCTGAAAAACCGCGCTGCCCCATTCAAGAAAAGGGCCGGCCGGCTCTGCGTGTCTGTCAAGTCGGGTTTTCATAAAAATATTAATCAATTTTGGGCAGCGGCGTGTCCTTGGTCGGCACCGGCAGAATCGGGTATTCAACCCGGGGCTGCACGCCCGTGGTTGCTTTTAAAAAATCGGCGATCTTTTCAATCTCCTGCTGCGACAGCTTGATCCCCAGCTGCGCCGCGCTCATGATGCCCACGGCCTCCTTCAGGCACCAGACCTTGCCTGAATGAAAATAGGGGGTCGTAAGTTCGATATTGCGAAGCGATGGAGACTTGAATACATACTGATCAGACGTTGCGCCCGTGAGCTTGAAGCGGCCCGTATCGCCTGCGGTGATTTCCGCTTTGGGTTTTTCCATAACGCCGAAGGGGAAATAGCCCGTGCCGCCCATATTGACCCCGCCATGGCAGGCAGCGCAGCCCTTGTTCATGAAAAGCTGCAGCCCGTCTTTCTCACGTGCGGTCAGGGCTTTTTCATCTCCCGTCAGGAATTTGTCAAAGCGGGAGTCGGGCGTGAGCAGCGTTGCCTCGAACGCTTCGATGGCTTTGGCCATGGCGTCGAAGGTCACGGGATCTTTATCGGCGCTGAATGCTTTCCTGAATCTCTCAGCATACTCCGGCATGCTTTTCAGGGTCTTGACGACATTCTCGGGACTGTTGTTCATCTCAACGGATGCCTGCACCGGCCCCTTGGCCTGCTGCATCAGGTCGGTGGCGCGGCCGTCCCAGAACTGGGCTATGTTGAATACCGAATTGAGTACGGTCGGAGAGTTTCGGCCGCCCTTTTGCCACTTGTGCCCTACGGAGGTCTCCTGAAAATCGGCGCCGCCAAGGCCCAGGTTATGGCAGGTATTGCAGCTGATAAGGCCGCTGCGCGAGAGGCGGGGCTCAAAATAGAGCATTTTGCCGAGTTCAACCTTTTCCGGCGTTACGGGATTGTGGTCGATCGCCGGGGAGGTTTGGGGAATCGGTTTGAACAGGGCCTGCGCCTGCTGCATGACCGGATCAGCCGCTACCGCAGGCAGGGCAATTAAGCAGAAAACAACAAAAAAAGATACGAGCAGCAATAATTTTTTCATGGCATTCTCCCTAAAATACAATACACTTCCCCTTCTTTAAAAACCAACTGCTTCATTATCGTTTCATTCATGTCACACTCTTGCCAAGCACTACTTTCCCTTTGAAAAGCCTATATGCATAAATGGTATAGCCAATTACAAATGGCATGCCTACCAGGGCGATAATAAGCATAACCGTTAATGTCAACTGTGTTGATGAAGAATTGGCAAGGGTAAGACTCAGTGCCGGATCATTACTTGCCAGAACTAAATTAGGATAGTGAATAGCTCCAACAATGCCCCATAGTCCCGCAAATGACACTGAGGACATGAAAAATGCCTGCCCATCTTTGCCTTTGTTTAAAGCTTGTCGTGTGAGAAACCAGGCAGCTACTACTATAAGGCCGGCAGCATACGCGAGCATATTGCCTGCTATGCCGCGCATAAAGATTAAAGCTAAAATAAAGCAGAGAATCAGCAGCACAATAAAAGCAACCCCTATGGTCCGTGCTATGTTCCGCGCATTGTTCTGAAGAGCGCCGGTTGTTTTCATGGCTGCATAGGTGCTGCCCTGCAATAATATGGCTGAAAGCCCTAAAAGACCAACCACTAAAGGAAAGGGGCGCAGCAGGGTAAAGAAATTGCCGGTAAATTCCATCTGCTCATTTAAGGGAATTCCTACCACAACATTTCCCAGCGCTACTCCATAGAGCAGAGACGGCAGGAAGCTTCCGATAACAAATGCCCAGTCCCAGAGCTTTTTTCTTTTTTCATCATAGCTCCGGAATTCCAAAGCTATTGCACGGAAAATGAGCGCAAACAAAACAAGCATGAGCGCCAGATAAAATCCGCTGAACACCGTGGCATAGACATGGGGGAATGCCGCGAACAACGCGCCGCCGCCGGTGAGCAGCCAGACCTCGTTTCCATCCCAGAACGGACCGACAGCATTATACAACACTCTCTTATCCTCGTCTTTTTTAGCAAGAAACGGCACCAGAGAACCTACGCCCAGATCAAAGCCATCGAGAATTGAATAGCCAATCAGCAGGACGCCGATAAGTACGTACCATATATTCTGGAAGAATAGTAAAGCTTCCATCGAACACCTCCTATGCAGAAATACATTATAATTTATTACGTAAAATATTCTTAGTAACCCGGAGCTGTTTTTTCAGCGGGCCCTTTTTTGACTATTTTCACTAATATCCTGATGAATAGTACAAACAGCAAGAGGTAAATGAGGCCAAACATAATCAAAGAAAATAATATCTGCCAGGCAGGAACTACAACCGAAGCGGCATCTGCGGTGCGTAAAACCCGGTACACAGCCCAGGGCTGCCTGCCAACTTCTGCTGCAATCCAGCCGAACTGATTGGCAAGATGGGGCAGCGGAATCGCAAAAAGCATTATTTTTAAAAACCAGGGGGTGTCTCCGATCTTATTCTTAGCAAGTAACACAGCGCCGATAACGGTTATGGCGGCAAACAGCATTCCTAATGAAATCATTATATGATAGGACACAAACGAGAGAAAAACCGGCGGCCATTCATCTGGCGGAAATTCATTGAGACCTTTTACCGTTGCATTGGGATCGAGGTACAGAAATAAACTCAGCATTTTGGGAACGCCAACATACAGATACGTTTTCTGCTTTTCAGCATCCGGGAACCCGAAGAGCGCCAGGGGAGCTCCTGCGGTAGTTTCAAAAAGTGCCTCGAACGCAGCCAGCTTTTCAGGTTGGGTCTTTCCCACCTGTACGGAATGTGCGTGCCCAAGAAACAGCTCTGCTATGGAGGCGATGACTAAGATGATGACCGCAATTTTTAGCGCAGCTTTGGCATACGCTACATCGCGTTTTTTAAGGAGAAACCATGCGCTTATTCCTGCCACGAGAAACACGCCGGTAATCCATCCGGCAACCATGGTATGGACATAGCGAATTATCGTAGAAGGGTTGAGTGCGGCAGCGAAAAAATCCTTTAAAACTGCTCGGCCGCCCTCAATGGCAAACCCGGCCGGTGTTTGCATCCAGGAGTTTGCAATAATAATCCACACCCCGGAAAGATGTGCGCCAAAGAATACTAAAAATGCAGAAGTCCAATACGCCCGTTTCGATACCCGGTTCCTGCCGAAAATGAGAATCCCTATAAAGACCGATTCAAGGAAAAATGCAAACACGCCCTTCTGCCGCAAGGGGCGCACCGAAAATATCACCCACCATGCGTGAATAGTTGGACCAGTTCGTGCCAAAGGAAAACTCCATGACAATGCCGGTTGCTGTTCCAATAACAAATACCAGCCCCAGGATCTTTACGAAAAAGTCAGTCAGCTTTTTATAGAGCTCCGCATTTTTTCTCACGTACAGGGTTTCAAAGATTAAGATAATAAGGGTAAGGCCAAAGGTGAGCGGTGGAAACAGGAAGTGAAACCCTACGGTGAAAGCAAACTGGATACGAGATAATAAAACAGCATCCATAGTTCATCCCTCCCTATTAGTTACATTACATATTACTGCTGCGCAATTCGGGTTCTTTTTATTGCTGAAAGGCAAGAAGGTCAACGTCGCTGGCAAGTATAGACCGGTGATTATTGTGTGTAAATAAAAATCTTGCCGCAAATATGGGCAGGTTTATCGGGCAGAAAACTGCGATGTGATTAAACGGTTGTGGCGTGATGCACGGGCTGATAAGAAACCTTCTGAAGACACTCGATTCCGGAACCAATTGATGAGCTATTAAGGAGTACATATCCCGCAGGGCATAGCCATCGTCAATTTCATTGATAGGTTATGGTTATTCTTGTTTTCGTGTCCTGTAATTAACGTGCGTATTAGTAAGTGCTTCAAGCGGCGTAAAAGAGGCAGGATCGTCCGACAGTGAAACATGAAATGACATGAAAAGCAGGCTGCCGGTTTGTTTAGGACTACGCGTTAAACCTCCCTTCTCAATAGGTTGACAATCCTCGGAAAATAGTGCATTATAGGTCTGACCAGTCTGACCATAAAAGGAGGGCATCATGAACACATGGCAGCTCCAGGAGGCAAAGGCACGTTTGAGCGAGGTTATCAAGAAAGCAGCAAAAGAGGGGCCGCAGAGCATCACGGTCCATGGGGAGTCTACCGCCGTGATAATCTCACAGGAGGAATACGAGCGGCTCAAGCATCCCCGTGGGAGCTTCGTCGAATTCATGCGTCAGTCGCCGCTGTACGGACTGGAACTTGGCCTGAAGCGTGAGCAATCATTCACGCGGGAGGCCGACGTCACATGAGTTACCTGCTCGATACCAATATTCTTTCCGAAACGGTCCGCCGGGCCCCGAACAAATCCGTACTCGCGTGGCTCGACCGGATCCCCGGCGAGGCTCTTTTTGTGAGCGTCCTGACGCTTGGCGAGATCCGCAAGGGCATTGAGGCGATCACGGACAAAAAACGGCGCGAGAAACTGCGCCTGTGGTTGGAACACGAGCTTCCTGTATGGTTCGAGGGCAGGGTGCTTCCCGTGGACCTTGCCGTCGCTGACCGCTGGGGCCGCATCCTGGCGGAGGTTGGCCGTCCGGTGCCCACCATCGACAGTCTTCTCGCGGCAACAGCACTGCATCATGAGCTGCGGCTGGTTACCCGTAATGCCACGGATTTCGAGTATCCCGGCCTTGAAGTGATAAACCCGTTCGGGTAAGTTTCGAGTGAGGCATTTTGGGGTCACCCATTACCCCTCCTTGATTGTTTTTTTAAATATATGCTTCAAAAGGGTAATCCGGGTCGGCGCAGTCATATGAGGGGATTTGTTCGTCCGCATAATATTCTAACGGCGGAGGCTTTGTCTTTGGCGGCGGCCTTTTCCGTGTCACCCACAGACCGACATGCTGGAGTATTGCTTCGATCACTTCGGGCTGGTCTATGAAGCTGATTATCTTCATAGCTCCTTTACACTTGGTGCAGGTGAGCGGATCAACCTCATAGATTTTCTGAATCAGCCGGGCCGGTGAAATGTCTTTGGGCTCAATGATGCAGGGGATTTCGTTATTTTCGGCCGTGCCTATGCCGACATGGCCCAGCCCGATGAAGGACGCGCGTGGCTTGAAAAGGCTTCAGCCCTTGAAAAAGCCGGGAAAGAGTGAAGCCGCCCTGTTGAGACAGGTCCTGAGCAGTATTTTATTTCCCGCAGATACAACGCACCAGCGCTGCGGCAAGCCCGTAAACAAACAGACAGCTGGCGGCGCCCATGGTTATCCATTTCAGGCAGGTCGTCACAGCCATGACCCAGGCCGCGCCATCCATTCTCTCAGGATAAGCAGACAGTATCACTATGGATAGTATATTTTCAGCCCAGTCAAGCAGCCCCGGCAGCAGGGCTACAGAGCTCAGCCGCGCGGCCTTTTCGCCATGGGCATACCTGAGCGCCAGGTTGATAACAACAAGATAGAAAAAAGAGTAGACGAAAGGCCATGCAAAATCATAAATCAGCAGGGCCCTTATATACGCGCTACGGCCTTCCGTTCCATAGGCTTTGGCCATTTCATACACAGTGTCCGGCTTCGGGAAAAAGCTGAGTCCCGGACTTCCCGCCTCACGGGTATAGATTTCCACGACCTCTTTTTGTCGGGGCAGAACAACAGCAATGAAAGAAACAAACAGCACAAAGGTGATAATGAGTGCCGGGATTGTTGATAGTCTGCCAAGAAGCTTATTAATTGCGAGCATGATGTATTCTAAAGCCTCAAGAACGATCGCAGCCCGCGCGGCAGTATGCCGCCGTTGCGGTAGTAGTCGATTTCGATGGGGCGAATATAATTCATAGGAACTCGTTTTCGGATGAAGGAAGTATAGGACTATAGGACTGGCGCGAGTGTGTGTCAATAAATAATCCGCCGCAAGATGTGGGCAGGGGTTATTCGGACAAAAAACAGCGATGCGATTAAAAGGTTGTGACGTGACGCAAGGGCTGATAGGGGGCGTTATGTCAACAGGAACGGCTGTTTCCGGTGGCGCAGGGGCAGGGCGCAGGCGGAAGTTTACGGGTTCCCACGGGTATAGCTGTTGCGGGAGGCATGGCAACATCCACGTTGCTCACGCTGTTTTATTGTGCCGGTAGCCTGCAGCCTGATTGATGATTTCATAGAACTGCTGAAGCACTGGAGGCGATAGGGTTTGGCCAGGAGTACTGAAAAACGCCCGCCCCCGAAAAAATAATTACAGCCGCGATAAAAATTCTTGACATTAGTTTTAATTTGAATTATTAGTACAATCTAACTATTAAAAAATCTAACTATCCTGATTTTACTGCTAACGCAAAATTTATCGTTTCAGTTATTCCTACCGCACGAGCAGGTTTTATATATATGGAAAGCAGTGCCGTGAGACAGCTCAACAGAAATGACATTTTGGATCGGATACTGAATTCATATAATGCCATTTCAAAAAGCATCAATCCTGCAAACCTGTATAAAATTGAGCTCACTTCTTCACAAATAAAAGTGCTGGCGACGTTCACCGAGCGGGAATGCTACACCATGACCGAGCTGAGCCAGATACTTTCTGTAACGCTGCCCACCATGACGGCAATGATTGACCGGCTTATCCAGAGCGGCCTGGTTAATCGTGAGCGTGATGAGCGTGACCGCAGGGTGGTGCTGGTGCGCCTCACCGGCGAAGGGAAAAAAGTGATCAACAACCTCATGGAAGTAAGAAAGCAGGAGATTGAAAAAGTTCTCAGCATGCTTGATCACAAAGAGGTTGATATTTTTTTGGGTTCAATTGAGAGCGTGGCGCAGCTTCTGACAAAGGCCCGGACCCAGGTGGAAGAATAGAACCACTGCAGAACATTAACACACAATTATTAATAGGAGAGCATATGGGCGCAGGGGAATTCTCGAAAGAATCGTTACTGAAAGATTTAAGCAGCATGGTGGCCGGTGAACGGGTTTTCAGTGATACTGAGACCCTGAAAAAATATGCTCAGGACACAAGCCGCGCTCCTTCGCGGATGCCGGATGTGGTGGTGAAGGTAACATCTACTGCCGAGATACAGAAGGTGGTTAAGTATGCAAACGAGAAGAGTATTCCGATAACTCCCCGGAGCTCGGCAGTGGGTTTCTATGGCGCAGGCATTCCCCAGGAGGGCGGCATCATAGTTGATATGACGCTGATGAAGAGAATCATGCGCGTGGATACCCGGAATAAATGGGTGTTGATCGAGCCGGGCGTCACCTACGGAGAGCTGCAGAAGGAGCTTGCAAAGCACGGCATGCGCGCTTTAAATCCGCTCCTGCCGCACCAGGATAAATCAGTCATAACCAGCACCCTGGAGCGGGAGCCGAAGCTGACCCCCAAGCACCATCTGGATGAGACCATTCTCACCATGGAGCTGGTACTGCCCACCGGCGAGCTGTTCCGCACGGGTGCCATGGCGGTTCCTGCCTCTGCCCCTGAAAAAGTGCCGGACGAGGTGCATTCCGACCTGTGCAACTCCATGGGCCCGGGCATTGACTGGTACCGGCTGATCCCCGGAAGCCTTGGTACCTATGGCATTGTGACCGCCATGAATATGAAGATTGCGTATCTTCCGGTAAAACAGAAAATAGTCTTTTTTGGTTTCAAACAGCTTGAGGATGCAATTGAGGCCTTCTATAAAATTGAACGCAAACAGATCGGTGATGAATGTTTCCTGCTCAACAACTCCTACCTGGCAGCAATTCTTGCGTCTTCTCCAGAGGACATTGGCCGGATCCGCTCAGTGCTTCCGCCGTATGTCCTGACGCTGAACGTAACCGCCGGAGAGTGGTTGCCGGAAGAGAAGATGGACTATCAGATGGAAGCACTTGATGAAATTTCAAGGACCTATCTGCTCAAGCCCATGGAGAGCCTGCCGGGGGTTCAGGAAGCAGAAAAGACCATTACAGAACATCTTTACCAGTCCTGGAACAATGGTGGCTCCTACTGGAAATTCCGGGCGCTGGGCGCTTCTCAGGAAATTTTCTTTTTAACCCCCTTGAGCAGAGCTCCTGAGTTTCTTGCCATAGTAAAGGACGTTGCCCGTACATATGACTACCCGGTCAACCAGATTGGCGTTTATCTGCAGCCCAAGCAGTGGGGCAAGGCCTTTCAGATGGAAGTGAGCCTTCCCTATAATCCTGAAGACATCCTTGCGCAGCAGACCGCAGATAAGATGTACGACGAAGCAAGCAGGGAGCTCATTAATAAAGGCGCTTTTTTCTATCGCATTTACGGCGCCTGGGCAGACATGGTCTATTCCCGGACCGGCAATCTGCATGCAACATTAAAGAAAATCAAAAAGATACTTGATCCTAACCAGATCCTGAATCCGGGTAAACTGGGATTCTAAAAACAAATAATTTTCTTCTCATGCTTCCCGTAATATGGTATATAAAAAATAAGTATACTCATATTTTTTAACTTACAGTAAGGAGGAAGAAACAATGGCATTAGAAAAAATCGAGTACGATGCGGGACATTGCCAGCGCTGTTCGACCTGCAAATGGTCCCACATATGGGAGATCAAGAGCCACCGGTTTTCCCGGAACTGCCCGTCGCTCTGGTACGGCGTGTTTGATGCGTACGCTGCCCAGGGAAAAAACGACATCGCGACCGGGCTGCTGAAAGGTGAACTCGACTGGAACACCTCCCGGGAAAAGCTTCTGGAAATTATTTATCGCTGCCCCCTGTGCGCAGCCTGTGACATCAACTGCAAACGCATTATGGATCTTGATATCATTGGCGTGCTTGATGCTCTGCGGGAAGAGGCTTGCGAGAAGGGCCACGGACCGCTGCCCCAGCACAAGGAGTTTATCCAGAGCATTACGAACTACGACAACGTCTGGAAACAGCCGCGCACCCGCCGGGCAAACTGGGCCAAGAAGCTCAATATAAAAGACCTGTCCAAGAAGGGCGAGAAGGCAGACGTGCTGTATTATGTCGGCTGCACCTATGCCTACAAGCCGGGGATGGAGTCAGTGCCTCAGGGCACAGCCCGGATTATGAAGAAAGCAGGGGTTGATTTCGGCATTCTGGGAGCCAAGGAAGTGTGCTGCGGCGGTATTGCTGACAACGTGGGAGATAAAAAGAGCTTTGCCGAGATTGCAGACAAGAACCTGAAGATGTTTGAAGAAGTTGGTGCCAAGACCATCGTAACCAACTGCCCGGGCTGCTTTATGACCTTTTCAGAAAAGTATGCTCACCATCTGAAGAAAGACACCAAAGACCTTCCCTATGTGGTCAAGCATTCCACCATGTATATTGATGAGCTCATCCAGCAGGGGAAGATCAAGTTTAAAAAGAATTTGAACATGAAGGTCACCTATCATGATCCCTGCCATTTAGGCCGGCGCGGCGAGCCCTACAAGCACTGGGAAGGCAAGCGCGTGCAGTGGGGTCTGACGGAACCTCCGCGTGAATTGAACCGCGGGGTGAATGGTGTTTATGAACCTCCGCGCAATATTCTCAAGGCCATCCCCGGTGTTTCGCTGGTGGAGATGGAGCGGATTAAAGAGTATTCCTGGTGCTGCGGCAGCGGCGCAGGGTCAAAGTCAGCCTACCCGGATTTTGCCCTGGCAGTAGCCAAGGAACGCGTTGAAGAAGCTGAGACAACGGGTGCCAGCGCCATTGTGTCGGCCTGCCCGTGGTGCGAAGCAAATTTGAGCGATGGCATCGATGCCAGCGGGTCAAAGATGAAGGTTATAGATATTCTGGATCTTATTGAACAGTCAGTGGAAGGCTAATTCCCAAATTCTCTGATAAGGAGACGTGACATGGCATTTTCAGATATTGCCTTTAGAGCTCTGCAGGATGTGTTAGGCGAAGAAAACGTTACCAATGATCCGGTTGTTTGTCAGGCTTATTCGCGGGTGCAGTGGCTGCCGCCCGGGGTACTGCAGAGGGAGCGCTGCGGTCTGGACATGCGTCCGGCATGCGTTGTTATGCCGGGTACAACCGAAGAAGTGCAGGCCATCATTAAGCTTGCCAACCGCTACCGGTTTCCCTTTATTCCCCGGGGCTCTGGATTTACCTTCACTGCCTTTCCGACCCAGGCCGGGACCATAGTCATAGACCCCAAGCGGATGAACCGGATTATTGAGCTGAACGAGCAGGACATGTTTGCGGTCATCGAGCCCTATGTCAGCTTTGTGGGGCTGCAGGCGGAAGCGATGAAAGCAGGCCTCACTATTCCGACGCCGCTGGCGGGCGCTCATGTCTCCTGTCTTGCAAATTATTCCTGGCACGGAGCCTATGGCAATAGCTGGCTTACCGGCATCGGTGCGCAGAATCTGCTGGGGTTTGAGCTGGTGCTGCCAAACGGTGACGTGGTGCGCAGCGGTTCCATGGCATGCCCTGAAGCGGGGAATTTCTGGAATGACGGCCCGGGGCCTGATTTACGCGGGTTCTTAAGAGGAGGCATGTTCGGTCATGCCGGCGGCATGGGAATGGTGACAAAAATTTCCTGCAAGCTGTGGCAGTGGCCGGGACCGGCTGTGTGGCCCACCAAGGGCAATGGCAACATGAAGACCTCCTCAGGCTTCTCCCAGGATCAGTTCCGCTGGTACATGATCAAGTTCCCCGGCAAATATCCGGAAGAAGAGGAGAAGCAGCTGAAAAAAGCCGCTGAGCTCTTTTATGAAATGGGCAAGGCTGAAATTGCCTGTGTTGCCACCCATCTTGCCAAACAGTTCCTGTACACGTATTCCTCACAGACCAAGCAGGACCTGTTTGATAATATGCAAAAGAATGTTTTTCCGCACGGATTTGTGGTGGTAGGACTGCAGGCAAGCACGTCTCTCAGGCAGCTGGAATATGAGGAAAAGGTTCTCAATGAGCTGGTTGCCAAGGTGGGCGGGGTATTTGTGCAGGAGGATGAGCCGGCCTATCAGACCTGGATCGGGCGGGCTGCCAATGAGTGGCTGCGGTTCGGCAATGCCCAGCGGCTTGCCCGGCCGTCAGACAATTTCAGCATCGGCACGTCAAATGTTGATTCGATTGATATGATCGTATTTGACATAATGGAAGGGAACAAGGTGGCACGGGACCTTCTTGAAGGGCCCAAGCATCTGGGTAAAGACTTTGTCCAGCCGCTGAGTGTTCACGGCGGATGGATCAGCCCCCAGGAATACGGCTACTGGTGCCTCATGACCACTGACGTGTTCCCGGATCAGGCACCGGAACAGGCCAAGGAGGCTATTGAAATCATCGGCAATATCACCAGAAAGCAGATTGAAAACAAGTCCTCTGCAGCGGTTATTCACCTGCTGGGACCGGCCTATGATATGCTCGGCCCGATGTTCGGCAACATTCATCTTATCATGAAGAAATTTAAAAATGAGTTTGACCCCTACAACCTCTCCAACCCAGGGTTTGCAACGCGGCCGGATGTAGTTTCACCCGAAGAACTGCAAAAGATGGCCGGGGGTCATTAATACCTTTCCGTTGCTATCGATTTAATTGTTTGCCAGCCCCCTTATACACTCTGTGTAAGGGGGCTCTTTTTATAGATGAAACTCTGAGAGCCGGCATAATATAGTTGACCTGGATAGCAAAAGTTAGGTATAAAAGTTCAGCTTTGTAAATATTCAATTTGTACGCATTGATTGTTGCGGGCTAAATTTTAAACAAGGAGGAACTATATGGTTGCGCAGGCTGAAGCAAAAAAAGACGTGAAAAAATTTGCAGGCATAGAAATCCCGCCGGATCTCACCAAGGGAAATTTTTTCTTTCTTTATTTCAACACATTGATCATGGGCATGATAATGGCAGTCCCTGCCGTTATTCAGCCGGCATTTCTGACTGATATTATTAAGATTGACCAGGCCTTCGCCGGCTCTATAAACGGCCTCTTACAGAATATGAGCCAGATTGCCACCCTTTTGTTTGTCGCAATGATCGGGGTGCTGTCAGACAAAGTCGGCAGAAAGATACTGGCAGTTGCGGGATTTATCGTGGGCGCAGTGTTCTTCTATTTGATGAGCCAGTCAAACGGTATTGCTTCAGGGTTGAATATTCCCGCGGGGCTTGCTTCACCGATTTGCGCGGTGCTCAGCTTCTTTCCCAGCAGGGCTGCTGAGTTTGACGCTTTTTCACCCGGCCTGCTCATGACCTATATCACCCGTTTTATCATCGGGGTCGGCACTCATCCTTGCGTATCCCCAGTTTATCACCATGGTGGCTGACTATACCTATGAGAAGGACCGCGGCAAGGGCATGGCAATGAATGGCATCGCGATGGGCATTGCCTCGCTGCTGGTCTTCGGCGCGTTTGCTCCCATCATGAAAAAGTCAGGCGTTATAAGCCTCATATATATTATTTGCGTACTTGCTGTGATTGGGGCGGTAAGCACCTGGGTGTTTCTCAAAGACCGTATGCCTGAAGTGAAACAGAAGAAGACCGGGCTCAAGGAAATAATTCCGATAGTTAGAAAAAGCCTGCCGCTCAAGGCAAGTTACCTGTGTGCCCTGATAACAAGAGCCGATATTGTAGTGCTCAGCGCACTTCTCGTGACCTGGGGTGTTAAATACGGCCAGCAGATTCAGATGGCTTCAAAAGATGCAACCATGAAGGCATCCATTCCCATGATCGTCATGGGTGTATTTTCACTCCTCGCATTTCCTGTAATCGGCATCTTGATTGACAAATGGGGCCGGGTACAGACGATTATTTTAGCCCTTTTTGCCGGGGGCATAGGAATGGTGGTTCTTGCTGTGTGCCCGAACCCGTTCAGCGGACTGGTGTACGTGGGGGTTATTCTTGCCGCATTTGGTTTTGCCGGCTCAATAGCCGGTGCTAATACTCTGGCAGCAGATGCTTCTCCTCCCGGCATGATTGGCGGCATCTTCGGCGGACTTAACACCATGCAGCCCATCGGGGTTCTGTTCTTCCTGGGACTTGGCGGATATTTATTTGATGCGCTGGGAGCGGGCTGGGCATTTGCTCTAAAGGGTGCAGGAACCCTTATTCTTGCCATATGGGTTTTTATGGTTAAGGGTGACATAGCAGCCGCATCTGAAGAAGCAGCCGCAAGTATTACCTTCACCATGAAGTGGACTGATGGCGCGAAGAAGATGCTGGAAAAGGTGCCGACAGCATTCCGGCAGCCGGCGGTTGAGGGCACCGAGCAGTATGCAAAGGATCACAATAATGCCGAGGTTACTGAAGATGTCATGACCGCATTCAGAAAAGAGCTGGGGATGTAATAAGAAAAGAAGACAGACGGTCAGAGAAATCAGACAACAGACTGTCAGAAGACAGACTACAGAAGTGTTCAGGTGCCTTATAAAGGGCAGAAACTCAAGGACGGGGAAATAGAATATGCTGCTTATAGCCGGCTGTAACGGCCATGTTGGTAAAGAGATTGTCAGGAAATGCATCGCACGAAAAATCCCTGCGCGCTGTTTTGACATAAAACCGCTGGAATTGCCAGGCATTGATACATCGGCTCTTGAAATAGTGACCGGTGATATCACCAAGCTGGATGATGTGCGCAAAGCGGTCAAGGGTGTTGACGTGGTCATGGATGTCATCGGCATGCGCGGGGAGACCAAAGTACTGACCCATGAGATGGTTGAGCATGGCGGCATGAAAAATATCATCCAGGCCGGAAAAGAAAGCCAGGTAAAGCATATCTCTACACCAGTGTCATGGGCGTGGAGCCGAACTCGCCAGCCATGTCCCTTGCGGCCAAATGGAATACCGAACAGACGCTCATCAATTCCGGCATCACCTACACCATCTTCAGGCCATCCGGTTATTTTGTAGATTTTGCCGAATACTTTGCCCCCAAGATAAAAAAGACCGGAGCGTTTACCATCGTTGGTGACGGCTCGACCAAACTCCAGCCCCTTGATCCCGTTGACCTGGCAGAGGCATTTCTCCAGTCCGTGGATAATGAAAAAGTAAAAAATAAAATTGTAAAGATTGCGGGGCCTGAGGTGTTTACCTTGGCAGGGATTATCGCGCTGGTTGGAACAGTGGTGGAGCGGGAGGCCAAAATAAAGAAGATGCCCTTCTGGCTGGCAAACCTGATGTTTTCCGCGATTGCCCTGGTGACCGGCAAAAAAGGCGGCAAGGATTTTCTCTATCGCATGAGGCGGGACAGCGTGTGCACTGAAGCTGAGATGCGGGAGATTAGAGAAGCCTTCAAAATAGAGTTTAAGAAGCTTGAGCCATGGCTGAGAGAGCGCGTTAAAGGTTAGCTCTCATCCATCAGCGTTCAGGATTATTTTTTAAATTTACGGCAAGTGCGAAGACCTCACCCTCGTTCATCTTAAAAATCAAAAAAGCCGTCCCAAAAAAACACTCGAGCTGAAATCACCATAATATGCCTTCGGCAATTATACTGAATTCAGCTCAGTTCCCCCGTATAACTAATTGATGAGACGATGTTCCTAAATATTTTTAAAATATATTGCCAAAATAATTGATTGCAGAAATTACCATGAATAAAAAAGGAATAAAAACGCTGTGGATGGAATTACCGGAGGGAGTAACTTCCTTTAACTTCTGGTCACTGGTACTCCTTGCCTTTCTGGTAAACGTTTCTTTACCGCTTTTTCATATAATACAACCGTTATGGCTTGAGAAAGTGATACTAATAGACCCCTCACAATACGGTCTTATTAATTCGAATCTCCAGATTATAATGGAAATAGTACAGATTGTTTTCCTTGGTTATCTGGGAGTTATTTCAGACAGGATTGGCAGGAGACCGCTACTATGGTTTGGATTCCTTTTATTCGGGGTTTTCTTTTATCTGTACGGACAGTCTTCAACAATAGCGTCTCTCATAGGAGTTGAGCCGATTACTGTTGTGTACATGATGCGAGGGATAAACGCTTTTCTTTTTCTTTTGCTTTGGCCGCAGATAATAACTCTCATAGCTGATTACTCTTTTGTTCAAAACAGAGGGAGAGGAATGGGGGTTGTGAACTTTATTTCCATATTCGGTGCCTTTTTCTCACTTCTTTTTGTTTCCCAAATTCCAAAGCTAACTGGTATTACGAGTTTTTTCTATATAGGTCCGATAATAGGATTTTTAGGGTTTATTATTGCTTTTGCAGGGATAAGGGACAGAACTGGAATTGGCATAGGAGGGAAAAACAGACAGAGGGAAAAGAAGGAATGGAAAAAAGTTTTTGCAGTTGCAAAAGAAAAACCCGGTCTCAGGGTTTGCCTTTTTACTGCTTTTGCTGCGAGGGCAGATCAGTCGATTCTCGGACTTTTTCTTATAACATGGGCAGTTAAAGTGGCAGCGGAGTTTTCCAAAACCCCTGAGCAGGCTACTGCAATGGCTCCCGCCATGATGGCGGTTAATGTGCTTGTTGCCTCATTATGTTCTCCTTTGTTCGGCTACCTTACTGACCGTTTAAGCCGTAAGATGATCCTCTGTTGCTCACTGTTTTTGAGCGGAATAGGTTATTTTTGGATGGGACTTCTTGAATCTCCATTTGATCCGCAGATCTATATAGTTATGGCGTTTATGGGTATGGGGGTTTCAGGAATAACAATAAGCGCACAGACCCTTACCGCGGATCTGGCTCCCAAAGATCTGAGAGGATCGGTGCTTGGGGCTTACAATACATCAGGAGCTGTAGGCATACTTTTTTTTGCTTTTGTTGGCGGATATCTTTTTGATCACATAGGCTATGCCATGCCGTTCTTAATTAAAGGTATAGCTGATTTACTTGCGCTGTCATATGCAGTCTATAACTGGAAAAACATTACCCACCATAATGAAAAAGTTGCTTCCGACTAATGTGACGAAACTCCCCAACGAAATACAGCGAAACAGGGTCAGGCCTTGCCTTACTCCCAAAGCCTCTGCTGTTGTGTTACTATAGCTGTGGCTGGGAATTCATGAAAGGCTAATTTTTCAAGGACATCCTGCAGACCTTACAAAAATAGAAATGGTACGCACTAAGCCTATTTGAAGGATAAAATGAACCAAAATACCGCAGATAATCAAAAAGTTACTAAAAAGCTTTGGGGCTATCGCTGGACAATTTTGCTGGTTATCTGGCTGCTTTATATCATTAATTATTTTGACCGCATAAGTGTCCTTATCTTTCTTCCTTACATTCAGGAGGACCTTAATTTAAGCCCTGTGGAAGTCGGCTGGCTGGGTTCGATTTTCTTTTTCGGCTATGCGGTTGCACAACTGTCCTCGGGTTTTCTTGCGGATAAAATCGGGCCCAAAAAAACCATGAACATTGCTATCTGGGTTTTTACTACCGTAACGTTTCTGACTGGTTTTGTCAGAACATTCTGGCAGTTTATTTTCCTGCGTATCGGCTTGGCCGTTGGGGAAGGGCACCATTACGTACCGGCCGTTCGGACAATTGCCAACTGGTTTCCCAAACACGAAAAAGGGCGGGCAAACGGATATTTCACCACGACCTGGGCTTTTGGCCCTGCCTTCATTCCGATCATTGTCACGTGGCTATCAGCAGATGTTTTTGGTGGCGCATGGCGCCCCATTTTTTTTGTGTTAGCAAGCACCCGGTCTACTTGGTGTGTATATTCTATCCAAATACATGGCTGACTCTCCTTATAGAATGTTGCAATGAGGAAAATGACAGCAGGAGGAGTATGATTTGATTACATCTTCGGTTGGAGATGAAATTGCAAAAAAATGTTTTTAAAATTGTGCCCATGAAATCGCCAGATGCTGAAGACGATTTTGTTAATTTGTCCCCATCGGAATGTTTGTCTTTGGTTTGGGACTTAACAGAGGAAGTGTTTTCCCTATCAGGAGATTATGATGTTAAATCAAGATTACAAAGAGATGCTGTCAATATTATTAAAGAATAAGGTTGCGTTTCTTTTGGTCGGGGCATATGCAATGGCTGTACATGGATTCCCCCGGGCAACTGCTGATATGGATATTTTTGTTCGGGCTGATTCTCAGAATGCCCAAAAGTTATATAAAGCGCTTGTTGAGTTTGGCGCACCAAAGGATCATATCAATGTTAAAGATTTGGAAAACCCTGGATTGATATTTCAGGTTGGTGTTGCGCCCCGTAGAATTGATATTATTAATAAGATTGACGGTGTCACTTTTGATGAGGCAGAAAAAGATAAAATTATTATTGATATCGACGGCCTCAAAGTGCCAATCATATCAAAACAAAATCTAATAATTAATAAACGGACGACCGGAAGAGAAAAAGACCGGCTTGATGCCGAGAAATTAGATAGACAATAAAACTTCTCATAACCAATTATGTGAGAGGGACGGGGCACAAAGCTGACGTCTCCTCACCGTAACATTTATGGCATGCTGCAGACGCCACTGTTCTATTATCAGTCTGTAGATAACTGTTATTAAGCTGATTAGGAGGGTTGAATGGACTGGGATAAAGACGCAGTAGAGATTGTTGAAGCAATACCGCTGCCGCCCATGATCGCGCATTTTGCGAAAATGGATGCTGAGCGTCGGGCAAAGAAAAAAGGCGAGAAGCTGGTGACCGCGGAAACAGCGCGGGAGACCGAGCGCGGCTATGAGCAGGCGCTGGGCAGAGAATCGGTCGAGCTGCTGCGCAGGATGGCGCGGGGCGAGGATGCGGGCCTGCCGGATGAATTTTTTGTTGAAGAGCCGGAAGAGCTCTACTCCATAGAGTTATGCCCTGCCAAGTTCGGGGCAAGCACCATGGAAAAAAGAGAACAGATGCGCATGCTGTTAACGCCCCTTAGAAAAAAGCTCAAAGAGCTTGACATCACCGGGATCATCATGGACAAGGCCCGGACATCCATCATGTCCCATCACATGCTGCGCATCGGCCTCACTGGCTGTCCCAATGCCTGCTTTTCCCCCTATTTCCAGGATCTGGCAATACTGGGTGTTTACCATGTAGGGATAAAGGACACGGGCTGTGTGCAGTGCGGCAAATGCGTTACCTACTGTTCGGCACGGGCAATCAGCTTGAACGAGAAGGGGCCGGTTATTGATTATAAGACGGTGCATTAAATGCTCCGGCTGTGTTGAGCAGTGCGAAGAAGGGGTTTTTTATACTAAAGAAAAAGGCTACAAGGTGGCAATCGGCGGCGCCGGAACGCGGCATCCGCGGATCGCCCAGACCGTAGCAGAATATACTGACCTCGAAGGAGTTTTAAAAATTCTTGAAAAGGCAATAACCCTTCTCAGGGACACGCCGGTCGAGGGCAGGGTCATCTCTTTTCACGAGATTGTTGACCGGTACGGGATAGAGGCGTTCAGGATATAACGAGCAGGCTGTTGAAAAACACCCATCTGCTGCGTTGCGCTCGTCCCTCGTCATTGCGACGTACTGTGAAAGTACGCATCATTCCTCGTGATTTCGCGCGCCTTGCATCTGAATGTTTTTGACCAGCCTGTGAAAAACCACAAAAACCACTTTTTCAACAAGACATTCAGGGGGCGCATTACAGGCGTGTTTTGCCGCTGAAAAAAGAAAATGACCGGCACCATAATAATCCTTGCTATTGAGTATATTGCTATGTTATAAATATATCCAACTAACATAAGTACACTGTTGTTGAGCTTTTAATTCCCTGAACACCGGGACCTTTTTCTGAGTAATTGTGGTAAAGCAGTTGCAGTAGAAAACAAATCGCAACCATGGTGTTTCGCTCAGACCGTGGCTGCGATTTTTCATTTCAGGGCATACAACACAGGCTGTACACATTCAGGATCCGCCAAAGGCGGAGATTTAAAACAAGAATGAAAGGAAATTTTTATGGAAAATGGAACAGTAAAATGGTTTAACGAGGCAAAAGGATTTGGTTTTATTGAACGTTCAAGCGGGGAGGACGTTTTTGTCCACTACTCAGCAATTGAAGGTAACGGTCACAAAAGCCTTAACGAGGGTGACAGCGTTACCTTTGAAGTTCAGAAAGGGCCAAAAGGTCTTCAGGCTGTAAACGTCACGAAGGCTTAGTTACATAAAGACTACACAAATCCCAATCTGCTGAGCGACAGATTGGGATTTGTGTCTCTTACAATAATCACGAAGTGACCGATTGCATGCTGCGCAAGCCCCGCTTTTTAAACGGGGGAAAGAGGCATGTATGGAAAATAGAGCGGTTTATGCTTCGGCTCATACGCATGAAGCATGGATATAGTAAATCAACACAACCCGCACATTCGACGCACTTCACATTGAACTCCGGTAAGCCCCAGCCCGCTCAGGCGGGGAACTTCACCATATAAAACACCCCAGGAAAAATTAACTGTATAGAATAGGGATACAATGAGAAAGTGAGATTTTTCATGGTACATACGAAAGGCAAAGATATATGAATTCTCAAGCCCTGCAGCTCAGCACCGCAATGGTTGGGCTCTTAGGCAGGCATCAGATTACTACGGCAACACCAGTACAACAAGAAATAATACCGGCTATATTTGGGGGACAGGACGTCATTGCTCAGTCCGAAACCGGGTCCGGTAAAACCTTAAGCTTTGCGATTCCGCTCATTGAGCGGATCAAGCGGCGCGATGGGCTGAAAGCACTCGTGATTGTGCCGACACGCGAGCTGGCGATCCAGATAGCAACCGAGTTTGTTAAATTTTCACAGGGCAATCATCTGGGCATACTGCCTGTTTACGGCGGGGTATCCATTAATGAGCAGATCCGGAAGCTCGACCGCACCAATATTATTGTCGGAACCCCCGGGCGGCTTATCGATCTATTGATGCGCGGCGCTTTGTCTCTGGACACGCTTGATTATGTAGTTATAGATGAAGCGGACCGGATGCTTGATATGGGGTTTATTCAGGATATTGAAAAGATTATACGGCGTGCCCCACGGGAGCGCCAGACGCTGCTTTTCAGCGCAACGATTTCAGAGGACATTGTGCGCCTGGGGCAGAAGTATCTGCGCGCCCCGAAGCGCGTGCAGCTGGCGTCAAAGTTAAAGCCCGATTTCCTGCGCCAGGCCTATTACCAGACCAGTGCTGATAAAAAGCTGGAACTCCTGGTCCACCTTCTGCAACGGGAGCGGGACCTGTCCCTGGTGTTCTGCAACCGCAAGCACAAGACTGAGGCAGTAGCCAAACAGCTCAGCCGCAGCGGTATTAAGGCTCGCTGCCTGAATGGCGGCATGACGCAGCAACAGCGCGAGCGCGTGACCGCTGATTTTCGCTATAAAACATTTAACGTGCTGGTCGCAACCGATGTTGCTGCACGCGGCTTGCATATTGATGATATTTCCCATGTATATAATTATGATATTCCCCGGGATATCGAATCATACACCCACCGGGTGGGGCGCACCGCGCGCGCCGGTAACCGTGGCAAGGCAATATCCCTGGTTGACCATGGTGAGGATAAACGATTTTTCAAGCAGATCCTTTCCGCGTATCGCGGCGCTATTGAAATGAAAACGGTTCATGACGGTGAACATGCCAGCCCCGTTAAAATATCAAAAGCAGCACATCAGCCGCAGAAAAAAACTGTATCTGTCAAAACGTTTGTGCTATAAACAATCAGCCTTCATGCTCCGGCACCTGGTGCCGGAGGCATGAAGCACACAATAATCCGCACACTGCTGTTACTCTCACAAGTAATGGTGCGTTTGCCGGCGAAGAACAATAAGAACCTGCTGCCAGCTTCACCAGCTGATGCAGTGGCAGCAAGGCAAGGAGAGACATTTGAAAAAATTACTTTTGACAACAGTGTGCGGGCCCTTTGGAGTAAATACAGACGACTGTACCGAGCATGTAATGCCTGAGCTTTTCCATGCCCAGGTTACACGGTCCCAGGGAATTTTCAGCATTCAGGTCAACCTATGTATCATACGGGCTGGAATATATTGCCAAGAACATAAAAACGCCCACGACCGTCCTCCAGTATCCCACCATGAAGCAGTTTATCAGTGAGGTAAAAAAAGGCTATGATTATGTCGGGATCAGCTTTGTTATTGCAACGTTTGAAAAGGTTAAAAAAATGGTCAGGGCAGTGCGGGAAGCTGCTCCCCAGGCAAAAATAGTTTTGGGCGGATACGGGACCGTGCTTCCTGAGTGCGAAGCATACGGTGACTATATCTGTCGTGAAGAAGGCGTGGCGTTTATGCAGCGGCTTCTGCAGGAAACACCCGATGATATACCGCCGAGCCATGTGGTGTATGCTACCTCGGGAAAAATACTGGGGTTCCCGGCCATGAAGGGCGCAGTGGTGCTGGCAGGGCTCGGCTGTCCGCACGGGTGTGAATTCTGCGCCACATCGCATTACCACGGCAGGAAGCACATTCCTCTGCTCAAGACCGGTGAGGACATCTACCGGGAAATCAGGCGGGTGCACAAGACCCTGGGCAGTACCAAGCTTCCGATTGGTATTATCGAGGAAGATTTCCTTATGCAGAAGCAGCGGGCGCAGGAGTATCTTGATTGTGTTCTGCAGGACCAGGGAGAACCCATACATATCTCCTGCTTTGCCAGCGCCTACTCCATATCCCAGTGGGACCCCGAGGACCTGGTCAGGATGGGGATTCAATCAATATGGGTGGGGGTGGAATCAAAAGAGGCGCCCTATGCTAAATTAAAAGGGTTTGATGTAAAAAAGATTTTTGATACCCTCCATGCGCATGGTATCAACACCCTGGCCTCGCTTATCCTGGGCCATGACTTTCATACCGAGGAAAAGGTGTGGCAGGATTTTGAATACCTCATGTCAATGCGGCCGACGCTGAGCCAGTTCCTTATCCTCGGCCCGACCTGCAACACCCCGCTGTTTGAACGGCTGCAAAAAGAGGGGCGGCTCCTGGATGTCCCCTATCGTCACTACGACGGTTTTCACCTTATGTTTCAGCACCCCAACATCAGCAAGGAGAAGATGGAGGAGCTGATACTTGCTGTCTATGAAGAAGAGTTCAAGCGGCTCGGGCCTTCGGCAGTGCGCTTTGTGGAACGGCAGCTGCAGGGCTATGTCCGGTTCAAGGATTCGTCTGATACGCTCCTCAGGAAGCGGGCAGAGCAGTTCCGGCAGGGCTGTCTTGAAGCGCTGCCGCTGTTTTCTACTGCGGTCCGCTATGCTCCGACACCAAGAGGTGGCAGAAAAGGTACGGGAGCTGCAGCAGGCAGTAATCCAGCAGGTAGGCACCGGCGACTTTATGAATAAGCTAAAGACCATGATAGTACCGGCACTGGCTTTTGTGGCACAACTCCGAATCAGGTCTGGTGACTATCACCAGCCTACCCTGGGCAGAACCGAGTACCGGATGTCGAAACACGCCCTTATCCCCGGCGTTCTGCAGGGAAAGGGTGTCTTGAAAATAGATTTGCGGCCCCGGGCTGCAGAACATCAGCCGCTGGTCCTGGACCTGCACGGTGTTTTTGACCGGACAACAGCAGCCAAATTACGGAAACGGATTGAGAGCTATCTGGAAAAGAACCGGGGCATTCTGGCGATTAACTTCAGCGGGCTGACCAGCATCGAGCGGGAAGCTTTGCTCAGGTTCTTTAAAAAGCTGCGGGCGTATAATGAACGAATCAAGCTGGTGCGCATCGACAGTCTGAAGACCGAGTGGAGCGATATTGTCAATTATGCAAAAAGTTATTTTGAGGTTTTAAGCGCTGAAGAGGTTCTGGCCATCGGTGTTGCATAACGCAACAGCTTATTGGAAGAATTTCCGTCAGCGCTGACGGAAAAAATAAAAGCCATGATAAAAATATTATATCATGGCTTTTGTGCATGCAGGAAGGTGCTTAGCTCTTACGTATACTTTTGAACAACTTTCAGCAGCTCATCAAAATTAACCGGCTTGGTGAGGAAATCTTCAACGCCGGGCAGAAAGCTTTCTTCCATATCAAGGGAAAAGCGCGAGTTGGTCACCTGATTGATGGCGGTGAGCATTATAATCGGGATATTCTTATAGTCTCTATACTTGGATGTGGGCCGGTTGCTTCGTATCTGGTTGGCAACCTCAAACCCTTCCGTATCACTGTCCATCATGATATCAAGGATAATGAGATCAGGCTTTTCCTCTGCCAGTTTTTTCAGGCACTGTGACCCGTTGTATGCTTCTGCTATATCATAGCCCTTGCTTTTGAGGACATGTGCCAGGCTGTTGACCTGATCCTGATCATCATCGACGATTAAGATTTTTTTGGCCATCTAAACGCTCCGCGTTAAACTCTAATGACTAAATATTCCAATTTCTAAACAAATCAAAACGAATTTCAAAGCTATCTTAGATTTCTATGTAAGAATTGTCAGGGCTTACGGGTTTGGTGCTTAGCTATGTAACACGGTCTAATTTTACCAGTACTATTTGTCATCAAGTAGTTTATATACAACGTTTCTCTCTTCCCAGGCTTTTTTCCGCTCGTACATGTCAATGGGGAATTCCATCTGCTTCAGCTCCACCGGGGCGGACTTTTTATCAACCAGGCCAAGAGCCAGTGCCACGCCGTAAATTATGGCTTCAGGCCGGGGCGGGCAGCCGGGAACGAAATAATTAACCGGCACCGCTTTCTCTGCGCCGCCGAGTACATTGTAGCAGTCAAACCACATATTGCCGCCGATGGTGCAGGAGCCGATGCCGAAAACAAGTTTCGGCTCAGGCATTGCCGCGTACGCGCGCTTGACCAGGGGCAGTGTCGGCCGGGTAACGGCGCCGGAAATAAGCATCACATCGCCGTGCCGGGGCGAGGTAACCAGCTTTATGCCGAAGCGCTCGACATCATAGAAGGGCGTGAGCACGTTCAAAATTTCAATGTCGCAGCCGTTACACGCGCCGGAATTGCAATGGTATACCCACAGGGATTTGGGAAACATTTTTTTAGCGAGGTTTGATAACATCTGCTACTCTCCTCATTTCTCAGGGCGTTTGTGTTTTTCAGTCTTTTCCAGCAGTGCCGTGTCAAGGTGCTCCGTGCTGACGGGAATAAAGGCGCGCATTTCCAGGTTGTCGTAGCGGTACCCTTTCATGCTCATTCTGTCTATGGCATTGGTTGTTTCATGCTCATAGCACCTGCCGCAGCGCTTGCAGGTGGCCATAAACAGCTCCATGCTCTGGGTGATGTCGCGCTTGTTCTCGGTTGCAAGCTCGAAATTATCGGTCATGGTGATGGCATCCTCGGGGCAGACATCAGCGCATCTGCCGCAGTAGGTGCAGCGCCCTCCATCGTAGAGCATCAGCCGTATTTCCTGGCAGATATCGCGCACCATGATGGTGCGTGCCGGACAGTGGACTGCACAGCCGCCGCAGCCGATGCACTTGTGATGATCCCAGGAGGGCTGGCCCCGGAAATCGGGCGGTACGGGATGCGGCTCGAATGGATACTTCAAGGTTACCACGCCAGGCGTTAATGCCATCATGACCTGCTTGATTTTACTTGTCAGCCACACAATGATTCTCCTTAAAGTTAAATCCTGAACAGTCTCTTTAGAATTGTAGCGCTCAGTATCTTTTTAACGACAGCGTTTCCAGTTCGGACCTGGAAAGCACTGTTACGCCGCCATTCTTTATATCAACAACCTGAACCCGCTCGGTACAGGAAAAGCACGGGTCAATGCTGCCGATAATAATGGGCGCGTCGGCCAGTTCATTGTTCAGGAGCATGAGCGGCACGCCCTGCAGGTTTGGGTACGTCGGAGCCCGCACCCTCCAGCGCTCAGGACGGTTATCCTCTCCGGTTATCATATAATGCACCACTTCACCGCGCGGCGCTTCGACGCCGGCTATGGAATGCTTGAGGGGCGCGACGGGCTCATTGAGTTCGGTGAGAATGGGGCCGTCGTCAGGCATCTTATCAAGCGCCTGGCGGATAATATTTATTGCTTCAAAGGTCTCAAGCACCCGCACCAGGACTGTTCCCCAGACATCGCAGGTATCAACCACGGGAACGCTGAACTTCATATCATCATAGGCTGCATAGGGATGGTCGCGCCGCGCGTCAATATCTACGCCGCGCGCCCGGGCCACCGGCCCCACCAGGCTCCATTTGATGGTATCTTCTTTTGTGATATAGCCCACATTTTTAGTTCTTTTGTGGATGGAGGTGTCGCCGATAATGGCATTCTTGATGACCACCAGCTCCTCTTCAATCTTTTTCATGACATTGAGGATGTCCTGACTGATTTCCGGGGTGATGTCCCGGCGCACGCCGCCGACCACAATCATGCCGTAGGTTTTGCGGTTTCCGGTCATCCGTTCGCCCAGCCACATTACCGGCTCTCTGACGCGCCAGGAGTGCATGAAGATGGTGTTGTAGCCGATCAGATGGCCTGCCACACCGAGCCAGAGCAGGTGGGAGTGGACGCGCTCTATTTCAAGCATGATGGTCCTGATGTATTCCGCCCTGCGGGATATCTTGATGTTGCCCGCAGTTTCAACTGACTGTGCGTATGAAGTGGCATGCACTGAGCCGCAGATGCCGCAGATGCGTTCCGCCACAAAGGGTATCTCATTGTAGGTAAGCTGGGTCTGGCACAGCTTTTCAATGCCGCGATGAATCATGAAGCCGCGATAATCACAGCCTTTAATAGTTTCGCCGTCGACAAAAAGGGCAAAATGGGCTGGCTCGTGGAGGGTTGGATGGTACGGCCCCACCGGCACCACCGTGCACCCGTCAGGGCATTCATCAAGCTGGTAGGCAACACCTTCTGCAGAGGGCGGCTGAATGTTCCAGGGCACTGTTTTCCGCAGCGGATACAGCCCCTCAGGCCAGTCATCTGAGAGTATCAGGCGCTTTGGCTTGGGATGGCCGGTAAACTTCATGCCCAGATGATCCGCAAACTCCCGCTCGGACCACCCGGCGTTGGGAATATCAGGAGTTATTGAGTCCATCTCCGGGTTGCCTTCCGGAACAGAGGTTCTCACGCCGCAATAGACATTGTCCCGGTCAAAGCCGAACGCATGTACCATGCCGAGCGTTTTATCCCGTTCTATATTATCGTAGCCGGTGCTGACCAGATATCTGCCGCCGAGTGCGATCAGCTCATTGCAGATATCACGCACCTTTTCCTTTTTTATGTCAAAGAAAAGCTGGGTCGCGCAGGTCTGATCAACACCAATGAGCGCATCCTTGAACTTGTTTGAAATCCGGTTTTTTATCTCTTCAATTTGTGGCATATAAAAACCTCATTAAGGATAGACAAGCAGAATACAGAAAACAGACAACAGATGCATATGCCATCCATTGGCCTGGCTTTTGTCATCTTACATCTTGCAGTTACTGTTTATATACATATTCCTTATTATTGCTGCTTATAATTTCAACAATAATATCCTTTAGCAGATCGGCACTCTGTTTCACGTCCTCTGAAAGACCCTGTCCAAAGTCGGTATCTCCTGCTTCAACTCCCAGCAAATAGGTTTTTTTTCCGCTTTCCTCAAGAATTTTTCCGCACAGGGTTAAGGAGAGCTGGTGTGTCGAATAGCCATTGAGCGCCTCACCGCAGTTAGTAAGCCGGCCAAAGATTATGGATCCGGGAGAGGTGGTGGACTTAACCGCGTCGATGATCAGGACGTTTTCGCAGTCAAGCTCGGCAATTTTAAATACATAGCTTTCAATAATATCTTCCACATTCAAGAGCAGCACCTGGTCGGAACTCACTTTGCTTTGCAGTTCGTCAACCAGGTAGAGCCCGACCGCGTCATCCTTGCGCAGATAGTTCCCCATCCCCACGATGCAGGTCTTTTCCTTCACCACACCCATGATATCGGTGACCAGGCTCATCAGATCTGCTCTCCGAGGGTTTTAATCTGCCGGAAGGTGTACACCGGGCCATCAGTGCAGACCAGGGTTCTGCCGATGGCGCAGTGCTGGCACTTGCCCACGCCGCACTTCATGTGCCGCTCAAGGGTTGAGATGATGCAGTCATCCCGCAGGCCGCGCTTCAGCAGCTCGCCAATCACCGTATTGAACATGACCGGCGGCCCGCACACAAAGGCCACGGTATTTTCCACGGGCAGATTTGCCTTGTCAAACAGGGTGTGGACAAAGCCGACTTCTCCGGTCCATCCGGGAGTGCCCACATCAACCGTGATATAGGTCTCAAAGCCGGGAAACGACTGCCACTCTTTCAGGTTTTCCTTGTACATCAGGTCATCGGGCGTGCGCGCCCCGTGCAGCACCAGCACCCTGCCGAATTCCTTTTTATGCTGCAGGACGTGGACTATGGAAGACCGCAGCGGAATCAGGCCGATGCCGCCCGCGACATAGATAATATTTTTCCCCTTGATCTCTTCAAACGGAAACCCGTTGCCAAACGGCCCCCGGATCCCCACCTTGTCGCCGGCTTTCAGCTCGTGCAGGGCATTGGTGACTGATCCCACTTTTCTTACCGTGAGATGGAAGCGGTCATTCTCCGGGCTGGGAGGCAGCGAAACAGCAAACTCTCCGGCCCCGAATATGGTACACATAATGAACTGACCGGACTTTATCTTGAAGTTCTTATCCAGTTCCTTATTATCCAGGGACATATAGAATGTTTTTACGTCCCGAATCTCGTCCCTTATATCTTCAATGGTTGCCGTCTCGGGGATGGTTACTATTTTTGTACCGTTATTCATAGCTGGTCCCTACTTGTGGTTTCGCGTCGTATGTATTTGACAACGTTGGGCATGCCGATATCACCGGGGCACACCCAGTCGCAGCGGCCGCAGCCGACACAGCCCGGCCGCAGATATTTTTTACTCTGGGAATAGGAAAGCTTGCAGAAAAAGCGCTTGTTGCGCCGGTCTTCAACGGGTTTGCGCGGGTTGTGGCCGCCGGCCATGCGGGAGTAGCCCTCGTAGGAACAGGAGTCCCAGGTGCGCAGGCGGTCGCAGGAACAGTCTCCCGTAGCAGTATCGACCACATTAAAGCACGAGCATGAAGGGCAGACAAAGGAGCAGGCGCCGCACTCAAAGCACTGGTCACCGACATATTCCCACACTTCTTCCTTGGCAAAGCCGGTTGTGATGCGGTTCATTACCCGCGATACCCAGGCCTTGGATTCAGTGGAAAATGACTCAAAGAGTGTTATTGATTTATCAACCAGGCGGTTTTTTTCCGCGAGATCCTTATCGGCTGCTTTCCCGAGCTGCAGTTTTTCACAGAGCGCTTTTCCTTTGGCGCTTCCCGCTTCAATCAGGAAGTTGTCGCCGATGTCGGTCAGATTAAGGTCATAGCCTTCCTCAGCCGCAGGGCCGCTGTCAGTGCAGACACAGAAACAGTATTTAAACGGTGCCACGCAGGTGTTGGTGACAATGAACATTTTTTTACGGAGGCTGCGGTAGACTTCATCGACAAACTCCTGGCCGAGAAAGAACCGGTCAAGGCACTGCAGGCCGGTTAAATCACAGGAGCGCAGGCCGAACAGGGCCTTGGGGGTCTCCTTGAAATCCGGTTTCATCTCAACCGGTGCATTCCCGCCGGCGTAGCGGTAGGAGAGTATGCGATCAGCCTGGGGAAACACGATATGTTTAGGCGGGGCAGCAGGTATCGGTGCGGAAAGGTTGATCTCGCTTACATCGTCAACCTTTTCAAAGAAGGTCTGCCCTGATCCCGGTTCTATTACCGGGCCATATACCTGATACTCGGTGCTCAACGCTTTTGCAATCTGCAGGATGTCATTTTTTTTAATGAGATACATGGCTATACCTTCTCAATTCTTATGGGGATGGTTGCGTCCTCACCCTGTTTTAAAATCTCCGGGTGCCCGGTCAGCGCCTTGGCGATGATATCCCGGGCAAAGTACGGTACATAGGCAGCATGCGACTTCACGTCATCTGATATTTTAACCGCCAGCAGCATCTCGCCGTAGGGCGACACCACTTTCACCTGCCACTGGTTTCTGACCTGCAGGGCTTTGGCAGTATCAGGTCCAATTTCCACATAGCCCTCGGGGTAATCAAGCAGGGTTGCGTTATATTCTCTCATGGGGATAAAGGTTTTTCTCATCAGATTGTTCTGATGCCAGAAATCCTGGGCTTTGCCTATCATGAGCAGATACGGAAAGTCTTTTCCCGCAGCGGGCCCAGCAAACGCGCCGGATACTTTTGCAAAACTGATGGAGGAGCCGGCGGCTTTAATGTCCAGGCGCCGCGTACCGTCAGGATTTTTTTCATCACAGGGCCACTGCACCCCGCCGAAGGTCGCGGCCAGTTTTTTATGGGAAAGCTTCGCGTACGTCGGGGTCAGCCGGGCAATCTCATCCATTACCTCTGCCGGCCCTGCATAGCTCCACTTTGCCCCGGCTTTTTCTGCTATGCGGCTAAAAAGCTTCCATCCCGGTAGCACATTGTGCTGAGGCTCAAGTTTCTTTGGTGACAGCTGGACGCGGCGGTCGGTGTTGGTGAAGGTGCCGTCCTCTGCAATATAGCGGGCAACGGGAAGCACCATATGGGCATAATCCATGAATTTATTCTTGTAGGTGCTGATGTAGGCTATGAAATCAACCTTCTGCAGCGCCGCGGCATCGCGTATCAGGCCCTCGTCGTGATCAATCACTACCAGCGCCTTCAACTGCCCCGGCGATTCTGCCAGCAGCTCTGATACTGATCTGCCCGGCGTGATGTTGAGCTCAACGCCCCAGGCAGCGTTGAATTTTTTAACTGCAGCCTGATCCGAGAGCGACTGAAAACCGCTGAGCAGGTCCGGAGCGCACCCCATGTCATAGCCGCCCTGAAGGTTATTGATGCCGGTAATCGGGTTGACGCCGCAGCCCTCTTTGCCGATTTTACCGGTCATGGCAAAGAGGTTGAAAATATAGCTGATGGTGTCCTCATCAAGGCCTGATATGCCTGAGGAGAAAAATGCCATTGCGGTTTTTGCCTGAGAAAGAGCTTTTGCCACCTGCTTGAACTCTTCGATGCTGATTCCGGTCTTGGCCGTGATCTCCTGCTCGGAGAGCTGTGCCAGGGAGGCGGAAAATTCCTCAAACCCTTTGGTGCTGCTGCGGACAAAGTCTGAATCGATGAGTCCGTCCTGGACGACGCATTTGGCAATTCCTGCCACCGCCAGTTTCAGCGCGCCGGGTGTTATCTGCAGGAAGCTGTTGCTGAGCTTTGCAATCTGGGTGCGCCTGCTGTCAATGGTTACTATTTTTGCTCCTGCCTGGGCTGCCAGGTGAATCTCGCTGCCGACAATGGGGTTCTGTTTGGTGATGTCGCTTCCTGCAACCAGCAGGAACTCTGCCTTGCAGATTTCTTCCAGTGATCCGGTCATGCCTGCCATGCCGGTTCCCCGGGACAGGACATTGAGGCATCCTCTATGGCCGGCATCAGAGGAAAGGCTTACGTTATTGGTTTTAAAGACAGCCCGGGCCAGCTTCATCAGCAGAAACTGCTCTTCGTTGGTGGACCGGGGTGAGGCAAGAAACCCGACGGCAGCCGGCGGGAGGGCTTTTAATGTATCAACCAGCAGTGCTATTGCTTCTTCATAGGAAGCATCAGCAAACTGGCCGTTCTTTTTTATCAGGGGGCGGTTGATGGTCTGGGCGGTATTGAGCAGCTCGTGTATGTTCCAGCCTCTGACGCACAGCCTTCCCTTGCTCACCGGATGGTTCTGCGAAGGAAAGACGCGTTCGACCGCAGTGCCGGTAACTTGCATAAAGTGACCACAGCCGGTTCCACAAAACGTACAAACGCCAGGTTGTTGCTTCATAGTGTAACTCCAGAATTTAAAATTACCCGTACGGTGTCGCTCTTTTTAGTATCCCCATACGGCCAGAATAAGAGCGCCGATTGACACGATAAACATGCCCGCAAAGTAGCGGATAGCCTGATCGATGCGGTAGCGCGGATGAATTGATGCAACCAGCGTGATGATGAGAACCAGGACCAGGACTTTAACAAGAAAAATAATCACACTCACGGGGTAAAACAAGGTATTGCCCCACGGGACAAAGAGCGCTATGAAGATGCCGCTGTAGACCATCAGTTTTGCCATCTGCAGGTACTTGAACAGCGCAAGCTTTGGTCCCGAGTACTCAAGCAGCGGTCCTTCCATAATTTCGGTCTCAGCTTCGGTAATATCAAAGGGCAGCCGCCCCACAAAACCCTGCAATGAAAACAGCATCACCCCCAGCATGATGAGCCCGGACAGCGGCAGGCTATGGCCGTACACTGCGCCGTTCAGCACCGCGTCCAGCCTGAGCGAGCCGGCATTTATAGAGCTGATAACAAGGGCAACCGCCAGCAGCGGCTCCAGGGTCATCATGGCCATCATTTCCCGGCTCATCCCGACCAGGGAGTAGAGGGAACCGGCAGCAAGCCCGGCAAACAGCGTTGCAATGCCGCACAGGGTCAGAAGATAAATGAGCAGTATGCTGTCGCCGGCAGCGTTCATGGGAACGCTCGATCCCATGGGCACCAGGGTTGCGACGGTCAGAATAGATGCCAAAGAAAGATAGGCGGCAAAGCGCTGCATGCCGGCATTTTCGCCTACTTCAATATCTTCCTTGCCGAGCAGTTTCAGCAGGTCAAAGTAGGGCTGCAGCACCGGCGGCCCTTTCCGCGACTGCACCTGAGCGGTAATCTTGCGCAATAGACCTTCAAAAAACGGCGCTCCCAGGAGTACCAGCGCCACATTGAATGTTCCGTATATGATCATCAAGCCTGCTTTTGGTTCCATCATGTATATCCCTTTTTTATAAATACGCTGATCTCTAAAATCTATTCCCGCATACCTCTACATATGCGGTTTTGGTTTTCCACCAACCCAGCGAATATACCGCTTCACCCCGGCATACAGATGATGCGCGCCGTAGCGGTGCTGCTCCGCATCCTGCGCATAGCCGCACAACCAGGGCTCATCTGCCCTCTTCCTGGAACCGCCAAGCCGGGTAATAATGAATGCGATAATGAGCATGATGCCCAGGACCATGATGAGCACCAGCGGATCAAACAGGGCACTGCCGTCAGCGCTGGCAATTCCGGCAAGGCCATCAAGCCGGGCAAGCGGCATTTTTGCAAGACTCGCTCCCAATCCCTGCTGGCTTCCGTGCAGGGCCTGCGCTATGAGCTGATAGGCACCGATGGGGATAATGCCAAACACCAGGCACAGGGCTGCAAGTATCAGCTGGGGAATCTGCATCATCCAGCCCACTTCCAAAAGCGGCTTGCGCGCAGCTTTCTCAGCCACGAGGGAACTTGTTCTTGACAGGAAGCTCACGCCAAAAAATTTCATAAACGAAGCAAGGGTTATGGCGCTGGTCAGAATGGCAAACACGGCACATATTCCCAGATACTTGGCAACGCTTGAGCCAAGTATGGTTGAAACATAGATGCTCCATTTGCTGGCGAACCCGTTAAACAGCGGCACTCCGGCAATAGAAAAGGATGCAATTAAGGTCATAATGGCGGTCACCGGCATAAACTTGATAAGGCCGCCCATCTTGTTGAGATCCTGGGTATCAGTAGCATACAGCATGGACCCGGCATTGAAGAACAACAGGCTTTTAAAGGTGCCATGGTTGATAGTGTGAAACAAAGCGCCATAGAAGCCGATTGCTGCAAGCCCGAGCACGGTTTCGTTTTGCAGGCCCGGGCGAATCAGGGCCACGCAGGCACCGAGTCCGAGGAGAATGTATCCCACCTGTCCGATGCTGTGAAAGGCAAGAAGACGTTTGGATTGTTCCTGTTTGAGTGCTTGCAGGGTACCAATGAAGAGGGTAATCGTCCCCAGAGCAGCTATAAGCAGCCCCCATCCAGCGCTTGGATAGGATTCTATGGCCTGCTCCGGCACCAGCCACAGAAATGAGCGCATCAGCCCGTACACGCCGGTTTTAATCATAACTCCTGACAGGAGCGCGCTTACCGGTGAGGGTGCTGCGGGATGGGCGGCAGGAAGCCACATCTGTCCGAACGGCCACATACCGGCCTTGATGCCAAAGCCAATTAAATAGAGAAGAAAAGCAACTATCACCACTCCGCTGCCGCTCTGCAGCAAGCCCGGCAGTCCATGACTGATAGCTTCAAAGTCATATTTCGTGAGGGTCTCAGACCCTACGGTTGACCGGTCCCTGGGCGAGCAGTGCCGAAGCAGCCATGATCAGGACACAGGCGATCTGCATCATGAGCAGGTATTTATTTGCCGCCCGGACATTTTCCCGCTTTTTGTATTCATAGCGAACCAGCGCATAGGAGGTAAGTGTCATGAGCTGCCAGAAAATGAAAAAGAAGAGCATCATGTCGCTTACGCATACAATCCCGTACATGCCGGCTACAAAAAGGAGAAAGTACGGATAGTATCTCGCAACGCCGTAATCTTTATAATGCTCCATGTAGCTGATGGAAAAGAAGGCGGAAAGAACCGCGATGGTTGCTATAAGCCCGATAAATATGGCGCTCAAGCCATCGATGTAGATGCGCAGGGAGGAGCCCAGCTGCGGCAATTCCATGATGGTTATTGCTTCTCCCGGCCCTGACAGAAGCACGGTGCCTGCAGCGGTGATGGCAAGGAAACTGGATAGCGCTGTGGCCAGAAAGCAGAGCCACCCTGCTACAGCTTTGTTTTTTGATAACAGCAGCGTTACTATTGCGCCGCCTGCACACACTACAAGAGCGTAGATTATTGCATAGGCTGGAGTCATCGTATGTGGTTCCTCACAATGTGGTGTTGGTTATGAGCTGAAACAGGTTGTTGCAATTTAATTAAGCACGGTGGACTGTTTAGGCTGTTTAGGTAATGTCTTGGAATTAATTATGCAAAATCTAAATAAGCAAGAATTGTAATTTTAGAAATAAATTTTTGCAAAAATTGCGCCATCAGCCGATATACAATAAATACCGGGACCATTACGAGCGCTGCCGCGAAGCGCTAACACCTCCGGGTTTTAATTCAACTAACTGAATAAACATGCTTATTTCATATTGCTTTGATTCGTTTGGCGGGTTAATAATGAAGTCGATTGTGCAGGGTCAGGGATACGTTCATTGGTGGTAAATCGCCTTTGAGCGCTATCTGCAGGCTATATACTATTGACAAAATGACATGGTGCTCAGCAGGAAAAACTCTGAAAAGCAATTGGTTTAAAAATTAAACTATTTGATTTTACTTATATTTAATTTTTTAATTGGTGCCTGTCAAAATGACAGCTATCATTACATCATTATGAACGTATAAAACGTGAAATTTTAAAATAAAAGGCAGATGCTGAAATTTAAAATTCAGCCCCGGAAGGAGAATATAAGCCATACATGGAAACGCTTCGCATTTTAGTGGTCGAGGATGAATATGGTATGCGCCTGGCAATTGCCCGGGCTTTGCGGGATTACACGATCCATCTTCCCGAGATAGAAGGAAAAATTGGATTTACTATCGAGCAGGTTGAGGTTGCAGAAGAGGCGCTCACTATCATTAACGACAAGCCGCCGGATATTATCCTGCTGGATTATAAACTGCCCGGCATGAGCGGCCTTGACCTGCTTACCCAGGTATCAGCAAAGCAGCTTGACCTGCTGGCTATCATGATCACGGCGTATGCATCTATCGAGACTGCTGTTACGGCCACCAAACAGGGCGCCTTTGATTTCCTTGCCAAGCCGTTTACGCCCATGGAATTAAAAGAAACTATTTATAAGGCCGTAAAACATCTGGTTCTGATGAGACAGGCCCATAAACTGACGGAAGAAAAGCGCAAGGTTCGTTTTCAGTTTATTTCAGTGCTGGCGCATGAGATGAAGGCCCCGCTGGCAGCACTCGACGGGTACTTGAACATTCTTCGAGAGCGTGCAGCAGGAGACAGTCAGGAAGTATATGATCATATGCTTGACCGGTGCCTGACGCGCATCCAGGGCATGCGCAAGATGATTATAGATCTGCTTGATTTGACGCGCATTGAGTCAGGAGAGCGGAAACGCGATGTAAGCGAAGTTGACGTGCGGGAAATCGTTCATACCGCAATTGATACGGCGACCCCTGAAGCACAGGAGCGGTCCATTAGCATTAGCTTCCCTGAAAATGGACCCGTGCTCATGCAGGCCGATCGCAGCGAGCTGGAGATTGTTTTTAATAATCTCATAACCAATGCGGTGAAGTACAACCGGGACGGCGGGCGGGTCGATGTTGAACTGCATGCCGACGGCGGTCAGGTCAGCATTGTGGTGACTGATACCGGTATCGGCATGAGCACGGAAGAAGCAGCGCGGCTGTTCAGCGATTTTGTGCGCATCAAAAATGAAAAGACCAGAAACATTCTGGGCAGCGGGCTGGGATTGTCTACCGTAAAGAAGATAGCGCTGCTGTATGGCGGTGAGGTAAGCGTAGAGAGCGAGCCTGATAAGGGAAGCAGGTTTACCGTCACGCTGAATCAGGATGCAGCGGTTAGCGCATCAGCCCCCGAACCGGCTAATCAGTGAGCAGGGGCTGCGCGCGGTCGCCCAACCTTACGGCTTGCAGGTTTTACACACCTCAAGCTCTGCGCGCGGTATATTAAATTTTTCAGCTATATAATCTATCTGCACCTGCGGCATAAACGGCTTGCCGCAGGTTTTGCATTCAGCCATGCGGAAGGTCTGTTTCCAGTTGTGCATGATCCGCTGACTTCCCATGGCATAGCCTCCGCCCGGGGAATGATACTGCGCATTCTGCACATCTTCCATGGTAATGATGCCGGTAGGACAGATGTACACACATGAGCCGCAGCCGATGCACTGTTTGGCGGGGTCAAAAAAAGGCGGCGCAACTTCCCGGCTAACCCCGCGGCTGGCAAATCCTATGGCCTCCACCCCCACCACTTCCCGACACACGCGCACACACTGGCCGCAGAGAATGCAGAAGTTATTGCCGGTTTTAAAGCGCGGTTCCTGTATATCATATTCCTGCGCAAGCTCTTTGACGATTTTTACATTCGGGCACCGGGCAAGCAGAAGCTCAAGCACCAGCTTTCTCACCGCGCGAACCCGATCACTCGTGGTCCGCACTGCCATGCCGCTGTCAGCCGGATAATTGCAGGACGTGACGATGCGGGTCCTGTTTCCCCGTTGCACTTCAACAACACAGAGCCGGCACGCGCCATAGGGCTGCAGTGCTTCATGGTGGCACAGGGTTGGTATATCAATATCCATTTCCCGGGCAATTTGTAATACGGTTGTGCCTGGCCGGGCCTCTGCCTCTTTTCCGTCAATCGTGAAGGTCATCTTTTTATCCATTAGTTTATTTGCTTTGCAGCATAGAAGATTACAAAACCCATTTCGTTTGCTTGTTATGGTATAATTAAAAATGCTATATCTGTCAATTTTAATTTAGTATGCAGTTTGGGTGTATCTATACGGAACGGGTTTATTCGCGAAACACATAACGGGATAAAAGATGCTGCGATGCAGGGCCGGGAGGTGCTTTTACAGGACATTCCTCAAAATTTATAGTATTATTCATTGCGAGAGCGCATGGGGGTTAGGGGCTCGTGACCAGTCCACCCTCCGCAGTGTTATAAAGCAAACGTATTAGTGATTGCTAAGTATACATCTGAACCTATTCACCTTTTTCCTGGAGCAACTGGCACGGTGCTACCTACCCTAGCCGCACGAAGCGTACACAGAAGTCAGGCAGAAGGAGAGTGACTTAGTGATTCAGTGTTCATGTCCGTAAGGCCAAAAGGCTAAGAGGTCAAAAGATTAACCTCTTCACCGTTTTACCTGTTCACCCTTTTCTGTGGCCATGAATTCGTTTTAGTCTAAAACAGAAGGGAGTAACATGCATCCTATGAAACAACGCAAAACGCAGAGCAGCTTTCAGGAACTGGAAGCTGCGGAACTTTTTTGTCAGAAATGCAGTCAGGCGGTGCCGGTCAGAAAAAAGCTGCTGCTGGCACTTCCCGATGGTGATAAATATGACTACCTCTGCATTTACTGCGGAAGCTCAGTAGGGACAAAAACCGTCACCAATCAGGCGACCCCGCGGGTTATTATCTGACAGGTTGTTGAAAAAGCAGTTTTCTCCCAGGCTGATCAAAAACATCCGGATGCAAGGCGCGCGAAATCAAGAGGAATGAGGCGTACGTTACCGTACGTCGCAATGACGAAGGATGAGCGCAACGAAGCAGATGGGTGTTTTTCAACAGCCTGCTATACATGAAACTGCCCGGAGGCGCACTAACACAAGGATTCAATTGACATTGCCGCTGATACCTGTTACTAAAATTTTTTAATCTGATTCAGTATTTATAGCAAAGATAGCAAAGGAGAACGGTAACGTGAAGATTCTTATCACGGGCGGAGCCGGCTTTATTGGTTCGCACCTTGCAGAAGCGCTGTTGGCATGCGGCGAAGAGGTTTTTATAATTGATGACCTTTCTACCGGGAGCATTGATAATATTATTCACTTGAAGGACAATCCACGCTTCCACTACACCATAGACACCATTAAAGAATCAGCCGCTGATGGCGGAGCTGGTAGACCGGTGTGATCTCATTTTCCACCTGGCAGCTGCCGTCGGGGTAAAGCTGATCGTTGAATCGCCGGTTAATACTATTGAAACCAATATTTACGGCACCGAGGTTGTGCTGCAGCTGGCAAATAAAAAGAAGAAAAAGGTTATTATTACGTCCACCTCGGAAGTCTATGGAAAAAGCGACGCCATACCGTTTCAGGAAGATGCCGATATGGTGCTGGGGCCTACCACCAAGGGGCGCTGGAGTTATGCCTGCTCCAAAGCGATTGATGAATTTCTGGCCCTGGCCTATTATAAAGAAAAGAAGCTGCCGGTGGTGATTGTGCGCCTGTTTAACACGGTTGGCCCGCGCCAGACCGGCCGCTATGGCATGGTTGTTCCCACCTTTGTGCAGCAGGCGCTCCTGAATCACCCCATAACCATTTATGGTGATGGCAGGCAGAGCCGCAGCTTCAGCCATGTACGTGATGTGGTGCGCGGCCTTACGGGGCTCTCCCGGCATCCCGATGCCGTTGGTCAGGTCTTTAATATTGGCAACAATAAAGAGATAAGCATTGAAGCGCTGGCGCAGCTCATAAAGAAAAAGACCGGCAGCTCGTCTGAATTTATTTATATCCCCTATGACCAGGCGTATGAGGAAGGTTTCGAAGATATGCCGCGCCGCGTTCCTGATATCACCAAAATCAACCGCCTGATCGGTTTTCAGCCTGAAGTGGGGATCGACGAGATCATCGATTCGGTCATTGACTATTATAAGCAATGAACTACCTTGCCTTTTTTTTCCTTTCCCTGCTGCTCTCAGCAGCGCTTACCCCGCTGGTTAAATTGCTCGCTGTCAAGGCCGGTTATGTGGTTCAGCCGCGGACAGACCGATGGCATAAAAAGCCGACGCCGCTGCTCGGGGGCATTGCCATGTTTCTGGCGTTTGCCGTCTGTTACCTGCTTGCGTTTGGCTTGCAAGGTCAGACCCTGCCGATTTTCATAGGCGGTTTTCTTATTTTCCTTCTGGGGCTCCTTGATGATCTGCGACGGCTTCCCCCGCAGGTGAAGCTTATCGGGCAGATCACGGTTGCCGCATTGCTGGTGAGTCTCGGGGTGGTGATCAAGATCATCCCCTATCCGGCGATTGCCATTCCCGTTACCTTTCTCTGGATTGTAGGGCTCACCAACTCGTTCAATCTGCTGGATAATATGGACGGGCTTTCTGCCGGCACGGCAGCTATCTGCGCGCTGTCGCTGTTTATCTTTTCCTGGTCAACCGGCGATATGCCGGTAGCGCTGGTTTCAATAGTTCTGGCAGGCTCCTGCATAGGGTTTCTCTTCTACAACTTCAATCCGGCCACCATTTTTATGGGCGACTGCGGCAGCATGTTTTTAGGCTGCACGCTCGCTGCAACCGCCATTGCCGGCACCGCGCAGCACGCTTCCGGGCTGTTTGCGGCGGTGTTTATACCGCTGTTCATTCTGGGGATCCCCATTTTTGATACGGTCTTTGTCACGTTTTTTCGCAAGCTGCGCGGGCAGCCGATTTCCCAGGGCGGCAAAGACCATATCTCCCATCGCCTGGTGACCATGGGGCTGAGCGAGCGCCGGGCGGTCCTCATTCTCTACAGCATCTCTGCGCTGTTTGGACTGGGGGCGCTCTTTTACAACCGGATTAATCCCCTGGCGCTGGCCGTCTGTTTTATTCTGGCTTTCATCGGGCTTTTTTATTTCGGGGTCTTCCTCGGTCAGTCTGATTTAAAATTCAAGCAGAAGCCTTCAGCCGCCGCATACCGGAGCGCATTAAGCTCCCTGCTGCCCGGCATGCAGAAGTTTATTGAGCTGTTTATTGATCTTATCCTTATTGTCAGTGCCTATTTTTCTTCCTATCTTATCCGCTATGAGGGGGTCATGACCAGGACGCACATGGCTCAGTTTGTAGAGACCCTGCCCATTGTTATAGTGGTTAAGATAATCGTATTTGCCTATTTCGGCCTCTACCAGACCATCTGGAAGCATGTGGGAGTGCGGGATTTTATAAATATTCTCAAGGGTGTTGTTGTCAGTTCCATCATCATCATGACGGCGATTCTCATGTATGCTCGGTTTCAATACTTTTCCCGCGCGGTGTTTGTTGTTGATGCTCTGCTGGCGCTGTTTCTCATCAGCGGGGCCCGTTTTTCTCTCAGGATTTTAAAAGAGTACCTGGGGAGTCTTCCTTCCACCAGCAGGAAAGTTTTAATTGCCGGTGCCGGTGATGGCGGGGAACTCGCCTTGCGGGAGATCAGGAATAACCCCGCACTCAAGTATCACATTGTGGGCTTTATTGATGATGACCCTTTTAAAAGAAACCGGCGGATACATGGTGTTTCGGTCCTCGGAGGGGTCGAGGAGATAGCGCGGATCTCGAAGCAGACCGGGGCGGAAGAGGTTATTATTGCCATGCGCTCTGCCTCAGAGGAGACGCTGAAACGCATTGCAGAGCTGTGTGAACGCTCTTCTCTTGCCTGGGAGACATTTTTTCCCAATGAAAAGATGATGCATTAAAGTTTTGCAAAACATTAATGCAGGCTGTACCCTGCACAAAAATGTCCGGCTCTGAGACGGTGTCATAATCTGAATTCTGGTAGCCGCAAGCTTCAGCTTGCGTTTGTTGGCACATGTAATTTCAATACATTGCGCAGCCTGAAGGCTTTGGCTGCAGCCCCATTTTTATATTGTGACACACTCTCATCCGAGCTGCATCACTTTCAAAAAGTTTGCAGGCTAAACCCTGCGGCGGCAAAATTATTGCATAACTCCATGAACCCCTATTGCTTGAAGTACATTCTGTGGTCAATAAACAATTAAAGTAACCGTGCATACAGGGCGAAACATACAGACTGCGGCACAAATAAGCTTGCAATAAAAAAGAAAAAATGCTTTAAAACCTTGTAACCATACCTTCCCAACGGTGTTTAACTGTATAAAATTACCGCACATGGTGTATTATTTTAATTACCTCAGGTTAAACAGAGGGTTGCAGCAGCACAAAAAAGATAAGAGATTTCAAGAGAAAACAAAATTCTTACAGTGGGGTATAAAATTTGCAAACTTATGCAACAATTTTTAACGGGATAGTAAAAAAATTACTTGACAAGTAATGAAATTCTTATGTATTTAAGGTAGCGGAAAAAAATATACATAGATTTTTGCGGCAAAAAAGAGTGTTTTATTAATTGAAAACCTTAAACAAAACTATAAACAAAACTTAAAAATCAGGAGGGTGAGACAAAACAAAAAAACTAGGGTGACGGACTTATTAGAAAACTTTGAAAAAAGAAGAGATAATAATAAGATAAAATTTAAAGAGAGGGAGGTGATGCAGTAAAAGGTATTTTCCTAACAACCTCTCCATGAAGGAGAGTAAAAATAAACAGGAAAGTCTTTTAATTGTCAGTAATATTTTTTCAAGTTTTAACTGTTAACCAAATCGAAAGGAGTGAATGATGAAAAAATTATTAACCTTATGTGCAGCGGTGCTGATGGCTTTTGCCGTTACCGGTTCAGCCATGGCAGCCGATGCAGTAACCGTGTACATAGAGCCGGCAAGCGCCACTTACACATTGTACCAGCCCACCCCGATTCATGCGCGGGTGGTATTCCTGGATGCGACAGGCGCGCTCGCCACCACGTTTGGCGGCGCCCAGATCGGTGACTCAGTGCTGGAGTTGAAGTCAGCAAATTTTAACACGCGCCATAACCTTCACACCTAATTCACCGGTCAACATCAATAATGACGGCTATCAGGCATTTGATATTGACTATGATGAAGCCGCCATTACCGAGCCCGGTGATGATGTTATCACCGTGACTCTGAAAAAGGGCACAAACGACCATCAGCGTCACGATGCCGATCAAGGTGCTTGCCCCTGTGGCAAATACCTATGTAACCAGAACCGGTCTTGCCAGCGCCGCTGATGCCCGAAGTTCTGGAAGCAATTCCCGGTCCGCAGAACAACGCTGGTGCAATCATCAGCGCCGGCAGTGCAGTTGAACGTAACGGTCATGGCTGCTTATGCACATGGACATTGATCCTGCTGATGGTACGTATGACGACTACATTTTCACTGACAATGTGCCGGCAGGTGCAGAGACGGTGAATATCAGCGGTGCAGTTGCAGTACAGTTACCATTGCCCAGAGCAGCGCCACCCTGGAAAACGGTATCGCAACCGTTTCCGCTGACTGCATCAGGACCTGAAGATACCTGACATCCTTGAAACAGCGCCAGCTGCCGCAGCTCAGGCAACGGCCATGGATAATCTGCTCAACCCTGCTATTGGCGTAGTGTCAACCTGGAGTACCATCCGGATCCATGACCAGGGAAGTGGGAAATTACAATAATGTTGGTATAGTTGATGCCACTGCTGACCAGGTTGAGATCAACCCGAATACAGCAACCGTGGGATTTGCATTCCAGGATGCTACATTTGCCTCTGATATGTCAGCCCATAAGCCGGCACCGGTTAAGTTGGTGACCATCGTCGGTCTGCCGATGAATGACCCGGCTGGAGTTACAGCGGATATTTACGGGGCAGGTGACGCTAACCTGTCTGCTTCTGATGCATATAACCTGCTGCTTGACCCCAAGTCAAAACCCAACACCTTTATGGTCAATGGTAGCTCCTGGACCAAACATTTATGGCGCCATTGTGGGCTATGACCAGTTCAACAACCCCGCACCATTTTTAACAGCTGGCGCACAGTTTAGTTTGAATGATGTTGTCGGACCTATTCTAGGTGGTTTAGTTTCAGGTGGGCCTTTTGGAGTTCCAGCTGCGAGTGCAATGTAATTGGACCTGCACTGCCGTATTTAGCCTTTATACCGTTCCGCTTTAGTGCAACCACCAACAGCGTGTACATTGATCCGGCTGCAACTGTTGTACCGCCTGCTACCACCTTTGCGAACGTGGATACAGCTGCAGAGGGTGTAACCTTTGATGCTCAGGATAAGGTTGCCACGGTGAACTTTGGTGGTGTAGGTGTCAACCCCATCATTGACATTACTGCCGGTGATGATGATATCGCCTTACAGGTAGTTGCAGAGGCAGCACTTGGTGATTCATTTACCCTGCGTGCAAAGACCAGGCTCGGCAAGACCGTGCTGATCAATGTGCCTGATTCAACAACCGGCAAAGAGACCCTGAACATCCCGCGCGATGGCACTACCCTCAATGCTGAGGAAGATATTGTGTTCTTCACCAGGGTGAAGAGAGTCAGATGGCCCGATCTTCCTGATTTTTGAAGGAAGAACTGCTCCCAAGACCATTACCAATATAGTAGTACCGGTTGGTAATGCTGATGCCATCGCAGATCCCGGTATCCGGCCTGCTGACCCGGGTGATTTTCCGCCCAGTGCTGTCATTGTCACACTGAACACAGTAAAGGCTGTTGTTGACACCGAGCACAGCGAGATAAAGATTTTCAATGCAGATTTATTCCCGCCAGTACCAACGGTGATCATTCTTGATGCGTTTGGGAACTCCTATCTGCCTGGTTATCTTCTTGCAGGACCGCCTCCTCCCATTGATTATGATCCGGTCACCCTGGAAGATGCAGATGCGACGTTCGCAGTGGTGAAAGCAGACGGCACCACGCCGTATCCCGGCGCAGATGCCGAGGCTGACGGCAACAATATTATCCTGAGCCTTGATCTGGCCAGTGTAACGGCAGATAACGGCGATCCGATACTGAAGATAACCGCAGGCGCAGCCAGCGCACAGATCACCTACAAGGTGCGTGCTCTGGTAGCAGACCTCGCTGAAGAATCGTTTCGTCCCGGTGTTCGGCATTGAAGATACACCGATAGTGCTTAACTTTGCCGATCAGAACGGCATATTCATTGTTCCGAACGTGGGCAGTGCGTTTGATGTGGATCTCGAAGCGACTGACGGCACCACCTCAATGGCGTAGAGTTTACCCTGACCTTGTCTGACATCAATCCGAGAGAAGAATTCACCGCAGCAGTGTAACGAAGACGATGCCGACAAGATCATGACGATCTCAGCCGACGGCGGCGATGCAGATGCAGGCGCAACCACGCTGACGCTGGATTTCAACGCCGACTTTGAGAAACCGGTGATCGGCGCATTGACAGCAAGCGATTGCGCCATCAGCATCGCAATAACCGACAACAAGGCAGTGAACCTGGCAGGCTCCATCGTAGTGGTGAAGAACGGCGCCACGGGCGAAGACGTAACGTCAACGCTTAAGCGCACGGACGTCTAACGACGGGACGGTTGCCGGCTCCATTGACTTCAAGGAAGTACCGGTGGGTTCCTATGTGCTTGAAATTGTAGCCAAGGACAAGGCCAACAACGAAACCGCACTGACCACCCGTACCTCAGCAGTAACCGTCTGCAGCGGCGTGGGTCCAAGCTGTGTAAGCGTAGACCCGACGTTTGGCGTTAAGGACACAACCCTTGATGTCGTGATCAAAGCAGAGCGCTCAACCTTTGGCCCGACCTCAGTGGTGGCCTTCAGCTGCACCGGCATCACGGTGAACAGCGCAACCGCCAACAGCGCAACGGAAATCACCGCCAACATCACGATCGCAGCTGATGCAACTGATGCAACCTGCGATGTGACGGTAACCACCGGCGCAGAGATCGTGGTGTGTACTGGCGGGTTTGCAATCAAGACCGAGCTGCCCGGATGTGCCAGCGTGAGCCCGGCATCAGTGGATGCAGGGTTTACCGGTGATGTGACGATTACGCTGACAGGCGTTGATGCCAGCGCAATAGACAACCTGGCAGTGTAGCTTTGGCTGCAGCGGCGTGACGGTAAACAGCGCAACCGCCAACAGCGCAACCACGGTTGTTGCGAACATCACAGTAACCGAAGCAGCAGCCGGCGGAACCTGCAGTGTGACGGTGACCGGTGGAGCAACCGGCTCGACGGCCATCATCTGTGCCGATGCGTTCACGGTAGTGCCGAAGCCGCCGTGCACGATCACGGTAAGCCCAAGCACAGTGCAGACCGGTATCATCTTTGGCCGTCGGCACACCATTACGGTCACGGCCTCGGTGCGGGCTGCACGTTTGACGCGACCACGACCGTGACATTCGACGGCAACGTGACACTCGTCGGCGACCCCGTAATATCGGGCAACACGATCACAGCAGAGATACGGACCAATCCGGTTATCCTGTTTGGCAAAGGCACAAACACCCTGACGGTAACGACCGGTACTGAAACGGCGACCGCAACACTCACCGTGACAGGTCTGTTCTTCTAATAGCTAAAGAAAATGTACCCTGGGGGCAGATGACCCGGGGGAATAAATAGAGAACGGGGTTTGCAGATAACACTGCAGGCCCCGTTTTTTTATTGTTTTGTAGGCGCAAACTTTAGTTTGCGTATAAGAAACGCAGGCATAAAGCCTACGGCTACAAGGCTGAGGCTACACAGAATTTTACCATCCATAAAAAAGTCAGCTAACTGTACCCCTGTTATTACGAGCATCTGACCCCGGCGCTGCGCTTCGGGGTTGTTCATGAAAGAAACAAGTCTCGGGAGACCCCTCTTACATCCCCCCTTGGCCCATCGGCCGTGAGCTCAGGGCCGAACGGCAAGGGGGGAAACAGGGGGGTGTCATTGCATGCATGAACCACCTGCACAATGTTTTTGAATTGTGCATGAACGGAAGTTTCTTAGGAGAGAGTTCAGCAATACATAGAAAAGGCGAAACCTTTTAATCACTGGCAGGTTAGAAAAATATGGCAAACAAATATAACTTTGTATTGCAGCGGCACTCTTCCATGTGCGCTCCCCGCGACATAACGGCTTTTGCAATATCCTGCTGGTATTTGTCATAGCGAACTAAGTGCAACAATCTTTTGCCCCGGATGCGGCCTGAAAAATAATAACGAATAATTATATGGTTACAACTTATTGTGTGCATTATTTATATTTTATCAGATTATGTTATATTTTTTACTTTACTGTTTTAAAATTAATATGCTATAGGGATTCAAGTACATACTATTTTAAGAAGTCATAACCGCTAACCTTCTTTATACTGTTTCCTCTAAGGAGACTTGATTATATAAAAAGAGGTGGAAACGAATTTAGACTGAATAATGTGTGAATGAGAAGGAGAAAACCATGAGTAAAAGACTATTACTTCTATGTGCAGCGGTGCTGATGATGTCTGCCTTCACCGGCGCAGCCATGGCAGCCGATGCAGTGACGGTGTATGTTGAGCCGGCGAGCAAAGATGTAGTGCTGTATCAGGGCGGCCCGATACAGGCACGGGCAGTATTTCTGGATGCAGCAGGCCAGGTTGCCACTACGTACGGCGGCGCCCAGATCGGGGACTCAGTCCTGGAGCTGAAGTCAGCAAACTATGCACCTGCTGTTACTTTTGACCCCGCTTCGCCAGTGAACATCGACAACAGCGGAGTCCAGGAATTTACCATCACCTACAATCCTGCAGCCATTACTGAACTCGGTGATGACATTATCACCGCAACCCTGAAGAAGGGCTCCACCAGCATCAGCAACGTTATTCCGGTGAAGCTGCTGGCACCCCAGGCAAATGGCTACTTTGTCAGAACCGG
>CAWDOY010000031.1:0-72744 GCA_963803975.1 uncultured delta proteobacterium
GTATGGGCTCGGCCCAGTTTCTGTATTGCCAGATTATCAGAAACAGGGCATCGGGAAGTCTCTTATCAATGAAGGTTTGTCATTGTTAAAAGATATGGGTGGTGAAGGTTGCGCTCTTGTAGGGTATCCAAATTATTACAAACGATTTGGTTTCAAGAATTACCCGGAATTAATTCATGATGGAGTCCCAAGAAGTTTTCCTTGCTTTGCCGTTTACTAAAATGATTCCACAAGGAACTGTTGTTTTTCATGATGGGTTCTTAGCAAATGGCTGACAACGTGCTGCAGTAGATTGCGACAGACGCGGCCGATTAACTTGATAGTTAGGTGCCATTGAGATATGTGGAAGGGGCGGGGACAGCCACTAATAAAAAATAAGCCGTTGCCTCTGGCCTGCGTAATGAGAATTTTGTATAACCGTCCCCATTAACCTGTTATTATTAAGAAAAGGTGAAACAATTTAATGCGGGAAGTTTCCCTCGTTTTCTGGCAGAGGGAATAGAAAGCAGGTAATGTATTCTGTACATCATGGAGGTTTGATCATGAGATACCATCAATCTATCACTATTGTCCTGGCGGTGTTTTGCTTGTCTGTTTTTTTATTCGCGGGATGCGGCCAGAAGGAAGATAAAAAGCAAAGCATGACTACCGAACCAAAAGGAGAAAAAGCTATGGCTGCTCAATATTCATTTGATTTCCCGGCTTTAAGTGATGACCATATCCGTCAGAATTATGTATCCGTTCCCTATACCATTCACAAAAACAAGCTTTTTAATTTTTCAGTCCTGATGAACAAAAACTGGAACGCTGTAAAAGTGGCAGAACCCTCACAAATTCCCCCGGATGGATCTGCGGTTGAAATCGGCCTGTTAAAATTATTTTCGCCAGTCCATGATTCCCAGGGAGATATTAAAGCACAGCTGGTTTTTTACATTGCAGAGATTTCCCCAAAAGTCAGCGCTGCGGAGCATCTGGATAAACAGCTTCCGCTCATATACAAGGATAAGGGCTTAAAAATCATCCAGGAAAAGACCGTTGATACCAAGCTTGGCCCCAGCAAGGATGTTTTATTTTCATATACCAGTGACAATACATTGTTCCTGTCGAGAATCTGCGCTTTTAAGGTTAAGGACGATACAAAAGAATATCTGGTCGGCGAAAAACAGCTCCTGTATTTAATCGAGTTGACCACGGAAGAAAAATATTATGAAGGTTTCGGCGCCGAGGCTTTTCATGCGGCAAAAGTGTCGCTTAATCCGGGCGCCGAGTGAAAATACTAAAACACGGGAAAATCCAGGGACACTTTCCATAGTATTATTTAGAAACTGTGAAGCAATTTAATATTGGACATCCATGACACAAAGACAGGGCACGAAAATCAGTGCGGCACCGCAGATCATCTGGGGTATCCTGGCACTTCTTGTCGGCGCGGCTGCATACAAGATGGCGGCGCTTACGATGCAGGCCTATGCGGACTCTGATAACAGGGTTGTGCCTTTTCTGGTGATCTGCATCATGTGTATTGTTGTGGCGGCTGTGTTTGGTTTCGCCTCCGTCATGACCGCGGTGGGCAGAAAAGCGCGGAAATCCATCGCCGCACGCCGCGCCCTCCACCCGGACGAGCCGTGGCTGTGGGCAGAGGAATGGCAGCAGGGGCGCATCAAGGCCGTCGCCGGCGGTCCGGTTGCGGCTGTACTTATCATCTTCGCGGCATTCTGGAACGCGATGGTGATCGGGGCGGCGGTACTGTGCTTCCAGCGCGGAGACCTGCACAGAGTTCCCGTCTGGATTTTTTTTGCCGTCTTCGCTCTTGCCGGCATTTTTCTCATCGGGCTCGCAGTCTACTTCGTGGCGCAGGGCAGGAAGTTCGACACCGGGGTCTTCCAGATGAGCCGTGTGCCCGGCATTCTCGGAGGCTCTCTGGAAGGTACCGTTCAGATCCCGCAACAGCTCCCGCCGGATACGGAAGTGAATATAGAGCTGACCTGCGAAAGCATCAGCGGCACCGGCAGGAACAGCACAACCCGGTGCCTGTTTCAAAAATCAGCAAACCTGCGCGCAGGTGCAGGCCAATTGCCGGTCTTGTTCGAAATCCCCCCTGATCTGCCGCCCAGCGACAATCCCGATCATCGCGGTACGACCAGGATCCACTGGTGGCTGAAGACCAAGGCCAGCGTTCCCGGCGTGGACTATGCGGACATATTCGAGGTCCCGGTCTTTGCGCCCAGCAGCTATCATTCTATTGCTGAGGGAATAGTCGATGCATCGGAGCCCGTCAGCCCGCCTCCTAAGGCCAGGAGCAAAATCATCGAGTCCAGCGACAGCCGGATGGAAGTGGCACTCCAGGGTGTGCAGTACTGGGGCTGCGGGATTGTGACAGCCCTCCTTTTCCCGCTGATCGCTTTCCCGGTCGGCTTCGCATTCGAGGGCGGAGCAAGGCTCGGAATCCACATAGCAGGCCTGCTATTGGGTATCGCGACCCTGGCACTGTTGTGCACAAGTTTCCTGGTGACGCCCGCGCGCATAGAGATCGATCGTGAAGGGCTCCGCATCTACCATGGCAAAGGCCCGCTGCGGCGGACGCGCACGGTCCCGCTCCAGGATGTGGCGCAGTTCGAGTACGTTTCCTCAGGGGACCCTCCCGCGCAGAGAATCGATGTGTACACACAGGACGGCCGAAGCTATAGAGTCGCAGAGGATCTCTCGGGAAGCGAAGAAACAAAGTGGCTCACGATAGAGTTGACCCGCGCTTTCCAGCGTTACCGGGGCTGATTTCCGTCGCTGGTGTCCCCGGATTTCGCTTGCTCCAGGCATTGCCCGGCGTTCGATTGAAGAGGGAAATAGTATAACATTATTGGCGACGGTTCTAATTATCATAATGCGGCTTATTAAAACCGCTGCCGGGAGCATCTTACCTGCAGCCGTTCTTTTACCTTACCACTAATCTCCAGACACGAACGCCGGGTCACGAGCCACTGGTCACGTATGTCTTTTTACCTTTCGCTCCGAACTAACCCCAAAAATTCATTGACAACATTTACCCGGCTACATTAGAATGTTTCAAAATAAGAGGGAAAGTATAATGTTAAGAAAGATAGAGGGCTCGGTAAATATTCGCGAAGTTATGAACCTCTGTCAGCAGGGATGCTGGTAGAGGTTTTTTTATTTGTTGTGCACGTATAACTTAGAACTAATTCAAACAGGAGGTGTGCAATGAAAAAAACAGTAATCACAACAATGCTGGTAGTAAGCGCAACGCTATTAATTGCCTTTGACAGCTTGGCCCAGGGGGATGTCACGTATCAATGCTGCTGCAACCTGCAGTGCTGCGTTACCTATAATTCATTTACCGATCCGTTCACCATGCAGGAGTGGTGCGGCCCGCTATCTTCCGGCCCGGACTGTACTCCCTCGGATATTCTTTTTGAAGACCTGTGCACGTCGGACCTGAACGCGAACTGGCGCTGTATAGAAGCGCGCTTGGCGCTTAAGGAACTCATAAGAAAAACCAACCAGGATGTCTTTATCATGTCATTTGATCACTACACCGGCAGCTGCGAGTTTACGGCGGATGTGAAATGTGTTGCGGATTCTCTCATCGGCGCGGACAACCAGGGCCTGGACATCCTGCGCCAGTTCCGCAATCAGGTGCTGGAAAAAAGCGGGAAGGGGCAGAAGCTTGCAGATGCCTATTACCATTACGGCAGTGAGCTCAAGCAGGCGCTTAACGAAAACCCCGGTCTTAAAAACTTTGCAGCGGATTTGCTGGGAAAAGTTATCGTGCGGCTGTTCGCCGTCCTTGGCAGCAAAGAAGAGCTGCTGACTGATGACATCGCGGGCGACATTGAGATATTTGCCGGCGCGCTTGACGCGGAAGTAACGCACCCGGAGCTGAAGCAGGTAATTCAGCAGATAAAAAAAGAGGTGCGGGACAAGACCCTGTTTAAATAAATAAGTGCGATTTGATACAATAGATTTTTAAATAAGAGAGAATCGCGGACGGCGTTCTTTGTCTTATAATTCACTTGCGGGCGAAAGCTTTTTATGATTTTGTGAAGAGCGTTAAGGAAACAAAACCATACATCATCTCATGGAGGGAAAAACATGAAAGCATGGAGAAGGAAAAATCTGTTTGTATCAGGTGTTGTGCTTGCTGCGCTGCTTATGATAAGCCTGACTGTCTCGATTCAGTCCGTTCAGGCAGCGGGGGAGGCAAAACAATATGTTCAGTTTAATGCCGGGATAACCCTTGCTGATAATCTAACTGCTCTCAAAGGGAAAACCGCAACCATTTACCTGGCATCAGGCCAGAGCATGACGGGAATCGTGAAGGATGTGAAGGATAACGTTCTCCATCTTGAAAAGATCAGCCAGAAGGAATTTTATGATGCCCTCATCCGCGTTGACCTGATCAGCGCGATTGAAGCACGTGTCAGGTAAGAGGTGTGACCTGTCGCAAAGTTAATAAAAACGGGAGGGGTTTCGCCCCTCCCGGCATATCCCGGTTCAGTAAACTCTTGGTTGCAAAGAGGGCATTGCATGGTGAAGGCAACCAGCCAGTAACTATTAATGACTGTAAATGTCACGGTATGCCATATTCTCCATCTATCACTGCACCCTTTTATAGGTCTCAACTTTTTTGTCATCAGCAGAGGTAAAGGTCAGCTCATCTCCTTGAGCGTTTAGTGTTCCATGGATAATCTCAGGAGAATTCCCCTTGTGTAAAATCTCAAACCGTATGGTGCCCTTCTCCTGAAGAGTATATTTCCCGCTTACCGCCATTCCCATATCGTCAACAGCATTGAAGGTGCCGTCTTTTCGGAGTTCTATTGTCGCAGCTTTCCCCACCTCCTGCCACTTCCCTGCAACGTCTTGTTTTTGTGCGCAGGATAAAAGCAATGCCAGCGGAAGAACCGCAAACAGAAAATAGTAACTGAATTTAAACATGCCTTTTTGCATAACCAGTTGACCTCACTTTCTATTGCACCTGGAAATCTGCCACTATTGTTTCTACTGTCGGATGGGTTGGATCATGCTTGCGTTGATTGTCTTCAATGAGTTGTTCTAAGGTCTTTGCTTGAACATCATGCCACAATTCAAACGTCTCAAGTTCTTGCCCGGGACATAACCTTGCCAGTTTTTAATCATAGAGCTCTTGCTATATTCTGCATTTAATTAATAAGCATGCTACTGGTCAACGTACACGCAAATAAATTAAACCCGGCTATGTTGTCTCTGCTCACGACATTTCAAGCTGTATCCCCTCAGCAGGTTTAAACTCCCATGCCTCTTTATAGAGCGTGTCATTATGAATGTTCTTTTTAATAAAGGCATGGAGCTCCGCCTGGGCTGCAAATGTTCTGTCTTTCAGGAGCGGCGAGCCTTTATCAATCATCCACATGCGCAGATTTCCCTGCGGGGTAATAACATATTTAAAGAATAAAAAGGTCCGGTTTTTGGGAGCAAGGGAGTCGATGCCTTGAAGGTTTATGACGGCAGCATCATCTATTACCGTGATGAAGGCCCGGGCAAGCTGGGCTTCTTGGCCCGGCGTATCGCTGAAAGCGATAACATACTCATGCTCATTAAACTTGCGGATAACAATCCGGTATGGGCTGTCATTTTTTTGGCTGGTCTGCTGAATCCAGCTCTTTACCAGCCTTTCATCAATGCGTGACGTATCACTTGATGAGAGGGGAAACGGCGACTCATAACAGCCGCAGACAAAAAGAAAACAACATATCGACAACAGAAGCTTTTTTCTTTTCAGTACCATACGATAACTCCCTTTTATTCAAGCCGGTGACCAAAGACAGAAGCATGAAAAAGGCCGCTCCTGCATATCCAAAAGAGCTCCTATTGCAAAATGACCGTCGTAAATCCTGCCGGCTCGTCAGTATATATTTTAAATGTTCCTTTTGCATTCCCTTCTTTGATATCCGGATTCTTGACGTACTTAAGCACAGGAACTCTGATAGTTGCCCGAATCTATTGAGACCGTGATCTGACTCGGCGATTTTGGCTGGCCTTTTTCCTTGAAGGCTATCTCGATGGTGTTTTCACCTTCCTTGAGGCAAAACAGCTCTTTCATTTTCTGCTGCATTTCAGGCGGCAGGGTTTTTATTTTGGGGTCATCTGCAAGAAAAAGCCTGACCGCGTGCGACTGCCCGCCTGTTATCTGGCTTATATGAACTCCGTTGATTTTTATGGTAACGTCCCGGTCATAGCCCATGACATTGAGTGATGCATCGAATTCTTTTGCCATACATGCCTCCTCGGTAACTAATAATGTTACTGCTCCAGTGAAAACAAGAAATAAAATAAGTATTGCTGCGTTAAGGTGTTTCTTCATTCCTGTATCCCTCCTGTGATTTGTTCATTTCATTGCTATGACTCTACAACTTCAGTTTCTTAAAAGGGAAAAAAGGATTGTCCGATTTACTCCACTGCCGCTTCAATCCGGCGGGCAAGGGCAAGGAGGTCCTGCAGCCGCTCGTGCTCAAAGGTACGGTCTGCCAGCACAACTGCTCCGCCGGGCCAATGGAAACCCTGACAGGGTTGAAGAGAGGCTTTTTTATCGTGTTCAAGGATTATTGACTGAATGGACTCATTGACAATTTCTCTTGCCGGGCCAGGGTTTTTGGACAGGACAAGAAATTTCTCCGTGAACGGAGATTCACCCATATCAACTTTGTCCGAAGTCATCACCTCTGTCCAGTCCCGCGGGACGATCTCCACGGGCACGGTTACGGAGCGAAACCGGTCGGACTGGACCAGGCAGGCAGTCCCATAATAATTAGAAGTTCTTCCGCTCGCTTGTTTGCGCTTGTATGAGCATTCAAACAGATACAGACTGCGCTGCCCGGTTTCGACGGTCCTGATGTAATACGGATTAAAGTTAAGGTCCCACCAGATATCCATCGATTCGTTCCTTGAGCCCCTGCGAGTCAAAGCGTGAAAAGCCCCAGCCCTGGGCCTGTGCGTATTCCTGAACTGCCCGCAGCTCCAGTCGGGCTTCATAACGGGCAAATGCAATCATGCTGGCAATAAAACCGATTATGCCGATGACGATGAGCGGTATTTTATACTTTAACCAGAAGGGGGCGCTCCATATCTGCCATACGCTGATGCGGTCATAAATAAAGCTAAAAATCACCACACCAAGGAATATAACAAAAATAAACAGGAAGATAGCTAATCCTAAACCCCACAGGCTTGCCCAGTATTGTGGATCACTCATGTGTCATCCCTCTGAGACGCACGTTGGAGAATGGAGAGAAGATAATGCCGCGCGAATTAGATCTCACGAATTTTGCCTCAATCAAGCGTATCATTAAAATATTCGCGGTGCGCTTCACAGCGGCAATGTTTATCCCAGGACGCGGAACACTTTTTAATAAGCGCAACTCTCTCATTACCTTTCTGCTCTGGTATGGGGCCGGACAGGTTCATGGTCTCATTGCCGGTAAAGTTATCCCACCAGCTCGCCATTGTGTAAACGCGGCACACCGGACACAGGTAATATGAATCGGTATGTTCATCTCCCATGATGCTGCCGGATATGGAGGCAATAAGTTCTTCGCTTAAAAACTCTCTGTTGCACTCGATGCAGTTCATTATCACCTGTAGCAGTTGTGCCTTTTGCTTGGCTGGCACAGCTTTTCTTTAAACGATGAAGAATCTTTTTATTTGAAAAACCCGTCTTTTATAGCTGCAGGCAAAGATATGCATAATCCGATAATGAACATGATCCAGACACCGAAGACGAATCCCTGTTCATGTGCCTGAAGCCATTTTACCAGAAAGAGCTCCCCATTGCCGATTTTTATCTGCGCAGAAATAAAAAACCTTAGAGCCAGCGGCACTATAGAAAAACCCAGAACACAGAACAGCGCAAAATAGAATATCATCACAGCCGAGGTTACATTAGGACTGAGTGTCTTAAATGTTCCGTTGGCTTCAAGAATATTGCCAATGATGGCGCTCACGATCATTAAGACAAATGCAGAAGCAAAAATTATCAAGCATATTTTTGTATTCATGCTTCACCCCCGATCGTATGATTTGTTTTTTTAATGGCCGTTGCTTAAAATTAAATAATATCCTATAGTGGGAGCAACTGGTGCACCCGGTACAGCCTTAAAATGTCATTATCACAGAGATGAAAGTATGCAACAAGAAAAAAACGGCCCGATAAAATTAAACTTTTTCAGCCGTTTTATAAGCGTTCTGCCAGAAACACTGCAGCGCAGTCTCTTTTCACTGGTACTGTCAGCATGTTTTGTCTTGCTGGTCTGCTCGTCCGGTATGGGGAATAGTGTTGGATCAAACATATCGCCCAGGTCTGCAGGACAGAAACGCAGCTAAAGTTATTATTGAACACAGCTAGCAATGAAATGCAACAATTTACAACATCTCCAGCAAAGACTGCACGATTCAGTGGATTGCCCGCAATTCTGAGATAGGCGTCATAAAATACTGGTCTCAATGCACGCTATCTTTGGCTGAGCAGCTCCCGCTGCTGGAAAAAATTTGCGCGGAATTCTTCAGCAAAGATAAGAACGCGCAGGCATTTCGCACCCTTTTCTGGGGCAGGCTTGCGCCCGATGAAGCCAGGCCCGGCCTGCAGGAAATGTCGCTGCGGCTTGCGCTGGCCGCGCATAAATCACCCGGCTGGGATGTAAAGCGGGGAAAGCCGAAAAACGGAGACATAAACGGGTTTGTCAAAGATCTTGCAAACAGGGAGAATATCTATCCGGAACTGAAGGAGCTGTTTGAGCGTTTTCATAAAAGTATAAAATTTTCCTGCGCGGAAAAAGTTCTGGTTCAGAAAGCGGAGAAACTGCCGTTTTTTGACCAGCTTAAAAAGAAGGGTATCAAAGCAGCAGACAAGCTGCCGTTTGACTGCATGACATGGTTTTCAATATCAGCTGTTTCACAAAAGTAATGTTTGCAATGAATGCGGCAAAATATGTATTGACACGCAATTCAGCCCCGTCCTATACTGACCCAAGTCATAAAATTACTTTTTGTCATCGCAATACTGCAAATCATGATGTCTTTTTAATAGGCTTTTCTAACTATTTCCGTTGATATCAATAATCAAGGAGGTGCAACATGATAGAAAAGGCAAAAAACATTTTATTGGAAAGCAGTTCTTTTGGCAGAAGAAGTTTTATGAAGCTCGCGGGTCTCACCTCACTCATCACCGTACTGCCCACCTTCAGGACCAGAGAAGCTCACGCACGATATATCTTAAACAGGAACTGGTGGAAATCGCGCGAGATATACTCCACGGCGGAGGCTGTAAACAAGACCGTTGAATACTGCAGCAGCACAATCTCAGGCAGGAGAGCGGCGCAGTCTGGTCGAACCTGGATAATATGTGGAGGAAGTTTGAAGTTCGTGAATTGTCCGATGAGTTTATGAAGTGGGGCTGCTCGGAGAGATATTTTTACTATGATGAGCGGCTGAACGTCGGGGAAGCCGGGCCGCCGACCATAATGAAAAACGGGGGCATCCATCACGGCATGGTTGCCACCTATGGCAACTGGACCGGCAGGAAAGACAGCTCATTTCACTTAAACGTTGCTACGAAGGGCACGGCTCTCTGCCCCTCGCGCGAGACCATACTGGAGCTTCTTCCCGTCCTTGAGAAGTTAAAAGCGGATGACCCGCCCGACAGAATCACGCAGTATTATCAAATCATGCAGGGAATTTACAGCGATATAAACAACTTCGACAAGACAAAAATGTTAACCCTTGAGCTCTATACCCAGCCGACACAGGGCACGCTGTATGACGCGGGGTACAAGGAGACGCATACCTTCGCCAACATGATGGCAAACCCGATCTGCACCATAGGGTTTATGCAGCAGGAAAGTCCGCAAAAGAATTATTTTGATCCCGCCGGGAACGGCACCTACAATGATTTTATTTACGGTATTCATTATGAATTAAGGGCGATTCCCAAGGTGATCCACTGCTGGGCGCCTGAAATGGGCAATGAATACGATGTGTTCGATTATAAAAAAGCTGAAGATCCCGATGCTATCTTCGGCTACTGGGTCAATTTCCTGCATACCTTCTATCACGGCGGCAGGGCAAACATCACATCCGTTGTGTACAACGTGTGCGAGCTGTTCAACAATACACCGGCTGACCCGGGAAGGGGGATTCGGGTGGTCCCTGAAATAGGGTAGCCGGGACGGAGAAGCTCATCCGGGATTATCCCCGGAAACAGGAGCAGGAAATAAAGCATAAAACAGGATGCCGGCCTTTGTAGTTGTTCAAGGCCGGCATCTTTTCTATACTGCCTGTTGTGTTGTTTAACAGAGGGGGCATATGTCATATTGCTGCTGAGCCTCTGCCGGCATAATCGCTGGCAGGGGCTTTTTTATTGACGGAATGATAAAATAATACTACTTCATTTTGTGGAGGTGAATGGTTATGGCACGATTTAACAGTCCCGAAAGTCCCGGCATTTGTGCAGGAGCTGTGCAGGCGGGGCGGGGTACGTTTACGGACATTTAAGTCTGCTGAGGAATTTGAGCGGGAGGTAAGCAAATTTCTCAAGGCCAATGATATCCTGTATTTGTCCACATCAAAAAATGATGTGCCGCGCTGCACGCCGGTCGGCTACTTTCACAGCGGCATGACGGTCTACATTCTCTCTGAAGGCGGCGGGAAGTTCGCCAACCTGAAGGCAAACCCCAAAGTCTCCTATGCCATCGCCTCGCGTATTGACGGCCGCATGGGCATACTTGAGGTGCGCGGGCTGCAGTGCTGGGGGCAGGCATCGGTCATTTCCATGAAAGATGAGCCGGAAAAGTTTTCCCGCCTGATGGATGAGCTGGGGCTGACAGAGCGCCTTAAAAAAAGAGGCGAAGAGCTCCCGCCGTTCAATTACCGGTTTATAAAAATCGTCCCGCATAAAATGCGCATGCTCAACCTGCGCGAGGGAATCTACAACATCACCTGGACAAAATAATTCAGCGCACCAGTGGAGAAGACCTTGATGAAGACCTTTGAACAGGAATTGAAAAGCTCCGAGCGCAGGCTCCTTGAGCGTTTGACCTCACCGGCCAGGATACAGGATTTTCTGGATGAATGCGCGTACAGCACTGACGAGGCTAACCACTGCCCGCTCTATGTCCTGCGCAGGCGCGCTGCCAACTGCTTTGACGGGGCCGTGTTTGCTGCCGCGGCGCTTCGCCGCCTGGGATACCCGCCGCTGATTCTTGACATGCTCGCCAATCGCCGGGATGATGATCATATACTGGCGCTGTACAAAAGGGAAGGGCACTGGGGCGCGCTCGCCAAGTCAAATTTCACCGGCCTGCGCTTTCGCGAGCCGGCGTACCGCACCCTGCGGGAGCTGGTGATGTCGTACTTTGAGCAGTACTATAATGTAGCGCGGGAGAAGACGCTGCGGGGATACACGCTGCCGCTGAACCTGAAGACGCTTGACAGGATTTCGTGGCTGACAGAGGACAAGGCCATGGAGCGGATAGAAGACCGGCTGGTGTGGATGCCGCGAAGTAAGCTGCTCACGCGGAGCATGATAGCCCGTCTTTCTCCCGTGGATGAAAGAACCTGCCGGGCCGGGCTGCTCGGCGCGAACAAGGCGGGCTTATACAAGCCGCAGCATAAGCCGGGAAGCGGAGATCGGGGTTCGTGACTCGGGGCTCGGGGCGGGTGAATCGGTGAGTCGGTGAATGGGAAAAAGAGAAAAGTGCTGAGTGCTGAGTAACGAGTGCTGAGGGAAAAAGGAGGAAAGACAAGACACAAAGGCACCGAGCCAAGGAGAAAAAGGTACAGAGAAAACAAGAAGGCCTGGAGTCAGGCATGATGGCCATACAATATAAAAAAAGCCGGGCTTAGAAGAACCCGGCTTTTTGTCGCCTAGCAGGCTGTTGAAAAACACCCATCTGCTTCGTTGCGCTCATCCTTCGTCATTGCGACGTACGGTACAGTACGCCTCATTCCTCTTGATTTCGCGCGCCTTGCATCCGGATGTTTTTGACCAGCCTGGGGAAAACTATTTTTTCAACAACCTGATAGAACTCTGTTGGTGATTTCTGCACCGCGGTTTTCTCCTGCGTTTATTTTGGAACTTCGCTCAGCGGGATGCCCAGCGCGTCAGCCACCCCTTTGCCGTAAGCTGGGTCAGCCTTCAGGCAGTTGCTGATGTTGCGGATGTCAGGAACCCTCGAAGACGTTTATGCGACGATCATGCGAGATCGAAACGGTCAAGGTTCATGACCTTGTTCCACACCGCGACAAAGTCGTGCAGGAACTTCTCCTGGGCGTCCTTACATCGCGTAAACTTCCGCCAGGGCCCGGAGCTGGGAGTTGGAACCGAAGATGAGGTCCACGCGGGTGCCGGTCCACTTGAGCTCGCCCGTCTTGCGATCACGCCCTTCAAACACTTCCTCGTCCTTCGAAGCCGCCTTCCACGTCGTGCCCATGTCGAGCAGGTTCACGAAGAAGTCATTGGTGAGCGCCTCCGGCCGCTTGGTGAAGACGCCGTGCGAAGACTGTCCGAAGTTGGCATTCAAGACGCGCATACCGCCAAGGAGAACCGTCATCTCAGGGGCGGTCAGGGTCAGCAATTGCGCCCGGTCAACCAGCAGTTCCTCTGCCGATACGCTGTATTTGGCTTTCAGGTAGTTGCGGAAGCCGTCGGCCTTCGGCTCGAGGACGGCGAAGGACGCCGCGTCGGTTTGCTCCTGCGAGGCGTCCGTGCGTCCCGGCGAGAAGGGAACGGTCACCGCGTGACCGGCATTCTTCGCCGCCTGCTCGACACCTGCGCAGCCGCCCAGGACGATCAGAGTCGGCCAGCGACACCTTCTTCCCGCCGGACTGCGCGCTGTTGAACGCGCTCTGGATGCCCTCCAGGGTCTTGAGCACCTTCGCCAGCTGGGCAGGCTGATTGACTTCCCAATCCTTCTGCGGCGCCAGACGAATGCGGGCACCGTTGGCACCGCCGCGCATGTCGGAGCCGCGGAAGGTGGACGCCGACGCCCAGGCGGTCGAGACCAGCTCCGACACAGACAGACCGGAAGCCAGGATCTTGCCCTTGAGGGAGGCGATGTCCTGCGCATCAATCAGTTTGTGATTGACGGCCGGGATGGCGTCTTGCCAGATGAGTTCCTCTGCCGGGACCTCGGGGCCGAGGTAGCGCGAGCGGGGGCCCATGTCGCGGTGGGTCAGCTTGAACCACGCCCGGGCAAAGGCGTCGGCGAATTCCTTGGGGTTCTTCAGGTAGCGCCGCGCGATCGGCTCATAGATCGGGTCGAAGCGAAGGGAGAGGTCCGCCGTGGTCATCATCGGGCGGTGCTTCTTCGACGGGTCGTGCGCGTCAACCACCATGTCCTCTTCGGCCACGTCCTTGGCCAGCCATTGATTCGCGCCGGCCGGACTCTTGACCAGTTCCCACTCGTATTTGAACAGTATCCTCAGATAGCCCAAGTCCCATTTGGTCGGGTTCGGCTTCCAGGCGCCCTCGATGCCGCTGCTGATCGTATCGCCGCCTTTGCCGCTGCCGAAGCTGCTCTTCCAGCCGAGGCCCTGCCCTTCGAGGCCGGCGCCCTCGGGCTCAGGCCCCACATGGGACGCAGGGCCGGCGCCATGGCATTTGCCGAAGGTGTGCCCGCCGGCGACGAGCGCGACGGTCTCTTCGTCGTTCATCGCCATGCGCGCGAAGGTTTCCCGGACGTCACGGCCGGAGGCGACCGGATCCGGGTTGCCGTTGGGGCCCTCCGGGTTCACGTAGATCAGGCCCATCTGCACGGCGGCGAGCGGGTTTTCGAGATCCCGATTGCCGGAGTAGCGGTTGTCGCCAAGCCATTTGTCCTCGCTGCCCCAGTAGATGTCCTCCTCGGGCTCCCAGACGTCTACGCGCCCGCCGGCGAAGCCGAAGGTCTTGAAACCCATCGACTCCAAAGCGCAGTTGCCGGCAAGGATCATCAGGTCGGCCCAGGAGATTGTCCTGCCGTATTTCTGCTTGATCGGCCAGAGCAGACGGCGCGCCTTGTCAAGGTTCACGTTGTCCGGCCAGCTGTTGAGGGGCGCCAGGCGCTGGGAGCCGGACCCCGCGCCTCCGCGGCCGTCGCCCATGCGGTAGGTGCCGGCGCTGTGCCACGCCATCCGGATAAAGAGCCCCCCGTAGTGACCCCAGTCGGCCGGCCACCAGTCCTGCGAGTCGGTCATCAGTGCGTAGAGGTCCTTCTTAACGGCCTGCAGGTCGAGTTTCTTGAACTCCTCAGCGTAGTTGAACGCCTCGCCCATCGGATTGCTCAGGTCAGAGTGCTGATGAAGAATCTTGAGGTTCAACTGGTTCGGCCACCAGTCCCGATTCGACGTGCCGCCGCCGGCAATGGGTTTGCTTCTCCTGCCTGTTACTGGGCACTTGCTGTCTTCAGTCATAATATTTCCTCCTTTCGTTGTGTGAATTGTTGAACAGAGCTACCATTAATAATAGTGTATCGCTGCCCAGCTATCTAACTTCTCCAAAAACCAGACATCTTAGAGTAGTAACGGGCCGCGGGGTCCGGCGGTCATGGTGTTCTGGTTATCGGCTACGGGAGCGCCGTTTCTTGTGGTGAGTTTCCCTTTTTTCTTTGCCATTGTTCTCTCTCATTTCGTGTTGTTGAATTATGAAAATATAAACCGCTGACCGCTTTTCAATTGCAGAGTGCCCTCTGTGCCAAAGCCACAGCCCGCCGAGCCGTCGCTTCGTCGCGGCTGGCGCGACGAGCAGATTTGAGTTTGCCGTTCGGCCCAGAGCCTTTCGGCAACGAGCTCACGGCCGATGGGCGGAATGCAGGTCACGAGTCATCCATCCTCCGCAGTTCACACTCCGCTCGCCTTCATAAGTAAGCCTGGTGCAGGGTGAAGGTCTGGTTTTGATGGGCGAGTGCTACGAAGGACGGGCTGGTCACGAACCCCGAGCCCCGAACCCTAACAAAACCTTTTCCCCCTGTATTATGTTGAGCACATGAGCTTTTTAAAATCCACCCCCATGGGAGAATAACTGTTTTATCGAAAATAATTATCAACAAAGAATCATTATCCTTTTGTACGCAAAAAAAATCCTTACTTCTTCTTCTGGCATGCAGGGCACACGCCGAAGAAATCCAAACGGTGGGACTGTATCTTGTAGCCTGTTTTCCGGCCCATCTCCCGGCTGAGTTCATCAAGCGTTGCGAGCTCCGGGTCCATTATCTTTTTGCACTTTGTGCAAATGACATGGGGGTGGGGGTATGGCCTGTTGCCGTCGTACCGGTTGTTGCCGTCATGAAAACCCAGTTCCAGAACCTCGCCCAGTTCCTTGAGCAGGGAGACTGTTTTGTAAACTGTAGCAAGGCTTGTTGTGGGGAATTGGGCTTTTACCTGCTTATAAATCTGATCAACGCTTGGGTGCTCTTGGCTGGCAGCCAGAATGCTGAGCACGGCATGTCGCTGGGGTGTAATGCGAAAGTCGCTGACTCTCAGTTTTTCAAGCATCCCCTGTACGCGCTTATCAGGATCGATTGCATCAATGCGGTTTTTCACCATAGCATACCAGAAAAAGAAAATGATTATCCATTAATAATGATTATTGTTTACATTTTAAAAGATACTCGATCATCCGCCCTTTGTCAAGACCATCAGACAGGAAACATTTTAGTGGATAACAGGGACCGCGGGGGTGTTGAAAAAGTCTCCCTGACAAATAATTATATATGGAGACACAATGATAGCGCAATAAATCCCACGTACGGTGGTGTGAGAGGACGGGAGGCGTGAGCCCTGCTCCTACCCGATACTATTAAATCTTAGTCTATTTTTCTTTGACCGCAGGTAAAATATAGTCAGATAAGAATTTGAACCCCGAAAACATGCTGGCGAGGTCGTCTAAATTTACGTCTAAATTTACAGCTGTAGAAACAACCACCATGTCAAGGGGGGGAATTATAAAAATGCACTGACCGCCGAGTCCCAGAGCGCAATAAATTTCGTTTAGTCTCAATGATTTTCCTACCGTAGCATTAACCGGAAAAATCCACCAGAGATATCCGTAATATAAGTCAACTTTATGGTTAAAAATCATTATATTGGTTATGCGCTTAGCCGTAGATGTTTCTACCCACGCCTGCTGGTATTATTTGCTCTCCCTTTAACAATCCCTTTTTTAAATAAAGGTAGCCGAACATTGCCATATCCACGGGATGTAAAGAAAGTCCTGCCCCTGTTTCGCTAATACCCTTAGGACCTTTTACCCATGCCCAATCTGTTATGCCCATCGGATGGAAAAGATTGTCTGCGGCAAAATCTTCTGCCGACAGTCCGGTTGTATTGGTTATTATTCCCGATAGCAAATCAAGGCTGCCGCTATTGTATAGCCATTCGGTTCCTGGATCGCTGGCCATGGGTTGGTTAAGAACATACTTAATGTAGTCACGGCTGAACAGCATTCTGATCATGTCATTTTTAAAATTGGGAAAGATGCCGATTGTGTACGGGGTGGATAGTTCATTCCATTCAAGGCCGGTTGTCATAGTCAGAACATTTTCGAGAGTAATGGACTGCTTTTTTTCATCCATATTCCTGAGATGACTATACTCGGGGAAGAAGCTCAGCAGCTTTGCATCGAGCCCCTTAATCTTACCCTGATCCAATGCAATGCCGAACAATGCGGAGGTGACGCTCTTGGTAACGGAAAAACAGGGATGCCGCATGTCACGGGTCCAGCCCTGAAAATATTTTTCCAAAACCAGATTGTCATTCTGAATAATGATAAGGCTGTGGGTATTACCGTAATTACCTTTTTCAATTGCGCTCACGAGTTCTGCAAGTTTCTCCTGATCCAGAGTGTATGGGGAGGTGCCGAAACCCGGAAGCTCATCAATTGCATAGGTATCCTGGGGATGTTCATCGGGGAGTGCCAGGACAGCAGTAGGGATGAACGCACCAGCAAATAAGAGTAGTACTAAAAAGGTAACAATAGATGAAGAAGATACTGTTGATTTTATTTTATTGCGATTCATCATACCTGCCCTTCATAAGCAAATAGTTTTAACTGTGATCCCGATCAATAAACAGCTTTCCCCAGAGGGGCATTAAAAAAGATTTATGAGCAATGACTTTTTAATAGATTGACCGGAAAATAAAACGGCAGGGTTAAGTAAAAGCCCTGCCGTTGTTATAATAATCCTTTTGAAAAATACTGATTTTCTACTCAGGAAGTACTATCTCACAGTTTTCTGTCAGCATTATATCCATCGGCTCTGATTCCGCGACCTTATTCTTTATCTTTACACTATACTGCCCCGGCTCAAGATTACTATTGAATAAGCAATAACTCATACCAGTCCCGGGGTCCATTATCCAACCATATACTTTAGCCTTGATCAATTTACCATCTTGACCATCTTGATTCTCAAAATATACTTTCAGGTTTGCCGTGGTTGCCCCAAAATATTTACCGGTCATGTAAAAGACATCACAATCCTTGCTCTTGCTTAACGATTTTATTTTAAACGAGTGGATGTTTAATGGCTTGATGCTGGTGATTTGTGGTGCCATTATCTCAAAACCAGCTGGACAGACAAGCGGCCTATTATCCATATTCTTTGGCACCACTTTTATATCATAGTGCCCGGGAGGGCTGATGACACTGACAATCTGAGCCACGATCTTTGAATCACTCCAGGAGAATATTTTACACTTCTTGTCCCCAATCAGAACGTTACCTTGCTGTTTACCAAACTTAGTTCCGGCTATGGTTACCCTGGTGCCTATCGTGCCGGTGGTAGTGGCGTAGGTGAATGAACAGGGAGTTGTGGCGTAGGAAAATTCAAGCGGCGCAGGATCATCGGTGAACCCTGCCACAGCACTGTCGATAGAATCTGTCGCTGCACTATTATCAGCCTCCATGGCTTGAGTCTTTGCCGTAAACGTCAGACAAAACGATAAGAAAATAAAAAATGTCACAAGTAATTTTACTGCGGTTTGACCTTTTACTCTCATTTTATGTCTCCTTTTGTCAGCCCTGTTAAATAGTTTCTCATGCCCCTCTGATAAAATCCCTTCTTACTATAAAAACAACGTAGCATGTAAAATTATATTAAGCAACTATATTTATTTAATCTCATATATAAAAAGATTTTTGTTGTCAACCTGATAGATTTCCTCATGATTAAAAAAACCGCCAACAGGTAATTAATCCCTGACAGCGGTTTCTTGCTTATAGAAAAACCAGTGGCATAAAGCGTTCGAAAAAATAGCCATCAGAGCAGCTTCTGACTATTGCACTTGAAACAGCGCCTGTATGGTCTCCTCAAAGGGATTTTCAATGTTTCCATTTGCAGTTTTTATTTTCACCTGCCACTGTCCGGCAGTGGCGTCTTTCCCTATGCAGATTGGGACAAAAATAATATTCCCGACCTTAAACGAATTTCTCCTGCCATCAACTTCAACTCCCTGCCAATTCTCCTGCGAGCCTTCAATCGTTATGGTGCTGCGCACAGCACTGTAATGGTTATCCTCCGGGCAGTTTACCAATAACCACGGGCATCTTGTTGCGCGGACAATTGGCCTGCGCACACTTTTTTGCAGGGATGTAGCAGTTAGCTCAAATATGTCCCAGCACTGATCCTGATCTTCCCTGCACTGTTTTCCGGTATCACAGGGACTGATCCCGGGAACACAGGCGCCGTTTGCGCATCGCTCAGTGCCATTGCAGAACAGGCCATCATCACAATCTGCAGCACTGGTGCATTGAGATGGCGGAGCAGTAGTGGTAGTAGTTGTTGGCGATGTGCTGGTGGTAGTGGTGTCAGATGATACGGTGGTTGTGGTTGAACTGCCGCCGCCTCCACCGCCCCCGCCACCTCCTCCGCCATCAGCAGTGGTGGTTGTGTCAGTCCTTATGGTGCCGTTTGCATACTTCAGATCGCCATTTATTGCATCGTAATAGCTCATATATGCTTTATTGGTGTTGTCAAGAGCGAGAAAAGAGTAAGATCCGACATCTTCACTGTTGTCCACAATGTCTATCTGCCAGACACTGCCGTTGTAGCGGGCATACTTGAGGTCGCCATAGATAAAATCATAGTAACTGATATTAGGCTGGTTGTTACTGTCAAGGGCAAGGGAGGTGTACCCTCCTACGTTATCTTCAGTGCTGTCCACTCGCTTTATCTGCCAGACACTGCCATCATAGTGCGCGTACTTGAGGTCGCCATTGGTAGCATCATAGTAGCTGATATGAGGATTATTATCTTTGTCAAGTGCAAGGGAGTTGTAAGAGCCCACATCACCAGCGCTGTCCACTCGCTCTATCTGCCAGACACTGCCATCATAGTGTGCGTACTTGAGGTCTGCATTGGTAGCATCATAGTAGCTGATGTGGGGGTTATTATCACTGTCAAGAGCAAGAAAGCAGTAATCTCCCACGTCATCATTACCGGTGATTCCGTCTACTGTCTGAGGGGGAAGCCACACACTGCCGTCATAACGCGTATATTTTAAAATTCCCTTTGGATAAGCATCATAGTAACTGATGTGAGGGTTATCTGTGCTGTCAATAGCTATTGAGGTTGCCAACCCCAGATTGCCACCGCTATCCACGGTAGCTATCTTCCAATCTATGCCAGTATGGTTCGCATACTTTAGATTACCATTTAAGTTATCAACATAACTGATTTGGGGTTTATCTGTACTGTCAAGGGCTATTGAGGTTGCCAACCCCGTATCTTCAGTGCTATCAACGATCTCCTTCAACCAGATGTTGCCAACCAATCGTGCATATGTAAGGCCGCCATTGGTTGAATCATAATAGCTGATGTGGGGGTTATTCTTGCTGTCAAGGGCGAGAGCGCTCCACTGTCCCACATCCGAAGTGCTGCTATCAACTGTTGCAACCTGCCAATCGGCTGAAGCCAGACGGATAGTGAACAGAGTAAAAACCAAAGCTCCAGCAATTGCTGTTTTCAACATTCTATTACAGTTCATGATGCCTGCCCCATAAGATTAAAAAGTGTGGAGTAGATTATTGGTAAATATTTTTTACAGAAAAAACTGAAAGATATATTACGCAAAATATACTATTTTTTGCAAAGACAAAGGCAGAGCCATTACTGGCTCTGCCTTTGTGCGTACTGTTTTAGTATTGATCCTGTTTAATCATTTAGTACATTTACCACGGAGTTTACAAATAGTAATCTCATCCTCGAATATTGAGAACCCTACTTGGTTCTTTACCTTCAGATTATACGGCCCTGAAGCAAAATGCTCCTTGGGAAGAACAATCACTGCCGTGCTTTCCCCGGTCACAGGATTCATCTTATCGCTGATGATTTTGCATTTATCATTTAAATCGCCTGGCGGGCCAAAATAGAACTTCAAGCTGCTATCCTTGTTCCCAAAGAACCCGCCTTTCACCGTGAACTGGTTATTACAATTCTGCTGAGTTAAGCTGCAAACTACCGGGGCCATAATTTCAAATGCATCTTCATATACTATCTCATCACACCTCTTTTCCTTTGATCTTAATATCATATATACCGGGCGGTAATGCGCTGTTGATCTCACACACTAGTTTTGTATTGCTAGAGGACAGAGCCTTGCATTTTTTACTGCCAATATATACGCTTGCAGACTTCAAACAAGTGCCCGTGATGGTTATTTTAGTGCCGAGGGTGCCCTGCAGCGGAGAGATCGGTATGACTCAACTGGATCAATTCCCAGCCGCCCTGCGGTTTGTCCGGATCAGTCTCGAGGTTCATAGGATTCGCCATCCCGAGGTAGAAAATATTCTGAGTTGTGGTCTGGTTGCAAAAGTCTTGGGGTGTGGTTTTATACGCAAAGTCTTGGGGCGCTGAAGAATCAGCAAGACCATCTGTCTGAGGTTCAGAGGGAAGCATGGTGCGAATACCATAGTTAAGGTAATTCCCCACTCCATCATTTGACTCAAGAGTAAAAGGCTGATCAGCACTCCTGGCCACAAACAGGTCTGCACCGAAACCCAGTTGGGGCTGCAGGTGGTCCATGAACTCTTCAAGCATTTCCGGATCTAATGTTATTCCGGGAATGGCAGGGTTTGCTCCACCCTGCTGGTTGGCTAAAGTAACAAGCATCTGTTCCAGTACATAGCTCCAGTCAAATGTGCCAACAAGCAGACTGGCAAATGCAGGTGTTTTCTTAAAACCAACGCCCATGGTCCAGGTATAGGTGTTGAAGAAATTACCAATCCCTGATGGTCCATATTTGGGCACAGGGTTTGGCATTTTATTCTGATGCATAGCATCTTCTGCAATAGTGTAACTTTTGGCAGCAGAGTCATATACCGGTAGATACTGTTCACCATACAGTATTTCTATTTGCTGGCCCGGTGTGCCGAAGTTTTTACCGGCAAAAATGCTGATAGCCCGGTGCGTGCCTAACGCGGTGGTCAGGAAATCATCTGTTCCCAAACCATCTCCTGCAGGATCAAGATTGATTACACCCTTCTCAGCGAGTCCTAATGCGACTTGTGTTGCTAAAAATGGTACGTGCATGGTTCCCCAGAATAGAGTGCCATCAAAGGAAGCAAGATCACCACCTGCATAGGTACTTACAACAAATTTGTCAGGTTCATAGTCGGATGACTTCCATACTTTAACCCAGTTGTTCGCATCTGTACTGGTTAATCCTCCCGGAGGGACTACCGGGCTCATGTAGAGGCTTATCGGAGGTGATGGTTGACCACCCAGTAGTGTAGCTGGCCAGGTCGTGATAAATAGACGACCTTCATGCAGGGCGATGTTTGACCCCTCTGTATCCAGGTTTCCAACAACTTCGAACTGGAATGGATCGACATCACTTCCAATCCACCGTAACACGGTCCCACCACCAGCGGTGTTCTGTACAGCGGTATAAAGCACGCCGTCAACAGCTGCCCATTTTCTGATATCATTATATTCCGGGAAATTTTTAGCGCCTAACGATGAGCCGTCAGATTTAAATGCAAACATATTGATGCCATTCCCTAAGCCTGGCCCTGCCAGGAAAATTACATCATTTAATGAGCCGGCTGAACGAAGGCCTAATGTTTTGTTGATGAGAGGTCCTGCTAAAGGTGTTCTGTCAATTACGTCTTGAGTTTCCGGGTTGTATTCATAGATTCTTGGCGCCCTCCAATCACCGATAGAAGCAGGCAGAGGCGGCACTAACGGGCCCTCTCCAAACTCGCATACAAATGAAGGAGCTTCTATTGGCGTACCAGCTGATCCTAATATTCCACCGATAACAAGGCAAAGCACATTCGGAGCAGTTCCAAACCAGACGTTCCCCTGCTGGGTAAGCCCCCATACGTATGCCTGGTTTACTTTTGGCTTGCCTTCACTACAGGGTGGTTTCGTTATAGGCTCACCAATTCCGTTAAAACACTCATCCGGTTGCGCCTTTGCGACCACTTTTTTTGCAAAAAATGGTTCTGGAATTTGTGGGGTGTTGTAGATATTTGCATAGTACGTTAACAAGTCACTCAAAGGCCCTGGTGGTATCTGCGCCTGAGACAGTGGTGCCAGTAACAGTACCATGAAGAGACTCGACAGAATGATCCCGGCTGATTTATTTTTTATCTTTTTCATACTCCCCTCCGGATTAAATTAGGTTTGTTGTTTAAAAACTATTAAACGTAACTCTCTTTTTAAAACTTTTTTTGTCTTGGTTTTGGTACCTCCTTTCAGAATTTAATTGTCATTTTTATTGACGTTGAAATCAAAAATAAAAAACGCTAACAGGTAATATAAACCTGAAAGCGGTTTTTTTTAATGAATTTAAGAACTAATGAAGCTTGCATGTCACCCCTTCTGCTGGTCATGTCTGCCTCTTTTAATGTGTTCTTATTATTACGTATAATGTGATTTAGTGAGAGTAATCTTTCAATTTGTTGCAATTATATATATATGCGAAACCTTGTCAAGCAAAACAAATTATGTTTATAAAATATTATAATGGCGATTATTTAATTAAATTATAAATAATAAATTATAAACATATTTTATTTATATAATATAATACAAAATTAAATTAATAATAAGGTATAAAAGGAACCGCCCGTTTTACATGTTCAGATATAGATTGACACCATGCCCAGAGTAGCAAGAACTGTAGCAAAAGGATATTCCCATCATATAACTCAGCAGGGAAATTAACTGCTGGTGGTATTTGAGGCCGAGGCCGACTACCTGCAGTATAGGGAATGGTTACAACAATAGGGGGTAATCAGTGACCGGCACACCGGTCACTGATTGAAAGCATAGGAATCTTTCTATTTTGCTAATTCCCAGAACTGTATACAGGAATATTCATTTGTCCTTTCCGGAAGGAAAAAATTTCCAAACTCTACCTGCTCCAGTTTGACAATGCCTTTGCCTTTTGCCAGCCACTGCCAGCCAACCCGAACTTTTTCCATCTTGAATTCAAAGGCACGCGAGATATTAAATAAGGATATCTTTATGCAGTCTTTGAATTCTCCGGCGGGCACTGTCACATCCTCGATGCATACGGGGATGTTTGAATGCTGTATCTCAGTGGTAAAATCAAGATTAGGTGTCCTGCTCGGGTACGCGCAAATTCTTGGATATGCGGCAGAGGTAAAAAACGAGCCGATATTCAGGGTGCCGGGCAGAACTATTACCGGAGCTTCCGGCGGCAGGAAGGCCGTGAGACTCCGCATTGCTGATCTGAATATCTGGGGAAGCACCAGGCCTTCAGGAGTAAGCGCATAATAAAAAGTATCATTGGGGGAGCCTGATTCCGGCATATTATAAACCAGCGGCGTTGTCAGCCACTGGTCGATTTTTTCCTGTTTTTTTATCTCTATGGAAGCCGGTTTGCCGTCATGACTTTTATAAACACTGGTGGTGCCGGCGGTAAGCGGAAAATAATCTTTAGTTGAAAAACGCCTGACCGGCTGCAGTTTTGAACCTGCATATGATTTCAGCGTATAGATTTTTTCCGCATTCCCCTGTTTCACTGCCCGTTTCACCGGGCCGATGGTCGGAGCCAGCCAGATTGTTTCAACAACAGACGCATCGCCGTCTTTTATAGTCCTTTCAACAACCGCGCAATTTCTTATTTCCTGTTTATCAACCGTCATATCCTCTACACTTTTCAGGCTGATGGTTATGGTGCGGTTGATCTGCCCGGTTTCCTTGAATTCCCCTTTCCCTCCGGGCATAGAGAACACTTTCATGCGCACATCTGTGGTAACCGGTTTATCCGGGTCAATCTCCCGGGGCAGAAAAAGTACCGGCTTCTCGGGAATGATATATTTATCCGGCTCATATTCTCCACAGATATACAGCCCGCCCCATTCATCACGCATGCTGAGAAACCGGCAGTTATCCTGCTGCAATATAAATACAGTGCCGACCGTGCGCTCAGTGAACGTGCCATTTATCGACCAGGTGGAAAGCAGCTTATCCCCGGGGGATGAAAAGTTCCAGAACTTGCCTTGTTGCACGGGGAAATAGCCGGTTAACACAAGAGCCGCGGCATTAGCCGCGAACAAGCATACCATCAGACCGCACACCACCGCCGGACCAACAATCCTTCTGCAGCACATACAAATCCTCCTTCGCTATTCTGTTTTCAGTTATTGAAGCATTTTCAAGATATTTGCAGCTTTTTCCAGGGCGGTGAAAAGCTCCCGCTGTTTTTCCCTGGAAAGTTTTCCTATAATGCGCTCTATTTCACGGGTCCGCTTCTTCATAAATCTAAGCAAAAGCTGCTTCCCTTCCGCAGAAAGACAAATGCGCACATACCGCTCGTCCCCGGGGTCCCTGAATTTTTTAACCATGTTCTTTTTCTCCAGGCGCTTTATTATAGGGGTCATATTAGACAGGGGGACGTGTGCAGTGCCGCTGAGCTCGCTGAGGGTGTATTCGCCGTTGATATCTACGAAAGCTGACAGGGCCTTTAACTCGGCAAGGCTGAAATCAAATTCTTCTTTCAGCACCGTACCGGCCATTGTTTTCCTGAAATACTGGCTGAAGAAAGACTTGAGGCTTTGCATCTGCTCTTCAAGGTTGTGGTATTCTTTGTAATGATGTTTCATCGGGACTTCGGCCGGACTATGGTCACGTAATTATAGATGTAATCATTATATTTATAAGCATTGGCGAGGTCAACACTAAAATTCACGGGATAATAGGGACAGCGCCTATTTTATGTTGACAAAACGAATGTTCAGATATAGATTAACACTATGCCCAGAGTAGCAAGAACCGTAGCAAAAGGATATCCCCATCATATAACTCAGCGGGGAAATTACCGGCAGGTGGTATTTGAGGCCGAGGCCGACTACCTGCAGTATCTGGAATGGTTAAAACAATATGGTAATAAATACGGACTTGATATCTGGGCCTACTGTCTTATGAACAACCATGTCCACTTTGTTTGTGTGCCAAAAAAACAAGATTCCCTGTCACGTACTTTTAATACCCTGCACATGCGATACTCACAGCATGTAAACCGTCGCAAGAAAGTCAGCGGTCATTTATGGCAGGGGAGATTTTATTCCACAATACTTGATGAAGCGCATGTTTACGCATCAATACGCTATGTGGAGAACAACCCGGTACGAGCAGGTGTGGTTAAGAATGCAGAAGATTACCAATGGTCAAGTGCGCGGGATCATATCAAGGGGAATTTTGATGATGCTATCGTGTCAAATAACTGCTATTTATTGGAGGAAGTTAAAGATTGGCGCAGGTACTTGCGTGAGAGAGAAGACGAAAAAATGATACATACTATCAGGAAGGGATCACTGACGGGTCGGCCCAGCGGTGATGAGGGTTTTGTAAAGAGACTGGAAAAGAAATTCGGGCGGCGTTTACAGGCGTTACCGCATGGCAGGCCGAAGAAAACAGAAAAATAGGCGCTGGCCCCATGAAGGGGAATTGATGTATTTAAAAGAGATTACGGCTTATTTAGACCATTACCTGAACGTTGCTGCCTTTCGCGATGATGCGGCAAACGGGCTGCAGGTGGAAAACAGCGGCAGCGTAGAAAAAGCAGCAGTGGCGGTTGATGCATGCCTTGAAACAATAGCCGGGGCTAAGGCAGCAGGCTGCACGATGCTGATTGTGCACCACGGCCTGTTCTGGGGCAGGCCGTTTGTCCTTACCGGGAATATATATCAGCGCATCAGCGCTCTCATTAAAGCTGATATGGCGCTGTATGCGGCGCACCTGCCCCTTGATGCTCATCCTGACGTGGGCAATAATGCGCAGATTGCCCGGGAAATCGGCCTCAGCGCTATCGAGCCCTTTGCCCGCTATCATGGCCAGCTTATCGGCATGAAGGGAGCGCTCACTCCCGCACAGCCGCTCGCTGCTTTTGCAAAAAAACTGGAAGCAATCATTGGCTCCTGCCACGAACTTCTTGAGTTCGGGCCGCGGGAGATAAAGACCGTGGGCATTGTGTCCGGCTCTGCTTCCGACCCTGAGCTCATCAGTGAACTCCACGACCAGAGCATCGACCTCTTTGTCACCGGAGAGCCGAAGCACGGGGCATACTACCTCATTCAGGAACTCGGCCTGAATATTTTTTATGGGGGACACTACCGTACCGAACGGTTCGGCCCGCAGGCCCTTGGCGAGCATCTGCAGAAACAGCTGGGCCTGCCTGCCGTCTTCATAGACGCACCATCACCGTTTTGAACACGTGGCACGGGACTCGGGGCTCGTGATTCGTGAAACCGGCCAGTTTGTTTGTGATCTAACCCCGAACCACCAGCCACTAATCCCGAACTATAAACATTGATTTCATTAAACAATATAGCCAAGCACTACAGCGGGGAATATCTCTTTAAGGATGTGACCCTCCACTTTGGCGACCGGGAGCGCGTTGCCATTGTGGGAGCCAATGGAACCGGCAAATCCACGCTGATGAAAATCATGGTGGGCCAGCTTGAGCCGGACAGCGGCGCGGTGACACAGTCCCGCTCAAACACCGCCGCTTACCTGCCGCAGGACGGGGTTTATCACCAGGGCAAAACCCTCCTTGATGAAGCGGCGACCGCGTTTGATGATGTGCTGCTGCTGCACAGAAGAATCGATGCCATCAACAAAGAGCTCGAGGTCCTGACGGAAAACGGGGACCCCGCGTCTCCGGAGATGCACACGCTGCTCGAGGAGATGGGAAAGCTGCAGCACCATCTTGAGCACCGCCAGGGCTACAGCATCGAAGCGCGCTGCAAGCAGATTCTCTCGGGCCTGGGATTTTCCGAGCGTGATTTTGCGCGCATGACCGATGAGTTCAGCGGCGGCTGGCAGATGCGCATCGAACTGGCAAAGCTGCTGCTCCGGGAGCCCACCATTCTGCTGCTTGATGAGCCCACCAACCACCTGGACCTTGAATCCCTGGAATGGCTTGAATCCTATTTGCAGAGCTATGATGGCTCCGTTATCATCATCTCCCACGACAGCCGTTTTCTGGATAACCTGGTTGCGCGGACTCTTGAGGTATCTCTGGGCAGGCTTGTGGAATACAGCGGCAATTACGCCGCCTATCTCAAGCAGAAATCCCAGCGCCTGGCAGCGGCTGAATCAGCTTACGACAATCAGCAGCGGCTCATAAAGCAGACCATGGCCTTTGTGGAGCGGTTCCGCTATAAGGCAACCAAAGCGCGCCAGGTGCAGAGCCGGCTGCGGATGCTTGACAAGATGGAGCACGTTGCCGTAGAACGTGAGGAGCAGGAGATTGATTTCAACTTTCCCCAGCCTGCAGCCCCGGGCCGTGTTGTTATGGAGCTGAAAGATCTTGGCAAGGCGTATGGAAGCGTGAGCGTTCTTCAGGATGTATCACTCAAAATTGACCGCGGCGATCGCATTGCCATGCTGGGCGTCAATGGCTCCGGAAAATCAACCCTGGCGCGCATTATGGCCGGGCTTGAGCTGTTTGAGACCGGCCAGCGCATCCCCGGGCACAATGTCAGCATCTCCTATTTTGCCCAGCACCAGGCAGAGGACCTGGACGGGCAGAAAACGGCTCTCCAGACACTCCAGGAGCTGGCGCCTGCGGAGAGCGTCACGCGCCTGCGCTCATTGCTGGGGCTGTTTCTGTTTCCCGGGGATGATGTTTTTAAAAAAGTTGCGGTGCTGTCAGGCGGAGAAAAGAGCCGCCTCGCCCTTGCCAAGATGCTTCTTATGAAAGCAAATTTTCTCATCCTTGATGAGCCGACCAACCACCTTGACGTGGCCTCCAAGGCAGTGCTGCAGCAGGCGCTGGATAACTTTTCCGGCTCTTACGTCATCGTTTCCCATGACCGTGATTTCCTGGAGCCGCTTATCACTAAGATAGTCGATATTAAAGATGGACAGGTGTGCGTGATGCCGGGCACGGTAGGAACCTATCTGGAGAAGCTCCATGCAGCGCAGCAGGATACCTTTCAGCTGCGCGACCCGGCAGGGCACGCGGTGCAGAAAAAATCGCCGTTTCATCTTGAAAAGCTGCGCAAGCGCGACGAGGCAGAAAAGCGGCAGGATCGCTACCAGAGGCTTAAGCCGCTGAACGCTGTCCTGGAAACTATAGAAGAAGAAATTACCCGTGCCGAGCAGCGCAAGGCCGAGATTGAAGCAGCGCTTGCTGATCATAAGACCTATGAAAACGAGGAGCTGGCCCGCTCAATGAATATTGAGTACCGGGAAATAAACTCCCGCATTGAAACCCTGTATGAAGAATGGACGCAGGTCCATGAACAGATAGAGCAGATAGGGACTGATGAATAAATCTGGGGACATAAGGCACAGACGAGAGTGCAGAAGGTGGAAGGGAAGTAGGTGGACTCGTGCCACCCTCCGCAGTGTTTAAAAAACAAGCGTATTGGTGATTACTACGTAAAAGTTTAAATTTGGACTGGCAACATTTATAAGTGCTACGGAGGACGGGTGATTACAGGGACGTGAAAAGTGAAAGGTGAAATCCCGATTCACGAATTCCCGATTCACCCATTCACCTATTTATCTTTAAACAGGAGGCTGTTATGAAAAAATTTTTTTTGCTGGCATTGATACCGCTCAGTTTTTTATGTTTTATCTGCTCCGGCTGCTCACGGGCAAAGGAAGCGGAGCCGGAGAAGGGGAGCATTGATAAATTTACTGAGCAGACCGGGCGCGAAGCAGCAGAGGCAATAAAGAAGCCCATTAACAAGGCAAAAGATATTGATACGATGGCGCAGGAGCGACTGAAGAACCTGGAAAAACAGGATGCGGAAAAGAGCGAGTAGGCTGGTGTTAAAACAATTCCTGCGGTTTCAGCCGTCACGATATCTTGTTTTTCTGCTGGTTATTTCAGCATGTTCCGGCAGCGAAGGGGAGATCGCCATGAAGCAGCAAAATGTTTGTGATTTCAGGAAGCTGGATAATCCAAGGGTTCTTGCCTTTGTTTTTCATCCGCAAAAAGACCGGTCATCTGTACCTCCAGCGGGCGCTCTCGATTATTACGTAACCGCTGCTGATGGTATCAGGATAGGGTGCCGGTTTTATATTAAGGACGCGCAGGCTCCTTCGATTCTCTTCTTTCACGGCAACGGCGAGATCGTGAGTGACTATGATGATATCGGCCCCGTCTATAACAGCTTCGGGCTGAACCTGCTGGCCGTAGACTTTCGCGGTTACGGGAAGAGCGACGGCACGCCCACCGTCACCGCGATGCTGAGCGACGCGCACGTCATATTCCAAGAGGTGCGAACGTGGCTGAAGGAGAAGGGCATGAATGGCCCCCTGTGGGTAATGGGCAGGTCTCTCGGCTGCGTCTCGGCGCTTGAGCTTGCGTCAACGCGCGGAGCAGATATATCAGGTGTGATTATCGAGAGCGGTTTTGCCTACACGGTGCCGCTGCTCAAGTTTCTCGGCGTGGATACTGACGGTCTCGGCATTAAAGAAACTGACTGCTTCAGCCATGTGGAAAAAATCGAGCGCGTTACTATGCCCACGCTCATTATTCATGCTCAATATGATCAGTTCATTCCAATGTCAGATGCGCAAACTTTGCTCAAGCACTCTGCTGCGCAGAAGAAGCAGTTAATGGAGGTGAAGGGGGCTGACCACAACTCGGTTATCATGAAGGCGGGAAAAAGCTATTTTGAAACCATACGGCAGTTTATAACAAAATGAGGAGATTATCATGACAACGGTAAGCAGGAAAAATATTATTATCCTGGTTGTGCTTCTTTGCAGCGTCGTGCTTAGCGCCTGGGGCGATTCAGTGGCCGTCGCAGCGGAGAAAGCAACGGTCGCAACAATTATTATACAGGACCGATCGGACGGAATAAGCCCTGTTTCAGTGGACGTGAAGAGAGGGGACACGGTAGTGTGGTACAACCAGGGTAAGTATCCTGTTACCATCAGCGTGAAGCAGCGGATCGGGATTGTATGCTCCCCGCTGGTCAATTTCAATGCCGACCCTGCCGGCAATTACAGGACCGGCGTGCTACCCCACGGTGCCACAGCGAGCCTGTGTTTCCTCCATGGGGGCACGTATACCTTCGAGGTTCGCTGGCTGAATACGAAGGAAAAAAAGTTCTCGGCAAAGGCTGTGACCGGGTCCGTGGCAGTTAAGTGATAGTGCCGCAGCTCAGCCTTTTGTAATCAGGAGTGTCCCTGCGCATACACCGTCCGGTCAAGATTGGTGACCAGCCCCGGCACCAGCCGGTAGGGCAGGCACACCAGCAGCTCATCATCCTGGAGGCGCATGAACGTCCTGCCGCCGTGGTCGCCGACGGTGAAGACCGGCTTGTTCTCGATAAACGGGAAGGTGATGCTCATCAGGCAGGTGGATTTACCCGCGTATCCGGTGATCAGCTCTGCTGTCTCAAATGAATAGGCGGTTGAGACCATGCTCATCTGGCGGCAGTTCACCGGGATGAGAATGATGTCGGGCCTGCTCAGCCGGTCCAGTGACCCGAGAATCATGCCGCCATATACTTTGGGGTAGCGCGGGAACTGGGCCCGGTTTTTTGCCAGCAGGTCTTTGGCGGCATACAGGTTTCCCTCGCCGACGACCTGCGCGTTTATCACCATCTCAAAGTCTTCTTTAGCGACCTTGCTTGAGCCAATACCGACATTTTTTGATCCGCCGCAGCTGCTCGCCACGCCCCTGAAAAACACGGGATCTCCCTGGCCCTCGAATATATCGCCGCAGATTGCACACCAGAACGTCGGCCCTTCTTCAACACGGACGCCATCAGGTGCCTTATCCGCAAACTTCATGGCCACGATGTCCCGCTTCAGGGAGAGCTTTTCCTTCAGCGCGCTGTTGACCTTTTTGTTGTCAAACTCAGCCCGCACCGGCCCTTTTTTTATGGCATCCGTCGAGCAGTATTCGAGGCACACTCCGCAGTCGCAGCACATGCCGGTTATGAAATACCGGTCTCCCCGCATGATGATGGCACGGTTCGGGCAGTTGCCGACGCACGAGCCGCACGCGGCGCAGATTTCCTGGTCAATAACGAGTGGCATATCAATCCTCCCTGGTTTAAGGTAAATCGGTGAATGGGTAAATCGGTGAGTGGGTTGAATCGGGATTTCACCTTTCACTTTTCACGTTCCTGCATTATCACTGTGCACTATGTGCACTAGTCACTGAACCACGAATCACGTACCGCGATTGTGCCTAGTCGGCCCATTGCACCGTAATTTGCGCAGACTGCTCGCAACTCCGAATCGCACTCCCAGTGCTACTCAGAACTCAGCACTTTTTTCCCGAAACGCAGCTCTGCAGATAGGCTTTTTCAATCTCCGTGCTTTCCTTTTCCGCGGCCGCTGCCCGCTCAAACCACGCGCTCACCTCCGGCGCAAGAGCTTCCTCCTGCATCAGATTGCGGATATGCTGCAGCAGCATGGTTATAAAATATATTTTTATCTTTTGAAAAATAGTCGCAGCCCGGGCCGCAGGAGCGAAGCTTTCGTCGCGTAGAGCATTACATCAAAGTTAACCAGCGCCGCGATTTTCTGCGCCTCGTCAAAATCAAGCTTGTATAAACCGGTTGCAGAGCTTTCCATAATTATTCAGAGAGACAGATCAAACGGGATCGGCCTGCGCAGTTCGATTTTTTCCATGTCTATCTTCACATCATAGACCATTATTTCCACGCCCTGCTGCGCGGCAGCCCGCAGGGCCGTACCGTACGCAGGGTCTATTGAGTCGGCGGGCCGGAACAGCTTCGCGTCCATGCGCTGTATGAGATAAAACATAACACATCTGTCACCACTGTGCACCTGCTGCTGAAGCTCCACGAGGTGTTTGAGCCCCCGCGCGGTAATTGCGTCGGGAAACGACGCCACGCCGTCCTCGACAAGAGTGCAGTTTTTGATCTCGATAAAGCAGCGCCCGCCCTGTTTGTTTTCCAGCAGCAGGTCAATCCGGGAATTGGTGCCGTAGGGTACTTCCCGCCGCACGTTTTCATAGCCGCGAAGGGGCTTGATTTTACCCGCGATAATGGCTTCCCCTGACCAGGCGGTTTGGAACTGCCGTGTTAACGCCGACCAGCGAGGTCGGCATTTCAATAAGCTCAAACGAGTATGCCAGGCGGCGCGAGGGACTATTGTGCCGGGACAGAAAAACAGTCCTCCCCGGCTCGCAGCAGGCACGCATGCTGCCGGTGTTGGCGCAGTGGGCAGTGACAATGTGCCCGTTCTGGAGCCTCACATCGACCATGAAGCGCTGGTAGCGTCTGATGAGGGTTCCGCGGAGCAGGGGAGGTAAGAGCATGTATAGAGCCTGTAGCTGTCAGCATTCAGCCAGCAAAATATAAAATTGGCTGATAGCCCGTCAATATCGAAAGCATCTGTTATGAGAAAAATCGCAACAGGCCTTCCCAGTCCCGTATCTTCAGATAGCGCATTATATAAAGATGGAATACGGTAACTATATTTGATGTCACAATATATGCGCCCAGCAGTGCCGCGCCGGCGCGCACGGTATACTGCCTGCGTTTGCAGAATTCCCGGATACCCTGCACGATCAGGGCAATGACCGCGGGGTATGACAGAAAAAAGAGCCGGGGGTTGTGCACAAACAGGAGATAGGGGCCAGCGAAGGCAATTATATATATGAGATAAAGGTGCCGGTATGACGGTGCGCTCTTCCATCCCTGGCGCAGGAAAAGCCAGCCCCCGTGATAGCAGAACAGCGCCGCCGTGAAGAGATACATCAGGCCGCGGTGCCGGGGGCTGCCGAAGGTGGTGAAATCATTATATGACAGGCTGAAAAAGCTGTAGACAACACTGACCAGCAGGATCGGCAGCACGCAGGTTGCGGGAATGCTTGTGTAGCGCTTCTCATAGATAAGAGAAAAAAGCACAAATAGAAGCAGGATAATGAGCATCGGCTTGGTGAGAAGTGCGAGCGCGAGAGTGATACCAAGAACTATATTCTTAATGCCACCCCCTCCCCTTAATCCCCTCCCGCGAGGGGAGGGAAAATCACCTTGTACCCTCTCTCTGGAAGGGAGAGAGGCAGGTTGAAACCATCTCAGGTAAAGAAACGGAATAAGACAGGCAAAGAAGTACGACCCCATGTCCGCCATGACGGGCAGCCCCCACTCAATTACCGGAAGGGATGTGGTAAAGAGTGCCGCCCCGGCGAAGGCAAAAAAGTCATCCTGCAGGACTGTTTTTAAAAACTCATAAAAAAGCAGAGGAGTGATAAGCCAGAGCAGGATGTTTATGATTAAAAAAGCGGCTGGTATGCCGGTGAGGTTTCCCAGGAGTGATGCGGCAAAGGGCACCAGGGGGCTGAACAGCCGGTATCTCATGAGCGACTGTTCCTCGGCAGGAATGTCTCTGCCGTTCAGGTAATCGGCAACGAGCAGATATCCCCGGCTGTCTTCAGCGTAAACCGCAGACCAGTTTTCAATCCTGCTTAAAGAATTGAGATAGAGCGCGGAGAGCCCGATTTGCAGAAGGGTCAGCACTATGAGCGATACGCGGTAAAAATTATTCTTTTGCATCTGCTGCTATCCCAAAGAGTGCCTCGTGACTCGTGTCCCGCAATCCGTATTTGCTTTGTGCCTGCCCGCCGTAGACTTGCGCGAAGGCGGGATGCCTTTGTGCCTTGTTCTCTAACCTTACCAAATTCTCTCCGTCTAAACAACCGGCAAAACGCTCCTGTTGTTTTGAAACAAATTGTACCCCCGTATGTTTTATGCTATATCCGGTAGCTGAATCTGGAGCGCAGCCATACCAAATGAATCAGGAACTCTAAAAATTGCCCTTTTATGGTTTTAGTTTTCAGGTAAATATTTTTTCCTGATTTCTTGAGTTCCAGATTCTGCAACTTTATTTTTTACCATGATTTAATATGAATAATAAATTCCAGATTGATATCAGTGTCGTTATTCCCTGCTACAATGAAGAGCAGGGCCTGCAGGAGCTGTACAGCCGGCTGTGCGCGGTCCTGGAGCCCATTACTGCGCAGTTTGAGCTGCTGTTTGTGGACGACGGCAGTACGGACCGCTCTATGGATATTCTGAAGGAGCTGCATGCACAGGACCGACGGGTTAAGGTTATCCATTTCAGGAAAAATTTCGGCAAGGCGCAAGCGCTTTCCCATGGTTTCCTGAATTGCCGCGGTGAAAAAGTAGTCACCATAGATGCAGACCTTCAGGATTTTCCGGAAGAGATACCAAAGCTTGTAGCATGGCTGGGCGAGGGCTTTGACCTTGTTTCAGGATGGAAACGAAAACGGGAAGATTCCATCGGGAAACGGTTAACCTCACGCATCTTTAATTTCTTTACCGCGCTCTTTACCGGGGTCAAAATTCATGATTTCAACTGCGGGCTGAAAGCCTATCGCAGAGTGGTGACCGAAGAGATGGAACTCTATGGAGAGCTGTACCGGTTTATCCCGGCTGTTGCCGCGTGGAAAGGTTTCAGGGTAGGGGAGGTCATCGTGAGCCACGGCCCGCGGCGCTACGGTAAATCCAAATTCGGCATTGAACGGTTCTTCAGGGGTTTTTTTGACCTGCTCACCATCGTCATGCTTACCAAATATACCCAGCGCCCGCTTCATTTCTTCGGCGGCCTTGGCATGATGTTATCGTGTGCCGGTTTTTCCATAGACGCCTACCTGGCGCTGCAATGGTTTCGCGGTACGTATTTAAGCAACCGCCCCATCCTGCTGCTGGGCACCCTGCTCATTATCCTTGGTATACAGTTTATCTTTTTCGGGCTGCTGGGTGAGCTGATTGTTTTTTCTTCCAAGAAAGACAGTGACCATATTGTAAGGGATAAATACGGCATTGAATAAAGCTTGTGCCCGCAACGTTATAACAGAAGCAGACCGCCCCGCAGTATCTGTCATCATTCCCGCCTATCAACCGCAAAGATGAATTACAGGAACTCCTCGCAGCTCTTGCCCAGCAGACCCTTGCGCCTGAACAGTTTGAAATCATCGTTGTTGATGACGGGTCCATTGACGATACCCTGTTCTATCTCAAAAGCCTGGTTGACAGCGGGCGGGAGAATCTGATTTTTCACTATCAGAAAAACCAGGGGCCGGGAGCTGCCCGCAACCGCGGCATGGCCATGGCCCGCGGGGATGTATTTGCCTTTACCGACACTGATTGCCGGCCCCAGCCTGACTGGCTTGAGGAACTGCTCAAGCCGTTTGCGGACAGGCATGTGGGCGCTGTGGGAGGTGCCGAGCAGTACGATGAGCACGGCACCATGCTGCAGCAGGCAATCCACATCTGCATGACCTCATCCTTTACCACCGGCGGACTCAGGGGCACAGCCGGTAAAAAGCTTGCTCGGTATTATCCGCGGACTTTTAATATGGCGATCTCACGGGAAGCGTTTGAAAAGACCGGCGGGTTTAAATCGCTCTATCACGGCGAAGATATTGAATTGAGCTTTCGTATCAAACAGGCAGGACTGGCGCTGGTATTCAATGAGAGGGCGAAAGTGTTTCATCGGCGCCGGGATACCATAAAGGGATTTGTTAAGCAGGTACTGAAGATGGGAGAGGCGCGGGTAACGCTTGCACGTCTGCATCCGCAGATGCTCGAGCCGCTGCACGTGGTACCGGCAGCGGGGCTGCTGGCCCTGATAATTATAATACTGCTTTCATTGTTTTCGAATGCTTTTTTCATGCTGCTTAAGCTGCTGCTGGTTTTTGCGCTTTTGTTTCTGCTTCTGGTGGGCGCGGCCGGAAGCAGGGCAGGAGCCGCCCCGGTCAGGGACAGAATGCGATTATTGTTCCTGGTTCCTGTTTTCTTTATTCTGCAGCAGTCTGCCTACGGGATTGGTTTTTATCGCGGTCTGTGGAAGTGGTTGAGGGAATCGGTGAAACAGTGAAACGTGAAAAGCGTGAAGTGAAAGGTGGAATGTGGATGGTTTAGTCTTTCTTTTTGTTCTGAATGCTCGCACTCGCATTCCTGATACTTATCCACAAGCTTTTGCAGCTTCTCGCAGAAGATCCTCCCGTCATTGCGGCACATCGTGTGCCGCTGACAAAACTTGCTTTTGGACACTGGATGCAGATCATGCCTTTCGCCGGATGGTTTTTTGCTGCCATGGTATTAGCAGATTGATGAAAAAGTTTATTTTTCGGGCTGGTCAAAAATGCACAGATGCAAGGCTCCCGAAATCCTGAGAAGTGAGGCGTACCTCAAGGTACGCTGCAACGACGAAGGAAGAGGGAAACGCCGCAGATGGGCGTTTTTCAACAGCCTTTTAAATTAATTAACGCATTGAGCAGAATAGTCAACGACAAATTTATCATAAATACATTACAGGGACAATACCGTGCCGGATACAAATAATCATATTAAAGTAATTTCATTTGATTTAGACGGGACCCTCACCACACCGGAGTTTGTTGACGCGGTGTGGCGGATCGGGGTGCCGAAGCAGTATGCGGCAAAGCATGGCGTCAAACTCGCGGAAGCGCGGGAGCTGGTCGCTCATCTCTATGACTGCATGGGCGATGATGAACTCAACTGGTATGACCTGCCGTTCTGGGTGAAATACCTTAAGCTTGATGTTCCCGCGGAACAATTAATAGCTGAATACGAAAACTTGATCGCGCTCTTTCCTGATGTTACGGCAACATTATCTTCTCTGCAGCAGCGCCATGACCTTATTATCATCTCCAATGCCAACCGGATGTTTCTTGACCGGGAAGTAGCCGTGACCGGGATTGAAAAATATTTCAAGAAGATATTCTCTGCAACGAGCGACTTTGGCAGGGTAAAGCGGGAAGAGGATATCTACCGGATGGTGTGTGAGCGCATAAACGTTTCACCCGCGGAGATTATCCATGTGGGGGACCACCGCGAGTTTGACTTTGAAGCGCCGCAGCGAATCGGCATCCGTTCCTATTTCCTGGACAGATCACAAAAAGAGACCGGGCCGCAGGTGATTCACAGCCTGGATGAGCTGACAGGTATTATTTAACGCTAAACCCTCCAGGAAGTTTTTCTTTTACTGCGCTTTGTTCCTCGGATGTTTTTTTCTCAACCGCTGCATCCCCAGACGGCTCCTTCCATTAAAAACCGGTCCGAACCCGGGTCTTCTTTAAATTCAAGCTGCAGCTTTTGCGCTGCCTCCTGGTAGGAACCCTCGTGCCAGGCGAATCTCTCCTTCCGGTGTTACGATGATGGCTGACTCACCCCTGACCGGGCATTTCTCTTCGCAGAACCCGCAGCCGTTGCACTTGTTCGCTGAAACAAACGGCCTGCGGAACCCTTCCTGCCATTTAAAAACAATCGCGTTGTAGGGGCACTGCTCATCACATATCAGGCAAAGCTTGTTTTCGGCCCACACCAGGCAGCGCTCCCGGTCAATGACCGCGGTGCCGAGCTTGGCGTTTTTCTTTTCTTCAAGGGCGAAGAGCCCTGATGGCGCCGGTGGGGCACACCTGGCCGCAGAGGCTGCAGGTCTGGTCGCACCCGGCGAGCCGGGGCACGATGCGCGGCGACCAGAGGCCGTCAAGCCCGCTTTCCCAGAGGCAGGGCTGCAGGGTGTTGGTGAGGCACACCTTCATGCACTCGCCGCAGCGGATGCATTTTGCTAAAAAAGATTTTTCCGGCAGAGCGCCGGGCGGCCGCATCAGCCGGGGATTTGCCAGTTTCGTAAACGGCGTGGTCTTAAGGCTCACCGCGGCGAGCGCTCCAGCGCCAAGTGAGAGAAAGAGGCCCCGGCGCGAAAGATCAAAGCGCGGTATTAAACCCTGCGGGAGAGCTGCAGAACGCCGGCTTAAAACTGATTGCAGACTGCGGGCAGATAGCTCGAGCAGTGCAGGCACTGGATGCACTCGGCGGCAGCAGTCTCTTCCGGCTCCTTCGGGATCGCGGCCATGGGGCACTCGCGAAGGCACTTCATGCAGCGGTTGCAGGCATCGCTCACCTGCCGCTTGAACATTCCCCAGCGCGAGAAGACGCTTAAGAGCGCGCCCAGCGGGCAGATAGTTCTGCACCAGAACCGTTCGGCAAAATAATTCAGAAACAGGATGCCGCTAAAGATGAAAAGAGTTAATACATTCAGATAGAAGAGCGGCTGCATGAACTGCTGGTGGGACAGGGTAACCATCTGCAGCTGCGCGGCCAGGGGCCGCAGCGCGTCAAGGCCGCTGTTGAGCAGAAGAAATACGAGCGGGTAGAGGAGCAGCGTATAGACTCTGGTTACAAAGGCGATCGGGTCAAACCAGCCGGCAAGGTTGAAGCCAAGCAGGCAGCAGGCAATGAGAGAGAGCAAGGAGGTAATACTTCGGCTGCGTTGCTGATAGTATTTTCTTCCGGGAGCGTTTTTTTCGGGGGAAAAAGCTTCGGGAAAAATCAATGAGCGTGCCGAGCGGGCACACCCAGCCGCAGAAGAAGCGGCCGAAGAGAAGGGTCGCAGCAACGAGCACGAGGGACAGAAAAAGCGCCGCGTGAATTGCCCGCGACGCGAGCATGGTGGTAAGGGCAATCAGCGGGTCAAGCCGCAGGAATATATCAACCGGAAAGAAGGACGGCAGCGGATCAGCAGCGAGGAAAAAGAGCACGGTAAAAAGAACAAGAAACAGCGTTTGAACAATTCGTCTCATACCTGCGCTTTGAGAATTTTTATGGCGTTCAGGTCCATGGTGCCAAGGCCCATGGCATGGGCGGCTGCGATGTGTTTCACCTGGCTGCCGGTAAATTTCTGGCCATACCAGTCGACCAGCGTCACGCCGAGCGCGTCAACCGCGACCGGGTCGCGGCCGGCGATGATGGTGTTCGGCTTTTCAATTTTGCCCGGCCCGGACGGCCCGCCGTTTAACAGGGCGCGGGACGCGTCAAGCACGGTCAGGTCAATCTTTACGGCCGATACCAGGTCAGCGATGGCCTGGTTGATGTCAACTTTTGCGTGAAAGTATTCGCGGTCCCACATGATGCCCATGAGCCCCTTCATGCCGAGGCTCACGCCGGTGGTGGTGTGGGACTTTGCCGTGGGGATGCTGATAAGCACATCGCTTTCAAGAATATCCTTCATGATTTTAACTGAGGTGATAACTTTTCCTTTGGGGACCGGGATGTCGCGGAAGAATTTTTCCTCGGTGAGGGCGAAGGTGTAGACATTTGGTATCTGCTTGCACATATCAGCAATGCCTGAGAGCCGCAGACACGGCTCGGGCCGGTTGAACGGGAAATCAAGCACCAGCACTTCCTTTGCGCCAGCGTCCATGCACATCCGGGCGATTGTCGAGACAACTTCCGGGCTCGTGTTGGTGGCGCGCTCAGGAGCGTGGGGGAATGACATGTTGGGTTTCAGAATCACGCGGCTGCCCTTTTTAACAAAGGCTTCCATGCCGCCCAGCATCTGGATGGCTTTGCGCGTTGCCTCTGCCCGGCCGCCGGTCACCAGGGCAAGGGTTGATTGTCCGCGTGCTGCCAAAGGAAGTTTTTGCGGGAAAGGCAGCAGCGGCGCTGCGCTAATGGCACCGCCCAGGATCAGGCCTTGTTTAATAAATTCTCTGCGTGTGGTTTTCATAATTATCTCCGTTAAATCTTGAACTGGAACTCAGAATACTCTGGAAATCTAGCTCAGACTCAGAACCTTTCTAGTTTAGCTTTAGACTTTCCTGATTCGTTCGATAAGAAAGCTTCTGCGTGCGGCCGTTATTTTTTTTCGACCGACTTTGTTTTCCGTTCCGCTCATCAGTCTTTGGATATTGCTGCTGTGCTTTATAATTATTAATATAGCAAATACAATGCTCAGAAGCACTACCGGCATCGGGATAGGAGAGCAAATAGAGAAGCACCGGCATGGTGCCGGCAGCAAGCATTGACCCGAGCGACACATATTTCCAGATTGCGACTGCAGCGGCAAAGATTACCACTTCGATGAGAATGACTGACGGCGACAGAAAAAGAAAAACACCCAGCGCCGTGGCAACGCCTTTTCCGCCTTTAAACCCGAGATAGATGGGGAACAGGTGGCCGAGAAACGCGGCGAGACCCATGAGGCATGCCACGTCTGATAGAACCGGTAATAGAAAGCACCTGCCCAGACCGGCAGAAACCCTTTCAGCAGGTCTCCCACCAGCGTCAGCGCGCCGACCTTTTTCCCCAGCACGCGGGTAACATTGGTCGCGCCGATGTTGCCGCTTCCCTCCTGCCGTATGTCCCGCCCGGCAAATGCTTTTGCCAGGATCACGCCGGTCGGAATGGCACCGATGAAATATGAAGCTATGATTAGAAGCAAATATAAGAATGTCATAATGAATTATTTCTTGTCTCCCCTTACCAAGGGGAGATACAGAGGGGTTAAATACAGAGGGGTTTATGCTGACCGCCCCTCGACCTTGCGCCCGTTGCCGAAAGGCTCAGGGGCCTAATTGCTGACAGTGCTTGGACCGAGCTTGGACCTGAGGCTGAGACGCTGACAGCTTTGGCTTAGCTATTCATTTTATATCATAGCTTGTATCTTATGGCAAAGACTGTTGCGGAGGGATAAAAATCTTGACAGGTAACATGGTTGCTTATATTAAACGAACAGTAATAGAATAAGCATAAAAAACAATGTTAGGCCTATGGAGCACACATGACATCGGCAACTATCAAACTGTCCTTCCACGCGGGGACGCAAAAAGTCTACGCACTGCTGAGATCTCCAATTGGACCGGAAAGGCTGTCGCCGCTCCCCGCACAGAACTTGATGAGCTTTTGGCTCGCGAAGAACTAGACAAAGCCGGAGTCTATATCTATTGGCAACGACCCTCTTACAAACGCACCCCGCGCCTACATCGGCGAGGCGGAGGTCATACGCGAGCGACTGAAGCAACACAAAACAAAGGAGTTCTGGGTTTCAGCCATCGTCTTTGTCAGCAAGGACGAGAACCTGACCAAGGCTCATGTGAGGTATCTCGAGAGCCATATCCTCGTCGAAGCCGCAAACATCAACAGGTTCACGCTCGAACAAAATCAGGCTGGCGGCTCAAAGCTTCCCGAATCAGACCGTGAGGACATGGAGGTGTTTCTGGCCCGGATTCGGCAGCTCCTCCCGGTCCTTGCGCTCCGATATCCTAGCGCCGATCACTCAACCCACTGCGGGGGGCGTGCTCTTCTGCCGTATCAAAGGCACCGAGGGGCGAGGCCAGCGTACAGCCAATGGTTTCGTTATTTTCCGTGGTTCCACTGCCGTCTTGGAGGAGCGCCCATCTGCCGAGAACTATCCTTATGTTATGGCCCAACGCAAACAACTCATAGCCGAGGGTGTGCTTACCGAAAGGGACGGCTTCTTGGTTTTCACCAGGGATGCAGAGTTCTCTAGTCCATCTGCGGCGCGGCTGTCATACACGGTGGGAGCGCAAACGGACTTATCGCGTGGAAAACTGAGGGTGGTAAATTCTCAAACAACTCGACGAACAGGCCTAACCAACGGCTTCATCGGACGGTGGAAAATCGGGACGGTTACTAAGACGTCGACTCTTCATAACGAGTTTCAATAATAAGTTATTAAAAGATCAACGGTTCCACTGGGTAACTCTTCATATATCACTAAATAGTAATGACAATGAAGATGTACCTCCACGAGCTCCGCTTGCAACACGACGGTCAAGTCGCCCAGCATGATACAGGGTATGCGGCAACAGACACACTTGCATGATCGAAGAAAATTGGGGCCAGCCACTTATTGTTTAGCTCCACAACACTGAGAATAACCAATGCGGTTATTTTTTTGTCCTCAAGACCCGGGCAATATCTTCCACCAATTCCTTTGAACCAACGTAGAGAGCCGTTCTCTGGTGATGTGTCTCCGGTTGAATCTCGAGAATCGGAATTCCCGCTTCATTGACAGCTGTTCCACCCGCTTCGCGGCACATAAAAGCTACCACCGCGCCTTCGTACATGAGGCGCAGCTTTCCCTCCGGACGGTTCTTTTTTGGGTTTGGGTGATTGACGATGGCCGGGTACATGAACATGCCGCCGTTTGATAGGATCCTGTGAACATCTCCGGCTAAGGCACCGAGGTACCTGAAGGCATACTTGCTTTCATGCTCCGTGATCCATCTTTGAACTTTTTCAGCATAGGTGAGGCGGTTGCCTGCATTGAACGATAATTCCCAAGTCCTGGTCTCCTCGGGGAGGACCATTCGAGTCGGCCTGACAAAAGTCATCGTCTCATCGATGTGGAACCGCCAGGTCCCCGCACCTCTCAGTCCAAACGTGAACGTCCCGGTTGGAATCACAAACATGCCGGCTGCGATAAAATCTTTTCCAGCCCTCAGGTGGCCGTCCTCAGGGCCTTCCAGATTGCGCTTTGCAATCCCGAATAGAAAACCAACCGGCAGCCCGTGGGGAATATTCGATGAGCCATCCAGGGGGTCAAAATAGATAAAATAGCGCCCATCAGGATTAATAGAGATGATCTCGTCCGATTCCTCGCTGACCGCATGAATGACCCGTCCCGAAGCCCTCAAGTAATGGATCGTGATTTCATGCGCGATCTGATCCATACGCATGACGTCCTCACCCTGCACATTGACCTCGCCTGCCAATCCGAGATTTCCTTTCAGGGCACTGGTCAGATAATAGTACTGGATATGCTTTGCCGCGCTGATCATTGCATCCATGAGGATCAGGAAATGGTAGGTGCGGTTATACTTCTCCTGATGCTGGATAAGAAAATTCATAAAGGTTTGCTCAAATCGGATCATTCGATCCCCCTTCTTCTATGCATTCAATGCTTGAGGGTTTTTATTGTATTCCAAAACAGGCGCAGAAACGCCATGGAAGCCAGCTCTGTATGCTGTGCTCGTAATCTTACCTGGTTTCGTTTTATCGTTAACGTGGATTGTCGCGTATTGGATATCTCATATCATTTTAGTTAAAACACTTCAACCGCTTCATCACCAGAAGACATTCAATAACAGTAAAATTCCTGCGGCATATTTGCACGGCATGTGCTCTAACTGTAAAAGTGACGCTAATAAAACTATACATCTCTGAAACCACAGGGAGGAACTGCTATGGAAGATAGTGCACTGGTTCAGCGGGCGTACACTGCTGTTATTGAGCACTTTATAAAGACCGGCCGGGCGCCGCACTTTACCGAGCTTGCCGCCATACTTGGTGTGCAGCCCGAGGAGGCCCGGCATCTGCAGCATAAGGCCGCTGACGCATCTCTTCGCCTGCTGGTTTGTTAAAGACACGGATTACGTCGAGTCCTGGGCGCCGTTTTCCAATGTACCGACCCATTATCTTGATCACCATAAACGGTGTACAGAAGTGGTACGGACAGTGAGGACTCGAAGCGCTGGCCGTGCGCTGGCTCTTCCCCGGTACAGAGGTCCGTATCGATACCCGCTGTCTTGATTGCGGGCAGCCGATTTTCGTCCGCATGAGAGACGATGAAATCCTGGAAGTCAACCCGGCGACGACCGTGGGACATGTGAATATCCCGTTTGCCCGGGTTTTAACGGGAGAAGTAACCTGGGGCCAGGCTTGAAGCCGCATGAACCTCTTCCGGTCGGAAGAGCATGTGAAAAGCTGTCCCAGGTATGATTCCATCTCAGCTGAGTCCATCATGCCGCTGTCCAGCTGGGCGCAGGCCTTCAGCGGGCCCCTGCACAGGAATCGCCTGGAGCCGGACTATCTATCCCGCGTGCAGGACTACGCATCCGAAATGTTTCTATTGTTAAAAAAGCTGGGCAAGGCAGGTCCTTTCTGGACCCCGTAAAGAATTCAGGACAATTGTAATTAACAAAAAAACGGGGACTTCGGTCCCCTTTTTTATTTGCAGAGGCAGTCTTATTTCCCTCTTAAACAGCACCGGGCGATGTGTTATACATACAGGTAAATTTAAGACGGCTTCTGCTGTATTATAACTTTCTGTTATAGGTATCCCCATCACCACATCAACATCCATCAAAGAGGAGGGAACGTGAAAACACATAATGAAAACGGCAACATTACTGTCGCGGCAATTATTGCAGGATTGTGTCTGCTCATCGGGCTTGCCCTTGGCGGGTACTTTATCGGCCTGGGTGGTGCCCGCTTTAAATCCGATATCCGGACCGTTACGGTCAAGGGACTGGTGGAAAAAGAGGTTAAGGCGGACCAGGCGATCTGGACGCTTCGCTTCAGGAGGGCAAGCGAAGACCTGAAAGACGCCCACGACCAGGATCGTTTCCGACCGGGACGCTGCAATCGCTTTCCTCAAGAATCAGGGATTCAAGGATGAGGAGATAGGCCGCCAGCCCACGCGCACGATTGACAAACTCGCCCGCGAGTATGGTCAATCCCAGGGAACCGAACCAATGCGTTATCTTGTCACCGCTGCTCTTGTCGTGACCACCCCGAACGTCGACCTCGTGACCAAAGCCGTGGGTGCGACTGAAGAGCTTCTCAAGTCCGGGGTAATCCTGGACGGCCAGCAGGAGGGCGGCACTGCCAATCCCCGTTATACCGTCACGACCTTTAACGCCCTCAGGCCGCAGCTGCTCGCCGACGCCACGAAGAATGCGCGCATGACGGCGCAGCAGTTTGCCGCTGATTCCGGCGCGCAGGTCGGCAGGATTCGTTCTGCCAACCAGGGTGCGATCCAGATTTTCGGCAGCGACGGAAACGATGAGTCTGCCCCCTACAGCCCGACCAGTACGCCGATGAAGAAAATACGGGTTGTCAGCACGTTTGAATTTGAACTGAGGTAACTGCAACCAGATACCGATGCTGAAAAAGGGAAACTATGAACCACAGACCACGGAGAAATACTCTGTGTTCCCGATTACTATCGGGACTGTGGTTAATTCGACAATACTTCATTACCCAAAGGGATGGTGCAACATGAATAATTCTACGTTCAAAGAAATTACCGCTTCAATCGCTGTTCTGCTGGCAGCGACATGCTGGCTGTTTGCCGGCGCAGCCCGTGCGGAGGGCCCCTCGTTTGACTGCGGCAAAGTGGAGGCCGGCAGCATCGAAGAGATGGTCTGCAAGGACAAGGGGCTGGCAGCGCTGGACCGCAAACTTGCCGAAGTATATGCTGCGGCTGCTAAAAAAGCGGTGAACGAGCATCCGCCCGTGCTCAAGGCAGAGCAGCGCGGCTGGATCAAGGGGCGAAACGACTGCTGGAAGAGCGCTGACCGGCGCAAATGTGTCGCGGACAATTATCGCTCTTCGCATTACTGAACTGCAGGCGAAGTATCGTCTGGTTCCGGCCACCGGTCCCGTCACCTGGGCCTGCGACGGCGATCCGAAAAACGAGGTAGTCGTCACCTTTTTCAAGACTGATCCGCCGACACTGATCGCGGAGCGCGGCGACCAGGTGTCGCTGATGTACCTCCAGCCGGCCGCCAGCGGCGCCAGATACCAGGGCCCGAACGAATCTTTTTGGGAACACCAGGGTGAAGCCACCATAACGTGGGGGTACGGCGCCCCGGAGATGCGCTGTACGAAAAAGCGCTGAGAGCGGGATGGATAGGAAGAAGAGGCATAGAGGACGATTAAAAAATATGGACAGCAAGCTCTCTATTTTAGCGATAAAGACCGGATCCTGTGCTCTCGAACGCTGCGAAGCCATTTTCATTGACACGCAATCGCTCTCTGCCTATACTGCCCCCATCTCGAAAGCGAGTCCCTGTACATCAATCCGGATATGGAGAGTTTTCTGGAGCAGCTGTTTAACACCGCAGTATCATTTGCCGATAACCCTTTCGCATTTTTCACTTTTTTATTTCTTGCCGGGTTCGCAAACTTCTTTTTCCCGATTGTCCCGATAGAATTAGTCACCGTGTTTTGCGGATACCTTGTTTCGCAGGGGCACAGCTCGCTTGTGCCGGTAATAGCAGCCCCAACGCTCGGCATGTTCGCGGGAAGCGTTATTTGTTACCGTATTGCGCGATACTTTGGCGCTCCGATACTGAAAAAACCTTTCTTTGCCCGTTATATCACCGATGATGCGTTAGCCCGCACCAGGCACTGGCTTGAAAAATACGGGGCAGTGTCGCTGTTCTTCTCAAAGTTCGTTCCGGGCGTATATTTATGCGCCGTGGTTTCAAGCGGCATCCTTGCCCTGAAGGAAACCAGGATATATACGGCGTTCCTGCTTGCAAACCTTGCGCTCTTTATGCTGCTTGCTTTTATCGGAAAGATCGGCGGCGAACGATGGCGCGAGGTTTATGCCGCTGTCGGAAAAACAGGCGCACTGGTGATTATCTCGACTCTGCTTCTGTTCATGTTTATTTCTATCGCAGTGAAAGTAACCCGCAAAATAAAGCAAAAAAGCCCCTGAGATTTTTAACCCTATCTGGAACTCAGGAACTCAAGAATTTTACGTCTCCCTTGCCATTTCCAAAACGGGCAGTTATCTGAAGCCTGTCCGTCTTGAACGCCTCCCTTAAAAAAACCCGCTCTGCTGTAAAAGAAGCCTTATTTTCTTCTTAAACTTAAAGGGCGAGGTGTGTTATAAACCACCTATCTAAGATAGTTTTTTATATTCAGAGGAGTTTATCTCATGACAAAAAAGGATAAAATACAGCTCACGCATTTTTCCCACAAGGCCGGGTGAGCGTCAAAACTTGGTCCAGGGGTCCTGGACAACATATTATGCGGGCTGCCGCTGGTGAAAAATCCTAACCTCATCGTGGGGCTTGAAAACCCGGATGACGCGGGTGTGTATAAACTGACTGACGATATCGCCATCGTGCAGACGGTTGATTTTTTCACGCCCATTGTTGACGACCCGTTTACCTTCGGCCAGATCGCGGCAGCCAATTCCCTGAGCGATATTTATGCCATGGGCGGAAAACCCGTCACCGCGATGAACATCGTATCGTTCCCGCTGAATAAACTTGATATAGGCATCCTCAAGGATATCCTGCGCGGCGGTCTGGAAAAGCTTAAGGAAGCTGACGTGGTGCTGGTCGGCGGGCACAGCATTGACGACCCGGAGCTGAAATACGGGCTTTCAGTCACCGGAATTATTCATCCGCAGAAGGTTCTGGCCAAGCAGGGCGCGCAGGCCGGCGATGTCCTTATCCTGACGAAGCCGCTCGGCACGGGAATTATCTCTACTGCCCTGAAAGGTGAAACGGCAAGTGCGGCCGCGGTGAAGAAGATGGTTGCAAGCATGACCACCTTGAACCGCAAAGCAGCGGAAATCATACAGGACATCGGCGTGCATGCCTGCACGGATATAACCGGCTTCGGCCTTATCGGCCATGCGTATGAGATGGCGAAGGCAGGGGGTTGCGCTTTCTGTTTTAACAGCGCAGCAGTTCCGGTATTTCCTGAGGCCCTTGAATATGCCCGCATGGGGCTGGTGCCGGGCGGCAGTCATTCCAATCGCAGCTTTTATGAACCGTTTGTTGAATACCGCGAGGCAGTGAGCGATGAGCTGCGCGATATCCTCTACGATCCCCAGACATCAGGCGGGTTGCTTTTTTCTGTTGCGGAAAATAAAAAGGATGCCCTGCTGAAAAAGTTTAGAAAGGAAAAAGTTGACGCTTTCGTGGTGGGCAGGGTGGAAAATAAGCCGAAGGGCAGAATTATAATAGAGTAATGAGTAACGAGTGCTGATGTAACATGAGCGACGAGTAAATACATATGCAATTATAGACAGTAACGAGTGCTGAGTGAAAGTAAATTCACTTTAACTTTTAAGTGAAGAGCATGAGGCCGACCAAATGATGCAGGCATGCTTCTTCAGAAGGACCATGTAATTGCCTGGCAGAAAGTTCGCTGATGAATATGACCAAAGCATGAGTTATAAAATGACTGAGAGACGGAAAGTTTCAGCCAGGATGATTTTGGCATTGCGGGATCAACTGAGGCGAGCTGCTGTGTCAGTTATGTCCAATACTATCAGAGGGTTCTGAAAGAATGGGCATAGACAGATATTCCAGTCAGTTCTTAGCTGATAGCAAAGGCAAATCATGCGCTGAACTCCGTTCCCAGTCTTTATACTTGCTCATGAAATTGGTTATCATCAGCTCAGGAACAGTTTGCCAGGCAAATACATCGGCAAACTTGCTGAAGATGTAGAAGCCACATCATAGGCGCGACTCAGAGCTTCATTGAAAAGGTAGCTGATAAAAATAACTCGTACTCAGCACTCGTTACTCAGCACTTTACTTCAGATAATCAGCTCCTCTGTCAGCCCTGGAGCGCACGGCAGCGCAGAGATTTTATCTGATTTCTCATTTTGCAAAACATTGATCTCAACCGCGGTACCGGCAGGCGCGTCGCTGTAGCGGGCGCAGATGGAAGCGGCGAGCATAAGAAGCTCCGGGCTCAAAGGGCTGCCTGATTCCAGCGCTGGAATGAGAACAGCCGGCCCCGGGATTTCTTCAGGCGCAATGAGAATGTCTCCCGGTCTGCGCAGTTCCTCAATTTTATTATTCTCCAGTTCGTTTCTCCCCACGATGCATTTGACCTTTTCACTGAGCCGTACGTGACGGCCGACCTTCAGCAGTTCTATATCGCGCACCGAGAAATTCTCATTTATGCTGCATCAGGTCTTTGAGGCGCTTGCTGAAGTTGGGCTCGGTCAGCCTGCAGCCGCCGGCGGGCTCCGGGAATTCCGTGATGCCATATTTGCGGGCGAGTTCCATCTGGGGTTTTCGGGACCGGCCCTGGATGTCCAGCAGCCGCTCACGGTCAACCTTTCCCTCAAGCTCAGGTCTGGTCATGGGCAGAAGCTTTGCGCTTAAGGGGCGGAGAATATATTCCTCATAGCCTGATTCCCTGGCCACAATCTTCAGGGAGTTTTTATTCTGTGACATGGGGCGCTCGCCGAGCACTTCGCCGGAGAAGAGAAAATCAGCATTCCACTCCCGCATGCGCTTTCCCGCCTCCTGAAACATCAGCGCGTGGCAGTCGATGCAGGGGTTCATAGCGCTGCCGTAGCCGTGTTTGGGGTGCTTGAGCATCTCCAGATGGGCTTCGGTAAAATCAATGACATGCAGGGGGACTTTGAGCATAGCCGCGGCCTTCTGCGCGTTCTCCGGCCCGAAAAAGGGCGTGATAAAGGCCGCTGCCTCAATATGTATATTCTGATCTCTGAGAACACGGATTGCCAGTATGCTGTCGAGACCGCCTGATAAAAGGCCGATGCCAATCGATTTCGGAGTAACCTGTTGCGCCGTCATGTATAGCAGCTCCAGAATAGATATTTGTGTTTAGCAGGCTGTTGAAAAACACCCATCTGCTGCGTTACGCTCATCCTTCGTCATTGCGACGTACCGAAAAAGTACGCCTCATTCCTCAGGATTTCGCGTGCCTTGCATTTAGATGTTTTTGACCAGCCTGAAAAAGACTGCTTTTTCAACAACCTGTTAGAAATGAAAGGGTTAGCGGTAAAAGTGTTATTGTACTATGAACTGCCGGAACTATTATAGCTTATTTATACACATAATGCCCTGTTTTGAAGGTTTTTCACGCGCATATTTTTAAATGAAAAAACAGGAGAAAAAAAGTTCTTGACTGCGTTCCTGAAAATAACTATAAATAAACCGACCGGTCAGTATAGTAATAACAGCATCACCATGGCAATGAAACAAAAGAAAGACACAGACAATAGAAAAGAACAGATACTGGAGGCTGCCCTGATTTGCTTCAACAAGGGCGGCTATTATAAAACCAGTATTGATGATATTGCGGCAAAGGCCAAAATAAGCAAAGGCGGCATCTATTATCATTTTAACTCCAAGGACGAGCTGTTCCTGGAACTGTTTGATTTCAAGGTGAACAGATATTTTGAACAGCTCAAGATGTACGTGCAGACAAAAAAAGATCCGGCGGAGCGGCTGCTCGCTCTGGCAAAAAGAACCGGCGATGTACTTAAAGAAAACAGTGATTTTTTCAAGTTCTGCCTGGAATTTCTATCAATGGGAGTCAGGGAGCCTGGTATCCGCAAGGGCATGACCCATTTTTACAAGAACACGGTTAAAACCTTTATCGACATTATTAACGATGGTATTGCCAGCGGCGGACTGAAGAAGATGAACCCGGAGAAGACCGCCCGTGTGATGTATTTTCTCTTTATGGGTACTTTTTTCACCTATTTCTCGACCAATATTGATTTTGATCTTATTGACCAGGAAACGTTTAACATGGAAGCCTTGCTGAAAGGCATTCAGGCAGACTGAGTTTTATAAAATAAATATGGCCGGAGAGTATGCTGACTGGTCAGTACACTCTCCGGCACACGACACAACAGAACAGTTAACGCAGGAGAGGGCATATGAGCTTACCAAAGGGAGCATACCAGGCACTGGAAGACGCGCTGGGAGCGCGATACGTGTGCGATGAGCCGGCGGTTACCAGCGCTTACAGTTACATGTGGCTTATTTACAGCACCCATGCGCAGTCAGGGCGGTACCGGCCTGCTGCGGTGGCGCTGCCCGGAAGCACCGAGGACGTGCAGACCATCATAAAAATCGCCAACCGCTATAAATTCAATTACATCCCGGTGGGCACCAATCTGCTTCCCCCCACCATTCCGGTCCGGCCGGATACGGTCATTATCGACCCGAAGCGGATGGACAAAATCATCGAAATTGATCAGAAGAATATGTACGCAGTGGTTCAGCCGTATGTAACCTATGCTCAGCTTCAGGCCGAGGTGATGAAACTGGGGCTGACCATCACGGTTGCCGAGGCTGGCTCCCAGGTTTCAGTGCTGGCAAACAACATGTTTCAGGGCATGGGCGGCACCGGGCACAAGTTCGGCTATAACCGGGGTGTGCTGGGATGCGACTGGATACTGCCCAACGGCGACCTGCTGCATCTGGGCTCGCGCGGCAACGCCGGCGGCGAATGGTTCTGGGGCGACTGCGCCGGGATGAATCTGAAAGGGCCTGCTGCGCGGCGACTCGGGCCACTGCGGCGGGCTGGGCATGGTGACGGCCATGGCGGTCAAGCTCTTCCCCTATCCGGGACCGCCGGTATTTCCGGTGAAGGGAAAAAATCCGAATTTCACCGCGGAGTTCCCGCATGACCGGTTCAGGCTGAACCTGATTAAATTCCCTGAGCGGAAAAAGCTGATCGATGCCATGTATGAGATCGGCCACGCTGAAATCGCAGCAGCTGTGCATGAGGAGCCGGCAAGCATGATTCTCTCCTATGCCTCTCCGTCTGTTGAGTATTTCTGGGAGCGCTGGCCGGAGTTCCAGAAGCAGTGGCGCAATGTGATGTCAGTCGTGCTCATCGGGTTTTCTTCTTCACGCCAGGTGGAATACGAGCAGAAGGTGCTTGACGCAATTGTCAGCCGAGCTGGGCGGTGAATACATCCGCGAAGGCTCGGAGCTGTGGAAGACCGCGGAAGACAACCTGGGCGAAAACTTAAGGACCGGCTCTTCCAACCGTTTGTTCCGCATCGCCGGCGACTTCTTTGTCATCGGCGGGTTCAGCTTCGACTCCATTGACCAGAGCTACAAGATGAGCGAGGAGTACATGTGGCCGCTCATCGAGGAGGCGCAGAAAAAGGGCCATTTCGTCGAGGACGACACCCACAACGACTGGCTCAACTCCTACCAGCTCGGGCAGATTTCCGAGACCGAGCCGCTCATCTATTTCGAGCACGACCTTGAGGCGGGCGCCTCTTTTATCAACGGCTATGTCCAGACTATCGTCGAAGCAGTGAAGCGCAAAATGTCCCCCACCTGGCCGCTGGGCCCCATGAACTACATTGCCGGCCCGCACCGCTGCAACTACCATGAGCTGGTGCTGAAAATAAAGAAGACGCTTGACCCGCGTCTGACCTCCAATCCCGATTATCCGGTGCCGCAGCAGCCTCCGGGTTAAACACCGCGGAGGGCGCAGAGAAATGCAGATAAGATCTGGACTCAGGAAATCGAAAAATAAATATTGTCCCTTTATGAGCAAAGTCCAGATTCAATAAAATAATTCTGGTTAATGAAAAAAAGGAGATTACCAATGCCTGCAAAAATTCCTGCCAAGGTAGATTATATTAAACCCCTTGAGGATAAGCCCTTTCGGGAGGTGGTGCGGGAAAAGAAAGAGTATCTTGAGGAGCTGAAGAAAAAGCTGGAAGCGATTGTCGGCGCTGAGAAGGTTTCAGATGAGGCTGAGCTTCTTAAAAAATATTCCCGGGACAAAAGCCTTGCCACCCCCGGCAAGCCTGCCTTTGTTGTTTTCCCGCACACCGCGGATGAAGTCTGCAGGCTGGTGCGGCTGGCAAACGAAGAGCTGCTGCCCCTTATCCCGGCAAGCTCCGGCACCCATAATTACGGATGCACGATTCCCCGCATGGGCGGCGTCGTTATAGATCTTTCCGGGTGGAAAAAAATATTGAAGATTGACCACCGCAATCGCGCTGCGCGCATTGAGCCCGGTGTCACCTATAATGAGCTTTCCGAGGCGCTGAACAAAGAGGGCCTGCGGCCGCTCATGCCGCTTTTGCCGCGAAAAGACCAGTCGGTGCTGACAGCTCATCTGGAGGCGCACCCCATGATGATCCCCGAGTTTAATTACAGCGAGCCGCTCTACACGGCGGAAATCGTCATGCCCAATGGTGAGATATTCCGGACCGGCTCCGCGGCAAGCGGTACGCCGGAAACCATCCACACGGACATGGTCGGCCCCTGGGGCCCGGGTTTTGACTGGAACCGGCTCTATACCCGCAGCCAGGGAACGCTGGGCATTGTTACTTGGGGAAACATAATGGCCGAGCCCCTGCCGTCAAAGCAGAAGCTCTATTTTACTCCCGGCCGCACAATAACAGACCTCACCAGCTTTACCTATACGGTTCAGCGCAAGTGGCTCGGCTATGAATGCTTTATCCTGAACCGGGTTAACCTTGCGCTCATGCTCGCCGAGACCATGCCGGAGGATTTTGCCGTGCTTAAAGATAAACTGCCTGAGTACGTGCAGATCTTCTGCATTGCCGGGCTGAAGCGTCTCCCGGAAGAGCGGATAGCCTACCAGGAAGCGGATTTCTTTGCCGCTGCCCAGGAGGTTGGGGTCCAGCCGCAGCCCGCGCTGACTGACGTGCCGCAGGCTGCTGCCTTCTTTTCCCGCAACCTGTCCCGCTGCTGGGACCGCGAGGTGTATTGGAAAGACGCGTACAAGGGTGCCAGCGCTGATATATTCTTTATCACCACCATGGACCGGGCAGCACAATGCATAGCGGAGATGCAGCAGGCAGCCTTCACCCATGATTATCCTGCCACCGAGATTGGCGTGTATCTGCAGCCCATTGAGAACGGCAGGGCCGCGCACCTTGAATTTAATTTCTTCTATAATCCGGAAGATCCGCAGGAATGCATCCGCATTAAAAAGCTCCACGCTGCAGCGAGCGAGCGGATGCACGCACTGGGCGCGGTTTTTACCCGGGCCTACGGCAGCTGGGCTGAAATGGTTACTACGCGCAACGCCGTACAGTTCCAGGCGGCAAAAATGATCAAGGAGACCCTTGATCCCAAGAACATCATGAACCCGGGCAAGCTGGGGCTTTAGAATTCTGATTGCTCATAAAATCAATGATCAGCAAAGGGAGGTAGATGATGCCGTTTATAATCAATCAGAGCCAGTGCGTCGGGTGCGGCTCCTGTATCGGCAACTGTCCCAACCGGGCGATTATACGCAAAGGTGCAGAAGTAATTATCACGGGCATGTGCAGTGACTGCGGGATTTGTATACGACACTGCGGGCTGGATGCAATCAATACCGGGAAGTCAAGAGCAGTGTTTGATAACAGGAAGCAGGACCGGGCATTAAAAGAGAAGCTATTGTTAACGCGTAACATTGTCGCCATGAAATTTGCCGACAAAGCACCTGCAGGGGTACCCGAAGAAGACGGGCTCAATTTCTGGTGTCATATCTGCGGAGATATTTTTGAGGGACATGAAGCCCCAATTTTTTTCGGCGCTAAGAACAGTGTCTGCGGCGGTTCCTCGGCACTTGGCCTCGGGACCCGAAGCGTTAACAGGGACGATGTCCTTGCCATGATCGAGGTCGTTACCGGTGACGGGGGATATTTTACTACCAATGACCTGTTTACGAAGCCGAGAACGCTTTTCCCTAAATTCCCCAAAGTCTACGGAGGGATGGTCATTGCTTCACTGTGCGCGGATGAAAATGCCGGATATCATCCTCATACCGGTAAACGGAAAACAGATGTGCATGCTTGCTACGGCGTATGCGTTTGAAACCGGCGAGATAATAACGGGCAACGCCGGAGGCGGCACCTGCCTGGCAACGGTTACGATTCCTTTTCTGGAGAACCGGCCGGTTTTCTCCTGCGGCGATCACGGCGGACGAATGCATATGCGGCTGAAGGATGAGGAGAGCCTGGCATGCTTTCCGTACCGTCTGGTGCCCGGAACGGTAGCAAATCTGGACAGAACGGTTTTTACCCAGGGTGGTTAGCGGGGGTATGCTGCGGACCCGTGTAAAAGAACGGCACTGAATAGAAGTCTGCAGATGTATCATGCAGGGCTTTTATAATAAGGGTATAAAAAGGGACACACTCATGACTCAAAAAAATAATTTTACTTTCCCGCGCATTGAAAATGTAGAGCTCATAAAACAATGTTATGCAGATATAAATGGAGCCCAGTCATTCCTTCCGGTAAAAAACTGGCAGACAGATATCTGGACTGCCGAGGTACAGTGTTCCACAGGCACGGTCTTAAAAAAAGCGGGTCTGGCTGTGGTTGAGATGACCGGCGGTAGGGTGGAAGGCGCTTCTGCCGATATGACCCTGCTGCAAACCCTGGCCTGGCCTGTCAACCCCTGTATCCCGGGATTAATCATCATGGCCAGCACCGGTAAGATCGAGGACCAGAATGTCATGGTAACAGTTTACCTTGATCTTATTATACAGAGCGGAGCACTCAATCAAAACGACAAGGATATGCTGACATCTGCTCTTAAGACGGTCTGCGACCGGCATGGACAGAGCCTGGATGAATATCAGTCTTTTCTCGCCGGCCGCGGTATGCTGGGCGGATGTGCTGCTGAGTGCGGCGTACTCTATTTTTTTGAGGAAAGCGATGCGGCACTTCTTGAAGACATGATCCGTGAAACACTGAATGCATATGGAAAAATCATCGAGCGGGGGAAAGATATACTCCCCGCAGCAGATGATTTTACAACAATGAAGGACAGCCATAATAAAATTATTGAATGGATGTTGTCTGAAGACTACGGCGTTAAAGTCGCGCGACAGAATAATATCCCGCTGGAAGTCATGGAATCATACGGGTTTCCGCCGTCTAAAAACTCCTGAACATAGAAGGTCCTTCGAGGCAATGATGCATAACAATACAGGAGAATCAGCTGATAACAAAAGTGAACCCCGAGCGGATTGTCGTTACCAACGGTGCGTTTGTGAAGCAGGGTCTGCACCGGAAACAGATATGGGAAGCTCGGGCGAACGAGGCACAATAAATAAAGGAGAAAATAATGAGTCTTGAAAAATACCGCTGGGATCTGGTGAACTGTGAGCGCTGCTCCATGTGCAAGTGGGTTCATCCGTGGAGCGTCAAGAGCCATGACCGGGCGCGCATCTGCCCGTCAATGCAGGAATATCTCTATGATGCCTATTCTGCCCAGGGCCGCTTTGACGTGGCGCGGGCGCTTCTGGAAGGAGAGATAGAGCTCACGGACAAGGTGCTGGAAGTGATCTACGCCTGTACCCTGTGCGGCGGCTGCGATGTGACCTGCAAGTTCACCCGGGACATGGAGCCGCTTGAAGTGCTGCACGATCTGCGCAAATACGCGGTGGAGCAGGGCAAGGGGCCGCTGCCCGGCCACATGCCGGCGGTGGACAGCATCCGCAAGAACAGCAACCCCTGGCTCCAGCCCAAAACGCGGCGGGCGCACTGGGCGCGGAACCTGAAAGTGAAGGACCTGAATAAAGAGAAAGCAGAGGTGCTCTATTTCGCCGGGTGCACTTACTCTTACAATGCCAACCTGCAGAATGTGGCGCGGGCAACACTGCGCATTCTGCAGAGCGCGGGCGTTGATGTCGGCATCCTGGGCAACAACGAGGCCTGCTGCGCGAGCCCGGTATTAAAGGTGGGCATGGATGAAATGTTTTTCGAGCACGCGCGCAAAAATGTCAAACTGTTCAACGGCCTGGGAGTAAAAAAGGTCATCACGTCCTGTGCCGGCTGCTACGGAATCTTTCAGGGGCACTATCCGGGAGTGGAGACCATGAATTATGAAGTGGTGCACAGCGTGAATCTTCTGGACCAGCTTATCCGCGAGGGAAAAGTGAAGTTTAAAAACAAGGTGCCCATGAAGGTCACCTGGCATGACCCCTGCCATCTGGGACGGGGCGGGGAAAAAGAGGACCTCTGGGAAGGCGAGCGCCTTAAGTGGGGGCTCAGTGATCCGCCGCGGCAGAGAAACTTCGGCTCGAACGGCGTGTTTGACGCGCCGCGAAATATTCTCCAGGCCATACCGGGTATCGAGTTTACGGAGATGGAGCGGATACGGGAATTTTCCTGGTGCTGCGGCGCCGGCGGCGGCGTGAAATCAGCGTTCCCCGAGTTTGCCCTGCACAGCGCCCAGGAGCGCATTGCCGAGGCAACAGATACCGGAGCTGAAGCAGTGGTCACCTCGTGCCCCTGGTGCGAGTTAAATCTTGCCGATGGAGCCGCAGCGTCTGGCAGCGCGCTTAAAATCGTGAGCCTGGTTGAGCTGATAGAGAAAGCGTTATAAAAAACTGATCTGCTGCAGGAAGGAGGAGAAGTTCCATGAAAAGAGCGCTGCTCATTGTGCTGGCAGGATTTGCCTATTTCTTCGTGTCAGTGATGCTTTTCATTCCGTTGCGGATGAAGCCTATCCCCAACTACAACCTGTTCTTTTTCTCCCTCATGAGTGCAGTGTTTCTCTTTCTTTTCTATAAAGCCTGCACGGTCAGCAGGGAAAGTACCGGCTATTTGTACGCACTGTTTGCCGGCAATGCACTATGGCAGGTAATTGGAGAGCTTGCCTCGTTGCGGGTCACAGAAGGACTGATACTGCAGTTCAGCGATGTTAATATCAAGCTGGTGGGCGGATACCTGTATGTTCTTGCGGGCTGGATTCTGCTCTTCATCATGTGGAAGACACAGGTGCTGCGGAGGAGGATCTGTTTTTGTTTTGTGATATTCCTGGGCATATGGTCCCTGGAGCTGTATCTGGACAACTACTCTTCTTCCGTGCCGGTTGAATTGATGCCCCGGGTCGCCAACATCATCGGGATAGTCTTTATTGCGGTGGCCCTTGTCTTAGTCTATCTGGCTAAAAAAGCGGCAAGCGTCGAGAAGCAGACGGTCCTGGGAGGCCTGTTGTATTTATCCGTCTCCATAGTGCTGATGGCATTTACCCAGTGGCAGAAGCCGCAAACTTTCTATCTGCTGCATGAGAAACCGGTGATAGAGCACGAGATAAAGGCGCTGCAGGAGGAGCTGTCATATCTCAACCAACTGCGGGAGAAGCTCGGCATACGTGACAATATTTCCCTGTCCGAGCAGCTGAGCGTGAGGGAACTGAAGGAAAAGTCACCTGAGCGAAAGGAGTAGTAGAAAAGCTGATGCGTTATGATATTGCAGTGGTCGGTGCCGGTCCTGCAGGTCTGATGGCCGCAAAAACAGCAGCTGAACATGGGCTCAGGACAGTTCTTATTGAAAAAAGGAAAGACGTTTCTAAAATAACCCGTGCCTGCTGCCAGCAGTTTATAATGGATGAGAACTTCCAGGGAGAAACCATACGTATTGCTAAGGGAAAAGTAATTTTTACAGAAAATGGGTTTGACGTTGATTACCATGGCCCGCTTCTCAAGGTAACGGATAAATATTTTGTCTCGCCCGGTGGACATGCGATTCACTTTACCAATAATGACAACAGCCCGATTGTAGTTAAATTTGATAAGGGCCTTCTGTTGCAGGGAATATGGGACCAGTGCGACAGGCTGGGTGTGACATTACGCACTGCCGCACTTGTCTGCAATGCTGAAGATAGAAGCACCGGCGTTGAGATGACCATAAACGCTGGCGGAGTTTCCGAAAAACTGCACGCAAAGAAGCTCATAGTTGCAGACGGCGTCAATTCAAAAACAGCAGAAAAACTCGGGTTCAATCAGGGCAGGATCTGTTTTGCAACCGCTCTGTGCACGCTCTCGGTAATTGAAGGACTTCAGGATTTTGAGCCGTGCACACTGAAAAGCTATATGGGCCGCGCCTATCAATCATTTGCACCCTTGATCATGGGCCCGTCTCTTGACGGAAGCGATCTCAGGTATCTGGTTATTATAGGCAATAAAGCCAGGAAACCAGAGTTGATTTATCATGATGTCGTCACACAGAGCCCCCTGGCATCGATGTTTGCCAGCGCACGGGTTGTAAATAAAATGGCATGTATGGCAACAGCATGCAGTTCCATGAAGATTCCGTACCGGGGCAATACTCTTGTGATTGGAGATGCTGCTGCCTACGTAGAGGTTGAAACGCAGGGAGCGCTCACCTGCGGCTTTCGGGCCGGCACTGCTGTGCATAGGGAACTCTCCGGTAAAGGCGGTTTTGTGGAATACACCAGATGGTGGCAGGATTCTTTTGAATTTAACAGCGATGATTATCTGCAGGTGGCCCAGGGCTTTGCCCTGGTTCCAACGTATACCGATGATGAACTCGATTATCTTTTTTCATTGATCGAAAATGAGACCCTGGCAGGGACTTTTAACCAGTACAAATCACCCCGGCTTATGTGGGGAGCGTTTCTCAGCCACAAGAAAAGAATTGCCCGTGAACGGCCCGAACTCCACAAAAAAATACTTACCCGGAAATTGTCTCTGAGCGATGTTCTGTAATCTGTCAGCGGAGGAGTATGCTGGGGCCATCTCAACATAACACGGATCGGCAACCAGGCAGTTGACTTCCCCGAAGGTGTTTAGTGTAACAAAAAATTAACCAGAACCGCAGCACTATATTTTATTCAAAAAAAGGAGCACCACCATGAACAAACAGAAAATTTTAATCACCTTGATTGCAGTCTGGCCTTGTAGCCCTGGGAGGATACGGGGTGCAGCCTGCAACAGGAAAAGAGAAAAAGCAGGCTCCGGCCGCAGAGCAGAAAAAAGCGGCATCCATTGATGCCGCGGCAAAGCTGAGTGAAAACCACCCTGACTTTGAAGAGGGAACGAGCTGCAACGACTGCCATGAAGTGAAGCTTGATGCAAAGACAACCGCCACGCAGGCCTGGCTGTATGGCGACTACCTCTCATGGAAAAAGGGCGAGGGCATTATGCCGAAGGATAAGCTCTGGGAGCACATAGTAAAAGTTATCGGCGGCTCGAAAGCAAAGAGGACCTACATCCTCGCCACCGTCCTCAATAACCGGCCCTATGCGATTACTATTGAATACGCCCTTGATCCGGTAAAAAAGGTCATGTACGCATTTTCTGAGAAGGGGACCTCAAAACTCAATCAGATAAAAGCAAATCCCTATGTGGCTCTGGGGTGGCATGAGGAATTCAAGAATGATTTCACCAAGCTGCTCTGCGTATCTCTTAACGGCCGGGCCGAGCTTTTCGATGGAGCATCCAAAGAGTTTGAAGAAGGCCTGAGCGTGTACCCCTATGAATACGGCGCCAACATGAGAAAAATCCCCCTGGACAAATTCAAGGCGATTATGAAACAGGCTATGATTATGAGCAGAATTACCCTGGATGAAGTCACCGTTACCGATACTTCTTTAAAGGACGAGGGATTCAGAACCAGACAACGCTGGATGCGAAAGTAGCATAGAAGGGGAAAAGCCATGCTGAACAAGGTCGTTATTGCCAGCGCCTGCCGGACACCGATAGGCGATTTACTGGGAGCCCTGAAAGATGTTCACCCCCGGAACTGGGCCGTATCGTCGGAGCGGAAGCTCTGAAACGGGCTGGCCTTGCTCCCGGACAGGTAGATGAACTGGTGTGCGGAAATGTAATTCAGGCAGGGGTTGGCGGAAATATCTCGCGCCAGATTCAGGCAGAGCTGGGCATTCCCTGGCAGGCACCGGCCTGCACCGTGAACCAGCTCTGCGCCTCGTCAATGCGCGCTTTTGAAATCGCCAGCCACAACATCATGGTCGGCGCGAGCAGTGTTTCACTGGTGGTGGGAACCGAGAGCATGAGCGGCGCGCCGTATCTGCTGCTGAAAGGAAGAAGCGGCTACCGGATGGGTTCCGGTGTCATCGAAGACGCCATGCTGCTTGACGCACTCGTTTGTTCCATAGAGCATTACCATATGGGAGCGACTGCGGAAAACGTGGCTGCCGCGTTCGGCATCACCCGGGAAGAGCAGGACCGGCTGGGAGTTTTGAGTCAGGAGCGGGCCATTGCCGCCATAAAGAGCGGTAAATTCCGTGATGAGATAGTGCCCGTTGAAATTAAAGAAAAAAAGGGTGTCAGGCTGTTTGATACTGATGAGCATCCGCGCGAAGGTACTACCATGGAGGCGCTGGCAAAGCTGAAGACAGTTTTTAAAGAAAACGGCACGGTAACAGCAGGTAATGCCTCAGGCGTTAATGACGGTGCTGCTGCCGCGGTGCTCATGTCGGAAGAGAAAGCAAAAGAGCTCGGCATCAAACCGCTTGCCCGTGTGGTAACAACGGTGAGCGCAGGGGTTGACCCCGCCGTGATGGGGCTCGGGCCCTCTGTTGCGATCCCCCTGGCACTAAAGAGAGCGCAGCTTACATTTTCTGATATTAATTACTGGGAAGTTAACGAAGCGTTTGCCGCTCAGTTCTAGGGGTTGAGCGTAAATTAAAGCTTGACTATAGCGTTGAATTTAATATGGATATAATGAACCGTAACGGTTCCGGCATATCGCTGGGACATCCGGTCGGCTGTTCAGGCTTGCGGGTGATAGTAACCCTGCTGCACGAGATGCAGAAGATGAATGCCCGGCTCGGGTGCGCGTCTCTGTGTGCCGGTGGCGGGCCGGCGATGGCAGCGATTATTGAGCGGGATGGGGGGTAAACAAGGAAACTGCAGAGAATCCGGGAAGGGAAAGCGATGAAGGTTTTGAAATGGATAGTTATACTGCTGATCATTGTTGTCGGCGCGGGCTACGGGATATATCAATATAAAAATCAGCGGCTCAAGCCCGACTATTTTGAAGTCTATAAAAAACAGGACACCACCCCGGTCGGCAAAGTGGGCGTGTTTATTACGACGCTTATCATGCCCGAGGAACTGAGCTACCCCTTCTTTTACAACGTCACATTTAAAATCTTCAACACCATCGTGCCCTGGCCCTTCAGGAATTTTGTGCAGAAGGATTCAGGCGTCGCGCTGCTCGATCCGGTAAAGTATCACGAACATAATGAATTTCAGCCGACGAAACTTGTCGATCCCTTCGGCAATGACCGGGATCTTGACGGCACGCCCTACGTGGAAAAGATATAAGCAGGGCAGATGAAATGGATGCCGCCATCGAAGATGATTTATCTTGATCACGGGTACTTTCTCTATGCGGGGCGGCAGGGTGGTATGCCATCCATTGCCGGCAAGGTTATGAACAAGGCGCACATCTGGTACTATGGCAAGGGGCTGGGAAGCACGAAACTGCCCCACTGGCAGCAGACGTTCGCCGTTATAGACGGCGCCATGGACCGAATAAAGCAGAAATATCCCGACGTGCAGTGGCGGGCGGAAACCAGCATGCTGTATGCTGACATGAGACACAAGCTGCATGAGTTGCTTGACGCGGGCTGCGATACCATTGTGCTGTCATCACCGCTTGCCATGTATTCACATTTTGAGGACTTCAACTCCGGGTTCCGGCATTCAATTGAGTACATCGAAGAGTGGGAGCACGAGCACCCGGGTAAAAAGATCAAGGTAATCATGGCGCCGCCCATGGGGAACTATAAGCCCATGCGGGATTCCTATCTGCAGATGCTGAAAGACCGGCTGGACAGCCTGCCGAAAAACGCCTCGGTGATGGTGGCGGTGACCGTGACATGGCATGCCGTGGGAAAAGTTCAAATGGGAGGCATGGCTTGAGCTTGCCCCGGCATACCGGGACAAACTTTTTGAAGAGGTCAAGCAGATGGTTGCATCGCTACAAGTTTCCGAAGACCAATGTGGTGCAGTGCCAGGATGAGTTTGCAGACCCCATCTGGGACCCACAGCAGAAATACCTCTCCACCAACCGCGCCTACTGGGCCGCCATAAAAGAAGGCTATGACTACGCCATTGGCCTTCCCATAGAATTTTATGCCGAAAATTCCGACACCATGTTTCACCACGCGCTGAAAAACTACAAGGATTTTGACCAGTATGATGTGTATAAGCAGATAAATTACACGGACTGGTCGCAACCCTATGTCAGAGAAATGGTGCAGGGCAAAACTCATGTCATATATAACGGGGTGCCGGTCGGCAAGTACCAGCCCTACGTTATTGATGCTCTTTACCAGTCTCTGGATAGCATTCTATCCAAGCGTGCAGGGAAATAAAACCACCCTGATCTGATAACGGTTTTACCTTTTTTATCCCCATTCTTACCAGGCGGATGATTTCTTTTTTATCTGAAGATAAAAACATAGTACATTGAAATTGAATCCATATTCAATTTACCTCCTTATTGGTTAAAACTATATAATATTACTTTATATAATTTAAATAACCCACCTTTACGTCTTATGGGCGATTCAAAAAAAACGAAGATACTGAATGCAGCAATTAAAGTTTTTGCAGAAAAGGGCTACCAGTATGCGACCATAGCCGAGATCGCCAGAGAAGCAGGTATTTCAACAGGGCTTGTCTACTCATATTTTGAGAACAAGCTGGATTTGCTGCTGTCGCTCAATCTCCGTTTTTTCCAGATGGTTAATGTCATAAACCAGAAAAAACTTGCGCAGATATCAGACCCGGTGGAAAAGCTGTTCGCGCTGTTCCGGACGTATCATGAAATACTGCTCCACGATAAGAAATCACTCTACTGGGGCACTATTATCAGGGAGGGCTTCCCGCAGCCGCACATGGTTAAAAGTAAAAAATTGAAGCAGAAGCAGAGTAAAATCTATGAGGAGAACAAACATCTCCTTAAAACCATCGATGACATAGTAGCGGAGGGACAGCGGAGGGGGAAAATCGATACTACGTTAAAGCCCCAGCTGCTGCGGCAGATCTTCGGCGGCACCAGCCAGATTCTGTTCAACGGGCTGTTTCTGCAGGACTACCGTCAGGAAGAAATCGGGTATGATAGAGAGGATATCCCCAAAGCCATGACAGCGCTGCTGGGGAAATTTGTAACCAGATAATCCTCATGCACCAGCACTGGCCGCACCCGTCAGCTGGCAGCCGGCCGGATACTCTTTTACTGACAGGAGTACGGTATGAATGCACAGAACCAGGGAAAAATTAAAAAAACAGTTTTCAGCGTTGATGAAGCCCTGTGCACCGGGTGCGGAAAATGCGTCAAAGCGTGCCCCATGCTGATTTTGAAAATTAAAGAAAAGAAGTGCATCATGGTGAAGGAATTCATGTGCCTTGAATGCGGCACCTGCATGCGCAAATGCCCGGAAAAGGCCATTATGATTGAAGGTCTTGATATCATGGGAACCATAGAAGAATAACAGGAAAGGGGAAATAACACGATGGAGGAGAAAATTCAATTTACGCCGTTTACCAAAATTCTTTTTGAGCTGCTTGCGGAACTGAACCCGGTCCAGGTCTATGACTACGAGGGCATGGACATCCGGGATATCAATGAGTTTGAGCTGGAGGGAGAGAAGTGCTCGGCCAAATGCTACAAGGCTGAAAAGCTGGAAAAAATCTGCGTGTCGTCGTTGAACTTTTTCGGCCAGATGGTGGCGGATGTCATCATTATCACGCCGGGGCATGAGTATGACCTGCCCTACTTTGTTGTGGACTGGGACGAGTCGGAAGATCACATCTTTTTCATCGCCGACCTGCTCCCGAGCGATGACCCCGGGAGAAACCTCGATTATCTTGAAAACTATCTTTATAACCCCCTCGAAGAGCTCTATCAGAACTACAGTGAAATGCCCGGCCTGAAAAACAGCGTGTTTCACTGGGTGCGCGCGGTCCATTCACCCTACATCATCACCGGAACCATAAAAAAAGAGCCGAAGAACATGGACATGCTTCTGAACTGCGCCAAAGATTATTTAAAGGCGTGGGTCGGGCTCTGGAAAAACGCGCAACCGCGCGACCCCAACTCTGACTATATGAAGCTGGTATACGCGCGCAGGGCCAACATCAGAAAGTTCTACCGCGAAAACGATCCGGGCGCAGGCCCGCTCACCAAATTTTTAGGGTCTGACCAGGCGCAGCGGCTGCTCGCCGTTATAGAACCATGATTAATGCTACGGGGGTTGAAACCACAGGATCTCGCTTCCAGGGCACACAGAGAAACAGGATTTGAAAAATTTTATAAATCCTCTGTGACCTCTGTGTCAGCAGTTTTTCAGTGTTCCTGGTTTGTTTCAACAATACGCAAACAAAAAGGAGGAGATGCCATGGACGTTAAGTACCCGCTGCTCGATGCAGGCAGAAAGGCCTTGGAAAAATTGTCCCTGAAATCTGTTGCCATAGACCCGGCACTCAAGCATATCGAAGCCGAGGACGGCAGAGTGTATATAGACGTGTATCGCGGAGAAAAAATCTCCAAGGCTGTCTTCTCCGCCATTGAGATTCACTCCATGTCGGTTGCCGAGCAGTCGATAATTATCTGGCCGGACGAGTCCTATGATTTTCCGGTATTCTGGTGCAATCTCACGCAGATGCCGGGCATGAGCTTCTTTATTTTTGATTTCATGCCGGTCATGGACATTGTGGTGTGGCCTGAATACGGAGAAAAGTATTTGCTGGGTCTTCTCGAGATGAAGGCGAACGCGCTTGAAAAACTCGGTGACGGGGTCGCGGAAAAACATTTTGATCTCAGTTCCCTTGCCGGCTGGGCATTTTCTCCCTATCGCACGCTGTTCCGCCTGACCGAAGACGGTGTGGCCCATATTGACCCGGTTGTTCAGGAATATGGCCAGGCCTATGTAAAGCTGTGGCAGGAAGCAGCGCCGGTGCAGAAAGCTGAGGAAGCGGCATTCTGCAAGCGCAAAAAGGCAGCGGTACGGAAAATCATGGCTGAGAATGATCCCGGTCACCCCCTGATGCTCGGGGTGTTCGGTGAAGAAAAGACGGAAAAGGTCTTTGAGATTGTTTTTTAGGCAGCGTGGTATATGTGCGGAACCCCGCCAATTATGCGTGGTTCCCGGTATCTATGAATATCAAAGGGGAGCATCATGGAAACAGGAGCGAGAAGGTTTATTGACCAGCATGTTATAGTAACCGGCGCCGCGACCGGCATCGGACGGGCCATTGCCCACCGTTTTGCCGCTGAAGGTGCAAAGGTGGTAATCGCCAACCGCAACCGCGAGCGTGGCGAGAAGGTTGCGCAGGAGATCAGGGATAAGGGCTGGACAGCACAGTATATCAGGGTTGATGTAGCTGAGCTGGAATCAATCAATGAGCTCATCAAAAAAGCAGTCAGTACCTTCGGGCCGGTTCACGTGGCAGTATCAAATGCCGCGGTGAGTGAGACCCAGTCATCGGCACTTGACCTAAGTGTTGAGGAATGGGACCGGATTTTTAATATCAACGCGCGGGGCTCATTTCTTTTCAGCCGCGCCTGCGCGCAGAACATGATTGACAACAATATTCCGGGCTCGATCGTCACGCTCTCATCAATTATGGCCCGCTCCGCAAAAAGCATGTCAGGAGCGTATCCTGCCTCAAAGGCAGCGGTCATCATGTTCACCAAGAATCTTGCCAAGTTGCTTGGGCCCATGGGCATCAGGGTGAACTGCGTGACCCCCGGCGTGGTGGCGACTGAAATCTGGCATGAAGTGGAATCAGAGATGATGATGGAGAAGGACACATTTGCGGACTGGCTGATTGAGCAGTCAGTTGCCAGCGGGCAGCTGCTCATTCCGCGGATCGGTAAAGCGGAAGAAATCGCTTCGGCCGTTGCCTTTCTCGCTTCAGGCGAGGCATCCTATATCACCGCCCAGGTGCTCTCGGTTGACGGCGGCATGGACTGGTGCTGGTAAATAGCGTAAGAGCTGAGATGGAACCACAGAGTTCACCGAGGGATCCTCTGTGTTCTCAAAATTATATAATCTGGAACTCGCGAAATCAGAATTATTGTTTTTTATTTTCATAAGTTCATGAGTTCCAGATAAAATGTTTATTTGAGTTTCCGATAGTTGTCGGGACTGTGGTTATGTTTTTCTGTTGCTGGTGATAAGGATTGCCTGTGGAACTGAATCAGATTCTGTATATCGTTGCCTACTGCACGTTCATGGCGGGAGCGGCAAAATCCTTTCGCGACAATGGCAGCACGCTCTCTGTCTGGATAATGTCCGGCGGTGTTATCCTTGATTTTCTCATGAGTATTCTGCCGGTGCTCGGGGTCAAGGCGCTGAGCTCAGACCTGAAGGGCACCAACGGCGTTATCATCTTTGCCATCGCGTTCGGCTTTGTGGTGTGGCTCACCTATGTTGCGGCGCTCATTGTGCGCAAAAAGGGCAATAAGCCGCTGTTTCATGTGCTCATCGCAGTGGTCGAGATTTCCTGGTTCATAGATTTCATTTCATTCCTCTACGGGATGTATAAGTTTCCGCTTCATTAATTTCCAAGAACTGGATGTAACATCATGACACAAAACCACTCTAAAGACCTGTTGAAGGCGCTTTGTGACATTGTCGGAGCCTCCTATATTACCGATGATCCGGTGACGAGGTTTACCTATACGCAGGATGCAAGCCTGTTTGGCGGCACCCAGTCAGCGCTCGTCGTACGGCCGGGTTCAACTGAAGAGGTTTCGCGCATTGCGGCTCTTGCCAACCGGCATCGCGTGCCTATTGTCACGCGCGGCGGCGGCGCCACCATTTACGGCTCGCCCGGGGCGATGCGGAGCGCACCGTGCTGCTTGATATGACGCGCATGGACCAGGTGATTGAAGTCAACACGGCAGGAATGACCGTCACGGCACAGGCAGGAATTATCATTAATAAGCTCGTGCTTGCCTGCAGGGAGAAAGGCGTGTACATGTGGGCGCCGTTTGCCCCGTTGCATATGGTATCTCTTGGAGGCTGGATATCAGGCGCTGCCGGAGCAGCGGGTCTTTGGACCGATATCGTGAGCATCACCGTGGTGCTTGCCGATGGCACCATCGTGCAGACCGGCGGCGGGCCCGGAACGAACATTCACCAGCCGGTCTTTTTCAACCGCAACCTGGGCGGCCCTGATTTTGCCGGCATATTTATTGGTGACGGCGGCTCCTTCGGCATTAAAACCCAGGCGACCATCCGCACCACGAGACAGCCTTCTCTGGTGCGGGCTGGCATCTTCGCCTTCGACGAGCTTGAGCCTGCGATGGAGATGGTGCGCATGCATGTGGAGCGGCGCACGGTGCAGCGTTACGATCCGGTGCTGGTTTTCGGCGCCGGAGCCATGAAAAATTTTGTCGGGGATACCGATGCGGTGGCGCCCTTTACCGTGCAGGCGATGATGCAGGGCCATGACGCGGCGGAGCTTGATGCCAAGCTCGCCATCATACACAGCCTTGCCGAACAGTGCGGAGCACGGCGCGACCCCATGCTCGACGCCATGGCAGAGGCCATGGGAACGCCGACGGGTGAAGATAGCGAAATGGACTGGATGGCCATTTTCAACAGCTTCGGCATCGCGGCATGGCTGCCCTTCACGCTGCCCCGGCAGAGTTTTCCCCCGGTATATAAAAAGCTCATCAGCTGGCGCAATGAGCGGCTTAAAGAGGCTGAAAAGCTCGGCTTGCGCCTGCGCACAACCTGGGAGTTCTTCACCTCAAGTGACCCGAGCACCATAACCGGGGAGATCGACGCTTTCTTTGCCGATGTCGAGAACCCGCAGGCTACAGCATTTGCCCGGACCCTTATGGCAGACTTTCAGAAATACGCCCACAGCCTTGGCTCAATTGATGTCTACAACCAGGGGTTCATGGCCGACCTGAATGCCTCATGCTGGTCGCCAGGCTTCAAGCGCCTGTTTGATGCGGTTAAGACGGTACTTGATCCGAACGGCATTATCAATCCGGGGCTGTGGGCGGGAAGCTATCTGCACGAGGGAGGAGAATGACTATGGCGAAATCGACCATGAAGGAGCTTGAAAAGGTCAAACACTTTATCTACAGCTGTCGCAAGTGCGGTGTGTGCCGCTACAAAATGACGGGCAAATTGCCGTATGTCTGCCCGGTGAAACAGGCCAGCCCGGGGTTTGAAAGCTTTTCCTCCCGCGGAAAAATAATACTGGCGCAGGCCCTTCTGGAAGGGCAGATCGAACCATCCGCCGGACTGGCAAGCGCCGCCTACAGTTGCACCATGTGCGGCAACTGCATGACCCAGTGCGGCGCCACCGATCCGGACACGAACAGCCCCCTCGTTGATAATCCCGCGATAGTCGAGGCGCTGCGGGCTGATTTGCTGCGGGAGCATCCCGAATATGTACCTGAAGCGTATCACCGCGCGCTGGCCGCGACACGCCAGTTCGGCAATCCCTGGGGCATGCCGCGTTCGGCTCGGGGGAAATGGGCAAAGGGGCTCAAGATCAAAGATGCGCAGAAAGAGCAGGCCGATGTACTGTTGTTTGCCGGATGCACCATGAGCCTGAATCCGGAGCTGACCCCGCGCATTAAAAAAGCTGTAGCTGTGCTCCAGGCAGCAGGGGCTGATCTGGGAATACTTGGCGCAGCGGAGCCCTGCTGCGGCAGCGTGCAACAGCGCATCGGCGCCCGGGAGCTTGCCGCAGAGATGATTGCAAACAACGTTAAACTGCTCAACAGCCTTGGCTGCGAAACTATTGTGACGCTCTGCGCCGGCTGCTGCAATATGTTTAGAAAAGAATATGCTCCGGCGGAGGAAAAACTTGCGCCGAAGGTATACCATCTCGTTGAATATCTGGCTCGGCTTATAAAGGAAAACAAACTTACCTTTACAAGAGAGCAGAATATAACCCTGGCCTATCATGACCCCTGCCATCTGGGACGACATCTCGAGGTATTTGATCCGCCCCGCGCTATACTCAAAGCACTGCCGGGCATAACACTTGTGGAGCGGATAGCCACACGGGAGAACACCATTTGCTGCGGAGCGGGTGGTGGTATGCGCCTTTTTGACGGAGGCATCTTCGCGCAGGACATCGGGCCTTGAAGCGGTGAAGGCCGCGCGCGATGTCGGCGCTCAGGCGCTTGTTTCTGCATGTCCGTTTTGCGAAACAAATCTTTCCGCAGCCTCGCAGATTGATAGTCCGCTGCCGGTTTATGATATTATTGATCTGGTAGTGACGCGCTGGGGATAGAGAGTAAACAAAATAATCTCTGTGAGCTCTGTGGTTAACTTTTAAAAAAGGAGAATGCCATGCCCGCATTGCAAAAAAAGACCAAGGCCCGGATAAAAAAAGACATCATCAGTTTCCTCGATAAAACCTCAGGCGGCGTTGACCCGAAACCGGGGAAATACGGCTGCGGCATGCTGCATCACAACGCGCTGGTGCTGGCAACCTCGTATAATGATACGCCGCGCGCCACGGTGCTTGAATTTTTCAATGAAGGTCTCAGCATCTATATCTTCGGCGAGCCGGGCGGCAAAATAGCAAACCTCAAAAGAAACCCCAAAGTATCTGCCGTGGTCTACGAGCAGCCCCTGGACCACGGAAAATTTCAGCGCAGCCTGCAGATCTTCGGCACCACCGAGCTTATCAATGTGCGGAATAACGCAAAGCTCTTCAATGCAAAGATGAAAAAATGGAACCTGCTTGCAGTGGGCAAAAAGCTTCTGAACCCGATGCTGAAAGCGCAGAATCTCTCCGGCAAAGCAGCTGACGAGACCGTGATAAAATTCCTCTCCGCGCTCAACATCATAAAAATCATTCCGCAGCACATCATCCTGAAAGAGTACCACCCGGACTTCTCGATGCACAAGTACGAGTGGAAGAAGTAGGTTACCCCCTCACCCCAGCCCTCTCCCGCCGGGGGAGAGGGATAGCTGTTTAAATGTCCCAGAGAAGCTGGTTAAATCTCCCCTCCCTTCACGGGAGGGGATTAAGGGGAGGGGAATCATGCAGTACCGCAGACTCGGAAGGACCAACCTCAATGTGTCAGCCATCGCCTACGGCGGGCTGCCGACCGTGTTTCAGCCCCCTGATGTAGTAATCGAGGCGATCAACTACGCCCTTGACCAGGGGGTGAACTATTTTGACCTTGACGAGGGCGGCAACCAGTTTGCTTCGGAGAAAGTATATCTGGATGGCGCCTCCAAGATCGGCCAGGTGCTAAAGGCGCGGCGCGGCGACTGCTATCTCGGAGTGAAGAGCATGCGCCAGACCTATGAGGAGCTCAAGTATGATGTAGACCTTGCTCTGGAGAGACTGGTGAAGGGCACCTCCCGTGAAGTGATAGATATTTTCCAGCTTGCTTTTCTTGACAGCCCGGAAAAGGTTAAGCTGGTTCTTTCCAGGCAGGGGGCTTGAGGGCCCTTGAAGAGGCGCGCGAAGAAGGAAAGATCGATTTTATCCGGCCACTGCCCACAACCCGAAGACCCTTCTGCAGGCCATGGAAACCGGCCGCTTTGATGTCATCGAATTTCCCTTTAACATCATTGAGAATGAATATTTAAATAAGGTAATGCCCCTCGCGGAGAAGATGGACCTGGGAACGGTCGTGATGAAGCCGGTTGGCGGCGGCCAGCTGGCAAGCCTCTATGACCTTTCGCTGCGCTGGATTCTGCAGCACGAGGTTGACTGCGTGATTCCCGGCATGCGCAATATCGAGGAAGTTAAAAAGAACGTGGTGTTCGGCAGCCGCGCGGAGCCGCTGTTAGATGAGGATCTTGAGGCTTGAGAAGCTGGGAAAAGAAGTTGGCGCGGAATACTGTCACCGCTGCGGCTACTGCATGCCCTGCCCGCAGGGCATCATCATCGTCGGGGTGATGGACCTTATGCGCGGGCAGATGCTCAGCCCGGACATGAAGAAGCGCTCCTACAATGAGGTGCTTAAAAACGCCTGAAGAGCGACCCGGCAAACTGCGAGCAGTGCGGCCAGTGCGTGGAGAAGCGCCCGTTCAAAGCTGCCGATACCAAGCCTTATGCAGCGGGCCGTCGAACTGTTCGGGGATGATTAAGTCGGTTTCCTTCCTTCCACCAGACAGTCCATTCGTTCGCCGCTGCGCGGTAGTCTTCACATCCTGAAAGCCGGCCTGTCAGCAGTGTCTTTTTTACTTCCCTGAAGGTACGGGTATCACCGCCGGTGGTGTGCACGAGCATGTTTACTGCAAAGAGCGCGTCTGCCGGCGGCCGGGTGCGGGATTCATCCATTACGTGGTCGCGGATCAGTACCGCTCCGCCCGGCTCAAGGGCCTGGTACATTTTTCGGTAAAGAGAAATATTCTCCTGCGGGCTGTTCTGATGAATGATTGCTGAAAGCAGCGCCAGGTTCTACTCCTGCGGCAGTGCATCCTTAAAAAAATCCCCTGCCGCAAGCTTCACCCGCTCAAGATATCCTTCAGCCTTCAGCCGTTCGGCAGCAAGCGCGATGACATCCGGCAGGTCAAAGATAACAGCGGTCATGTTGGATTCTTTTCAAGAAATGCGATAGTGTAGGTACCGGACCCTCCGCCGATGTCAAGCAGCCGTTTAAAGCGGCCTGCATTATATGATGCGGCAATATCCTGCGACATGCTTTTGCCGATAACGTGCATGGCGCCGATGAACGCTTTGGTCACCGCCTCGTCCTTTGCGTCAATGACTGAATCTCAGGCTGGTATTTTTCCCCTCTTGCACTGTTTCCGTAAGCCGTGTCCAGTTGTCCCACATGTTGTTCATGTGCAGGAGCATGGGAAGGACTGATTCAGGGTGACGCGAGGAAAAGAAAGCTCCGGTCTCACTCAGCGCGTAGCGCCCATTCTTCTTTTTTCAGCAACATAAAAACAACCAGGCAGTCAAGTATCCTCTCGGCAGCCCGCGCATCAGCCTTCAGCTTGCGCGCAAGCTCCTCCGCGGTCTGCGGCTTTCCATCAAGCATGGTGAAAACATCAAGCTCGGCGGCAGTGAGAATAATACGCGCTTCATCCACCCGGCGTATTCAACGAAAATATCCGGTGCCTGGGACATGGCGTCTCCTTTTCTATGCTGAAAAAACAGTTAAACAATTTTTCCCCTTCCTCGCATGGGAGGGGATTGAAGGGGAGGGTGTTATGCTAAAACAGATTTTCTTTATTAATAGTATTTCAAATTATATCTT
>CAWDOY010000032.1:0-21614 GCA_963803975.1 uncultured delta proteobacterium
GGGGACGATATTGCGCGAGATACACGACGGCGAAAGAACCGGGATGTTTAATAGTCGCGAAGAGGTAATCGAGTGGCTGAAGAAAAAGAAACAATCAGCATTAAGCTGACAAATATCAGGCATCCATTCGATGCAGCTCCTGACCTCATGGTGCTGGTTAAAAATGTTCTGGGAGCGGAAGATGTTGACATTGTACACATCCGGATTCTCCGGCGCTCTATAGACTCCCGCCAGGAGCGGATTGATCTGGTTTACACGCTTCTCATAGAGCTTGCAGCACCCGGAAATGCCCTCAAAAAAATCCTCGCTCGAAGCGACGTCGAAACCTTCACAGAACCACAGGAAACAGCCCCTGTTGCAATAACCGGGCTTACATCCAGGCCGGTCATTATCGGCTGCGGCCCGGCAGGACTCTTTGCCGCACTGACCCTGATAGAACGGGGTGTGCAGCCGATACTTATCGAGCGGGGCGCGCGCATGGCACAGCGCGTCAGAGACGTTGATGCGTTCTGGAAGAGCGGAACTCTTGATGCAGAATCAAATGTATTTTTTGGCGAGGGAGGGGCGGGCACCTTCTCCGACGGGAAGCTCACCACGCGGATAAAGAGCCCGTTAAAAGACAAGGTGCTCAGGGAACTGGTCAGGTTTGGCGCCCCCGAAGAAATTCTCTATAGCAATAAGCCCCATCTTGGCACTGACCGGATCCGCCGGGTTATCAGCCTGGTTGTTGAACACCTTCAGCAGCGCGGCGCAGAATTTTATTTTAATACCAGAGTGCTTGACCTACCGGTACAAGACGGACGCATCAGCGGTGTGCAGGCGGGGGAGCAGTTTATAGCAGCGGAAACAGTTTTTCTGGCCACCGGTCACAGTGCCCGGGACATATATTATTTGCTTGAACAGCGCGAAGCTCAGCTTGAGGCCAAGGGTTTTGCCATGGGCTTGCGGATTGAACACCCGCAGGAATTTATCAACCAACAGCAGTGGGGGAAATGGTCAGGCACTGCCGGGCTGGGAGCTGCTGACTATTTTTTAAGCTTTAAAGACAGCAGGACCGGAAGAGGGGTGTATACCTTCTGCATGTGCCCGGGAGGCTTTGTCATTGCCTGCTCATCCCGGCAGGGAGAGCTGGTGACCAATGGCATGAGCGCTTACCAGAGGGACTCTTCCTGGGCAAATGCTGCCGTGGTGGTGACGGTCGGGCCGGATGATTTCGGCTCGCAGCAGCCTCTTGCCGGTATTGCGCTGCAGCGGCAGCTGGAGGAGAAAGCATTTATATCCGGCAATGGAAATTTCATGATACCTGCTCAAGCAGCGCGCGATTTTGTGATGGGCGGTAGAGGAGCGACGGTTATTCCTGCCTGCTCATGTCTGCCCGGTGCTGCACCGCTGATCTTGGGAAACTGCTGCCGGATTTTCTGCATGAGCCGCTGAAGCGGGCGCTCATTCATTTTGATAAAAAAATGCCCGGCTTTATAGATCAGGGGACACTGTTCGGCGTGGAGAGCAGGACATCATCGCCAGTGCGGATAAAAAGAGACCCGCATAATTTTCATGCTGTTGGCGTGAGCGGCTTGATTCCCATAGGGGAGGGTTCAGGATATGCGGGCGGGATTATGAGCTGTGCGGTGGATGGAATACGGGCGGCGCTGTGCTTTGATACGGCCTGATGTTACTTTTTAAATGTCTCTATATAGCGCCTGCGCGAGCGGTCATAGGTGCGCTCCACTTCCGGCGGGAAGAAACAGCCGGGCACTTCATTGTTGCGCAGGTGATACTGCACGCACTCGCAGCACTTGCCCTTGCGTGAGCAGGGCTCGTAGGTGCAGGTGCAGGACTGCATATTCTTCTTGAGGTTACATTCCATTACGGCCCACCAGGATTAAATGTCAAATGACAAAGCTCAAATGCCAAATAAATGACAAGCACAAATGGAGTATTTGGCATTTGAATTTAATTTGACATTTGGATTTTGCAATTTGGGTTTTACGGATAGAGCGCTATCTGCTCCAGCGCCGTCTCTTCTTTAAACCCCAGCATGATGTTCATGTTCTGCACTGCCTGACCCGCAGCGCCTTTCACCAGGTTGTCGATGGCCGAGATAATGATAAGCTTCTTTTTTCCGGCCAGCACAAATCCCACATCACAATAATTAGAACCCCGCACCCATCCGGTCTGCGGCAGCATGCCTTCCGGAAAAATCCTCACAAATTTTTCTTTCTCGTAATACTTTTTGAAAACAGCTCTGACCTCGTCAAGGCTCAGCGGCTTTTTCAGATCAGCATATATGGTGCTGAGTATGCCGCGGTTCATGGGCACCAGGTGGGGAACAAACGTAATGCTCAGCGGCTTGTGCGCGGCAAGGCTGAGCTGCTCCTCAATTTCCGGCTGATGGCGGTGGTTGGAAACGCTGTAGGCTTTAAAGGATTCGCTTACCTCGCAGAACAGCGAGGTAACATTCGCGCTCCGTCCCGCTCCGCTGACCCCTGATTTCGAGTCAACAATGATGCCGCCCGGCGCAATAAGTCCCTCCTGGACCAGCGGCAGCAGGGGAATAAGGGCGCTGGTCGGGTAGCAGCCGGGATTGGCCACCAGCCGTGCAGCCTTAATTTTTGCGCGATTTAATTCCGGCAGCCCGTACACTGCGCTCGCAAGAAGCTCCGGCGCGCTGTGCTTCTGGTACCACTTCTCATAGAGACGGCGGTCTTTGAAACGGAAATCAGCGCTCAGGTCAACCACCCGCTTTTTGCTCTGCATGAAAAAGGGCATGACCTCCATGGCTTCCTTGTGGGGAAGGGCGGTGAATATGAAATCAGCCTTCTTGACAATCTTCTCCGGCTGCAGGGGCTCCAGGAGGATATTGAGCCGCGGCAAAAGGGAAGGGAAGAGCCGGTCAAGGGGCTGCCGAGCGTAGCGCTCGGAGGTAACAACGGTGATCTTCACCTGCGGGTGCTGTGAGAGCAGCCGCACCAGTTCAAGACCTGAGTAGCCGCTCGCGCCAATGACTGCGACGGTTATTTTCATACTTCTGCTATGCTGCCTTACGTTTTGCCATTACTTCATCAAGTGATTGAAAATATGCCTCGATCACATGCTTCTGGTATTTTCCTACCGGAACCCCGTTGTAGATGACGTGGGTTTTCCCCTGCACCAGTTCGCGGGTATAGGGAACAGACCAGTCAGGGTAATCAATGGGTTCGTCAATGTTGTATTTATCGAATTTCTCGAAACACTTTTGAGCATGGTGCATCAGGGTGTCGGAGTTTTCCGCGAAGAACTCTATGGGCAGACCGATTGCATAGTCATAGCCGTCATTGATCGCCTTCCAGTAGGCGCGGTTGGTTGAGAGGTATTTCTGCTGCGGGTCCCAGATCGGATCTGAAAATTCATCCTGGCAGATAACCGCTTCGGTTTTTGCAAATTTATACTTTGCCAGAAGCGCCTTGACTTCTTCGAACAGCTTGTCGCGGTAAACAGGTGCCAGCTCAAGCCAGGCTTCCCAGGGGAAGTTATCCCAGGGCATGCCATGCACGGTGACGCCAACAAAAACTTTTGATCCTTCGGGAATCGAATCCAGGCGGTCTTTCAGCATGTCAAGAAATGCCTGGCGCAGCGGCTGATAGTTGCCCATTTGCGGTGCAATGATGACTTTTATTTTTTTGCCGGGATGGTGATGCTCCCATTCCTCGATATACTCAAAGCAGTGCCGGAACCCGGAGTTGAATTCCTCAAAGTGGGAATAGATCGCCATGGGCGATGTAAGGATTATGGTTTCGCAGCCCGCGTCAAGCATTTCATGCAGTTTCTGCTTCATTTCATGGAGGAACATATTTGTTTCCGCGCGGCATTCAACATTTTTGTATTTCTGCTGGATGCGTTCAAAAGCGCCGTTGATTATTTTAAAGCTTTCTACCCAGTGCGGCAGCTTTGTCTGCACAGTTCCGTGGCCGTAGTAATAGAGGCGGGATTTGTTGGCAACTTTGCCGGCGAGCGATGGCTCACCGCAGGGATGCCCCTTGTAGAGGAAAAACCCGTGGTCAAGATAGATGCGGGATGAGGGCGGCACCCAGGCAACCTGGCCCTCTTTATATTTCTGCAGATAGGGAACTCCGTCAAGGTCACAGGTCCCTGCCGAAAGCATCTTCAAGACGGGTGGGCTCAAATTTTTCCCGGGCATGGACATGGTGCGGATCAAGGAGAGCCACGCCGCTGTCTTTTGTGGCCAGGAGGCGAAACGGCCAGGGAACGATGACTTTAAAAATTTTAATAACGATATTGTGAAAGAACGCGTGATTGTGGTTTTCCGGCATGATGAGAGCGGTGGAGAAAATGCCCACCTTACCCACCGGCACCGTGTCCTGTGTTTTAAAGTATGCGTAGTAGTCTGGCGTCAGCGGCCGGTTTTTATATTTAAACAAGGCATATAAAGAACCTGCTGCGAGGACTAGAACGACAATGATGCTTATTAAAATTGCCATAGCGATCTCCTTTAGATGAGGTTACGGTATCTCCTGTCAGGATATATTCTCTTAAACTACATCCGTCAACTCACGTTTTAATAGACCACCGAAAATAAGTCAAGATAAAAATGGGGCAACTCAGGCAATGCGGGATAGTGCGCAGAGGACTTTTTTATCCGAGGAAATCTTTTATTGCCCGGGCAAGCTCTTCAGGCTTTTCTTCCTGAACATAGTGCCCGCATTCTTTTATGGTCACGAGGCGGGACTGCTTCAATTCCTTTTTTAGACGTTCCCCGTCCTGCGGCAGGTTGTTAATGTCATGGTCGCCCCACACCATGAGAGCGGGCGCGGAAATCTTATCCGCCAGTCCTTCGTAGGTGCGGGTGGTGACGCTGCTCATCATCCGGGCAAGCGCATCCGCGGCGTTTGGCGTTTTTGTGGGCAGCAGGTAGCCGTCAATCAGCTCGTCGGTAATGAGTGCTTTATTATAAAACGAACGGTCGATGCTCGCGGCCCGCACTGCCCTTTTATAAAACTGCCGTGCCATGACCCGGTCCAGCGGGAAAAACAGATAGCGCACAAATGACGGCGCGCCCTTGCCGTAAAAACCGGGGCTGACCAGGATGAGAGAATCAACTTTTGCCGGCGCATCCAGCGCCGCGTACCCCACGACAACGCCGCCCATGGAGTGGCCGACCAGGGTTGCCTTGGGAATATGCAGAGCATCCATAAATCCGATAACCAGTTTTCCCTGTGCATCAAGGTCATAGTTCCCATCCACCGGCTTATCGGATAAGCCGAAGCCTAAAAGATCAAGGGCATACACGGTATAACGGTCGGCAAGAAGCGGTATCAGCTTGCGCCAGGTATAGGTTGATCCGGCAAAGCCGTGGACTAAAATGAGCGGCTTGCCGCTCCCCTGCTGCAGGTAATGAATAGTCTGGCCGTTGACGGTGACAAATTTATCCTGCGGCCCGGCAAGCTGGCTCACCGGAATGGTTTCCTGCGGCAGAAAGGCAACAACCACAAGGCCGAGGTACAGGACCAGGAGCAGCGCAATAATGACGGTACCTATTTTTTTAAGTCGTTTCATAAAATGCTCGTGTAGGAGTTAAAACAGCATTCGGTAGCTGAGCACGCCGAAAAAGTGCATCAGCCACGGCACCAGAAAACTGCCGGATTTTTTATAACTGTAAGAAAAGAGAATGCCGAGGCCGGTGAATAAAAAGACAAAAATAATTCTGCCCGGTATTGGCAATCCCCATGTCGTCCATACGGTGAGATAGAATAAGCCGTACATAAAAGAAGACAGCAGAATAGGGGGCCACAAGCTGGTAAAGAGGGCGCTGAATGTTTTCAGCAGATATCTTCTGAAAAAGAGTTCTGTGGCAAAGGTATGAAACAGGGCAAGGATGATCGCAATCAGGCTCGCCGGATCAAAGCCGCCCTTGTTGCCGAGACCGATAAGCACGCCGGCCCCGATTGTTATAAAAATCCATTTTGATTCTGCCTTCCAGCCGAATGCCGTGAGAGTTATCTTTTCCCCGGAGCCATGGTATTACAATACCAAAGATTATCATGAGCCCGCGCCGCGCATACATCCAGAGAGATGCGGGTTCATGGAGGCTTTCGGCTTTCCCCATGCCTAATACTATGCTGCAGATAAATGAAACTATGAATAAGAGTATAAAGACTGAAAAAGCAAAGAGACAGTCTTGTTTCATGATGGTTTCTGTTTTTGTTGCGGTGTGACTGAGACCCTTGAATACCACTGTTTGAGCTATACCTGTTTTTACCGGTAAGGTCAAATAATACTCAGAATTGTTTGAGCGAAAAGTTATTTGGAATTACAAATATTGATTCCGCTATCCATGGTTATTTTGCACGAAAACATATTTAAAATGAAAAACTATAAAGCCGTACAATTATTGTGATAAAGAAACGCGAAATATCTATCTCATCTCCCATCTGGATAAAGCGGCGCGACGTTATCGCAGATTGCTGCAGAGGCCGGAGTGTCACGGGGATTAATTCATTTTTATTTTGAGAACAAATTAGATCTGATCGTTTCATTGATGCTTTTTTTCCTCGAAAAGCTGAATTCTACGCATCAACAAGTGCTAACCAAAGAAAATGATCCGGTTAAAAAACTACGGTTATACTTTGCGGTCTTTAATGACATTATTCTCAACGATGATGATTCTTTGTATTGGGGAAATATTTTAAAAGAAGGGCTTCCGCAGGATCAAATATTGAAAAGTGAACGATTGAGAGCGAAATTTGAAAAAATTACTGAAGAAAATAAGAAATCTCATGATCACGATAATTGATATAATAAAACAAGCGCAGACAGCAGGCTTGATTGACAATTCAATCCCACCGCAGATTTTATCTCTTATGTTCGGAGGCGCAAGCCAGTTATTATATTATGGTCTGTTTTTACAACGAACCAGAAGTGCTATCATTAATAATGCTGAGTCTATAAATGAGACTCAAATCAAACAGGCCATAGAAACGCTGATCAATAAGTTTATAGTGTAATCATTGTGACGATAAAAGACAATAAAAAACAACTATATATTAATAGTTTAAGAAAGATGGTGTTTTATTTTTATCATGGTTTGTTTTATTTTCTTGACTTAATATTCTATTTTGGATAAAATTTATTGGCACTGGAGCCAAATTTAATTTAAATAATTTATATATTTGGTTTTTAAATATAAATAAAGATTGCTTGTTTTTTTAATTAATAACAATTTAGGGAGGAAATGGCTATGAAAAAGACCGCAGGCAAGAAGTAAAATGAGTTATTACTGCATAATATCTCTGTTGGTATGCATAGTATTGGGATACAGCATACCAGTCTCAGCGTCTGTCACAGTTACCGAAGACCAGACAGTTGCAAGTAAATTTATCAGGCATACTGTAACGGGCATAACCACATCGACCCCCGTAGCACCTGATGTTACCGGTTTCCCGGGCGCTTCATACCTCACCATTGGTGACATTGATAATGATGGGAAAAAAGAAATAATCTGCACTTCAGGTGTTGGCATTGATGGGGATATTTATAGTGCCGGGAAGACGGCGCTGTTGCAATTTTCAAAAGAAATGGCAGCGGCCTCGACAACTGGACACAAGCTGTTATCAACGAGACTTTTGCCTTCCCCAATGAGACGGTTCTGCGTGATATGGATGGTGATGGAGACTTGGATATTATGGTGATGGACAACTTTATTTTGGCCTGGTATCTCTGCGGCAGCGGCGGTATTTACTGGCTTGAAAATCTTGGCAGCAGATATTCTGCAACCGTCTAACTGGGTAAAGCATGACAATTTATCAAGAAATAGATGACGGTACGGCTCCAAATGTCCCTGTGTAATTGTCCGAGTGGCACTGTGAACCTAGCAACTGTAATAGTCGGTTACCAGCTATCATCGAGCCCGGTTTGTTGACCTTGACGGTGATGGCCTCGAAGACTTTGTCACCACTAAAAATCATATGTGGTACTGGCAATGGAAATCGACAGTTTGCAATACACATGGATGGAATGGTTCAAGAAGGAGACAGACCTTGTAACCTATCCGTCGGGCTATTCAGGTCCCTACCAGATTGGTGACGGAGGCGGTTTCCTGTTTGAAATGGCTGATATAGACGGAGACGGAAACCTTGATATTGTTGCTCCACAGTTCTTTATTTACGCTGCGGGTTTTGTAAGAAAAGCACCCGGTGATCCCGATGGTGACAGCCTGATATGGTTTAAAAATCCTGGAAAAGCAGCTCTTGCTGCTAATCACAATCTTGCATGGGATAGACATACCATAGATAATGAGTGGACCTCCCCCAATGCTATTGGCAAGGGCATGGAGGTTGTTGTCGCTGATATTGATAACGATGGCAAAAAAGAGTTGGTGGTAACCAACCATATGCATCAGCAGTACAGCACCTACAGCGGTTCACCGCTTCGCTACTGGCCGGCAGGTGTTTACTATTTTGAAATTCCCTCTAATCCTGCAGCTACGTCACAGTGGACGCCTTTAACCATAGAAACCGGGAATCCTGCCCTTGATCCGAATGATCACACTGCCGTGCTTGCGGACGTATACGGCGTTGACCGTGACTTCAATGATTATAATGGCCAGGGCTCGCCGGGAATGGTTAAGGCTCAGGACATCACCGGCGACGGGTTCCCGGATCTGCTGGTGCCGGGCGATGGAAAAGGCAAGCTCTACTATTATGAAAGTGCCGGCTCCACTTCATCAGACTTGAAATTCAAGCGGGCAGCTCTCTATTCTGATGTAGGCTGTATGCCCGCCGAAGCAAAGTTTGATGATATAGACGGCGACGGTGACGTGGATGTTGTTGCTGCCATCTATGATACAAGAGTTGTCAAGGACTTGAATTTACCGACCAACATCAGCTTCAATATTTGTTTATGAAAACACAGCTCCCCGTTGTGGCGACGGTAATATCGATCCAGGGGAACAGTGTGAAACCAATGCCGATTGTGTATCGCAGCATGGCAGCGGCTGGACATGCAGTCAATGTCAGTGCCAGGAACCGCCGACGCTGATTGAACTCTCAAGCTTTGAAGCTCAGGGAGCATGGGCAAGGACAATACTCAGTTGGGAAACTGCATCAGAGACAGACAATGCGGGTTTCAACATCTACCGGTCAGAAACAGCGGATGGGGAGTTTGTAAAGATTAATGCTGTACTTATTCCTGCGAAGGGCAGTGCTAACAGAAGGAGCCTCATACAGCTTTGTTGACTGGGGAACGGAGAGAGGTAAAACCTATTATTATAAACTGGAGGATGTTGATCTTGCTGGCAACATAACTTCCCATGGTCCTGCAAGCGCGAAGCCGTGGTTCATACTGGGCTTTTTAAAATAGTTTTTATTTTATCCGGATAATTGACTGAACAAAAAAGTCAGAGGCTGTTATAGCTTCTGACTTTTTTAGTCAATAGTTTAAATAAATTATTAATAATGATAAATATAATACCTCTGTATAAAATTTAATAAAATAAAATTCCTTGCAATACGCATGATTTATGGTAATATGTATTCAAATTAATATAAATTTGCTAATATTATCAAGGAGGATCTCACATGAAACAAGGAACTATCAGTAAACCAGCTCGAAAAATATTCCTGATAATCTTCATGTCGGCCCTGTATTTCTGCGGAACTGCAGCTCAATCGGTTGCAGCAGACTATCCCGACAGCCCTTGAAACTATTCACTGGCACTTGATGGTTCGCACTGGGAGCGGGTCAATGCCTCCGGGCTTTGGATAACATTAACAATATGTCAGTAGTGGCAATGGCAGAATATCAGGGGCACCTGTATGCCCTGACCAGGAACCAGGTACAGGGCTGTGAAGTATGGCGGACTAACAGCTCCGGCGGATGGGAGCAGGTGCTGTTTCCTGGAGGGGTTACCAATGGCGTTTATGGCAATCCGTGGATCAATAATGTGTGGGCCCGGATGATCGTGTTTAACGGAAAGCTGTATTTCGGTTTTTCTTCAGGCCTGCAGGGAGACTATCTCGGGTCAACCGGGTGCTGAGATATGGCGATATGACGGAACCACCTGGGAACCGGTTATTTCTGACATGAGAGACGTTGATGAAACTGGAACAATAACCGGAATCTCCAGCTGTGCTCGTTAACGACGGGAGCACAACCGCGACGATTACCGACAGCTACGCAGACCTGGACAGCCAATCAGTGGGCAGGCGGTGTGCTGCAGATAACCTCGGGGAGCGGTAAATTCAGAAAGTTCAGAATTATCAGCAATACAGCAATACCCTTACCATCCAGCAGAATGAAACTGCCGGTACATACAATACTTCAGGGCAGGAGACCGAAGTTCACCGGTTGTGCGAGCAAGACCTACAATAACCCGTTCCCTACAATATTCCTATACCCTTGGTGCTGTTGATGTGGGAGATGCTTATGAAATCGGTATGGCTACTGATGAAAACGGGTTTGGCGATTTCTGGAACAAGACCATCACCGCTATGCGGATATTTAATAACAAGCTGTATGTTAGTACCGGCCTCAATTATGAGTATGGCGGGCAGATATGGTACACGGAAAATGGTGATGACTGGTATGTAACCGCTTCAACGATAAACGTTCCCGCACCGTATAATTTTAACAGCTTTGGAAATTTCCATACGGGTGCCGTTGGTGCCGCATATCCAGGAGGCTACAAACCAGTATCGAGTAGTGTAACAGACCTTATTGTTTCATCAGTTTCAGGGACTCCGGTGCTGTATGCAGGTGGAACAGGGACAACAGGAGATCCTGCGCAGGGCGGCCTTGGCGGCTGCGCAAGAGTGGCACGGCTCACAGCCAACGGCTGGGAAATGATTGTTGATATTAATGTTGACACTAATACTACCGGCTCTAATGAAAACGGTTTTGGCAGCCCGTCAGACATGCGCAACAAATACGTACAACTTTCAGGCATGGAGTTTTGCTGATTTCAGCAATAAGCTTGTAGCCGGTATTGTGGGGGATGGGCGCACGAGTGGTATATGCCCCAAGCGGACTTGCGGATATTAAAAATGACGGAAGCTGGCATTACAGTGTTGGCCAGGGCAATATAGATCCTCTGGATCCCAGTTACGTTGATCCTCTTGGAACTTCTCCTTATCCCAATGGATTTGATGGCTATCAATATACTGCAAATCCTTAGGGTCACTGTACCAGAACATTGCAGTTAACCTCTTTCCGTTTGGCAATACCCTGTATGGCGGGATGATTACCCAGTATGTTCCTGAATTTGACGTTCCACCGGGCTCAAGTCTTATCCCACCTGATTTAAGCCAACTAAACGGCTCCCAGATATGGAAAACGTCGGATGTAGCAACATGGACACAGGTAACCAATAACGGGTTTGGCGATAAAGATATTATAAATTTTGAAGGTTTTGCTGATTTTAACGGCCAGCTGTATGTCTCCGGCAGCAAGGGCGCAAGTTCAACACCCTCAGGGCTTGGCGGCGCAAAGATTTTCCGGCAGGTTTCTGCAGCAGTGTGCGGCAATGGATGTATAGAGCTGGGCGAGCAGTGCGAGACCAATGCAGACTGCCCGAATGGCAAGGTTTGCAATAACTGCCAGTGCGTGGAGCAACCGACGCTGATAGAACTTACCGGCTTTGATGCACAGGGCGCATGGAGACGCATCATCCTGAACTGGACCACCGCATCGGAGAAGGACAATGCCGGGTTTAACATCTACCGGGCGGAAACTGAAAACGGCGAGTATGTGAAGATTAATGCTGCGCTCATTCCTGCAAAGGGCAGCGTGGCACAGGGGGCGGCATACAAATTTGTTGACTGGTCGGTTGAGAAAGGAAAAACCTACTACTATAAGCTTGAAGATGTTGATATGTCAGGCATTGCCACGCTGCATGGACCGGCGAGCGCAACGGCAAAGTCGCTGTATATGATGATGTTTGGAAAATAAGTAGCACAGGAAAACGCTCATACATAAAAAGGCAGTTGTCCATTACGGCTACTGCCTTTTGTTAATTAAGCGTCAGATTTTTCAGAGCAATAAGGATAAGCTTGCTTTTTAGCAGTACGTTGCAAGATAATAGTATCGAATTGGTAAAAAACACTAATTTATCAGGAGGTCGTATGACAAGGAGAGCAAAAAGAATAAATTACTTCATGGTTATTTTTGCGCTTATATCTCTTTTTGCATTTACCGGCAGTGCTTCTGCACAATGTGATCCAATTGCGATCATTACATATGTGCCATTACAAACCGCACTTGATGCCATGAACAGTGACAGTCAGGTAACGGTAACACAAGTAAATGTACCGAGCTGGACCAGTGACCCAAAATATTATTATGAATTTACACCGGCCAGCGGATCTCCGACTGAAGCTTTAATTATTTATCCCGGAGCGTGTCTTGATGCCCGTGCTTATGCAGTGCTGGCCCATGACATTGCTGCAGCCGGCTATCTGGTAGCAATTGTCCCCATGCCCGGCTACATAGCTATCTTAGGCAATCAGAGGCGGGCTGATGCAGTTATCAGCAACCATCCGGAAATAGCAACGTGGTCCATCGGCGGTCATTCCCTTGGGGGAGTAGGCGCATGCTCGTACGTTACCGGAAATAATACACATTCCAATAAAATTAACGGCATTGTTTTATGGGCCTCATATCCCGTCTGCATCACTTAACACCAAGCCGGTAAAGGTCATATCCATCTGGGGCACAAATGACGCGTATACAACCAGTGCTAAAATTGATGCTTCAAAACCCAATCTGCCGGCAGATACGCGCTATGTTGCTCTTCAGGGAGCAAACCATTCCCAGTTCGGTGCCTATGGCTTCAGCGCTACAGATTATACATTTGTGCAGCCTAATCCTGCTCCTGGCGACAACCCGGCTACCATTACCCGGCAGCAGCAGACTGACCTGATTGTCAGTTACACTACTCAACTTTTTGGATTCACTAACACCGCATACTGTTCCTGCTGCTCTTGAGACCATTACTGCTGAGGATGGTTCCACATGGGAGCGGGTATCCGCTCCCGGCTTTGGAGACCGCAATAATACTGATGTTGTCAGCTGACCCCGTTTCAGGGAAACCTTTATGCCTTGACCAGAAATGATGAGACAGGGTTTGAACTGTGGAAGACGTCGGTGGACATGGATGGCAGCGCATTACGGTGCAGGGCTTTACGGATCAAAATGCTATTTTACGGCTATTTAAAGAATCCTCTGTTGGCCCACGATATGGTCCGGCATTGAAATACAACCTCAATATGAATATTTGGGGAGATATGATTGAGTTTAAGGGCTATTTGTATGTGGCTGTATCTACCGGCTATCAGGGATCGGCATTATTTGGCTCTCAGGGAACAATGATTTGGAGAACAGATGGTGTCCAGTGGGAACCGGTTATAGGACGTGGCTTACTCATGACGTGACCGGCACTATGACTGCAATTGACAGCTGTGGAATTAATCGACGGATCCTATACCGCAACCTTTACTGATAGTAGCAAAAACTGGGTGGTCAACAGTCTGGCAGGCAGCACGCTGACGGTTGAATCAACATACACTGCAACAACGCACGGTACCAGCTGGTTTAATTGTGCCGGGGTTGAGACTTTTTAAAATCATTTCAAATACTAATAATACTATTACCGTTCAGGAAGACGAGAGGGCAAAATGCAACACAATACACAGTCTGCGCAGAACATGCAGGTGGTGGTGATACGGGAAGAGCCAGAAGTTTTGTAGCCGGATTTACTACCGGCGCTGCTTACAGAATTGATATCGGCCCCAGCAGCCAGGGCTTTGGCGAGATGTGGAACAAATCAATTATTGATCTTGAAATCCTGAATAATGAACTGTATGCCTCTATTGGTCTTAATTATGAAAAGGGTGCCCGCGTCATGAAAACCAGTGACGGAGTTACCTGGGTAGCGGATTCCGCAGTACAGTATGGGAAACATCCATGGTTATGACTGGCACAATGACATACCCATTCCCAGTGGTCAATGCCCCGACTCCGGCTATGATAGTACAAGAAATGTACCAGTAAGCTCGAGTGCAACCAAAATGGTTAAGTCAAGCGTGAACGGTGGTGTGGAAAAACTTTTTATCGGTGGTACGGGAACAGCAGGCTGTAACGGCAGAGGAGCAAGAATATACCGCCGTGATGACAATGGCTGGAACCCGATTGTTGATGTCCTGGTGGATACTAATACAACCGGGACCAATGAAAACGGATTTGGCTGGGACTCGGGGGGTGATTTCTTTGTAAGTGCTTTCCAGGCATGGAGCTGGGCGGAATATGATGGACTGCTGTTTGTGGCTATAGTAAGGCTTGAAGGGGGCGGCATGATAATGTACACTCCGACAGGCGCGGATGTAGATGGGTCGTGGCTCTTTAGCATGGGAAGCACACCTAATGTCGTACCCCCTGCTCCGATTAACGTTCCCCCTACGTATGACCCAGTATATACCGGATTTGGTGATGTTTTAAATACAGGCGGATACCTGCATACTTACAATGGTGCTCTCTATTTTGGGTCACTGGTAACCAATCTGAGTACATATTATTCAAATTTACCTGATGGCGCTGACATCTGGAAAGGTACGGGCCAGGGAGCAAACTTAAGCTGGACACTTGTCAACGATAATGGCTTTGGCGATGCGACGGTTCTGCAGTTTCAATCATTTGCTGATTACGGTAATACGATGTATGTTGCGGCTGCCACAGTAAACCCCTCAGATTTTCATGGTCAGGAGCCGCCAAACTATACCGGCGCAAAAATTTACCGTCTTCAGGCGCCGGTAACTACGACAACAACTACAGCCCCGGTGACGACAACTACAACGGCTGCTGAAACGACAACCACAACAGCCCCGTTGACTACGACCACAACAATGTTGCCAACCCTCATCGATCTGAGCAGTTTTAATGCTAAGGGAATATGGCGGTTTGTGATCCTGACCTGGAAGACTGAATCAGAAGTTAACAATGCCGGATTTAATATCTACCGTGCAGAATGCTGAAGATGGGGAATATGTGAAGATAAATGCTTCGCTGATCCCGGCAAAGGGTTCCACGACTGAAGGCGCGAGCTACCGCTATATTGACCAGACTGCAAAGAGAGGGACAACGTACTATTACAAGCTGGAAGATGTTGACATGTCAGGCAGTGCGACAATGCATGGGCCGGTCAGCGCCGGCACCTGGTCTCTATTAAGTCTTTTCAAGAAAATAGAGCTGAAATAGTGTTATAAAGACAATGCAGAGGCAGAGGTCGTAAAAGCCTCTGCCCTTTTTTACTATAACAATGTACTTACCCGTTTACTGCTTTTACACTATGGCCTCGCCAAACTTCTTCCCCAGCGCGAACAGCTCATTGTAAATATCCGGGAACTCCTCCTTCGTAACAACCACGCCGCCCATGCCTTCGGCAAACTCGCCGACTACCGTGTATTCATAATAATCAAGAACCAGGCGGATATTTGCCGCGGCCTTTTCATGGTCAGCGCCGCCTGACACCGCGATGATAAACGAGGGCCGTCCCTTGAACGGGCGCGTTCCATGGCCCTCAGCGGCAAGGTAGGTTTCGCCCTTGCCGGTGTGACAGGTAGGCACCGAGCGGTCGATGAAGTTTTTCAGCGGCCCCGGCACATTGCCGAAGTAGGTGGGGGAGGCAATGATCAATGCCTTTGCCTCAAACATCTTCTCCAAAGCCGCGGTCATGTCATCATCCTGCCAGCATTTGCCCGGCGTCTTGTATTTGCACGCCTGGCAGCTGATGCAGTGGCCGATCTTCATGAACGCGGGCCAGATAATTTCATGTGACCTGCCGGCCCCGTCCAGCACTGCCTGCAGCACGCTGTGCGTGGTCATGTGTTTGCGCGGGCTTCCGCAGATTGCTAAAATATCCATGCAGGTTCCTTTCCTTTGTGCTTATGTTATTTGCATGAAAAAGCCCCGGTGTCTTTTGTCTGACAGCGGGGCTTATGCAATCCTGATATTTGAAAAGCTATTATGCTTTCTGCGACTGGCCGATAACGGTCGCGATCATGCCCATGTCTCCGTCGATGATCTGCTGCATCCGCTGCTTCAGCGCGTCCGGAACTTCCGGCATGGCGATGAACTGCTCCATCACCACCTTGGTGAAGTCATAGGGCGTTGCGTCCGCCTCGTCAACCACGATGGGGTTTTTCTCGGAGAGCTCAAACAGGAAGTCGAGCTCCTTCACCGAGAAGAAGCGCGGGAAGAGCACGCGCTTGGTGTAGTCTGCCATGCGCTTGGGATTCTTGATCCACTCAAAATGATTGGCCCACCATTCATTATATCCTTCAAAACCCTTCTTGCCTTTCAGCTCCTCCTCCATGTAGACCGCGCCCATGTAGCCGGCCATGGTGGCGCACTGGTAGAGGCACTCGGCAAATGCCGCGGAGTCGCCCACGAACAGGACATTTCCCAGGTACGGCGTGATGATGGGGGTCATCATGTCCACCACGGCGCCGCTTTTGTCGATAATCTCAGCGTGCTTGAACCAGCTCGCGAACGGTCCCTTCTGGGTGAAATACTCGATAAGCTCGGTTGCTGATGAAGCGGGCAGCACGGACATGGTCTCAAGCCGGTAGGCTTTTTTGCCGCTCATGCTCGGCACCATGATGAGCGCGCCCTGGCGGCCGCCGAAGTTCTTGCCGCCGAAAAAGAACATGTCGCCGCGGTCATAGGGCGTTTCCACGCCATTCATTTCCCACTCGATGGACGGGCCCTTGCCGAACGGGGTGCGGTTCCGGTTTACCCCCAGGTGCCGGGCAATGCGCGACCCGAGCCCGTCAGCGGCAATCAGCTTTCTGGCGGTCAGGGTCCTGGTCTTGCCGTTGGTGCGGGCAATAATCTCCACCTCATTTTCAGTCTGCTTGGCCCTGAGCACCAGGGTTTCGGGAAGAAACTTGGCCCCGCTTTTTTTTGCCCACGCGTAGCGGTCCTTAAAACAATTGTTGGGAACAAACAAATGGTAAAAAGGCTTCTTCCGGGTGCTTGCCTGCCAGTGTTTCCCCGTGTCTGAGAACATGTGAGAATGATGAATGCCTTCCATGGGCATGGAATACTCGACGCTGAACCCGCTGTCGGTATAATGCAGCAGGGTCTTGTTCCCGGCCGGCTCCATCTTGATATATTCATTATTGAACGACTGATCGAGGAAGCAGTATCCCGACGCGGTCCGGATATTCTCATCGAGCCGCGGCTTTTTATCAATGCCAAGAACGTTTATGCCGCGCTTCGCCAGCTCACCGCATGCCATCAATCCCGTAGGTCCGCATCCCACCACTAATACATCATAATCGGCCATATCTCTAATAACCTCCCTTTAGTAATTTTCTAAAACTGTTTGTCGCTGAGCGCTCAGCGTTTTTAACATGAGAAACAGAGCTTCCCGGGGTTCATAATATTGTTCGGGTCGATTTCCTTTTTTATCTGTTTCAGCTTTATGGCGTAATCAGCAGCCCGGCCATAGACCATTTCCGCCCAGGGGCCGTAGGGCCGGTCAAAGTATGCGCCGGAGTTCATGAGAGCGGTCGAAGACTTGAGCCACAGCTCCTTTACCGAATTCCACTCGCGCTCGTCAGCAGGGCTGCAGTGCAGATCAAACTCGCAGTGGATGCCGCGGCCGCGCTCCAGCGGCAGAAGATACATGCCGATGTCAGCGCGCGGATAGCTGTACTTGTCCGCCAGCTCTTTTATCGCCTGCTCAAGCGCTGTTATCTTGTTCAGCGGCGCCTTGAAGGTGAGATCGTGCACTGAGCCGCGGTAGTTAAATTTCTTCAGTATCTTCCAGGGCCGCAGCAGCTCAGCCCGCAATCACGTTCTCTGCGCCCGGGATGTTGGGCAGTCCCTGCAGCACTTTGACGTTCAGCACGTCGCAGATTTCGTGCAGCGCTTCTTCCTCGTAGGCGATCTTTTCTTCAGGGTGGCGCGGGGAGCTCTGGATGCTGAGGATGAGCGTCCAGGCTGGAAGCTCGCTGCGCAGCCGGGCAAATTCCTCAGAGGCCGCAGCCGCGGCAGGGAAGTCCTTGGGCACCTGCCAGCCGTCGTTCAGAAGGGCTGCCATGTTGAAGCGGTTCAGGAGAAAACATTCCATGCCGATTTCCCGGCGCTGAATCCTTGAGAGCGGCTCAACAGCTTGTGAGAGCTCATCAAAGGGCAGGAAGAATATCTTGCGCATTTCCGGTATGGGGTTTATGTGCAGCGCCATCTTGGTCATGATGCCCAGCGTCCCCTGGGCTGCTGACCAGAGCCTGCTGATCAAGGTTCTGATGGGGCCGTTCGGGCCTCCGGCCTTGCCGCCGGTTGCCCAGTTGCCGGTGCGGAACAGCTCGCCGGTGGGCAGGATTATCTCGGTGTCCATGATCAGGGCATTGCCGTATTCAAAGCTGGCCGCGGCAAGCACCGGGTCGCGCTCAAGATAGCTTGAGAGCACGGAGCGGTCCGCTGGAACGCCGAACGGCACCATGATGTAATAGCCCCTTTTAACCATGGCATCCTGCAGCTGCTGGTAGGTGACGCCCGGCTCAACAATGACAAACCAGTTTTCTTCATCAACCTCGATGATCTTATTCATCTTCGACAGGTTGAGAATTACCCCGCCCTGATCGGGAATGGTGGCGCCGTGCAGGTTTTTACCCGAGCTGTAGGGAATCACCGGGGTCAGGGTCTTGTTGGCCAGCTTTACCACGTCCTGCACCTGCTCAACGGTCTCGGCATATGCCACCAGGGTCGGCTTCCTGTGGGGCACGAAGCTCTGGTCCTGCGCGTACTGGCCCAGGGTCTTATCATCATCAAAAACATTTTTCTTCCCTACTATTTTTTCTAACTCGCTTTTCTGGATTGCCATGATTTCTCCTTACCGTTATATTCGTGACTCGTGGTTCGGGACTCGTGATTCGCGGCCGGAAATTATCCCTAACCCCTAATCCCGAACCCCTAATCACTATTATTGTTCTTTCTCCACTGCTGTCATGCCGTGCAATGTCCGCATCTTGTTCAGGGCATCGACCACCGGCTGCGGGAATGCGTCATACTCAGCCTTGCTGAAGGTCTGGCGGCCGGGAATATAAATATTATTGGGATCAAACACCTGCCGGATCTTGCGGAACAGATGGTGCGCATTGGGGCCAACCTCAGGGAAGAACGAGGTGATGGGCTCGATGGACACGCCCAGGCCGTTAGCTCCCGCGCCGAACTTGTCGGCAATCACGTTCACCACGCCGGACAGCACCAGGGCCTGGCCCCGCTGCAGCAGCTCGGGCTTGGTCGCGTCAGGATACACGTCTGCCTCGGTCAGCCAGAAGCGGCCGCCCTTGTTCTGTGAATAGAGAAACGGCGTGTCATCAATGCCGCCGCGGTCGGTGATGTAGGTCTCACCGAAGGTGTCGAGGGCTTTCTTCCAGGTCTTGCGCGCTTCCCGTGCCGCCGTGTCAACCGGCCCGCCGAGGATGTTTGAGCCGGCGTAGAAGTGGCGGTTCATGCGGTAGCCGGTTACGTGGCGGATGCAGTCCACGTTCCAGGGCGCAAGGGCGTAAAGCACATCGGCCTTGTAGTCAGCGGAGAGAAACGTGCCGCCGGTTTCCTCGATTATCTCGCGCATCACTTTCTCTTCATAGGCAATCTGCTTCTCAGAGACCGTGCCGGCGATGATCACATAGCAGTTGTAGGGCGGGAAAAATTTATCATCGATGCGCTTCAGGGTCATATCCTGGGTCTGGGAGCAGTAGTAGGCATTGTAAATGCCGGTGGCATTGAGGCCGATGCCGATGTTGGCGTGGGCAATGGCGCGCAGCGCCTTTAACTCTGCTTCAAGGTCTTTAAATTCAGCCCAGAGGAGCTTGTGCCGGCGGGGAAATGCAGCGGTGTCATACTTTGGGCTCCCGGTAGCTCTGGATGCTCGGCCGTCCGGCGGGCGGCTCAGGCAAATCCTCTCCGCCGCACCAGGTGTGCAGCTTTACGTTCAGCTCGGTCACGACCCCGGCGGTGCCGGCGCTGCCCCGGACCAGGGAGAGCAGGTCAGGGCCGGGCCCGTATTCCCAGAAGGTGTCAATGCCTGCCACGGTGTTTGAGCCGGTGACCAGGATGTCGCCGGTCGGCAGCACCACTTTGATGCTTACAATATTTCGCGACAAACAGCCGTACTTGTGGTCGGTCTGCCAGATGCCGGCAAAGGCGGTCTGGGAGGAGAGCTTGCACAGGGTTGTGGCCAGCGGGGTGCCGCCGTTCCACAGGCCGCACTTCATGGCTTCTGCCTGGAGCTGCGCGTAGTCGGTAAACGCCTCGATGCGCGCGGTCATGTTTTCTTCATCAATCTCAAGCACCCGGTTCATGCGGCTCACGTGGATGCAGATCGTGGGCTCGGGCGTGGTCGGGCCGTTAAAGGAGATCATGCCGTTGGTAAAGGGGATGGCAGGGACCTTATAGCGGTTGCAGACGCGCATGATGGCCTGCACTTCCTCGGTGCTGGCGGGCAGCACGATGCACCCCGGGATGTTGCTCGGGTCCTTGGCGTGTTTTTTAAGAGTGCCCGGCGCGTCAACCGAGAACCTGCTGTAGCACTCGACCACGGAGCGTTCTTCAGATATCCACTCTGGTCCCACAATGTCTTCCAGGGCGCGGTACGCTTCGCGGGAGATTTTTCCGGGTACGCATTTCTTGATTTCAGCCATTACTGCTCCTTTCAGATGTTACGCACGCATTAGTTACCAAAGGGTCAAACGGAAAAGATTTATTGCTTGGCTGGTTCAGTTTGATTGGCTTGTGCAGTGTTTGGTTTTCAATTAAAAATAACCGGTACAACCAACGTCACCAATACCAAAGATTCATTGAATTATTATCCCATTTTTTACTGTACCTTGCAATTTATGTCAAGGAAATTTACCCTATTATCAAATTATTGCGTACGGGTTTTATTGAGGATTTCTGGTTTGCAATAGAAGAACAGGGGATACGATAGCCATAAGAGCTATTGGCTTGCGTATATTGAATATTGAAGCGCGGCCCCGGGAGGTGACGAACAATAAGAAGAGACTTTTATAGTATGATATTAACTCCAAGATCCTGCATTACTTTGCTTTTCAGGTGCTTTCCCCGTTCAGCCTCTATCGCCTGCCTTAATTTAAGTGAAGAAAGCTTTTCAATTTCTGTGAGCAGTTCCAGAATTGCGCTGTATTGTGCAGCGGTGATGGTAATGTTCTGGTTATGTGCAGTTCCTGCTTCTATTGCCGGCAGCAGCGCAACGAGCAGCTGCGCTGTTTTCACTGCAAGCAGGGGATGGGTGCGCAACAGCTCAGTCAGTTCATCGCGGTTATTGTAATACGCGCTGATGAGCGATATACCGGCCTGCGTTTGCGCAAGCTTTTTGTCGCGGAAGTTTCGCAGTATTTGCAGGCCCTGCGCATGACCGTCCTGCAGCAGGTACTCTGCCGCGCACAAACGTTTAATTGACGTTGTGGTGGTGCTTGTCTGGGGCGTTGTGGTAGAGGTGGTGCCGCCCGGGACGCTGGTGGTAGAAATCGTTGTCACAGCAGCCGTGGTGGTTGTGGCCTGCGGCGGCATTGTCGAGGTTGTGGTGCTGCTTGCGCTGT
>CAWDOY010000033.1:0-24875 GCA_963803975.1 uncultured delta proteobacterium
CTCCCCCTTCATCTTTTGATTGATGGTATGGCCGCCAGCACCTTGAGGGACGCCTGCTGTTCCACTTCCTCCGGCTTGCTGAAGGTGTGGCTGAAATATTCCAAAGAAAACGCAAGCCCGATGCTGGCAAATCCCCCCAGGAGAATTGAAAGAATAATATTTAAGAGAATTTTCGGCTTAACCGGCTTCAGGGGCGGCAGCGCCGGATCAACCACGCTGATGTTCGCGAGCTTCTGGCTGTCCATGGCGTTTGATATGCGGGCCTCTTCCATCTTCTTCAAATAGAGCTGGTAGTTGTCCTCGTTTATTTTTACCTGGCGCTCAAGCTCGCCCAGGCGCATCTCGGCGCTGTTGATCTTGTTGAGCTCTGCCTGGTAGGTTGTCAGGTGCTGCTGCTGGCTTGTCTCTTTGGCCTTGAGAGCGCTTATATTCTGGCTGATGCTTGACACTGCTTTTCCGTGGTAGGTTTTTTCCTCTTTATCAAGGAGCTGTTTCGCCCGCGCGATTTCCTGCCGGATCTTCACCACCGGGATGCTCTGCTCGTTGTAGCTGCCCAGGAGCTTTTCTTCCTGCAGCTTCAGCTCGGAAACCTTGTTCCTGATAACACTCATTGATTGCGGGTTAAAGTCTGTCTCCTGGCCCATGCTGCCGGGCTCTGAACCAGTTGACTGTTGGGATTTCAATGCCCGTATCCTGCCGGCGTTTTCATTCAGCTCGCCCTGGTTTTTTGCCAGCTCGGTTTCAATCTCGGCAATCTGCTTTAAGAGCACTGACTTCTGCTCCTGGAGCGCGACGATGTTATTGCTGCTTTTAAAAGCCTTGAGCTCTTCCTCCGAGTCTTTGAGCTTTTTTTCGCAGAGATTGACCTGCTCAATAAAAAAGCCGTATTCGCCTGATTCCTTGTAGACACTTGATGTGGTGCTCAAGGAATACCGCCACCAGCTTGTTTACCACCCGGGCAGCAACAGCAGGGTCCTTGTGCTGAAACCGGATATCAATGATATTTGATTTCTTCACCGCTTCAACCGTGAGCTTTTTTTGAAACACCAGCAGCGCCCGGTCAGACGGGGACAGCTTTGCAGGTGCGCCGAATGAAAACGAGCGGCTTCTCCAGCAGCTCCGGATAGAGCGCCTCCAGCCCGATGTCGCGGATGACCTTTTCCGCGAGGTTGCGGCCGGTGAGCATCTCCACCTCGGAATTGAGCCGCTCTTCGCGGGACAGGTCCATGACAAGCGGCGAGCCGCCGCCCGCGGGGGTGGTGGGCGTGTAGACGTTTTCCCGGCCGAATTTGAGCAGTATTTTTGAGGTCGCTTCATAGGTAGGCGACATCAGAAACGAGCCGGCAGTCACCGTCAGCACCACGGTAAAGAACAGGGTGCAGATTTTTACCTTATGTTTGAAGATGATATAAAATATATCCCGCAGCGTGCCCTGGGGCTCAAGCGTGGTGTCCATGAATTTATTGGCCTATTTTGTAGGTGGTAGCCCTGGTCAGCATGGAATACGTTGTTGTTGTTGCTGGTGCTTATTTTCTCTTTGTGGAGCTCATATGGAAAGCTGACATAGACATTGCGCGGGATCAGGTTATAGATGTGGGCCATGAATTCATCAGCCTGCGCGAGCTCGGTCTTGGGAACATAGACCATGTCAAAGGGCTTGAGGGTAAAGTCCTCGCCGGTTGCCTCGCCGCTTAGCACCTTCTTTAAATCAACCTTGCGCGCTATTGGGCTGGTTGTCTTTGCCCTTGCTGATGATCATGACGCTTGAAAGTTTCGCGTCCTTGGTGAAGCCGCCGGTATTGAATATGGCCTGCATGGCGTCGATCTGCCCGATAACCGTGAGCACCTGCGGTGATTTGACTTCACCGCCCACATAAATACGCTGGCCGCCGAATGCTTTCACAATGACGGTAATTTTAGGCTGCTTTAACTGGCTGCTGTAGGCCCTGGTGAGTGACTCATCAAGCTGCACAGGGGTGAGCCCGGCAGCCTGCAGCTCATCGATTATCTGCAGGGAAATTTTTCCGTCCGGCCTGATGGTCACGTTTTCATTAAGCTCAGGGTTATAATAAAACTTGATATCGAGGTTATCACCGGGCTGCAGCAAATACGCTTCCTGCCCCTGCTTGTAGACGATTGGCGTTGTGGGCAGTGTAATTGTTTTGTTCTTGCCGGCGCATCCGGCAACAAGTATCGTTACCAAGATTATTATATATTTAAGAGCTATTTTATATTTCATAATAATGTAACCTTTTCTTTTGTTAATTTAAATTATACTATCCAATGTTAGCTAATAGCGTAATTATAGTAATTATAATCGGAATGTCAATAAGAATGGTTGAGACATAAAAATGGTTGGGGAGTTAAGGAGTTGAGGAGTTAGGGAGTTGGGGAGTTAGGAAGGAGTTGGGGACCACGAATTCACGTTTGCGAGCTAGGTTGACACGCTATACACCTTTCACTTTTCACGGTTACGACGGTGCAGGTCACGGCAAGACGAGTCGCTGAGCAAGCGAGTCACGAGCGACGAGTCACGGCTCACCGGCAGGCTATTCACTGTCACGGATCATAGTGTCTTCGGTTGCTTGATGTGCATGAAAAAGCAAACATCGGTGAAACACACAAACGGTACTATTGGCAAACATCTGCAAATCAAGTATACTGAATGTCAGCATATCAAGCGGGTAAACGCCATGCTGGATCTGTATGTCCACATGCTGATAAAAGGCAGAGTCGAGGTAAAAGGGGAGAGGGGAAAAACATTGATGATCGAAAAAATAGACACCCCGGATCACTTCACGCTTCTCGGTTCTTATGTTTGCGACGACAATTGCCTTGACACACAATAGCCTCTTGCCTATACTTTTCTCATATAAAGCTCATTTCTTTCAAAAATCTGTCAAAATGAAAACGCTGCAAAAACAGTCACTGCTTGCTTATCTGCAAGGTCATAAAGAGGCAAATGAACGCATTGCTGCCGAGCGCAAAATGCAACTGGCGCAATTAACAGAAAATGAAAGTCTGTCCGTATATGACAATCTTTGCAACATGTGGCAGGAAACATCATGCAATGAGGGAATTGACAAGCTTGATGCGCGCATGATTGCGTTTCTTATTGCCCGCAGAAAACGTATGAACAAGCACTGTTTACCAAAGCAATGATATGAATCTGCAATTTGAAGCTGCTCGTGAACTCCACGCATTTTTTTCATCAAATAATATCAGCTACTGTATTATTGGCGGGATAGCCCTTCAGCACTGGGGGGAACCGCGCTTTACCCAGGATGTTGATGCAACAGTTCTGATTGCGCTTGGCGAAGAAGACAAGCTGCTTAAAAAAATATTTTCTGCCTTTAAACCGCGCATTACCGATGCATTTGACTTTACCCTTAAAAATCGCGTATGTCTGGTCTCAAGCTCTCAGGGGTGCCCAATTGATATTTCCTTTGGCATCCCGGGATATGAGGATGAGGTTATGCGTCGCGCTGTGGAGTGCACCATCGGAGAAAATGTGGTTATTAGAATATGCTCGGCTGAGGATTTGATTATTCACAAGGCTGTTGCCGGCAGGCCCAAAGACCTTGACGATATTGAAAGTGTTATCATCCGGATGGCAAAAAAACTGGACGATGACTATATTATGTTATGGCTTCAGCAGTTTGCTGAACTGCTGGAAATGCCTGAAATAACCGATCGCTTTCAGAAACCATGGAGCATGTTTAATAAATAATCTTTAAATAGGGAGTTGGGAGTTAGGGAGTTGAGGAGTTAGGGAGTTGAGGAGTTAAGGAGTTGAGGAGTAAAGGAGGCACCCGCCTTCGCGTGGCGCTTCTGCGCGGCACACCACCACACCTTCGCGTCACGGCTGACGGCGGCTCACAGCAAGCGAGTCACGAACGACGAGATACAAGTCACTGGTCACGAGTCGACGAGTCACGAGTCACGAGTCACGAGTCACGAGCCACGAGTCACGGCTCACCGCAGTGCTCTATATCTGCACCATGCCTTCTTTGATAGCGTAGCGGATGAGGTCGGCCTGCCGGTGCAGTTTCAGTTTGTTCATGATATTATTTCTGTGGGCGTGCACGGTATGCAGGGACAGCTCCAGCTTTTCCGCTATCTCTTTACTGCTGAAGCCCTCTGCCATCATCTGCAGGATGCTTTTTTCCCTGCTGCTCAGTCCTGAAGCATTATTTTTATCCGCTATAGTGCCAAGAAAGCCCTCGATGACGAATGACGATATCTTGGGCGTTAAGTAGTATCTGCCCATGTGCACTGCGCTGATTGCAGAGATTATTTCATCGGTTGCCGTCTCTTTTAAAACATAACCTTTCGCACCGCTCTGCAGAGCCTTCTCCACATAGGACCGGTCATCATGCATGCTTAAAATAATCACTTTACTCGCCGGGTCTCCCTTTATGAGCTGGCTGGTTGTTTCAATGCCGTTTAACAGCGGCATGGAAATATCCAGTATATAAATATCCGCGGGGTTCTTTTTTGCAATCTTCAGAACTTCATTGCCGTTTGCCGCCTCGCCGATAATTACTATATTCTCACCTTTTTTTTCTATAATGGCTTTTATACCGTCACGAACTATGGAATGATCATCTGCGAGGATAACTTTTATTTTCATGACTTTTTCCCCCTCCGTTTAGGGATCGTTATATGCAGCGTGGTGCCTTTTTGCGGGGCTGATTCTATGATCAGAGTGCCGCCCAAAGCCGCAATCCGCTCGCGCATCCCCTGAATGCCGATTTTGGTTGCCAGCCGTGATGAAGCGGTGAGCGACTCAGGGTTAAAACCCCGGCCATTGTCCGCGATTTCAAACAATATGTTGCTTTTCTCTTCATGGAGCCGTATGGACACGGCTTTTGCTTTAGCATGTTTGACAACATTATTCAAGGCTTCCTGCGCGGTGCGGTACAATACGATCGCCGCGGCATCATCAATTTTTTTGTCCGCCACCCTGGCGCTGAAATCGATGGCGATGTTAGTCTGCCGCGCGATGTTCAAGAAGAAAAATTTAAGCGCGTTTGACAGGCCGACAATATCCAGATTCGGCGGCCGCAGGTCAATTGCTATCTTTTTTAAATTATCCACCGCCTGCTTCAGCGCGGTCTCTGTGCGCTCGATGCTTTTCAGCGCGGGGTCAAGGCTGTTTTCAATAATATCTTCTTTGGCGATGGCGAGGCCGGAGCTGATGGCAATCACCATCGATCCGATCTCGTCGTGCAGCGCGCTGGAGATGTTTTTTTTCTCCTCCTCGCGGATCGATAATATCCTGCCGGAAAAGGCCCTGAGACGTTTTTCTGAATTTTTAAGCTTCAGCTGGTGCTGTTTGAGGTCCTCTAAAACTATTTTGCGCTCCTCCTCAATGCTGATGGCTTGTGCCAGGATGGAAAAAATATTCAGCTCGTTGGGGCTGAATGTCTTCGGCTCTCGATATGCAACGTTCAAGCTCCCGATGAGGGTATCCCCCAGCATAATAGGGGTAGCGATAAAATTTTTAAAGCCCAGTTGCAGCATGGGCGAATTTTCAGGAATACGCCGGCGCTCTTTAGGATTGTTTATTACAAACGGGCCGTCTCCATAGTGGGCGCAGAGCTCATCAAAGCGGCGCGCACTGAGCTGTGGAGCACGCATGTATTCCGCCGGGAGGTTCCATGAGGCTGCTATATACAGAAGATCTCCTCTTTTCTTATGGTAGGATGCGCTGGCTCCGTAGAGGATTGTTCCGGCAACTTCGATGATGCTCTGGATGTTTTTATCAGGGTCCGCGGTGAAGCTGAGCAGGCAGGCATTTACTCTCTTTATGAGCTCCTCGGCGTGCTTGCGCGGCGAAATATCTTCCGCGATGCTATACATGCCGATTACGTTATCCTGCTCGTCTTTATTGGGGACCACTACCAGGTGGGCGGGAAAGAGGCTCCCGTCCTTGCGCCGCAGGTTCAATTCATTATCAAAAATACCCTGGTCAAGTGCAGCGGTAATCACTGCATCCGCCTCCTTTTGGGACGCGTGCATGGCTGACGGGCTGATTTTATTAATTACTTCTTCCGGCGTATAGCCGAACATCTTCTCGGAGTGCTTGTTCCACAGGACAAATTTATATGACTGGTCTGTCGCACCGAGATGAAAGGGCACGTGCTCGGCGGTCAAACGGTATTTCTCTTCGCTCTGCCTGAGCGCGTCTTCAGCCAGCTTCCGTTCGGTTATATCAACCGCGGTCCCCAGCACCGCTTTTCTGCCATTGTAATCTATGGCAGCTGCAGTGTAATCGACCCAGCGCTCTGCGCCGTTTTTTGTTTTAATTTTCAGCTCATAACGGGATGGCAGTTCTTCTCCGGCCTGTCGTTCGAGCCCCCACTGTTTTGACTGTTCCCTGAAGTCAGGATGTATAATATCCCAGAAGTTCATGCCGAGCAGCTCATCGCGGTCATAGCCGCTGTTTTTTATTGCAGCAGGATTTACATAGACCAGGTTATTGCCCTGATAAATAAATATCGAAACAGTGAGATGCTCGGTCATGGTGCGGAATTTTTCTTCGCTTTCTTGCAAGGCTGTCTCGATGGCCTTGCGCTGGGTGATGTCACGGGTAATCGCACAGAAAAATATTTTATTACTTATCTGCCAGCGTGACAGTGAAATCTCGGTTGAAAACGTGGTGCCGTCTTTGTGACGCCCGAATGCTTCAAAAACATGGCCCATCAGCGGAGAAGAACCGGTTGCAACCAAGGTTTGATAGCTTGACTCGTCCTGGGCGCGCAGTTCGTCGGGCACCACAAGAGTGGATTGTTTGTCCAGCACTTCTTCAGCAGTGTAGCCAAATATAGTTTCCGCGGATTTGTTCCAGAAAACAATCCTGCGGGATTCATCCGTCACAAATATCGCGTCTGTTGCCGTCTGGGCAAGGTTGCGAAAGCGCTCTTCACTCTCTTGCAATAATATTTCGGCGCGTTTTCTATTGGAAATATCCCTGACCAGGGAGGTGATAAAAACCCCCTCCCGGGTTTCCCATAACGATACCGAGCCCTCGGCAGGAAACTCGCTGCCGTCTTTTCTGCGCGCGGTCAGCTCCGCGTGCATGACGATCACCCCGGGCGTACCGTTCCGCCAGAAATGCAGTGAACTGCTGCCAGTGAGATTCCTGCAGCTGCTCGGGCATAATTTGTATGAATGGCTTGTTCAGCATTTCCCCTGCGGTATAGCCAAAGATGTTTTCAGCCGCCTTGTTCCACAGGACAATGTTGCCCCTGCTGTCCGCGGTTACGATGGCATCGGAAGCATTTTCAATGACCTGGCGCAACTGCTCTTCGCTCCGGCGCAGGGCTTCGACGGTTTTATCATGTTCCTCAATTTCTTGCTGCAGCTGCACGTTGAGGGCGGTTAGCTCGGCGGTGCGCGCAGCCACCTGTTTCTCAAGGTGCTGGCGATATGTATCAAGCTCCGCCTCTGCAGCCTTGCGTTCACTGATATTACGCACTGTCCCCAGTATCACCTGTTTCCCCGCGTATTCAATAAAACGCCCGCTGATATCCGCCGGCACGAGCGTGCCGTCTTTCTTCAACAGTTGCACATCATTGAGTGACCAGAAGCCCTGCGGCAGAAGTGTTGAGGTAACAAAATCGATAATAGTGTTTGGCTCCTGCTCCGGAAGCAGGGCGGCAAAGTTCATGCCCGCAAACTCTTGAGCGGTATAGCCCAGCAGCGCTTCCGCCTGCCTGTTTGCCTCAAAAATAATCCCCTCAGCATCAGCCAGCAGAATGGCATCAGTTGAATCATTCAGCAGGGTGCGGTATTTTTCTTCTGATTCCCGCAGCGCGCGTTCGGTCAGTTTCTGGTCGGTAATGTCTTCAGCGATACCGAGAATATAGGGCGGTATGCCCGGCCGGTTTAAAATGGGAACCTTTGTAGTCCGGATATCCCGCGTTCCTCGCCGGGGTAGATCAACGGGCTCTGCAGCGATAAAGACCGGCTCGCCGGTGGCTACTGCCTGCCGGTCTGAAGCGGTGAAGCTGTCAGCTGCAGCACCGCCCAGCACGTCATAATCAGTCTTGCCGATAACCTCCTCTTCCTTCAAGCCGATCAGGGTTTCACAGGCTTTATTCCAATAAATGTAACGAAATTCGTTTGCCTCTTTGGCGAAAACCTGCACGGGAAGATTTGCCATGAGCGAGTCAAGGAAAACATTGGTCGCCAGCAGCATTTCCTGGGCCTGCTTGCGCTCGTTGATGTCTCGAATACTGGACCGCAGTCCAAGACATTCACCAGTATCCGAATGAATTGGCTGGTAGGAGAGCGACACCCATTTTAATGAGCCGTCTTTGCATTTGATTCGGAACTCCACATCATTGTCTGATCAGTCGGAACTTTAATGCCATTTTCAAAATGGGAGAGAATCATTTCCCGATCATCATTAAAAATGATTTGCTTTAATCTGTCCGGCATATTGAAATATTCTTCACGGGAATATCCCGTGAGCTTCTCCACCGCTGGATTAATCCATACAAGATTCCCGTCAAGACCAACCCAGCTTTCCCAGTCACAGGTGTAGTCTGCGATAATCCTGAAACGCTCTTCGCTTTCCTTTAGTATTTCTATTGTCTGCCGGGTTTCACCGGGGCTACCTGCTGATTCCGTCTGCAATACAGGATTGACCTTACGGCGCAGCTCTGCAAGCTCTGCTATGAGCTGCTCTTTTGTTTTGTCCTGGTCGGGGATCATAGATGTCTCCAGAAAATTCAGGGTGCATTTATATGACGCAGGCTGAAGCCTGCGGCTATTGGGCATAGTGTCGATTTATTATTGTCCTTCATTATAAATGCTTTTCATTGTTACCAGCTGCTTGAGTGAAAGAACTCTTTACCAGGGGGGCCAGGAGCAGGCCGATACATTTATATCCGGCAACAGATAAATGCACCCCATCGCCTGAGTCATAGATATTTCGCAGATAACCGTGTTCATCCTGCAGCGCTGCAAACCAGTCAGCAAAAAGAACATCCGGGTGGTGCTCGGCATAGTTTTTTATTTTATAGTTGAGCGCTTCAACCCTTGTTTCATAGCCGTCAATGCGGATGGGCGGGATGCCCGGCGCGATAACCGGAAGGCCCTTTTCCCTGCACGATTCATAGCCCGCCTGGAGGTTATTGAAAATCTGCGCTTCCTCGATCATGCCGAGATCGTTGGTGCCGCCGGCAAGTATGACCAGATTGAATGATGAGGTTTTCAGGGCATGCTGAAGCCTTATGACAATACCGCGAGCAGTATCACCGCACATGCCTTCATTGATGAGCTGATAATCAGCATCAGGGTGTATGCGCAGCAATTCCTGCTTAAGCCAGAACTGGTATGATGACTCGGGATTGCCGCCCATCATGGGGTCATAATAGGGGAAGCCGGCAGTATGGGAATCTCCGATACATAAAACAATATATGATTGCGCCATATGTATTTTGAAAAACAGCAGATTATTGCCTCGCGGTTGGTGGATGGCATATTAGCACACGCGGCCCGGGTTTACAATCTAACAGTCTGTTGAAAAACACCCGTCTGCTTCGTTGCGCTCATCCTTCGTCATTGCGACGTACGGTACAGTACGCCTCATTCCTCTTGATTTCGCGCGCCTTGCATCCGGATGTTTTTGACCAGCCTGGGAAAAAACTACTTTATCAACAACCTGCTATAGCCACACCGGGCTTGACTCGAAGGGTGCTTTTGTTTATTGTCAGAAAGTAAAAAAACAGGTTAAGGAGTGTGAAGAGTGAATGGTGAATGGGTGAATCGGTGAATGGGTGAATGGGTGAATGGGTGAATGGGTGAATCGGTGAATGGGTGAACCGGTGAATCTTAGCCTTTTGCCTCTTGCCTTTTTACCCCATGATTAATGACGGCGACTGATGATAAATGATGACTGTGGAAGAATTGAAAAACAAACGAATAGGCGTTGTATTTTCTTCCGGCTTTTTCGGGTTTTTTGCCCATGCCGGCTGTCTTAAGGCACTTGAAGAGCTGGGGATCAAGCCGGTCGGGTACGCGGGCACCAGTTCCGGTGCGATTGCAGCAGCGTTTGCTGCAGCCGGGCTGAGCGCAGAGCGTATCAGCGCTATTCTGTTTAATCTCAGGAAACAGGACTTCTGGGACCCGGAGCCGTGGTACAAAACAGCAGTGAGCGCTTTGAAGCTTTTCCGGGGCTCGCTCGGGTATCTGGAGGGAGAACGGTTCAGGAATTTATTGGAGCGCAACCTGCCGGTACAGCAGTTCCAGGAATTGAAAACCCCTTGTGTGATTGTGGGTGCAAACATTACTAAAAAGAGACGGGAAGTATTCACTGCGGGAAGTATCAGTGACGCGGTGCAGGCATCAGGCACCATTCCCTGGACGTTTAAAATGAAAAAGATAGGGGAGGACTATTTTCTGGACGGCGGGCTGATCGATAAAGCACCCCTTGATGCGCTGCGGGCGCATGTTCCGGTTGATGTGATCATGGTCCATTATATTTCTTCTCAGGAGCTGAACGAAAACAGCAACTCTTTTTTGCTGAAAAAATTCTCTCCGCAGCGGGCATACGGCCTCTCGATAAGTATTGCCCGCCATGAACACTACCAGGCGCAGAAGAAGCTTGCAGAGCAGCAGGGGGTAATGGTAATAGAGCTGAAGCCGGATCTCCCTGCGGTGACGCCGGACGCTCTTTATCTAGGCGAAGAAGCGTTTAATAGGGCTTATGAACAGGCGATAAAACATTTTAAGAGGTAAAAAGGTAAAGAGGTAAAGAGGTAAAGAGGTAAAGAGGTAAGAGGAGGTGAAGAGGTGAAGAGGTGAAGGGGTGAAGAGTCAACGATTTGAGGATCTTGAAGTCTGGCAGAAAGCATGTCAGTTATGCTTAAAAATATTTAAAGCTTTTAGAGACTGTAAAGATTACGGATTAAGGGATCAAATCACACGTTCATCTCTATCCATTCCGTCTAATATTGCAGAAGGATATGAACGTGATTCAAACAAAGAATTCATACGCTTTTTATATATTGCTAAGGGTTCCTGTGGGGAATTAAGGACTCAGATATATATTGCCATTGAGATTGGATTTTTAGAAAAGCAGCAGGGCGGCAATTTTATAGAAGAAGCAAAAGAAATATCTTATATGTTGAATAGTCTGATTCAGAAGCGCAAAACCTTTTAACCTTTTTGCCTTTTAACCTTTTATCCTTATTGACCTCATTAATAAAGGAGCCTTTATGATCATCGATATTCACAACCACCTTACTGTTAAGCACAGCCCGTTCTATCTCCCGGCGGAAGAATACCTGAAGGTTATGGATGAGCTGGGTGTCGATAAGACCGTTATTCTGGGGAAGGATTACGGGTTTCTGGGCGACCGTCAGAACTCAAATCTTCCTGATGCGGAAACAGCGGAGTTTGTAAAGGCTCATCCCGACCGCTTTATCGGCTTCAGCGCCGCCCATCCTGACCGGACTGAAAAGGAAAACCTGGAGCGCATAGAGCGGGCCGTGAATGACTATGGCATGAAGGGGATCAAGCTCAACCCGGCATCCGGCTTTTATCCGAATGACCAGCGGCTCTATCCCGTGTATGACAAATGTTTAAGCCTGCAGATTCCCGTCATGGTCCACATGGGCATTAAACCGCCTTCTGAGGGCAACCGGATGAAATACTGCCATCCGCTCTATCTCGATGACATCGCAGTGGACTTCCCCGATCTGACCATCATCATAGCCCACTCCGGCTATCCCTGGATCGAGGATACGATAACCGTGAGCCTTTACACGCAAACTCTTGTTGCCGATATCTCGACGCTGAATCAGCTGGAGGAGGTCATGGGCTGCGAGGTGGTGGTGCCGACGCTGAAGCGGCTGACCGCCTCTCTCGGCGCCAGCCGCGTGGTATTCGGCTCTGATGGGATTTTTAATCTTGAAGCACTTATCAGCGCAGTCAGGAATGCGCCCTTTCTCTCTGATGCCGACAGGGAAAGAATCTTCTGGAAAAATGCAACGGAAATTTTAAAATTATAGCTTACTCGTCCCGGTGCCAGTGCACCCGGACATATTTTTCTCCCTCAGGGTACCGGATGTTAAGCTCTCCTTTGCACGCGGCGTGTATGGCTTCTCCAATGCGGCGCGCAATGTGCTCGTAGGTGGTCTTAATAGTTATCTTGTTGTTGTTATCTGCAATATCAATTATTCTCTCTAATGGTCTGTAGTTACGCTCATTGTTTTCAGTATTTTTTACAATGCTAAGAATTTCCTGCTTATGCTTTGATAAGAATTCACCCTCTAAAAATATAACCCCGCCTTCATATTTTTCTGCTATCCTTTTGCACGCGGGGCATAAAAATTTTGCCGCGTTTGCCGGCGGTTTTTCAGACCACTTAAAATTGCCATTATGAAATACCACGCTGCATTTTTCACATACCGAAGGATCAGGACAATTTTCTTTCAAAAAATATGGGTCATGGTTATGCTCCTGGATTAGCTTATTCATCTTTGCCATAACTTTCTCTCCTTTTTTTATCAAGGTTGATGAATTGAGAAGTTTATACTAATGTCCACTTATTATTATAGCATTGTTGTCTGTTAATAACATGAGTTTAAAAACATAGCAGTAAAAAAGTTGTAAAAAAGGTAAAGAGGTGAAGGGGCAACCCACCTTCGCGCAAGGCTACGGCGGGCAGGCAGGCAAGAATGTGGATGCATTGAATGCGGAATAAGCTACGTGCCTCGTGACGCGTAAGATAAAAGTGAAACGTGGAATGTGGAAACTCAACTCATTGGAGATTTTGGTGAATAATAAGCATGGCGGTACAATTTACGCAATCGCCCGCCAGATGGGAATAGAACCTTCGGAACTTCTTGACTTCAGCGCCAGTATCAACCCCCTCGGGTTTTCACCGCGCGTTAAGAGGGCTCTGAGGGGACATGATGACGCCATTCTTCATTACCCTGACCAGGAAGCCCACGATTTTATACAGGAGCTTGCCCGATACCACCGGCTTCCGGCGACCAATATTATTGCCGGCAATGGCTCAACTGAGCTTATATTTCTGCTGCCCAGGGTTATAAAAACCAAGAAAGTATTGATAGTTGTGCCGACATTTTCAGAATATGAATCAAGCATCAGACAGGCAGGCGGCAAAGTCTTCTATTTCAGGACAACCGAGGAGGAGCAATTTTCCATTCAGCCGCAGGAGGTATTGAAAGAGCTGCAGAAAGGCTATGATGCGCTCTATATCTGCAACCCCAATAACCCGACAGGGGTGCTGACCTCAAAAGAAGTGCTGAAGGATATTGCGCACAGTGCGCGGCAACGATCGACTGCGGTTATCATTGACGAGACATTCATTGATTTTAATGAAAACCAGTCTGTTAAACATGAAACAAAAGAGCTTGAAAATATTTATATTTTACGGTCTATGACGAAATTTTTCGCGCTCCCGGGGCTCCGGGCCGGATACCTTATTTCCGCAGCAGGTAATATTAAAAAGCTTCGCGAGCAGCAGGAGCCATGGACCATGAATGCTCTTGCCCAGTATGCGGGTGTTGAGAGCCTCAGAGACAAAGATTATATCCAGAGGTCATTGCACTATATGAAAACAGCACGGCATGAGCTTGCTGCCGGGCTGCAGCGAATTCCCTGTTTGAAAGTCTTTGCGAGCGGGGCAAATTACCTGTTGATCAAACTGCTTGCACCGGCCCCGTTGAGTGTTTCCGGGCTTTATAGCAAGCTTTTAGAGGAGAGGATTATTATCAGGAAATGTAATACGTTTCAGGGAATGGGCGATAGGTTATTTCCGTATTGCAGTAAGAAAGAAAAGTGAAAACAAATGTTAATTGGAAAGCTGAAGAAAATGCTGCAATAGAAAGAGTGGATGAGTCGGTGAGTCGGTGAAGGTCGGGAGTGAAGAGTTAAGGAGTTAGGGAGTCAGGGAGTTGGGGAGTTAAGGAGTTGAGGAGTTAAGGAGTCGAGGAGTGACAAGTCGAAGAGGCACCCGCCTTCGCGCAAGGCTACGGTGGGCAGTGCAGGCACAGAGGCGTCAAAGGCAGTAGCACCGTGCAACAGGCATTTTACTTTTAACCTTTCACCTATTCACCTTTTAGACCTCTTGAACCTGATTGCTGGCTATTTGTCTAATTCAGATTTAAAGCGCGGAGACCAGAAGAGCTTGCGGAAGTGGTAACCGTATACGGCCAGGCACACAACTTCTGAGAATGCGGTGCGATACTTTGAATATGAATTCTTGAGCAGCCGCCAGTAATAATTCTTAGTCTGTGTCCGGTCAATAATACCAAGATACCAGAAGGTGCGGATAAAGGTAAGGACATCATTTTTCTCAAGGTAAAATTTGGTCTTTGGCCGGTAGTCCTGCAGGAAGGTCATGATGCGTTTATAATACATCTCCGGTGAATAGATAGTATTCATCACCCACTTATAACCATTGATAAGGGTTTCCCGGTCCATTTTGGGGATGAAGTTAGAGACTTTCCTGCGGATCGGTATTATTGCAGGCACATTTAAACAGAAGCCGGCCTTCCTCTTCCAGACGTTTATAGAGCCGTGTTCCCGGCATTGCGGTGAGCAGGCCGATCATGGCCGTAACAATGCCGGTCTTCTGAATGAACTGTACCTGCCGCTGAAAGATATCCGGCGGGTCGCTGTCAAAGCCGATAATAAACCCCCCCATCACCGCCAGGCCGTGATTCTGAATGATGCGCACTGAATCAATAAGGCCCCGTTTAAGGTTCTGGGATTTGCCGCATTCTTTGAGGCCCTCCTCAGATGGTGTTTCAATCCCCATAAAGACCTTATTAAAGCCTGCCTGAACCATGAGGTCCATCAGCTCTTCATCCTCTGCCAGATCAACCGATGCTTCGGTAAAGAAATTGAGCCGGCGCTTGCGCTGGCTCTGCCAGGTAATAATCTCCCGCAGCAGCGATTTCACCTTAACCTTATTGCCGATAAAATTATCATCAACAATAAATACAGTTCCGCGCCAGCCGCGGCTGTAGAGCGCGTCAAGCTCCGCTATCATCCGGTCATTGGTTTTGGTGCGCGGCACCCGGCCGTTCATGACGATGATGTCACAGAACTCGCAGTTGAACGGGCATCCCCGTGAGTACTGAATGCCCATGCTGACATAGTCAGATAAATGTATTAGGTCCCATTGAGGAATCGGCGTGGCATCCAGTGGCGGACGATTATGTTCCTCGTAATATTTTTTCGCAGTCCCGTTTTCGATGTCTGCAACAAAACGGGGCACGGTGAGCTCGCCTTCACCCAGTATCAGATGATCCGCATCCTGAAAAACCTCCCGGTAGGAGTTAAACAGCGGGCCGCCGCACACGGTTTTAACACCGAGCTTGCGGCAGCGATCAAGCACGTTACGGGTGGAGCCCCATTGCGCCACCATGGCGCTGATGAAGACATAATCCGCCCACTGCAGGTCATCATCATGCAAGCTGCGCACATTCATATCCACCAGGCGTTTCTGCCAGGAAGAGGGAAGCATTGCCGCCACCGTGAGAGCTCCCAGCGGCGGGAAAGCGGATTTTCGCTGTACCACCCGCAGGGCGTGCTTGAAGCTCCAGAATGTTTCAGCAACCTGGGGATATACAATCAGGATATTCATTCATCTGTCTCCACTGAAGCTATCTGTTGGTCACCTTGACCGGCATAAAAATAGTAGCATATAGGACAAGCGGGAACAAGGCCAAAAGGAGAATGACCGGCGTGATAATAAAAAAGGGAGTTAAGAAAGTAAGCAAATGAGATGTTGAAGAGGGGGGAACAACGCTCTCAAGTGTTTTCTTACTCCTTAACTCCCAATTCAAAAGCAATGGAGCTGCTGCCTGTTTGCGTATAATCTTCAGTTACTGTCGAATCTACCTAATATATTGCCCGCAAAGCAGCTTAATTAGTTCTATTTCATGACCTGATCAATATTCTGTTAAGTTCTATAATATACACATTTCCAGGTTTTTTAAAGGATAATTATTGCCTTTTATGTGGCAGTATTCGGCTTTCCCCTGAAACTGGTTTTTGCTCTGTTTAACGTGTTTTAAAAAATAAATTTGCAACTTTCTTTTTGCCAGACTATTTAAAGATATGTTATGAACCATGATGATTGAAATAACACTTGATTTGAATCATCTCAAGACTATGTAATAATTTTTGGAGAACGGGTATGTACAGAAGAAGAGCTTCTTTACTGTTGTTGACAATCAGTATGATAGTATTGCTCCTGCCGGTCTTCGGGCAGGCACAGATAGTCGCTCTTACTGTTAAGGGGGTGGCTGCCACTGATTTGTCCGGCATCCCCAAAACATCTTTCAGCCCCGGCGATACCATCCGCTATACGGTGTCATACTCTGCCAGCGGGTTCTCCTTTTTGCGGGTGCGCGGCACGGTTGCGTTTATTGGCGCGCCCCAGGAGAAATTGCCCCGGCAATATAAGACCGGCAGCGGCGATTATACTATTTCCTGGGACAGCGTTGTCCCGGCCCAGGCCCTGGGAACGGCAACCGTAACGATCCGTTTTTTCAGCCTGCCGGGTGGTTTCGGGACAACTTCCGCCACTTTTACCGTCGAGGAAAAACCACCGCTGCCTCCAGCCTCATATGTCGGGACGTCGCTGTGTATAGCCTGTCACAGCAGTTTCAGCAAAGACATTGTCGATGCTTACAATGAGTCAGGACACCACTTTGCACTGAATGCTGTCAGTTCTTCTGCACCGGTATATCCCGGCTTTGCTCCTGGTGTGCCTCAGCCGCCGTCAACTTTCCCGTGGACGGACATTCTCTATGTCGCGGGCGGTTACGGCTGGGAAGCGCAATTTGTAAATCAGGACGGATACATTTTAACTAACGGCACAGATGCTGTAGATAGCCAGTACAACCTGCCGGACGCATTTTTAAAACTGCCGGGGCAGTTTGTGCCGTACGGGTCAGACCAGACCGCAGCCAAAGCATTTACCTGCGGAGCCTGCCACTCAACCGGCTATTCTGCTGCGGGAAACCAGGGCGGTAAGGCCGGCATTGTCGGAACATGGCAGGAGCCGGGGGTCGGGTGCGAAGCATGCCACGGTCCCGGCAGCAACCATGTCGCAAATCCGAGCGCAGTTAAGCCTCCCAATGATCCGGCTGGTGCCTGCGTGACCTGTCATGTGCGCGATACTACAGCAGTGGTCGAGGCGTCTGACGGGCTTATTCTCAGCCAGCAGCAGTCTGATGAACTTACTGCCGGTGCAAAATTCTATTTCAAGTGCGTTTCCTGCCACAATCCCCACGCATCAGCCCGCTATGACCAGAGCGCTCAGGGCACAGCCATTATTCAGGTCTGCACCAACTGCCACAAGGACAAAACAGTGGGTCTCGGTATGGGGTTTCTCAAGTGCACGGACTGCCACATGCCGTATGCCGTTAAATCAGGCGCACATATAAGCTATCAGGATTCGAGCAACCTTACGCTGCACGCGGGAGATGTGCGTTCTCATATCTTTACTATAAACCCGGATGCTGCCAGTCCGTCGGAGATGTTCAGCCCTGACGGCGCATCAATAGCAGTCGGCAGCGACGGCAAGGCAAAAGGACTGACGCTTGATTTTGTCTGCCTGTCCTGCCACCGCCAGGGCGGGTTTGCCGCCACTGTCTACAGCTTTGAACAGGTGAAGGGATTAGCGTCTTTAGTGCATGGCAGCGCGCCGAGCAAGGGCGGCTATATCGGATCTACGCTCTGCATTGCCTGTCACTCAGCAGGATCGGACATAGTGGATGCTTATACAGCTTCGGGCCATCACTTTGCGCTGAATAAGGTAAGCGCAGCCGCACCGGTTTATCCCTCATTTGCCCCGGGCGTTCCCCAGCCGCCGGCCGGCCTGCAGTGGTCGGATATCCCGTACGTGGCGGGCGGTTATGGATGGAAGGCAAACTTTTTAAACACCAGCGGTTATCTCATCACCAATGGCAGCAATAAGATTGACAGCCAGTACAACCTGCCGGATAATTTTCTCGGCACCAGCGGGCAATTCGTCCCCTATGAAACAAAACAGCCGGCACCCAAGGTGTTTGACTGCGGCTCCTGCCATGCCACCGGCTATACAGCGCAAGGCAATCAGAACAGCCTCGCGGGAATCAAAGGAACCTGGAATGAAGACGGGGTAGGGTGCGAGGCCTGTCACAGGGCCCGGCGAGCAGCATCTGAACAATCCTCTGGGGGTTAAGCCGCCAAATGATCCGATCGTATGTCATCCGGGCAAGACCATAGGCCTCGGCATGGGATTCCTTAAATGCACGGACTGCCACATGCCGTATGCTGGCAAGTCGGGAGCAAATATAAGCTATCAGGACCCGGACGGCCTCGAGCTGAAAATAGGTGATGTGCGCTCCCACCTGTTTACTATCAATGCGGATGCAGCGAGCCCTGCTGATATGTTTACGGCTGACGGCACAGCAATAGCTGTTGACGGCAATGGCAAAGCTAAAGGACTGACGCTTGATTTTATCTGCCTGTCCTGTCACCGGCCGGGCGGGCTTGCCAATACCACCTATACCTATGAACAGGTGAAAGCTTTGGCTGGAGCGGTGCATCCGCAGCAAGAACAGAAGGGGAGAGGAAACTTTTTTCGTCGCAATTAATTAGTGTCCCCGATAAATTTCATTTTATGCATTTTAAAAGCGGACTCCATCACCATGCTTTTTTAAGTGTCCCATCACACGGGTGAAGGTTCAGGCTGACCCCATGTTTACAAGAAAAATCCGGCGAAATGGAACTCATCCATTTCGCCGGATTTGATTACTGCAAAACGTTTTGCAAGGCTCGTTTATACGGCTAACCTGATAAAGCGACTGGCAAAGCGCTTGCCCTCCTCGGCCATTTTACGGAGGTAGGCCCTCCGGGAGCTGGCAGTTTAGCTCTGCTGCGCGTGGGGAGGCCGTAGAAAGGAAGGGGCCCGCAGCAGTATGTACATGCAATGCAGACCGCCAAGCTCGTCAATGCCGTACACATTTGCCTCGCTGTGACCCTCTGCCACAAGCTGCGCTTGCCGTGCCTGGGCTTTGGCACCACGTCTGTCCGGTCGCCGTATAGTGCGGCGGCAACGTCGGACAGGTTTTCACGCAGGCAGGCTCCTGCGCCGTATGGATGACCCGGCCTGGCATCCCCAGCACTTGTATGATTTGGGTATACCGTCATCTTCAGGGCGGGTACCGTCAGATAGGCGCGGAATTGAAAACGGGCGGACGCTTACACATGTACCGCAGCCGATGCAGCTCGCTGCGGTCGATAAACACAAAGCCGTTGTCGGAACGCTTGATGGTCTGCTTGGGGCAGCTTCTCCATGCAGGCCGCGTCGGTGCAGTGCATGCACTGTTTTTTTCCTGAAAAGCCAGTCAGGGTCGCCGTTGCCTTTTTCACCAAGATGAAACTTGATAAGGGTATAGGTGTGGTCCGAGAGGTCGGAAGGATTCTCGTAGCCTTCGGTGGAGGCAAAAAATTCCGAGGTCCCGGCCGGCAGCTCATTCCACTGTTTGCAGGCGATCTGGCAGCCCTTGCAGGCAATGCATTTGGATGTATCAATTAAAACAGCCTTTGCAGCCATTGTATCTTCCCTCCTCTCCTTATAGTGGTTCTATGTTGACAAGAAACGCCTTGAATTCAGGTATCTGGGTGTTAGGATCACCCACACCGGGGCGTCAGCGAGTTGGCGCTGCCGCCCTTTGCAATTCCCTGGTAGCCGAAATGCCACGGCAAACCGACCACCTCGACCTCCTGGCCGGCAATCGTCAGCTTCTTGATCCGGTTTGTCTTCAGGACAAAGGCCTCGATTGAACCGCGGGTATTGAATACCCTGACTTTATCGCCGTTGACCACGCCCAGCTTTGCAGCCAGTGTTTCACTCATTTCAACAAACACATCGGGCACCAGCTCCGCGAGCCACGGCAGGTTGCGCGTCATGGCGCCTGCCTGCCAGTGTTCTACCAGGCGGTAGGTCGTGCAAACATAGGGGAACTTCTCGCAGTTACAGGGTTCGTGCCATGTGGTGATGATTGGATTGTTAAGCTGGCTGTGTCCCATGGGGTTGTCGTACAGCGGCGTTTCAAAGGGCTCGTAGTGTTCGGGGAAAGGACCGTCCCACCCGGCCCATACCAAAAATCCTGGCAAGGCCCTCGGGCTGCATGATGAATGCGCCGACACTATCTTTGGGGGCCGAGGTGCCGAAGTCGCGCACATCCCCGCCCTGCCATGCCGAGCCGTCCCACCAGATAACCTTTTTGTTTTCATTCCAGGGTTTGCCGTTGGTGTCGCAGGATGCCCGGTTATAGATTATTCTTCGGTTTACCGGCCAGCACCACGAGAACTTGGAATACAGCCCGATATTGCTCACATCCTTACTGTTATCAAGATCGCGATTTTTGCCCTGGTTGCCGCTTTCGGTGTAGCTTGCGCAATAAAGCCAGTTGCCGGAGGATGTTGTCCCGTCGTCGCGCAGCATGGCGAAGCTGGGCACCTGGGTCCCTGCGGCATACACTTTCCCGTCAATTTCCACATCCGCATGGAACCTGCCGTTTATGCGCTTTGCCACCTCATTCACATCAGGTCCGCCGTCCTCGCCAATGCCGTAATTCCAGTCAAGGTGCTGGATGGGCTTGTCCTGCTCCAGCGGGCTGAACCGGTGCAGCTTTTTCACCATTTCGCCGAGCTTGCCCAGCATCCAGAGGTCTGACTTGGCGACCCGACCCGACCGGCTCCACCGCCTTGTAGCGCCATGCATCCAGCGGCCGCTGTTGGTGATGCTTCCCCTCCTTTTCCATTGAGGCGGCAGCGGGCAGGAGGAAGACCTCGGTTTTGATGTCCCGGGGATTTACTCCATCGCGTTTCCAGAAGGCCGCTGTTTCTGTTCCCATAGCTCGGCTACGACCAGCCAGTCCAGCTTGCCCAGAGCGGTGCGCTCGAACTCGGCATCGGGTCCGGCCACCGCCGGGTTCTGCCCCATGGCGATCATGCCTTTGATGATGCCTGAATCGACGGCCTGGAACAGCGGTATGTGGGAGTAAAGGTTACTGGCGTTACCGGCAGCCTTCGGCAGGTAGTTGTAGGCAAACTCGTTCTCAGCCGGGCATGCTACGCCGAAGTAGTCTTTAAACAGGCTGACGGCGAATTTCTTGGTGTTCTGCCAGTGGTCGGTGCTCTGCCGGGTTTATGGTTGTTTTTACCTGCGTGGCAACGTAGGCATCAATCGTTGTCGAAGCAATTGTCGGCACGGGAAGGTACCCCGACAGCAGATGGGCAAGAAGGGCGTGATCGGTCGAGCCCTGAACGTTGGGACTCACCGCGCAGCGCGTTCACGCCGCCGCCGGCAAGGCCGATGTTGCCGAGCAGGAGCTGCAGCATGGTAAATGCCCTGATGTTCTGCACGCCGACGGTGTGATGGGTAAAGCCCATGGCGTAGAGGATGGTGCCGACCTTGTCGCGGGCGCCGCTTTTACAGTAGGTTTCCGCGACCTCCAGAATCTTTCCACTGATGTGCCGGTGATTGCAGAAACCTTTTCCGGGGTATACCGGGAAACGTGTCGGGCCAGCAGCTGAAGACACAATCGGGATCTTCCAGACTGTCGGCCTTCACATTGCTGCCGCCGCTGTCCAGCTCATACTGCCAGGTATCTTTTTTATAGGTGTGTTTTGCCGGATCGTAGCCTGAGAACAGACCGGCTGCGTCATCGAAGCTGAATCCCGCATTGATCTTTGTCAGGGCGTTGGTGTGGCGGTTTCTGACATACTCCTCGTTGTACTACTTGTTCTGGATGCACAGGTTGATCATGCCGTTGATAAAGGCAATGTCGGTACCCGGCCTGATCTGGGCAAAAAGGTGGGCTTTTGACGACGTCCGGGTGAACCGCGGATCAACGCTGATGAGCTTTGCGCCGTTCTCGATCGCCTTGGTTACCCATTTGAAGGACATGGGATGGTTCTCGGCAGCATTGCTGCCCATGATCATGATATAGTCACTGTTCTTGATATCGATCCAGTGATTGGTCATCGCACCACGCCCGCACGACTCTGCCAGAGCCGCTACAGTTGCGGAGTGTCATATCCGGGCCTGGTGTTCGAGGTAGACGATTCCCAGAGAGCGCATCAGCTTGCTGTACAGATAGCACTCCTCATTATCCAGGGCCGCGCCGCCGAGTGCGGCGATACCCTCACAGCGGTTTACCGTGACGTCGTCCTGTGCGGCAACAAATGTGTCGCGGCGCGTCTTTTTGATTCTGCGTGCGATCATGAAAAGCGCAAGACCCACGGAATCTCTTTCCAGTCGTTTGCGCCGGCCCGCCGCCGACAGCACCTTCTGATTGCGCAGGGAGTTGTTTGCGGTTTGATACAGGGAACTGCCCTTTGAGCACAGCGCTCCCTGATTGATGGGATGATCCGGGTCACCTTCGGTGTTGACTACTCTTTTGCCGTCGGAAGCGGTTACCACTATGCCGCAGCCGCACCCGCAATAGGGGCAAATTGTCGTTGTTTCAGTCCCCGTCTTGGTTTCGAGGACCTCGGCGTACTCCTTCGCCTTCATCCTTCCAGATGCCGGGCGCGGCATCGGTCCCGGGTCATTCCCGACGCGTCTTCAGAAAACCTCGTCTGGTGATGTCCATAGATGAATCTCCCTTCTTTTTTAATGAGTTAACAAGCCCCCCCGTCATCTAATGAACGACGGTGTGTTTCGGTGGTTTTTTATCCTCCTTTCTCTCTCTGGCATATGCCGTTGTGAATACCCGGCCAACGATGAAGCAATGGTCCTCTTTAATGTATTGTTTCAGACATGTCCGCGCCTTTTTCCGCTGCTGTTTCAGGAGGAAAAAAGAACAACTTTTTGTAGCCCTCCTTTTCAGCAAACAGGTCAAGGTATAGGGTTGCAACATCCGCCACTGCGGGAACAAATCCCCCGGTTATCCCGCCGGCTTTTTTTTCATCAAATGTTTTCATGTAGCCCCGGCACTGGTCGCATACGTCAATGCGCCAGGGGCCGCCTTCTTCGGCAATAAATTTCATGCCGTCTGTCTGCGCGCAATTGCAGTTCTGAGCACTGCAGCCGCATAAAACGCCACTCTGCACCGCACAGCAGGCAGTACAGCTGCCGTTTGCCGTCTTCTTTATCAAGCTTTGAAAGCTGGGCGGCGCTTCCGCATACGGGCAGTTGCGTTTCATCCAGATGTCTTCCTCATCGGCAGGCAGCAACAGCTTTTCAGCCGCTGCCTCAAAAAATGGTTTTGCACAATGAAAGGCGCAGAATAACAGCGTACTGGGCGTGACCCCGATGCTTTCAGTCAGCGTTTGAAAGTAGCTGCTGTCCTGTTCCGGCAGCTTTGTGATCATGCCGCCAGATCAATAACGCCGCTGCTTTTTCGCTTCGATCGTCGCTTGCACGTCGTCGTTGGGGTATGTATCTGATTTTGCATGATACCGCACAACTCCGGGAAAGCCGCCAGCAGGTCTGGTTAGCCCGCTCGATACTTCCCGATCAAGCACCGGCTGGCCGGCAGCAAGCAGCTGATGGTTTTGCACCTTCGGTCAGCGCGGGAGCAGGAGCCGCCCGTCAGGGAAGTTTTTGTGTTATGTTGCGCCCTGAAAACCTGGATTGAAAAATTCGACGGTATCCTCGGAGATAAACTCTTTGCCCTTGAGGTTGTCCAGGTGTTGTTCAATAGCCTTAAGATCAGCAGTGTATACCCTCATATTCTCACCATAAATGTATGTTTTTCACGATAGATAAAGAGATTGAAGGAAATTATTCCTCCAATCTCTTTTGCTGAATAAGGCAGGTGTTTTGATTACTCAAAACCCCTATCGGCCAGTTTTCCCAGAGGGAAAAACAGGCTACAGAGATTGTTTTTTTGTGATGGAAGGTGCTGTAGATTTGACTTTAAAATTCTTATCAAATTATTATTATGCTTGTCAATAGAAAAGTCGCCGTTCCAGATCTCGTCCAGAGTCCCGTGCTGCAGGTCGCCGAGCACGGTGTGCCGGGCGCGGAAGCACGGGACGACAGCGCCCCGGGCCGTGACGAAGAGCGTCTTCCACGGGTGGGGGCAGACGTCCCTCCCATCGACGCCCGCCCGGACCGGAGGCTCCGGCGTCATGCCGCCCGCGGCGAGGACGGCCCACGAACCGGGGAGGCACCGCCACTCGGCCATTCGCTGCCGCACCTCTCAGGGAACCCGGGTGTCTCCGTCGCGAACGCGACGGAGACGTGAATTGCCGGGCGAGGTGGACCATCTCCCGCAGGCGCGGGTGAGCGAAGGGGTCCGTCGCCGAGGACAGGACGAGCGCCGTTGCCTCGGCCAACCCGGGGACGATCCGGTGGAACGTCTCCATCGGGAGCACGCCCCGATCCCCTTCGGCCGCGCCGGAGGGCCGGTCCGGCTCCGCCAGCTCGACCCCACAGCTCGACCGGACGATGCGCGACTTCCTGCTGCCGGCCGCGCAGGCTCTCGCGGAAGAGCCGGAGGTTCGCCTCCTTGCGCGCCGTCCGCGGGTCCCCCGCCGGGGTCCGAGGCCGGGCGCGCCCCAGATGGCCCAGACGCGCTCCAGGTCAGGCAGCTCGTCCCCGAAGCACAGGACCTGACGGCGTTCCTCGACGGCGAGGACGACGCCGGCCTCGGCGACCTCGAAGGCGGCCGTGTAGAGGTCGGTCGCCCGGTACCCACCCGGCTCCCGCGCGCTGGCGGGGACCGGGGCACCGTCCACGTGGAACTGCACGTCGGGGAACGTCATGACGACGTCGATGCGGACCTCCTGGCCTGCGCGGAGCGCCACCCGGACGCTCGGTGTGAGCCCAGGTGCCGCCCGGGAAAGCTGGGGTTCTCCGGGATGCGGCG
>CAWDOY010000034.1:0-53096 GCA_963803975.1 uncultured delta proteobacterium
ACACTATTTAGTAATTTCAGGCAACAATGAATTGCATACTGCTTAATTAAAAGATGCTAAATTAATTTTTTCTAAAACTGCCTCGATAAAGCCAAAACCTGCCTGTTCAATATTTGATTTATTTACTTCGATTATGATCACATCTTTGCTGAATAGCTCCTTATTTTCATCTTTTATTTTTTTACTTCGAAAGTAGTAATAAAATTCGGAGCTAGTATCGATAACTTCAAATTTGTTTAACCAATATAGAATGGTATGTACAAAACTTCCCCCGACAAATAACATTTTTGGCTTTATTCCATTTGGCATTTTGGTTTTCTTAACAATTGGGAAAATACTTTTTTGCAGAAAAGGGGAATTATTCCACATGTTGGTAAGATCTGCGAGATCAGCATCAGTACCAAATGCCATCTCTAATTTATCAACATTCATAACTTTTAGAACATCTATGGGTTTCTCAAGTATAGTTTTAATATTATCCAACAGTAACTGTGTGAAAAGAAAAGAAGTATAATAATTCCAGTGTGTACCACCTTTTGGGAATACGGGGTAAATAGATGTTTGTTTAAGATTAAAACAGTATTCTTGTCCATCTAGATAATTAACACCATATTTTATTAAGCAAAAAACGAATTTCTTATAATTAATTTCACTCCGTTCAATTCTGTATTTTAGATAATACTCAGGGATGTATTCAGGATATATCGATGCTTTACTGGGAGTTATTATAAAAATAAATTTTATATTATGGTTTAAAAGGTATTGCTGTAGACTTTTCAGCTTTTGTGCAAGGGTATCAAAGTAATTTTCAGGCGCAGAGTTCCAGTTTAGATAATCAATGATATATTGCCGCTCGAAGAGTTGGTTCTGCTTACCAAGTACTATTTGTGAATTAACTTGATTAAATAAAGTGTAATTAATTTGATTATCAGTTCTAATGAAATAATCCCGCAATCCATATGTCTTGCCATACCACGATTGGAACGCTCTCTGAAATGAACGGTCGAACCATGATTTAAGAGTTATTTTTGCTAAAGAAGCTGGTTCCTCGACACCTGAAAGTTTGTGAGGTGGGAAAATAGCAAAAATATTCTGCAGTGCCGGTAAACAAAATAATACTGTAAATAGAAATATATAGCTTATGAATAGGAATTTTTTCATGCTTAGAACCTAAAATATATGAATGCATTGAAGTTAGTATTACTTATTGAAACAATTGCTAAAAAGCTGATTACCATAACTAAAACAAACTTTATACCGGATATTATGAAATCTGAAGATGAGTTGCGTAGTTGAAAATGCATCCGATCAAACAGGTTTAATGCAGGGACAAAACTTATAAATAAAGCGACAAAAAGAATAAATATGGCCCTGTTTGAAACCAGTTCCTGCCAGATTATTGGCGGATGAGAAGCACTATAATGAAGAAAACCTAACATCCTCATATAGTAATTAATGGCAAAGGTTAAATCAGGTGAACGGAATAACACCCAGCCAAACAGAATGATTAGAAATGTTATAGCGATGTTTAAAGTTTTGTTTATTTTTAAAGAAATATTATGCCAAAATAATTTATCTATTGTCAGGAAAAACCCGTAGTATGCGCCCCATATAACAAAGGTCCAATTAGCTCCATGCCATAATCCTGACAATAAAAATACTATCCAAAGATTACTGTACATTCGATAGGAAGATACTCGATTACCCCCCAAGGGTATGTAAAGATATTCTCGCATCCATGAAGATAGGGTAATATGCCACCGACGCCAGAATTCAGTTACTGTTTGTGATATATACGGCGCATTAAAATTTTCAGGACAAGTGAACCCCATCATATTTCCAATTCCGATTGCCATATCCGAATATCCTGAAAAATCAAAATATATTTGGAATGTAAAACATACTATGCCAAGCCAGGCATATGCTACGAGGAGGGATTCAGGGGGCATAGCAAAAATCTTGTTTGCGATTTCTCCCAAGATATCAGCTATCAATACTTTTTTCCCCAGACCCAAGGAAAATCGAACCATGCCATTAAAAAATAATTCCAAGCTATGCTTGCGGTATTTTATCTGATCAGAGATTTCATGGTATCGAACTATTGGCCCAGCCATTATTTGTGGGAATAACATCACATAAAGAAGAAAATCACTGAAAGTTGCTGCTGGTGCAGTCTTCCCCCGATAAACATCAACGATATAGCTTATTTTTTTAAAGGTAAGGAAAGATAGGCCTACAGGTAAGAGAATTGTAGATAACGGGATTGGAACGATTCCGAAAAAAGATATAATTCTGTTTACTTCATTTATAAAAAAGTATTGATATTTGAAATACCCCAGCAAACAGACGTTTGTACATATCGAAATGGTAATAAATATTTTTATTACGTTTTTATGACTGCTGAATTTTCTCACTCCCTTGCTTATGAAATAGTCAATAAAACAGATGAATAATAAATTTAAAATTATTATAGGTGACCCCCAAGAGTAAAAGAATAAACTTCCTAAGATAGCCCATGAATTTTTTAATCGACCCTGAGCAAGATAATATATAGAGAAAAAAAGAGGGAAAAATAGGAAAATGAAAGTTAAACTATTGAATGACAAACCTGAACCTTCTCTAATATTATGAGAGTAAAACATCTGCTGATGTGGTTTTAGACAATGCTAAGATTTTCATTGTAAGGTTTTAAACAAAAAATAGGGCAGAGTCAATAAAGACTCTGCCCTATGATATATTATTATGTTAAATTAAAAGTTTACTATTTAGCTTCTGCCGATATTTATGACAGGCATCCTGCAGCTATCACCGCATCTACCCGCGTCTGAAACTCAGTACTGTTGGTGAAAGCCTGCAGCACCTGCTGCCTGCTCATAGTGTTTAAATTGTTTACCCATGCAAGGTAGCCTGCAGGGTCTGCTCCACGCCGCAGGATCGCATTGTATAAATCCTCTACGTACTCTTCATCAGTCCTGTTACGTGCTGTATATTCTGCACTCTGAATAAATGCTAACGATATCTGATAGCATAGATCACGTACTGCCTGCGCTCCCTGGCACTGGGCGATGCGCATCTGCAGCAGCCATGAATTGTATCCTCCAGTATCCGGGAACCGGCTCAGGAATCCGCGGTACAGATCGTTCAGCAGGTTATTCTCCGGCCGGGTCGTGTCCGGCCCAAAGAGACTTGTCATATAGGCTGTAAACTCAGGGCTATAGGCAAAGCTGGTGATCAGCATATTTCGTGTTAACCCCTGCGTTCAGTTGTCCTACCCAATAAGCAACTTCTGCCGTGCCGGTGTCGCGCTGTAGAAAAGTCTGCATACAGGTCGGTCACAAAGGCAGTGTCATTCTTGCCCAGGGCCAGATACTCCAGCGCTGTTGAAAAAGAACTTGGCCTCTGCCTGGAATCCTTCCCCTATATAGATCCCCAGGTTTGTTGAGATGCGGCATATCTCATTTGTCCAGTAGTCCCAGCCTGCCGGTTCAGGTTCGCGGCCCAGTATATTGAGATAGTACTCTCTTACCAGTGCACGTATAGCATCATAATTTGTGCACTCAGTCGACAGCACGATCGACCGCATCATGTCGTTTTCTTCATGGCTCAGGATGTGGCAGTGCCAGACGTACTCGTTGCCGAAGTTGTACAGGATATTGGTTGTCGGTGAGGCCAGGGGCTGTCCCGTCAGCGGGTCGATGTTCGTGAAACCCGTTGTGGAGCCAATGGGATAGGCCGGGTTCAGCGGCCGAACGCTGTCGGGAACCGCGAAGGGCACTATAGGAGCTACTGCCCGCAGCGCGACGATCGTGTCCTCCAGCGGGCTGACCCTGACCGTGTCCTTCCAGCCCAGCTCGTTGGGGTCGGGCAGGTAGATAAACCCGTCCCAGCCGACCCGGTTGAGCACCTGCACTTCAAACAGATGGAAGTGGATGGGGTGCGTGTCCACGCCGTTGTGCGTGATTTTCCAGATCTGGACCTCGCCGTTTTTCACGATTTCGGTGGGCGGATCAACATAGTTCTGGAGCACAAAGGTCTGATTCTGGGCAGTGGTAAACGGCAGTTCGAGCCCGAGTTTTGCGCTCATCCGTCCGTAGTCATCAAAGACCTCGCCCATTTCGTCCTGGATGGCCTTGGGATTCATCGGGAAGTTGCTCACGATGGTACCATCGGGCTTTTGAAAGCTGATGGCGTAGTCAGAGATTCTCGATACGCCCCAGTTCGGCCAGGTTGCGGGGAATGTGGTGTTGTAGGCAGCATTGTAGGCGGTTTGTCCCGCAATGATCGGACTCTGCCCCTGCTGGAACACGCCCGGTGATCCGGGGGTCGAGGCAAACGCTGCCTGCAGATTGGTCAGATTAAAGGGCGTGCCAGTGCCGGCCGCTCACCTGGATCTGCATGACGGTGCGGGTGTTGGGACCGTAGCCCGCCAGGGTGGTGTTAGCGCCGCCCATGTCACGATTGTCCGGGGCGCCCGTGTAATAGTCATAGTGCGGGTCAAGCGCCGGCCACGGTGCGGGGGCGTCGTTGTAGAGGATCAGGGTCTTGCCGGCAAATTGTGAGAAGTCAACGATGACGTCAGCCCGTTCAGCAGGCCCCAGCATCAGCGTGCCGCCGCCCTGGTTCTGCTGGAGCACCAGCCCGACAGTGAAGGTTGTCGGGTCGAGGTTCCAGGCGACCGGCTGGTTGGGCAGCACCACCGGCGTGGGCAGAAAGCCGCCCTCGGTCCCGATCTGGATAAAGTTTGGGCCGCGGGTGGCAGGATCAGGCACACCGCCTTCTCTGCCGTCTGCCGGCCAGCTCGCAGGAAAGCCCGGGGTCTGGATGGCAGGAAGCATGCCGACTTCTGTCGCTGCAGTGTGGATAGCTGCTGTCGCAGTAGCTCCGGTGCCCCCGCCGCCGGTGATGGTTACTGTGGGCGCAGCAGTGTAGCCGCTGCCTGTGGTCAGAATGTCGATTGCCGTAACAGTTCACGGCCCCCGGGTCTATGGTTGCTGCAGCAGTGGCGCCAGTGCCGCCGCCGCCCGTGATGGTGACAACAGGATCAGAGGTATAGCCGCTGCCCGGGTTATTTACAGTAATGCTGCTGACGATAGAGCTGGCCTGATATAGCTGCAGGTTAAAGAACCGGTCATGGGCTGCGTTCAGTACCCGGAAGCGATAGGGCTTCGGCTCAACCGTTAGCGTGGGGTAGACTTTGCCGTTGACCACCGGGGTGTCAAGAAACGCTTCCGCTCCCCAGGACACGTTGGGCGTGCCGGGCATCTGCGGCGGCTGCCATGGTGCTTCAGCGGGGTCGTAATAGAGGTTAGCTACCGGCCCGTAGGGAACATTGTTGGTGGGCGGCCAGAACCAGGGGCCGTAAGCCCAACGGCCCATCGGGTTTATTCCGCTAAAGTCAGGATTATACGGGTTCTGTGCCGGCATGTAAACATGGGGCCACCAGAGGTCTCCGGTGTGCGCCGCCGGTGCCGCTGTTCCCCAGTTCCAGGTGGGATCCTGTGGTGCCGATGGTGGCATCGTCCACAAATGTCTTGTCCTGGATGATAAGAGGAATCTGGTCAGAAGGGATGACCCCTGAGCTGATCAGATTCTGTTCGGTCGTGTCTGTTAGCAGATACCCTGCGGCCTCGCCGGCATAGACATTGAGGCGCGTTATACCCCAGGCATGGTCATGGTAGAACATAAGCCTGGCGCTCTGCTGGTTGGTATAATAGTAGGTCTGCGAACCAGGGCCGGGATCATTGGTCGCGCCCGGCGTACCGCAGGTCGTAGAACCCGCGCAGGAAGTGATTGTGGTCCCTGAGGCGTCGAACCACATGTCAGGCACATACTCCACACTGACGCCCTTGGTATAGGAACTGCCCTCATCCTTCGGGGTAATCCACTGATGGGGCGTCCCGTCGCTGATCCATGGCGTGCGGCCGCCATGGAGATGGATAACGGCCCGGTTCTGCGCGAACGTGCCGGTCGTGGTGGGAATGGTCTCCTTGGTGTCGGGATCGTAATTGATCTCGTAAGGCCCTGATCCCATGATGGTCGTGTCCACCGGGATGAAGAGGTTGCCGCCGAGTCCCCGCGGGAAGGCTGTTGGTAAACTTTATGCGAACCGGCTTGTTCTTCTGGGCAATGATCAAAGGACCCAGATAATGGAACTGGGTGACATAGGAGTCAGATGCATTGGTCTGCCGATAGCCCCGCAGGGTCGTTGCCGGCAGGTCTGAATGCATCTTCTCGGTGTATTGCCCCAGCTCGATTTCATAGTAATCAGACCCAGGATAGGTTGTGGTGTCCGGAACAGCCACCGGTATGTACTGAGTGCCCGGGGCCGGGGAGGGGCTTACGCCACTGACATACAGGCGCGGCAGCGGGTCGACAAATTTTCTCACTGAAGTAGGGGTGTAGGCCCAGTTGGGGGTGGTGCCGAAATAGTCCGGTATCCCTCCGGGCCCGGGCGGCGCGATCGCAGCCAGCGGTGCGGCAAAAGAGCCCATCTTCTCGTTCTTGCTGGCTGCTTTTGCGGCCTTTGCTGCGGCGAGTTGCTTTCCTGCTGCCTTCAGCTGCTCAGCCTTAGGTCTCTGGCGCAGCATTCTGAGATAATTCTCACGGCGGTCCTGCGCCCTTTGTTTCGCCTCTTGGGATATGTTCCCGCCTTTCGCTGAACTCCCATCTGCCTGCGGCTCGACATAAGCCGGCACATAAGCCGGCGGCTCCAGGTCTGCCTGGGCCAGCATGACCGGCTGTGCATTCACGGCCTTTTGCGGTTGCGCGGCAGCATTTGATTGCGCGCGTACCTGACCGATGCCCCAGGACAGGACAACTGCTGCCAGTACGAAACATGTGGAAATAATAAATGTGCGCCTGTTCATGGTATTTCTCCTCCTGTGTTTTTCTGAAGTCGTTAGAAAAAACCCCTATTATATATTTATCTAACCTGGAAACTGGTTACAATCGTCTCCTCCGTGGAAGCTTCTTCTATATCAGTTTTAATCGTTATTTCCCACGTGCCGGTTGTTGCTTCCTTCTCAACGCAGACGGGTACAAAAATAAAGCCGGCAAATTTAAACGCGTTGCGCTTTGTGTCAAGGCTCACACCCTGGGCACCGGCAGTTGCACCGGCAATTTCTATAGTACTTGCATCCCGGTCAAACTGGCTGTCCCGTGAGGTGAATATGATAATCCACAGGCATTTCTGTGCTCTGATTATTGGTCTGAAAACATTAGGGTTCAGGCTTCTCCCGGTGATGCTTGTCACATCCCAGCACTGTTTCAATGTTTCTTTACATATCTGTTCGTCACCGCAGGGGCTCTGGCCTTTAGTACAGGTGCCGGCTACGCATTTCTCCGCTCCGTTGCAATATATCCCGTCGTCACAGTCAGCATCTGCTGCGCACTGGGGCGGAATGCTGGTGGTAGTGCTGGTCACTGCCGGGCTTGTGGTGGTGGTGGTAACTCCACCGGGCGTTGTTGTGGTGGTCGTGGCTCCGCCACCGCCCGTCCGACCGTCGTCCGTCCGAAGCGGCAATAGAAAATGCTGCCGTACAAGTTATTACTTCAGATTAGTCATTTGTGATCACACTGCAGGCTCCCACAGGTGCATCAGCTTCAATGCTAATGTGTGCTACAGCCTGGGTTTGAGAGGTAACATTTGTTGAGCTGACCGTAATATGAGAGGTAGTGCCCGCGCACATAAATGACACCGCGGTTAATCCATCCTGAAAATCGGTGCATGAACCGGTAACAGTCACATCCATGGTTGTACCCTGATATCCAAATGAAGGATTAACATTTAAGCAGGTTACTGTACAAGGTGCGTCGAATGGTGCTGCGGCCTGTGAAGTCGATTCTTCAGACAGAGGAGCTAACCACTGCAGGGACTCATTAAATGTATCATTAATGACAGGGGCAGTCCGGGAATCCGCTTGGGCATTCAGCGCGGAGAGAAAAAAAAGACAGAGAAAGACCAGACCAAATATAAAAACTTTCTTTGATAGATGTTCAAATAGAATTTTTATTGTTGTTTTCATGCATCCCTCCCGAGAATTTAAAAAGATTTGTGTTTCTATGAATTGCGTTGATTTAATCTGTTTAACTATTCCAGCATTTCTGGAACCAATGATTAATTTGGAAGATGCCTCGCTGCACTGCTGCGGGGTAATTAACTGTGATATGTTTAGTATGATATAATACAAAAAATCTTCTTTGTGAAGCAACAATGATAGATATTTTAGAAAATAAAATATACAGCACCTTGCGCCAAGTCCCGATACTATGGTCACGTGTTTTTGTCTTTTCACTTCAAACCATATTTTTTTTAATCAGTGTTGTCTGTCAGGAAAGTTTGATATTTTGTGTAGGGAAAGTTTGATTTCTTTTGCATAAAAGAAAAAAAGTTTTTCAAGCAGGTTAGGCAGATCGGAACACATTGGTCCTGCAAGATGCCGGTGCCGTATATTTTTTTGTTACCCGGAGTAAAATCTGCTATCCAGCAGAACAACGCATAACTGAGCCGTTGCAGTTAAATTTAAAAAACGCTCTCCTTGATTAAAAATGCAAAAACAACTGGTTACTACTCTACTGTGCGCATAGCCTGCGCCAAGGATGGCCAGTTGGTGCAGCCCGGGCAATGGTTTTTGCGTTTTATAGCTGAAAATTTTTAAATATGTAGTATTTTGGGAAATCTATGGCGAAGATACACAGGGCGGAGAACAGGAGAACAATGAAAATCTGGGACCTATGTTTCTTGCTGAGTAATAGCATAAAAAATAGCTGGTTAAGTATCAATTTATTATTTAACAATACAAAACAGTGCAAAAATATAAATGTCAATCAGACTGTTGATTTGTAAATAGGAACAGGGGTGGTGTTGAAAAAGTCTCCCTGAGAAATGATTATAATATGCTGGAGAGCAAAATCAAACATAATCATGAAGACACAATGATAGGCAGGCAGGACCGAAAGCAGCGGCACTTATTTTTGAACAATTAAATTTGCAAACAGAAAATATATGTGATAATTGTTTTTCAGTCTTATAAAATATTATCAAGAAAGGAGTTATGGAAATGAGAGGGAAAGCTTTAACAATCATTACAGCATTAATTCTTATCCGGGGCATTAATCAGTTGCAGTCAGCAGGAACAGATGGCTGAAAAGAAGCAAGCTGCAGCCGGAAAAAGCACCATCTTCAATCGCTGCGCCTGCACAACCTGCCGCTCCGTCACAGCCCGTTGTGTTAAAAGAATTTGCCCAGGAACTAACCGCTGATTCAAATATAGAGAAGATGTCTGTTGGAAAAATAGTTGAGATTCCTGTGCGGGTGAAGAATATCAGTCAAGAAACATGGCCTGCAGGAACGGTGGAAAATCCGGTCAACCTGGCTTACCACTGGCTGGACAGCACCGGCAAAATGATAGTGCTGGATGGTATCCGTACACCTTTGCCCAATGACCTTGCCCCCGGCAGTTCAGTGAATTTGCAGGCAAGGATACAAGCTCCGGATCAGCCGGGTTCATACACGCTGCAATTAACCGTGGTTCAGGAGCAAGTGGCCTGGTTTGAAAACAAGGGCGCTAAAACCCTTACTATGCCCGTGACCGTGACCGAGTGATTTAAAGTTTTATAATTTGATTAGACAGGTAACCCCTCATGAAACATGAGGGGTTTTTTTGGGTGCGCTCGCTTTAAATGGCGAAATCAGCGCTATTATTTGGTTTACAGCAGGCAGATGGAATACTACAGTAGCCGCATGCCATGAGTATCGAGAACCGAAGTAAAAGGTTATCCGTGTCATGAAATCCAGGGAGGCAATTATTGGCAGGTCATCTTTGAGAGCGCTCAGGACTTTATCCAGTATCAGAAGTGTATGATCTATTTTAAGGCTGAGGTATTGATGATACGTGACGAACAGATAAAAGGATTGTTATGAATCATACATATCTACTAAAGACCATATCCATGGCTATTGTGGTAATCGCCTGCGGTGCTGGTATCGGCAGCACAGGGCTATCGAAAGGCTATGCGCAGACAGCATTGCAGCATCCCCCCGGGCAAAATATGCTTCAAGCAAAACCAAAGCCAGCCAAACCAACAGCAACTGACAAGTGCGCGGTGTGCGGGATGTTCGTGGCGAAATACCCGGGCTGGATTGCCGAGGTTATCTATAAGGACGGGTCCGTGGTATTTTTTGACGGACCCAAAGACCTGTTTACCTATTATTTTAATATTAAAAAATATACCCCGCAGAAAAGCCGCGAGGAAATCGCCGCCATGTATGTTACCTCCTATTACACAGGGGCCTTTATTAATGCCGCAACTGCCTTCTATGTCATTGGCAGCGATGTCATGGGCCCGATGGGCTGGGAATTGATACCGTTCCCGGGTGAAGCGGAAGCCCGGGAATTCATGAAGGACCACAAGGGGAAAAAAATAGTTACCTTCAAGCAATTGACACCCCGGCTTTTTGACACAAACCAGTAGCACCTGATGTGCCAGTCATGAGAAATTCAACGCTTTATATTACTGCTACTGCAGCAGCGGCAGTGCTTCTCTGCTTTCTTTTTTTTGTCTACCCCCTGCTGCCGCGAAGCGCCATGACGGAACAGGAACGAAAAGAGAAAGAGCACCTCCTGCAGTCTCTTCATATCACCGACCTGTGCCTGTTTACCGAGGCAAGCTATACCCGGCACCTCTCACAGGCTGACCGGTTCGCAGCGTTTCAGGACCACCCCCTTGCCATTGAACATTTTCCTTCCGGCTCTCTGGTATCCCCGCCGGATTCGTTTATGGAGCGGCAATGAAATGGATTGAGCGGCAGAGGAATTTTATCGACTTCACGCTGTCATCTCTTTCCCGGAGGAAAGGGAAAAACGCGGCGCTCATGCTGGTCTACACGCTGCTGGTATTTGTTATCTCATCGGTCATCTTCTTTACCCAGGCCATCCGCCGCGAGGCGGAAGCCCTGCTCACAAGCGCTCCTGACATGGTTCTGCAGCGAATTGTTGCCGGCAGGCATGACCTCATCCCGCTCAGCTACGGTGAAAAAATTAAAACCATCCGCGGCGTTAAATCAGTACAGGGCCGGCTCTGGGGATACTACTATCATCCGGCAGCGCACTCAAATTATACGGTGATGGCAGCGGATGATGTTACCTCAGGCGACGATACGGCCGCAGTGGGAAGCGGTGTGGCAAGAACATGGCAGACAGCCGGCGATAATACCCTGTATATGAAAGCCTTTGACGGGAAGGTGCTCGGCCTGCGCATTGCAAAAGTGTTCAGTGAAACAACTGATCTGGTTGCGGCTGATCTCATCGTGGTATCCCGGGCAACATTTGGCAGGCTGTTCGGGATAGCAGGAACCCTTGCAACGGATCTGGCGCTGGAAATCGGCAATCAGAAGGAAGCCGCTACCATTGCCCTGAAGATAGTCCAGCTCTATCCCGATACGCGGCCGATTCTGCGGGAAGAAATACTCAGAACCTATGCTGCGATATTTGACTGGCGCAGCGGTTATATTATCGTGCTGTTGAGCGGCACGGCGCTTGCGTTCATCATTTTTGCCTGGGATAAAGCCACCGGTCTGAGCGCGGAAGAAAAAATTGAGATCGGAGTATTAAAAGCTCTGGGCTGGGATACCTCGGATGTCCTGCTGATGAAGTTCTGGGAGGGCACCGTGATATCGCTCACCTCGTTTCTCCTGGGGGTCATTGCCGGCTACGTGCATGTGTTTTTTGCTTCCGCGCCTCTTTTTGCCCACGCCCTGAAAGGGTGGGCAATTCTCTACCCGGCGTTTAATCTGACCCCGGCAGTTAATGCTTTTCAGATCGGGATACTGTTCTTTTTTACCGTCGTGCCCTATGCGCTTATTACCATCATCCCCGCCTGGCGCATGGCTATTACCGAGCCCGATGCAGCGATGAGGCAGATATAATATGATTACGCTTGCCAATATCAGCAAGACCTTTAACGCCGGCAGGCAGAATGAGTTTATTGCGGTGAAAGGGATAAACCTGTCAATTGCCATGAATACTATTACCGTTTTAAAGGGACCCAGCGGCTCGGGGAAAACGACCCTTTTGAGCATCATCGGCTGCATGGCGCGGCCCACCGCGGGAAGAATCACGGTGCAGGAGCGGGAGATTACCAGCCTTCCGGAACGGTTTCTCACCGAGATCCGGCGCAACACGTTCGGCTTTGTGTTCCAGAACTTCAACCTGATTAAAGGCGTAACAGTGCTGGAGAATGTTATGTTCCCTGCTTTTCCCGCAGGCATCCGGCACGCGGAATTGCAGGAGCGCGCCATGCGCCTTCTGGAAAAATTAAAAATCGCTTCTAAAGCACGGCAGAACGTTGAGAGCCTGTCCGGGGGCGAGCAGCAGCGCACGGCGATCGCCCGCGCCCTCATCAATGAGCCGGCGGTGATCATTGCCGATGAGCCGACCGCACATCTCGATACGGAGCTGTCAGGAGAGTTCATGGATACTATGGCCGGGCTGCATGCTGAGGGCAAAACCATTCTTATTGCCAGCCATGACCCGCTCATGGCTGAATCAGAAAACACCCACCGGGTCATTGAGCTGCGGGATGGTCAGATAATAGGAGAGCATTAAGCAGATGATAATCAGTCCGGCCATTATCGCGCTGACCTTGGGCTCGGTGTTGATAGCTTTGATTACCGGCTACGCCTCCGGTATCGGCATTCAGATACTCCGGTGGTGGGACATCCACAGCGGCAGTGACCGGCAGCTCTCACTGGAACGCAAGACCTATCTCATATCAACGGTCCTTTCCTATGTGATGGCCTTTGAGCTCGCGTCGCTGTTTTTATTTGTCTATACTGCTGACCATATGCACGGGCTTTTTATCGGCGCCATGTGCGCGGCCGGGACGCTGAACGCGAATGACTGGGGGTATCCGGCACTGGTGCTGAAAACCGTGAACTTCATGGTATGCGGGGTGTGGCTGATCGTCAACTATCTTGATAACCGGGGATATGATTACCCGCTGATACGATTCAAGTATCGCCTGCTGCTTGCCATTACCCTGCTGCTCATGCTTGAGGTGCTCTTTCAGTCGGGATATTTCCTGGAACTGCGGCCTGATGTGATAACCTCATGCTGCGGGGCAATGTTCAACGCAAGCGCGCAGAATCTTGCTGCCGGAGCTTGCCCACCTTCCTCCCCGCCTCGCGGAGATTGTGTTCTATCTGAGCGTGGTGCTGATGCTCAGGACCGGCATTCAGTTTTATATAAATGGTAGCGGGGCCTTGGTCTTTTCCTGGTTCAGCCTCTGGCTGCTGGGCACTTCCCTTGCCGCAATAATTTCATTCATATCCCTGTATGTATATGAGCTGCCCACGCACCACTGTCCGTTCTGCCTGTTGCAGAGGGAATATCACTATTTCGGCTATCCGCTGTATGTGGCCCTGTTCTGTGCCGGCATTACCGGCTCCGGGGTAGGGGTGATTAACCGGTTCAGAACCATCCCGTCGCTTAAAGAAATAATCCCGGTGATGCAAAAACGGCTTTGTCTGATCTCCATGATTTGCTATGCTCTATTTACAGCACTGGCATCATACCCCATATTGTTTTCTGACTTTAAGCTGTCGGGAGGTTGAGAATTTGAATTTAATTTTAAACATTAAATTTGATAGATAAATCTGAGAAATTTGCTCACAGACTATTACATGGACATGGGATTTTGTTGTTGGAGTGGCTTTAGCCGCGGAACATCCATTCGGTTGCGCTCAGACATGCGCATTGCGCTTTCAGAAATCTCAAATATCATTGGATAGGGTTTAGATTTTTTGCGCTGTCCAGCGGTTCTGGACTGATGGAAATTGAACATGAAAAAAATGTTGCTTGCCCTGTGGACTCAAAGCCCGAAGGCTTCGGCGATTGCCGTTGTCATAATTGCCTTCATTGCCGGGTATCTGATGAAGGGCACCGGCCCTGAAAGACCGGCACCTGACAACATTGACCCGGCGCTGCAGGGCGTGGTGGCCGGGAAAAACGCTGAGCGCATGGTGTATGTGTGCCCCACCATGTGCATCCCGCCCGTTGCCAAGCCCGGCACCTGCCCCATCTGCGGCATGCAGCTGGTAGCGGTTTCCGGGGCTGATGCCGGCGGCAGCAATGCTGTGCCGCGGATACGGCTTTCTGAAGAAGCAGTGAAGCTGGCGGAGATACAGGTTGCAGCGGTGGAACGCAAGGCGGTTGCAGCCGAGATCACCGCGTTTGGGCAGCTCGAGTATTTCCCGCCTCTGGTTTCCGAAGTAACAGCAAACATATCCGGCATTATCAGCAAAGTGTATCCCGAGCGGGTCGGTGTAGCGATAAAATACGGAGACCCGCTGTTCGAGATCTACTCGTATGAAATTTATCTTGCCCAGCAGGAGCTGCTTGCAGCAGCGAAATCTGTCCCCGTCACGTTACCGCTGCCCCCGGCGCCGGCGCCGAGCGTAACTGCACAGCGCGCTCCGCCTGCAAAGCCGGAAGACTCAAAAGCCGCGAGTAAAGGCGCGGAGGCTGACCGCAAGAAAGTGGCAGCCCTGCTGCAAAGACTTGGCAGGCTGGGATTAACGCAGCAGGACATGGAACTGGTTTTGCAGAAGCGTGAGCCGAAGGGGACGGTGACTGTTTATGCGCGGCTGAACGGACTGCTTATCGAGAAGGAGGCAACCCTCGGCACCTATGTCAATATCGGTGCCCCGCTCTGTGTAATAGCCAACCCGCAGAATCTTTGGGTAACGTTATCTGTCTATGAATCTGATTTCCCGTGGCTGAGGATTAACCAGGCAGTGGAGTTTCAGACCGAGGCATATCCGGGGGAGCGTTTCGAGGGACGGGTAGCGTCTATCGGGCCTGTTTTTAATAAAGAATCACGCACCTTCGAGGTTGTTGTAAAAATTCCGGAGAGCGTGGGCAAGCTGCGGGCGGACATGGCGGTGCGCGCGATAATCCGTGCAGAATTGACGGCCGGCCAGGCCAGCGGGCCGGGAGCTGCGCCGGGAAAACAGGCACCCCTGGTAATACCCGCTACCGCGCCCCTGCTTACCGGAAAGCGGGCCGTGGTATATGTGGCAGTGCCCGGAGAAAAGGGAATGTTTGAGGGACGGGAGGTGGTTCTGGGTCCCCGGGCAAAAAATTATTACGTGGTAAGGGAAGGGCTCAAAGAGGGAGAGCAGGTGGTCGTGAACGGAAGCTTTAAAATTGACAGCGCCCTGCAGATTCTTGCCAAACCAAGTTTGATAAATTCTATTGAGACTGACCAGGTGCGGATGCAGATTCCTGTTGCTGATAGTGCCACGGTCAATGCCGCACCAGTCGCTGCGCAGAAAAAATAGGCAGGTGTATTCCACCGGGATACCAGCATGAGTGAACCGCCAAAACTATCGTCTTCTCCCCCCAGCCTCATAGACCGGGTCATCTGGTTCTGCCTGAATAAAAAAATTATCATCTATCTGGCAATTATCTGCATTGTTATCGGGGGCATTGCCGTGGCTCCGTTTGACTGGAACCTCCGCCTGCTGCCGCGGGACCCGGTGCCGGTTGATGCCATCCCTGACATCGGAGAGAATCAGCAGATTGTTTTTACCGAGTGGGATGGCCGCTCTGCCACTGATGTAGAGAGCCAGATTTCCTATCCCCTGACAGTATCGCTGCTGGGAGTTCCCGGGGTAAAGACTGTTCGCAGCCTCTCCATGTTCGGCTTTTCCACCGTCTACGTCATTTTTAACGACAGCGTTGATTTCTACTGGTCGCGCTCGCGCCTTAGCGAGCGGCTCAACAGCCTTCCCGCCGGAACTCTTCCGGAAGGAGTAAAACCGGCTCTGGGGCCGGATGCCACGGCCATGGGCCAGGTGTTCTGGTACACGCTGGAAGGCCGCGACCAGAACGGAAATCCGGCCGGCGGATGGGACCTCCAGGAACTCAGGACCATTCAGGACTGGCAGGTGCGCTACGGGCTGCTGTCTGCGGAAGGCGTGAGCGAGGTTGCGTCAGTTGGCGGATTTGTCCGGGAGTATCAGATTGATGTGGACCCGGACCTGATGCGCGCCCGCCGGGTGGCACTGGAAGAGGTGGTCGCGGCGATAAGAGGAACAAACAGTGATGTGGGCGCGGGCGTTATAGAGGTCAACAAGGTCGAGTACGCCATTCGCGGCATCGGCTTCGTCCGCGGCTTGAGTGATATTAACAATGCGGTTATCAAAGTCAACGACGGCACGCCAATCCTGGTGCGCAATGTGGCCACCGTGACCCTCGGCCCCGCGCTGCGGCGGGGCGCTCTGGATAAGGCAGGAGCTGAAGCAGTCGGCGGCATTGTGGTGGTCCGCTACGGGGAGAACCCCCTTGCCGTAATCAAGAACGTTAAAAAGAAGATCGAGGAAATTTCTCCCGGGCTGCCGAAAAAGACCCTTGCCGACGGCACCGTAAGCCAGGCAACCATAGTCCCCTTCTATGACCGGACCGGCCTGATTTATGAAACGCTCGGGACCCTGCGTTCAGCCCTGACCGATGAAATACTGGTGACCATCATTGTGGTGATGGTGCTGGCCATGAACCTGGGAAGCTCTCTGCTCATTTCCGGACTTCTGCCCCTGTCAGTGCTGCTCTGCTTTATTGCCATGAAGGTGTTCAATGTCAGCGCCAACATTATGGCCCTTTCCGGTATTGCCATAGCCATCGGCACCCTGGTTGACATGGGAATCATCATAGCGGAAAATATTCTGCGGCATCTTTCCGCGGCAGACCCGGCAGAGGATCGCATGCAGGTCATATTCAGGGCTGCAAGTGAAGTGGGGAGCGCTGTGGTGACCGCAATATCCACAACGCTTGTTGGTTTTCTGCCGGTGTTCGCCATGGCAGGGGCAGAGGGAAAGCTTGTTCAGGCCCCTTGCCTTTACCAAGACGTTTGCGCTCCTGGCTTCGGTCGTTATTGCCCTGACCGTCATTCCCCCTCTTGCCCATACGCTGATTAGCCGAAAGATGCTGCCGCAGAAGCGGCGCTGGATCATATATGAAGGACTGATCTACGCCGGGGCAGTGCTTGCATTAACAATCAAATGGTGGTTCGGGCTCCTTATAGCAGGAATTGGCGTTTACAATTTGATCGCGCGCAAGCTCCCGGAGCGTATGCAGGGGCGGCTCCGGCTTATGAGTAACGGCCTTGCAATAGCCGTTGTGGTGCTGCTGCTCACCGCGCACTGGCTGCCGCTGGGGCTGGAAAAGGGCCCGGTGCGCAACGTGCTCTTCGTGGTTATGGTAAGCGGAGTGCTGTTACTATTCTTCAGGCTGTTTCAGCACTACTACAGCACCATACTCGCGTGGTGCCTGGAGCACAAGGCTGCTTTTCTTTCCATTCCTCTTATAATAACCCTTATGGGCAGCATGGCCTGGCTTGGCTTTGAGGGATTGTTCGGCTGGCTGCCCACCATCGTGAAGAAAAACTGGCCGGCTACCGCTATCACCCGCACCTTCCCCGGCATGGGGAAGGAATTCATGCCGCCGCTTGAAGAAGGATCCTATCTGTTCATGCCGTCGGCCATGCCCCATGCTTCCATCGGCGAGGTAATGGACATCCTGCAGAAACAGGATAAAGCCATACAGGGGCTTCCCGAAGTGGAACTGGTGGTGGGAAAGCTTGGCCGCGCGGAAAGCGCTCTTGACCCGGCACCGGTATCCATGATTGAAACCGTCATTACCTGCAGGCCCCGCTATCTTTCCGATCAGGACGGAAAGCCCCGGCACTTCCGCTTTAACCCGAATGAGCTTGACCTTGCACGGCGGGAAGACGGCAGCCTTTTGTCAGCCCCCGATGGCAGGCCGTATCTGGTCAGGGGGAGGTTTGAGCGTGACAAGGCACAGCGGCTCATACCGGATCCGCGCGGCAGCCCGTTTTCATTATGGCGGCCGGCGCTTGATGAGTCTCTGAACCCCGGCCGGAAATCATGGCCGGGCATTCAGCAGCAGGGAGATATCTGGGATGCAATTGTTGAGGCAGCCCGCATCCCCGGCATTGCATCCGCCTCGCGGCTGCAGCCCATATCAGCTCGCATTGTCATGCTGCAGAGCGGGATCCGCGCCAGCATGGCGGTTAAAGTAACCGGGCCGACACTGGAAGACATACAAAAGGCAGCGCTCAAGATAGAAGAATGCCTCAGGGGAGTTTCTGCCATAGATCCGGCAACAGTCATTGCTGACCGGAGTATCGGCAAGCCGTATCTCGAAATTCGCATTGACCGGCAGAAGCTCGTGCAGTACGGACTGACCGTACAGCAGGTACAGGATGTTATTGAATATGCAATCGGCGGCAGGCTCATTACCACCACGGTTGAGGGCAGAGAGCGGTACCCGGTCAGGGTGCGCTACCTGCGCGAGCTGCGGGACAATTTTGAGTCACTGGGGAAAATCCTGGTTCCGGCATCAGGTGCAGTGCAGATACCGCTCACACAGCTTGCTGACATAACCTATGTGCGCGGGCCGGAGGCCATAAAAGGGGAGAATGCATTTCTTACCGGCTATGTTCTATTTGACAAAAAGCCCGGCGTTGCAGAAGTGGAGGTCATCGAACAGTCCCGTGGCTACCTGCAGGACAGCCTGCGCAGCGGCGCGCTGCAGCTGCCCCCGGGCGTAAGCTTTTCCTTTACCGGAAATTATGAAAACCAGGTCCGCGCGGAAAAAACCCTGATGGTGATTGTGCCGCTGGCGCTGTTTCTTATTTTTGTGATTCTCTATCTGCAGTTTAATTCCGTCTCAGTAACCGCTATGGTATTTTCGGGAATACTGGTTTCCTGCGCCGGCGGCTTTATTCTGCTCTGGTGCTATGCGCAGCCCTGGTTTCTTAATGTGTCTTTGCTCGGGACCTCCATGCGGGAACTTTTTCAGGTTCATCCCATAAACCTAAGCGTTGCCGTGTGGGTGGGATTTTTAGCGCTGTTCGGGATCGCATCCGACGACGGCGTGGTGATGGCAACATATCTGCAGACCTCCTTTTCCCGGCGGCCGGCATCAACTATTCAGGAAATACGTCAGGCAACCATTGAGGCAGGCAGACGGCGCATCAGGCCGTGCCTTATGACCACCGCCACTACCATCATCGCGCTCATCCCGGTCCTCACCTCAGCGGGCCGCGGGGCGGATATAATGATACCAATGGCCATCCCTTCCTTTGGCGGAATGATTTTCCAGGTATCAACGATGCTTATCGTCCCGGTGCTGTATTGTGCAGCACGGGAATACGCATTAAAAAATAAGAACGGTGTATAGATGATTTTTTAATGTAAAATTTATTCTATTTGAGATCCCGGAGGGCTATTTTCCTCACTAATTCTGTCAGCTTTCGTTCATTTTCTTCAAGTTTGATGAGCACTTGCAAAAATCCATATACTAACACCACAAGAGTAAAAAAGATAAGAGCATAAAAACCGCTTTTAATGCCCGTCAATATTGAAAGCCAGTACATACTGAAGTCTGGGAAAATTGCTACCATTGAGATGCCAGACCATATAACAATCCAGGAGATCAATTCCCTCATGGTCTGATTGTGATGCAGGTAGCGAGAAACTGCTTTTGCTATCATCAGCACTGAAAACATAGGGACTAATAACTGATACAGGGAAAAGTTATTTAACATAATTTATCTCATCAACGTACGGACTATGAGCTTAAAAACAGTTGTTAAACCGGTTGACAAATTCTGCCCTTTTGAAAGGGAGTACGGTGTGTAGATCACAGAAACAGGAATTTCAATAATATCCAGTTTATAATATTTTGCCTCTCTTATTATTTCACTGCAGAATTCATAGCCATTTGCAGTAATATAAATTTTTTCCAAAGCTTTTCCTGATAATGCCTTTAGCCCTGACTGCGTGTCAGTAAGGTATACTCCAGCAAGAACAAAAGTTATTATATTAGCAATATAATTGAATAACCTTCTTAACAGCGGTATATGATTTCTATTATCAAGAAACCGGGAACCTATTACAAGATCCTTTTTTTGATTAACTAACGTGTCAATTAACAACTTAATGTCACTCAAATTGTGCTGACCATCTGCATCTAAGGTTACTGCTACATCAGCACCAAGCAATTTAGCTGCATCAAGCCCTGTTTGTGTTGCAGCACCCGGGCCCCTGTTAACCAGGTGAGACAGAACGTCAGCGCCTGCTTCACGGGCAATCTGTGCTGTCTTATCATTACTTCCATCATCTATAACGATAATATTATTATAGCCAAGAAGATTGCAAGAAACTATAATATCCCGTATATTCTTTTCCTCATTATATGCGGGAATTATGATGATTATTTTCATTTTCTCCTGCTGTGTGTTCGTTTGGAGAACCCATTACCTTTACATACTTAATAGTCTAATCTGATCAGATTTGGCAAGAAAATATTTTTTGATTTATTGATAATAACTATCTGTTTAATTGTCTCTTTTCCTGCGTGAATTAACAAACTCTTTTTTAACTATACCCTATGCATCAAACAAAAAAGAGAACAGAAAAAAATAGAAATAAAAAGGAAATACAATTAAAACCCCGTGATCATTCGTATTCACTTAATTTTAACAAATATTTTATAGCTTCGATTTCAACATTTCTTTTACTTATTTTTATTTTATATTTCAATACATTCAGTGCGTCGTTTCATTTAGATGACAGGACGTCGATAGTAGAGAATGAGGCTATTCAGGACATAAAAAACTTAAAAGCGATATGGGATTTTTCTCCTACCCGTTTTGTAACTTATAGTACATTTGCCGTTAATTATAACTTCGGTCAACTAACTGTCACAGGATATCATATAGTCAATATTGTCATACACTTTTTTTCTGTAATGCTTGTCTGGTGGTTTACCCTCTTAACCCTGTCGACCCCATTGACAAAAGATACCTCTATTGCCAGCCACAAACAACTCATAGCTTTTTTTTCTGCCCTCTTATTCGCAGTTCACCCCGTTCAGACGCAGGCGGTAACCTACATTGTTCAGAGACTTGCCTCACTATCAACCCTGTTGTATCTGTTATCACTGTGCCTTTATATCAATGGCCGGCTTGCCCAGCATAAGGGTTCAAATCGAAACATAGCGTGGGGATTTTATACAGGTTCTGCAGCCATAGCAGCGATAGGGATGTTTACTAAAGAAACTGTCTTTACGTTACCCTTAACCATCGCACTGTATGAGTTTCTCTTCTTTAAACTGAAAAAAATTTTCAAGTGGAAATATTTCATTGGCATTATACTGTTGTTAATAATCATCCCCGGCACCATTTATTTAACCAAGTCTATTGATTTTACTCAATTGCGGGCAGTACAGGAAGGACCAGAGGGAGCAATACTCATTTCTCCTGGACAATATCTGTTTACTCAGTTCAGGGTTCTGACAACCTACCTGCGGCTGCTCTTTTTCCCGATTAACCAGAACCTTGACTACTTCTATCCAGTGTCTCAAAGCTTCCTTGAACCGTCCACACTATCAAGTTTCTGTTTTCTGTTACTCATCATTGCCGGGAGTATTATGCTATACCCCCGATACCGGCTGCTTACATTTTCTATTTTATGGTTCTTTATTACGCTGATTCCTGAATCAAGTATTATTCCAATCAGAGACGTTATTTTTGAACACCGCTTATATTTACCAATGGTTGGGTTCAGCGTTTTTATTGTGACGCTTATCTGCTATCTTTTTTGTGATACATTTCCCCGCGCAGTATTCGTTATCCTCATCGCTATGGTACTATGTTTTTCAACGTTAACCTATGCTCGTAATCGCGTTTGGGATAATGAGTTGACCTTATGGAATGACACGGTTAAGAAATCACCTGACAAGGAGAGGCCGTACATTAATCGCGGATTTGCATATGCGCAGACAGGTGAATTCGATCAAGCGACCGCTGACTTTGACCACGCATTAACAATTAATCAAAACTCTGCAATGGCATATTATAATCGGGGCCTTGCGCAGTACTATAAAGGTAACCATGATAAATCTATCGCTGATTATACGCTCGCAATACGTATTTATCCAAACTATTGGCAGGCGTATTATAATCGGGGCCTTGCTTACTTTACTATGGGTGCTTTTGATTCAGCCATAGCGGACTATACCCAGGTGATAACACTGAAGCCAAGAAATTATGATGCGCATTATAACCGCGGTGTCGCGTATGGCAAAAAGGGAGAGTATGATAAAGCGTTAGATGATTTCGACCGTGCAGCACCTCTTAAATTAAACAATGTAGAATTGTATTACAATCGAGGATTGATCTATTATCTCAAGGGTGAGTATGATAAGTCTATACGTCAGTATAGCAAGGCGCTGCAGCTGAATGACACCTATGTCAAGGCATATAATAATCGCGCCATTGTATTCTTTCTGCAAAAAGAGTACGGGAAGGCATGGGATGACGTCCATAAAATGCAGAATTTAGGCTTTCAGGCTGATCCGGGATTACTGCAAAAGCTCCGCACATCATCTGGCAGAGATAATTAGTTTAACCAATACGTACCATAGTATTATGATTACCTTCAATAATGAACTGGACCGCAAGGAATTGCTTGAAGCATTGCAGCTTACTATGCCTGCTGGTTTCAATCAGGTGTGCTGAGATTAAACTATTGATATAATACACTTCACTTGATACATTTAAAATGATATAAGATGGAGAGGTGAAGATCAATCATAATAATTAATCAGTCGGGAGGTTCACCATGAAAGGATTGATGATAGTAGTACTATGTTGTATGTCATTTGCTTTTTTAATGGCCAGTATTAACAGCGCTGCTCAGGAGAAGTCTGATTGGAAGCAGATACCGGGTGTGTATGTGGAATTTGACACAACCATGGGAAAGATTGTCTGCAAGCTGTTTGGCGTTGAAGCACCAAAGACGGTTGATAACTTCATCGGGCTTGCAGAAGGTACAAAGGAGTTTATTGATCCAATAACCGGGAAGAATATGAAAAAGCCGTTTTATGATGGACTGATATTCCACCGGGTGATTCCGAATTTCATGATTCAGGGCGGGGACCCAACCGGGACTGGCAGGGGAGGGCCTGGTTATAAATTTGAAGACGAGTTTCATCACCTGCTGCGTTTTGATAAACCCGGAAAGCTTGCCATGGCTAATAGCGGACCGAATACCAATGGCAGCCAGTTTTTCATAACCACGGCTCCGACGCCCTGGCTTGACGGCCGGCATAGTATTTTTGGACAGGTTGTTGAAGGGCAGGATGTTTTAGAGAAAATCAGCAATGCAGAAAAAGATGCCAGGGATCGACCACTGAAGGATATTGTTATAAAAAAGCTGACGATAAAGAAAATCTTAAAATAACAAGCAAAAGGCTCTATAGTATATTGTGATGATGTTGTGAACCCGGGCTGTTTTGAAAGGGATACTTCACCGCAAAATTTATGAATATTATTGCATACATTGCACTTTATTGAACAAAAGTGTTCATTTTGAGGGCATAGAACGACAGTAAATAACAATAATTATACACATTTTTAGTTAAAACCTACACAGTTCTTACCACGCCGTATCATAGCATTCATTCCCTTTATTAGTGCTGTAGTGAGGCACTTTCACCTCGATCAAACAATTCTTAGTTCTTGTTAATCACCCAAATCTGTACCCCATTAACTCGCTCATTGGCATGGGACTTGTTTAAGCAGTAGAGCGTTTGGGAAAAAACAATACAAAATTCTATTATTCAGCAACCTATAGTGAGGAGAAAAGCATGAGAACAGCCACCCATTATCTCCCAGCCAGAACAACCAAAAAGGGTATCCTGAAAAGGCAGGAGCTTATTATTAAATATGCGCCTTTGATTAAATACATTGCCAATCGAATAGCCATGCGTCTGCCTTCACATATCGAGACTGATGATATGATAAATACCGGGGTGCTGGGCCTCATGGATGCTCTTGAGAAATTTGACCCCGATAGAGGAGTCAAATTTGAAACCTATGCAGAATTTCGCATTAAAGGAGCCATACTTGACGAGTTGCGGGCTATGGATTGGGTACCGAGATCGGTGAGAAAAATTGCTACGTGGCTTGAAACCACCGGCTCCGAGTTGGAAAAGAAGCTTGGCAGGAAGGCGAGTGATGAGGAACTGGCAGATGCCATGGACATTGAAGTGGAACAGCTCCATGATTTTCTAAGCCGTGCCGGTGGCATCTCTTTGCTCAGTCTTGAAATGGTAAGCAAGTATAACGATTCAAAAAAACCATTACTCGATTTTCTTTCAGCTGGGGATAATGCAAATCCACTTGAGCAGCTAAAAAATGATGAGCTGAAAAACGTGGTTGCACGCTGTATTGACCTTCTTCCGGAAAAAGAAAAAATGGTAATTTCGCTGTACTATTATGATGAGCTTACCATGAAAGAAATCGGTAAGGTGCTGAAACTTACTGAGTCGAGGGTTTCCCAGATTCATACGAAAGCCGTCATGAGACTGAAAGGAAAATTACGCAAGGCTTTTGAGAACAATTAACAAGGAGAAGACTGGTGCTGCCAGAATTGACGATTCAGCAACGGGATAATTTAGCCATGATCGGCTCTCTCATGCGGGGCATGACACACAATATCAATACACCTCTTGCAACGATCTTAGGGCGGTCTGAAATGGTTCAGATGCGCATGCAGAAATTGAAAGAAAAGTGCACGGCACAGATATCCGCCAATGACGAGTTTGAAAAAATAGCACGGGACCTTACGCTTATTATAGAAAATACGGAGCGGGTTTCCGATATATTAAAAAATGTAACACAGAAAAGTATTAATGAGCAGCTTGACAAAATCCAGCCCATTAATCTATGCCTGCTCTTAAAGGAAGAGATGAGCTTTTTAGAAGCAGATATGACATTTAAACATAAAATAGAGAAAGCCTGTTATCTGGATGAAACAATTCCTTATATAAACGGAGTCTACTCTCACTTTTCACACAGCGTTATGCATATTATTAATAACAGCATACATGCAATGGAGCGGTGCAACGAATAAAAGACTCACCATCACCGGCAGATATGATGGAACCTGTATTGTTATAGAATTTCAAGATAATGGATGCGGTATTGATGAGAAGACACGTGCGGCGCTCATCAACTATTTAAATAACCAGCCCTCGCAGAATATAAAAATGACTGGAGGAATGTCGCAAATAAAAATGCTTTTGGCACCATACAAACCAGTTTTTAATATCACCAGCATTCCCGGTGATACCATTGTGTCGATACGTTTACCGGTATAAATTTATAGCTGCCTAATCTCCAATTCAGTTTATCCCCTGCAGTTACCTCTCGCACACATACTACGCAATAACAAACTATAATCTCAATTACCTGTGGTAGATTATTATTCAATAATTTAAAAGTTAAAGTTTCGTTGTATTTATTCGATAACTATGATAGGTTCTGATAAAAAGCGAAAATAGGATAAATGAAAATGAGGAAAAAGAAGAAAGCATCAGTTATAGATTTGAAACCATATCGTTCGACTGTTGAAATTAAAAAAAAAATTATTAAAAATAAGCTTCACCTTCTCGCAGTGACAGTGAGATACTGAAAGAGATAGAAATGATAAATAAAATAGTTAAAGAAGCACCGGATATAAGAGAAGAAAAAATAGCAGCCATCAGGGAAGCTATTAAAAATGGCGCATACGTTGTTTACAGCAAAAAGATAGCAGAGCGAATGATCAGGGAATCATTGTTCGATCAGACACTTCAGCCAAGAAACAGGGATTGTTAGATTATCCCTCCTGCGAATCAACGCCGGCAATCTGGACCCGACATTCAGGACAGTGCCCGCTTCTAAGCCGGTTTTTTCTCACGCTGAATCCACACCGCTCAATAAGCAATTTCCCGCAGTTATAGCAATACGTATTTTCACCCTGCTCTTCCGGAACGTTACCGATATATACGTAGCGCAGTCCCATGCGCAGGCCAATTTCACGCGCCTGGATAAGCGTTTTCACAGGAGTGCGCGGCTGGTCCGTCAGCCGGTATGTCGGGTGATAGGCAGTGATGTGCCAGGGGATATCCGGCCCGAGTTCCCTGATAAAAGAGGCAATCTGTTCCAACTCATGCGGACTATCATTATGCGTAGGAATTAGGAGTGTTGTGAGTTCAATCCAGATGTTAAGCTCCCGGTACAGTCTGATAGCATCAAGGACAGGCTGTAGCCTGGCACCACAAATCTTTTTATAAAAACCCTCAGTAAACGCTTTTAGATCAATATTTGCCGCATCAAGATACGGGCTTATTTTCCGCAGCGGACCATCGGTAATATAACCATTAGTAACAAATACGTTTTTCAAGCCCTCCTGCGAGGCGCGTTTTGCTATATCATAGGCATATTCAAAATAGATAGTAGGCTCTGTGTATGTGTAGGAAATACTCTTGCAGCCGGTTTGCTTAGCCAGCGCGACAATATCTTCGGGCGACAGGTTTTTTCCTATAATCACATCTTTGGTGCGAGGCATCTGAGAGATGTCGTAATTCTGGCAGTGAAGGCATCTGAAATTACAGCCGGCCGTGGCTATTGAAAAAGATTTTGATCCAGGCAAGAAATGAAAAAGCGGCTTTTTTTCTATGGGATCAACATTTTCTGCAATCGATTTGCCGTACACAAGGCTGTACAAAATACCGCTTCTGTTTTCCCGAACACCGCAGATGCCCCGTTTATCATTAGGAATGACACAGTGGTGAGCGCACAGATGACACTGCACTTTATTGTTATTCAATTTTTCAAAGAAAAGAGCTTCTTTCAAGAATGGGCGCCCTCCATGGTCTATCCGCTATAATGCCTATCCAGTTCAGTCCCACTTAAAATAGTGTTATAGAAGACCTCACCTTACTCCAGGCAGGATATTTCTTCAATCAGGATTTAATCATTTTAATGATCGTCTCTATATGATACGTCTGTGGAAACATGTCAACGGGCTGAACTGCTTCAATGTAATAGCCGTAGCCCATTAACTGTTTAAGATCGCGTGCCAGTGTCGCAGGGTTACAGGAGACATAGACAATGATCCGGGGACTGATACGGTTAATATATTCCAGTGTTTTGGGTGTACAGCCCCGCCGGGGAGGATTAATGAGCACGCTATGAAAATGAGTGGTCATAAACTGTTTGATGGTTTTTTCCACATCGCCGCATACATAGCTGCAATGATGCAGCCGGTTTGCCGCAGCATTTTTATTTGCTTCGGCAATTGCATTGCTACTTGAGTCTATCCCCACAATATGTGCCCCTTCCCGGGCAAGAAACAGGCTGAAATTGCCACATCCGCAGTAAAGATCAAGGATGCGCTGGCTGCCGGAAGGAGAAAGATATTTTAATACGATGGTAATCATAGCAGCGTTTTGTTCTCTGTTGATTTGATAAAATGTTAACGGACTTCTGATAAAAGAAATTCCCATAATGTCATCATGACAGCTATGTTCATATGCGGACAAGGCAGAGGCTGCATTGCTGCTATTGTCTGGTGTTTGATCGGGAGAAAATATTGACCATGATTTTAATGAAGTATCTCGGTAAAACGAAATGAGAACTTCGTTGCCGCTGCTGACGAGCAGCTGTATTTCAGAAATATCGGTTAACAAAGTACGATTTTCTGAACGCAGGTTATTACAGTAGGAGAGAGCCTTGTTGAGGGGCGGAACTAACAGCGGGCAGTAGGTAACGGGGATAATACGGTGTGTGCCGCGCTGGTAATAACCGATTACAGGGTTGCCGGAAGTGCTGACCTTCAAATTTGTCCTTGACCGGTATTGTAATCTGGCAGGTGATGGAAACGGCTCAAGTACCGTGACGCTGCGCATTCCTCCCAGCCGCTCGATGCATTCTCCAACAATGAGCTTTTTCCAGTACAGCTGAAAGCTATAGTCAATGTGTTGCCATTGGCAGCCGCCGCACGTTCTGAACAGGCTGCAGGGAGGCCTTATGCGGTGAGGAGACGGTTCGCAGATTGAAGATAACGAGGCAGTAGCATACTGCTTTTTAACAATATCGACATGCGCACGCACTGTTTCCCCGGGAATGACATCATCGACAAAACATGCCATGCTACCGAAGTGCGCTAATCCACCGCCGCCGTACAGAAGCTTTTCTATGAAAAATTCTACTTCCTGACCCTTAGAGAGCATAATATTATTTGTTTCTGTAAGTATCCGGCCGGATATGTTTCAGTTTCGGCAACTGCATATTCTGCATACTAAGAAAATTTATAAGTTTATTATACTATACTGCAAAACAGCTGATGGCGGAAGCGTGATTTAATTATTGCATTTTAATCCTTGAAGCACTGGCGCAGATACGTTATTATGTTACATACCATCAAAATCAAGCGTTGTTTTGTTACAGAGCCAGGCATTAAGGAAAGGAGAGAAATATTTGTATGAAGGTTAAATTGAAACTATTTGCCACTTTTAGAGAATATTTACCAGAAGGAAATGATGGTCACTCAATCATGATTGAACTTTCAGACAGCACCAAGGTGGAAAGCGTGCTTGAGCAGCTGCATCTTCCGCAAGACATTCCCAAGATTATTCTTATAAACGGGTTACAGAAAACAGCCAGTGAAACTCTCAATGAGGGCGATACCCTGAGCGTTTTTCCTCCCATTGCCGGAGGGTGCAGACAGATAAAAAAGGACTTAGCATAGGAAAGAAAAGCTTCAGCGCATGGCGATAAAAAAACTACCGTTCATTATTGCATCTGCAGGAAGAGGAAAATATCGGGTAACAGCTGAGGCAAAAACAATTGGTACCGATATCATTGTTTCTATATGGGGAGGCACAAAGCCCCATATCGGTTCAGTAGCGGCTGCCATACCGCGCCCCAGCCTTGAAATTCCGGGTAAAATGAGCGCAACCTCATCAGTACTGAATTTTGTCGGCCACAAGGACGAGACCGTAACAAAGCTTTTTTCCGAGCGTATTGCTGCCCGGATGAACAGGAACTGTATTGCTGCTGCCGGTATCCATATTGAAAACGCAACCAATGAAGAGGTTGACATTATCATTAAAAACTGCGGAACGCTGTGCACAAAAATGCTAAAATTGCTGGAGAAACAGACGTGAGTACGCGGCGCATTATTGTCGGCATAACAGGAGCGAGCGGCGCCATCTACAGCATGAGCCTGCTTAAGGCTCTCAAAGCATCGGGATGCGTTGAAACACATCTCATAATAAGCACTGCGGGGAATGATCTGCTATGCATGGAAATTGATAGGGAAGCAGCTGCAAGGGCTCGGACCATGGCTCATGTTTGCTACGAAATCGATAACCTTGCGGCTCCGGTATCAAGCGGGACATTTAAGACCGATGGCATGATTATAGTCCCCTGCAGCGCGAAAACTCTGGCCGCTATTGCGCACTCGTATGGAGATAATCTAATCCATCGTGCTGCTGATGTTGTGTTAAAGGAGAGAAGAACGTTAGTGCTTATGTTCAGGGAAACGCCGCTGCACCTTGGTCATATTGAAAATATGGCTCAGGTGACAAAGATGGGGGGTATCATCCTGCCGCCTATTCCTGCTTTTTATAATAAGCCGGAAACTATAGAGGACATAGTAAATCATGCAGTCGGGAAGGCTCTTGATCTGTTCGGGCTGGAACACCATCTTTATAAACCATGGGGAATGCCGGCCTGATCCAGGAGGCGCACTTCATTCTACGAGCTTTGATGCCGGAACTATTACAACCCCCGCTTCTCAAACTCGGGCAGCATGGTAGTTATTGCATGTATTGTGGAAGGATGGGGATGCCCGATTCCAATTGCCGTGCCCCGACTCATAGCAAGCATCAACAGTTGTTCCAATTGATTGACGGTTGTCAGATATGATTCCTCATTGTCCAGAAAAATATCCCGTTTGCCTGCCTTAATTACCATACTATTAAAGGTACTGTAATTTGGTCTTTTCTTATGCATTCAGCAACAGCGCCAGATTCTCCCTCCGGAGTCATGCATTTTCTTTTGCCTGAGTAAATAATTTATTGCCTTTATTGTAAATCTGCCAGTTCTTTAAGAGTTCTATGGCTGTATCCAGAGGCGGGTCTTCAGACTCCTTTTTTATCGGGATTAATGATTGTTTCGCAGCACTTTTATTCTGCGGAGGCTTTTCTTCTTTTACCGGCCCCAGCCCCTTAAAGTGATTCATTAAATCTTTTTCTCTAATGGAGGGAAGTTTCTCAACCGGGGAAGAGTCTGCTTTTACTTTATCTTCGACTATAATATCAGGCGTAATTCCCTTTTCCTGAATGGATCGGTGGTTCGGGGTAAAATACTTTGCCGTGGTCAGGCGCAGGCCGGAGCCGTCGCTGAGCGGGATGATGGTTTGAACGGTCCCCTTGCCGAAAGTCTGAGTACCCACGATTACAGCCCTGCCGTGGTCCTGAAGTGCTCCTGCTACGATCTCTGAGCCGCTGGCACTGCCGGAATTAACCAGCACAACGAGCGGGTAATCGTGTCGCTCGCTCTTCTTTTTCGCATAGAATTTCATCTGCTGATCTTCAATGCGGCCTTCTGTGGAAACGATAAGCCCGGAATCAAGAAATTCATCTGATACATTGACCGCCTGATCAAGAAGACCGCCCGGATCTCTCCGTAAATCCAGAATGAGCCCTTTAATGGGCTGTTTGCCTGATTCGAGATCCTTCAAAGCGCGTTTAAATTCCCTGGTGGTATCTTCCTGGAACTGTGCCAGGCGGATATACCCGAATTTATCATCTATAAGCTTATATTTAACACTCTTAATTTTGATAACATTTCGTGTAAGAGTATATTCTTTTGGCTCTTTCATACCATCCCTGAAGATGGTTATTTTAACCTGAGTCCCCGGGGAACCGCGCATTTTTTTTACCGCATCCATGAGGCTCATATCTTTTGTCAGCTCATTTTCAATTTTTATTATTTTATCTCCGGGTTTTACCCCGGCGCGATCAGCAGGAGTGTCTTCTATGGGGCTTACGACGGTGAGGATACCGTCCTTGACGGTGATTTCAAGACCCAGTCCGCCAAAACTGCCTTTGGTTTCGACCTGGAGCTCTTTATACATCTCAGGAGGCATGAAGGAGGAATGGGGGTCGAGGTTTGCCACCATCCCCTTGATTGCATTGTAAACAAGACTCTTCAGATCAATCTGTTCCACATAATTTTTCTGAATAATGGTTAAGACATCAGAAAAAATCTTAAGCGCTTCATAGTTTTTATAGGTAGTGGCAAAGAGCTGATCTTTATGTCCATCAAATGCCAGCACAGACAGCAGAATGATGACCCCAGTGAGCAGGTATAGGCCCTTAGTCCTCAACGTCCTCATATTGGTTAGCCTCCCGGACAATCAGTGTAATTAGCAGGCTGTTGAAAAACGCCCATCTGCGGCGTTTCCCAACAGCCTGGGAAAAACAACTTTTTCAACAACCTGTTAAATCAACCCCATGCATCTATAGTGCGCGGGCAATCGACAACCGGTAATGTTTTTCAACATTCATGTATAATAAAATTTATACTGAAGTAAAATTTTTAACATGCCATTAAAAAATAGGCAAGGAATTTTAATAAAGATGATACTTCTTGACTCAAAAATACCTTTTCAGTATACTATCAAGACTTATAAAAGACGTCTCTGCAACCGCTCTGCAGCAGAGCTCTCGCGAAGGAAAATAATCAGGATAGCGATGTAAAATTAGGTTGCAATTTTAAAATGGCGCATTACTATAAAATACAGCAGAAGGTTCTTGGAAAAAATCGGAGTGAGTTGATATATGAGCACATTGACGTATCTTAAATATTTTATTCGGGATAAAAATGTAGCGTCAATCACTCCTACATCCCCGTTTGGCGTGCGCAAAGTATGCGAAAAGATCGATTTTAAAAAACGCAACGTGATTATTGAATTTGGCCCGGGGAGCGGCGTATTTTCAAAATATATTTTAAGAAAAATGACCAGGGACTCTAAGCTCATCCTCATTGAATTAAATAAAAACTTTGTGACCATATTGCAGAATAGAGTAAAAGACCAGAGAGTCGGCATATTTAACGACAATGCTGAAAACGTGCTCGATATACTGGAGTCTGCACATGAACTGGGTGCAGATTATATCATTTCCGGAATACCCTTTTCCTTCATACCCTTTAGTACAAAAAACAGCATTCTGAACAATACGTATCTGGCATTACGAAACGGTGGAAAGTTTCTGGTCTATCAGCATTCCAACCATTTGAAAGACTACCTGAAGCGCCATTTTGATATGGTGCGCATTGAACATGAAATCCGCAACATCCCGCCTTTATGCATTTATGAGGCAATCAAATTCAGCTCCCAGCCACGTTAATCACCTTTAATTGTTTCAACCTTGAGCAGATAATATTTCAGGTATTCGGTTTCAAGAATATTCAACACCACCGGATGATCAGGGGACTGCATTCCCTTATGTAATACGGTTATCAGCCTGTCGGTATTCTCTGCAGCACTGTAAACTATTTTTTTAAAGTCCTCTTCATAAATAATCTGGGTGCAGGATGATGTGGAAAGAAGGCCACCGGGCCGGGTGATCTTCATGGCCCTGAGATTTAATTCCCGGTAACCTTTGATGGCTTGCTGCCTGGTATCCCGTGCTTTCGCCAGTGACGGCGGGTCTATAATGGTAAAATCAAACAGCAGCTGTGCCTTATCAAGCTTGCGCAGATAATCAAACGTATCAGCCAGTATCAGCTCATACCGTCCCCGGTCAAACCTGTTTAACACAAGTGTTTCCTCAAGTACATCAAGGGCCCGTTGCGAACAGTCTATAAAGGTAACATGCTGAGCGTTTCCGTACAGGGCATGTATGCCGAAATTCCCGGTATAGGCAAACGCATCCAGTACGGTTTTATTTTCAGCATAACAACGTACTGCTGCAGCATTAAGCCTTTGATCAAGAAAAAAACCGGTTTTTTGCCCTCTCGTATCAGCAAGAAAACATATGCCATTCATTGCAAAAGGAATAATTTCAGGGCCAAGACCGTAAACCCATCCGATTGCGGGAGCGAACCCCTCTTTGTGAGCACTTTTTTCATTGTCTTTAGCATATATTCCCTGCGGCTGAAAAATGTCTGCCAGTACGGAGATTATATCTGACCGAAATAAATGCATTCCCAGGGTAGTGATCTGCATCACCAGATAATCTGAAAATTTATCTACTATCAAACCCGGGAGCCCGTCGGCCTCACCGAAAATGACCCGGAATGATGTTTCTGAAGCAGAGAAGATGTTTTTTCTGTAAGCAAGAGCCCGGGCAATTTTAACCGCAAAAAAAGATTTATTCAGAGTTTCATCTTTCCTGGTAAGTATGCGCACCCGGATACGTGAACGAGGATTATAGTATCCTTTGCCTATAAATGTTGTTCCCCAATGCAGGCTGACAATTTCTCCCGCTTCAGGACTGCCGGTTACCCGCTCAATTTCATTGTCATATACCCAGGGATGCCCTTTTAAAATACGCGATTTTATATTTTTTTTCAGATGTACCAGGGTGTTCATAAGAGTCTCGAGGAAAATAATTATTGTTAATTACCGGACTTGTCTTATATCATACTGCCTATAAAGAAACAAAGGTAGTGTAAACTATGAAAACCGTGCTTGATAAAATTAAAATAATCCTCGTGGGAACTCTTGCTCCGGGGAATGTTGGTTCTGTTGCACGGGCAATGAAGAACATGGGCATAGCGCGCCTGTGCCTTGTCAGCCCGCAATGCACCTTGAACGAAGAGGCATTCCGGATGGCAACCAGTGCCGGGAAATATCTTGCAGGCGGCACAAACAGCAGACACGCTTCGCGAAGCGATTGCGGATGCCGGATATGTATTCGGCACCACTGCCCGGGCAAGGCGCCTGAGACCGTGCATCTTTCCTCAGCACATGGGAGAAAAGGTTGCGGAGCTGATACCGAATAATCAGGTAGCACTGGTGTTCGGGCCGGAAGACCGGGGCCTCTCCAATGAGCACTTGGAGCTCTGCAATGAAATTGTATCAATACCTGCAGCCAGAGGGGGGAAATCTCTGAACCTGTCCCATGCGGTCATCATTATGTGCTATGAAGTTTATCGTGCCGTTCAGGGCGGGGTATCATATGAGACGCCGCGGTTATCTCCGGCAGGCGAGGTCGAGAATATGTATGACCATATGCGCAGCGCTCTGCTTGAGATAGGATATCTGGATAAGCAGAATCCAGACATTACTCTTGGCAGCTTCAGAAGAATCCTGACCAGGGCGGGTCTTACCAGAGACGAAGTCAAGCTCATCCGCGGCGTCTTCAGACAGCTGTTGTGGTATATAAAAAAGAAAACATAGGGTCATATTTTATACGCTCTGCGGGCAATCACTGCCTGCCCCAGGGAGATGCCCCCGTCATTGGTCGGTACCTGTTCATGGGTCAGCACGGTAAACCCTTTGCTGCGCAGCAGATCAACACTGCGCGTGAGGAGATACAGGTTCTGGAATACCCCGCCGCTTAATGCAACCAGCTTAATGCCTTCTTTGCAGGCTCAACCGGCCGCAGATATCCGCGATTACCTGCGCAATTGTGTTATGGAAGCAACAGCTTATAAATGATACGGGTTTACCCTGGAGGACATCATCAACGATCGCTGCTATCATCGGCTCAAAGGATATAATGAAGTCAGGTCCTGCTGCCTGCGCAGCAACCTGATACTGATAGACAAGGTCGTGGGGTTCATCAATCGCCATCTCCAGTTCCATGGGAGCCTGGCCCTCAAAGGTCATTACATCGCGCAGCCCCGCCAGAGAAGACACTGCATCAAACAGCCTGCCGCAGCTTGACGTGAGCGGGGAATTGATTCCCCGGTCGATCATGGTCATGAAGGTCTGAACACGATCAGAGTATTTTTGCAGGAGCGGAAGATTAAGACCCGGCAGTTTCTCCTTAAAGGTCCGGTACAGATAGCTGATAGCCATCCGGTACGGCTCCTTTGCCGCCGCATCACCCCCTGGCATGGGGACGTATGCAAAGTGCGCCCTGCGTTTATAGTGTGAATAATCAAAGGTGAAAAATTCGCTGCCCCAGATGGCTCCGTCATCGCCATAGCCGGTTCCGTCAAAAGCAACACCTATTGCAGGTCCGTCAACGCCATGTTCTGCAAGACATCCGGCTACGTGGGCAAAATGATGCTGCACGCCGACAGCACGGCTATAGTTCTGCTCCAAAGCATATCGTGTAGCACGGTAGTCAGGATGAAGATCATAGGCTATAACTTCAGGCGCTACCTGCAGAATATTTTTAAGATGCTCTATTGATTCAATGAAAATTCTATCAGCCTCAACACTTTCCATATCCCCGATATACTGGCTTAAGAAGGCGACCTTACCTTTGGTGAAGCAGATGGTATTTTTCAGCTCTGCGCCGCAGGCAAGCACCTCGAGGCCATCTTCAATAAGCGGCAGAGATAGAGGAACCATTCCTCTTGAGCGCCTCAGAATGGACAGTTTACCGGCCGCAGTGCGCACGATAGTGTCATCTGCCCTGACATGAATGTCCCGGTTGTGCATCAGGAAATAATCTGCAATGCCCTGCAGCCGCTCGAGCGACTCCTGATTGTCTTTGGTGATAGGCTCGTCGGTTATGTTGGCACTGGTCATGACCAGTGCATCAAAGCGGCTTTTGAGCAGAAGGTGGTGAACGGGGGTATAGGGAAGCATGATGCCGAAGAATTGATTGTGCGGGGCAACTGATTCTGCAATGCCATGGCCCGGTCTTTTTTTGAGCAGCAGAATGGGTTTGAGTTTTGATGTGAGAATTTCCTCTTCCTGCGGGGAAATTAAACATACCTGGCGCGCCCGTTCGATATCGCGCACCATTATGGCAAAAGGCTTTTCTTCGCGCAGCTTGCGCGAACGCAGACGCAGCACGGCCTCCTCGGAGGCTGCATCAACAGCAAGGTGAAATCCGCCCAGGCCTTTCACGGCAAGAATGCTTCCTTGCAGGAGCAGAGCGATTGTTTCCTGAACAGGGTCTGCTGCCTTTATTTCACCACCGCGCTCATTAAGAAGCATCAGGCGCGGCCCGCACTGCCAGCAGCCGATCGGCTGGGCATGAAACCGGCGATTAAGCGGGTCATGATATTCCTGTTCACACTCAGGACACAGGGTAAAAGGCTGCATGGTTGTCTTGTCACGGTCGTAGGGAATATCCTTAATGATGGTGAAGCGGGGGCCGCAGTTGGTGCAGTTTATGAACGGATAGCGGTATCTTCTGTCGGCAGGGTCAAACAGCTCCCTGAGACAATCATCACACACATCGCTGTCAGGGGAAATAAACGGCACCCGGTCTGCGAGCGTTTTACTTTCATGAATGGCAAAAATATTATCACCAATAAGCGGAATTTCCTTCTGCAGGATGGAGAGGATACGGGACAGGGGAGGGGGGTTATTTTTTACCTGAGAGAGAAAATTATTGAGCGACTCTTCCGAACCTTCTATTTCAATTTCTACACCCCGGGAGCTATTCAGCACCCAACCGGACACGCTGTGTTCACGTGCAAGAGAAAAAATAAAGGGGCGGAAGCCCACCCCCTGTACAATTCCCTCAATCTGCAGGTTTAACCGTTTCAGCATGCTTCACCATAAGCAGCAGCCCATTTATTGAGAAGCCAGTTATACCAGGTGCTCAAGCCATCGCCGGTTTTGCAGGAAAACTCAAAAACCGGTGCATGCGGGCAGATGCGCTGCAGATTATCCCGGCACTGATTAAGATTGAAATCAACATGCGGCAACAGGTCAGTTTTGTTGATGCACACGCAGTCTGCATGCTGGAATATGGGGGGATATTTAAGAGGCTTCTCCTCGCCTTCAGCCACGCTCAGCAGAACAACTTTCAGGTGTTCCCCGACATCAAACGTCGCCGGGCACACCAGGTTGCCTACGTTTTCAATAAACAGGATATCAGTCTGTATCAAGGGGAAGGCTTTTAAGCGACTGCTGCACCATATGCGCATCAAGATGACAGGCAGTCCCGGTGTTGATCTGCACTACCGGCACTCCCGCCCTGGCAATTCTCAGCGCATCTGCTTCTGTCTGAAGGTCGCCAACAGTGACCGAGACATTGATCTTTTCCTTCAGTACGCTGCAGGTATTAACGAGAAGCGCTGTTTTCCCGGAGCCGGGGGAACTGAGAAGGTTAATCGCCAGAACCTTGTGCTTTTTAAAGAGCTCCCTGTTCTCTGAAGCTGCGATTTCATTCTTTTTCAGTATTTGCGTGTCTATGGTGATAACTTTTGTTGTCATAACTCCAGGGTCCTGTGCTTGATGCATTCACTTGTAAGACATTGCGCTTACATTTTTTACTGATGGCTGACTGCTGAAAGCTGATAGCTCTCTTATGCTTCTTCCACCTCAATTTCTTTTATGGTTAATTCGTTTCCGGAAAGGAATTTAAGGTCAGTGCCATTACACTGCGGGCACAAATAGCTGTAATCATGCACCTCAAACTTTATGAAACATTTCTCGCAGGAAGCGCTAACCGGCACCATCCGTATGGACAGTGCTGCCCCTTCAATGGCTGAGCCTTTAGAGCAGATATCATAGGCAAACTCGAGGGCATCCTGGATGACGCCGCTCATGACACCCACTTCAAGCAGTATTTTATTCACCTTCTTATAATTACCTTTTAAAAGAAATTCTTCTATCTGGGGTATAAGATTTTGTATAATTGAAAATTCGTGCATTAAAAAGCCTGCAGCTTTCAGGTCAGTATCAGCTGCATTAGCTGTACTGTATTTACCGCTGTTTGTACGTCGCTGTTATTAACAAATGCGCGGCAATTGTTCGCCGGCAAGCATATCAACGATACGGCTTCCGCCCACCCTGGTTTTAAGAATTACCTTGCGGGGAGACTTTTCCGTAACCATGCCGATTGCTGCCGCATCTTTACCATACCTGCAGCTGCGCATTATTTCGAGAATAGTTTCTGCTCTGTCCGGAGCAACAACTGCAATCAGTTTACCTTCATTGGCAATATAGAGGGGGTCCAGACCAAGGATTTCAGATGCTCCGGCAACCGCTGGCTTTATTGGAATGGCCTCTTCATTGATAATAATGCCGAGCTGCGACTGCAGGGCAATTTCGCTGAGTGTCGTTGCAATGCCGCCCCGGGTTGGGTCTCTCATAAAGCGCACTGCGCCGGACTCTGTCATTATTCGTGCCGTCATTTCATTGAGCGGAGCGGTGTCACTGACGATGTCCGCTTTCAGCTCAAGGCCCTCGCGTTCAAGCATGACGGCAATGCCGTGATCTCCGATGCTGCCGCTCAGCAGTATGGTATCACCCGGCCGGATATTTCTTATAGTGAGTGGCGCTTCAGTGAGGAGCGTGGCAACTCCTGAGGTAGTAATAAAAATCTTGTCTGCGCTGCCGCGCCCGACTACCTTGGTATCGCCGGTCACCACCATAACCCCTGATTCAGCCGCAGCGTCTGCGATTGACTGTACGATAATCTCGAGCTTGTCGAGGGGAAATCCCTCCTCAAGAATAAACGAGAGGCTCAGGTAGCGGGGTTTTCCGCCGCATACCGCAAGGTCATTGACGGTGCCGTTCACGGCCAGCCGGCCAATGTCTCCCCCCGGAAAAAAGGGAGGGTCAACCACATACGCATCGGTAGTGAAAAGAATTTTATCTGTATCCACGGGAAGAAGCGCTGAGTCAGTCAGCTCACTGAGGAAGTTATTGCGGAACCTCGGTACGAGCAGGTCGTCGATTAGCTGGTGTGTTGCTTTTCCGCCGCTCCCATGAGCAAGCAGGATTACCTTGGAATTCATAGTATTAAGTCTTTTATCCTGTACTCTGTCCGTCTGATCGTCTATTTTTTGAACGTCTGTCCTAACCCTCGCCGTATTTATAATGGGCGGCACAGGTTCCCTCCGGTGAAACCATGCACGGGCCCACAGGTGCCAGCGGTGTACAGACGGTGCGGAACAGGCCGCATGTCTCAGGCTCGCGCTTTCCTTTTATGACCTCTCCGCACAGGCACCCGGGGTGCTCGTGCTCCTCCTCACAGGCAATTTGAAAAACTGAGCCGGCATCAAAGCGCTTATACCCTTTTGCAAGCGACAGTCCGCTTTCAGGTACTATGCCGAGGCCTCTCCATGCAGCATCGGTTTTTTCAAACACCTCTGCCAGTAGCCTGAGGGCAGTCGTATTTCCTTTCTGTTTGACTACACGGGAATACTGGGTCTCGACCCGTGGGCTGCTGTTAAGAATCTGCTGCAGGAGCATCCAGATACCCTGAAGAATATCGAGCGGCTCAAACCCGGTTATGACACAGGGAATCCCATAGTCCCGTGCCAGAAACTCATACGCATCAGAGCCGATAATAGCACTGACATGAGCCGGGCAGATAAAGCCGTCTATCTGCAGTTCCGGGTCTTTGACCAGAAGCATCATGGCTGGAGGGATCAGCTTATGGGCGCAGCTCACAAAGAAATTAGAAATATCAAGCTCCTGCGATTCAAGGAGTGTTCCGGCTATGGTTGGTGACGTTGTTTCAAAACCTACTGCCAGGAATATAACCTTTTTATCCGGGTTTCTTTGCGCGAGGGCGAGGGCATCAAGCGGGGAGTAGACGGTGCGTATGTCGTTTCCTGCTGCCCGCTCTCCAGCGAGCGTTGCTGAAGATCCGGGTACATTGAGCATATCACCAAAGGTGGTAACGATTACATCATCAAGGCGGGAAAAAGCGATTGCCTGATCTAGGTACGAGTTAGGGGTGACGCAGACCGGGCAGCCGGGACCAGACAGCAGTTTTATGGAGGAGGGGAGAATCGTTTTGATCCCGTGCCGGTAGATCGACATGGTGTGCGTGCCGCATACTTCCATGAGACAGACCGGTCGGCCAAGATGAGCCATCGTCTGATCTATTTTTCCTGAGAGGTCACGGGCAACATCCGCATTTCTAAACTCGTCAACGAATTTCATCATCTTCCTGCAACAGGGCAATCTGCTCCATTAACTTTAAAGTTTCCTGTGCTTCGTGCTCATCTATTGTTTCAATGGCAAAACCGGCATGAACCAGCACATAGTCACCGACGCCGGCATCTTCAATCAGGCGCAGGCTGATTTCACGCGAAACTCCGCCGGCTTCAACCGTGGCGCTATGACCGTCTTTATTGATAATCTTCATGGGAAAAGCAAGGCACATGATAGTCTCCCGTCATAAAAATAGTTATACCTGTAGATAACATATTTTCACAGTGTTTCAAGATTATATTAAATTTATTAAAAAAAAGAAATTCAGGGTTGTTTCAGATTTGAGGCAAGAAAAAATTGAAAGGCATTCTGTCCGAGAATCTCTTCTTTCTCACTATTGTTTAAAAAAGGAACTGCTTTGGCAATTTTTACAGACTTATCAATGGGGGCAAAGGGGTAATCGGTGCCGAAGAATATTTTATTATGACCGTGCTTTTTTATAATGTTCTGCGCCAGATTCGGGGTAATTTTCTCATAGCTCAGGGAAGTCTCCATATAAATATTCTTTGTGCCGGCAAGAAGATCATACACCGAATCCCACATATTATTACCGCCCAGATGCGCAGCAATAATTTTCAGCTCGGAAAAATCCTTTGCCACGGAGAGGATCATATGCGGCTTAGAGCGGTTATGAGGTGTTGGCTTTGGATTGCCGCCAACGTGAAACATAACGGTCATCTGTCGTTTTGCCAGAGCCTCGTACAGATGATATGTTGCTGCGCGGTCATCTACGGTAAATCCCTGCACCTCAGGCTGAAGCTTTACGCCGTTGATATTATGGTCCTGCAGACGGTCCAGTTCATGGGAGAGATTCTTTAAAAGCGGGTGGATGGTGCCGAACTTGATGAACCGATCCTGTTTTAAATTGATCAGCCAGGTATTGGCCGGATGTACCCCCGCTTGGGTGGGGGATACCATATGAATCACTGCGTAGGTTATCCCGTTATCATCCATCTGGGCGAGAAGATCTGCAGCTGTGCCCTTGCCATACGTCGGGACATTGAACGTTTTTGAGGTGTTTTCAAGTACGCGTGCCGCAATGTCATCCGGGAATATGTGGGTATGGGCGTCTATAATGAGCATGATTAGCATAGCAGCTAAAAAATGAAATGGCCCGTTACGACGCGTTCCCGTCAAAGCTGTATTTAATCTCCTGATAATCACGCCTGAAGCGGTTGACCTCATCTTTAACTGATTTTTTATCAATGATGCATTCCTTCATGAGCGCGGCAATTTTTATCATCTCATCTTTTTTCATGCCGCAGCGGGTCATTTCCTGCACGCCGATACGGACGCCATCAGGGTGATCGTGGTTGCTCAGCGGTTCATGGGGCAGCATATTCATATTGAGGATTATGTCGTTGATCTCAAGCGTGCGTGAGACTTTCTCACCGCCGCCGCATTTACTGACATTAACCGCCACCTGGTGGCTTTCGGTAAAGCCGAATTCCTTGCCCACTACATCAAAGCCGAGCCGGTCAAGCTCTTCCGCGAGCGTCTTGGCATTGGTTATGACATCTTCGGCATACTGCTGCCCGAACTCCATGAATTCGCAGGTGCTCAGGGCAAGCTGTGCCAGCGTGTCAAGATGATGATTGCTTGATGAGCCGGGGAAGGCGCCGCGGTCTATTTTGCGCCAGCTGTCAGCGTCCATGTTGCTTAAAATTATACCCCGCTGGGAGCCGAAGAACGTTTTATGGGTGCTCGCGGTTATCAGGCAGGCACCTTCGCGCAGGGGGTCCTGGAATTTTTTACCGGCAATGAGCCCCAGCACATGGGCACCGTCATAAATTAATTTTATTCTGTTTTCATTGCACAGATCGCTCAGCTCCTGCACCGGGTCGGGGAACAGGAACAGGCTTTTCCCCAGAACCAGGATCTTCGGCTTCGCTGCCTTGATCAGGAACTTGGTCTTTTCAATGTCAATGTGATAGCCGTCCTTGGTGAGGGGAAAGTCGATGAGATTCTGGGTGAACTTGCCCAGCGAGCCGAGGCGGTGATGGCTTATATGGCCGCCGCTGGGGGTTGAATTTACCATTACCACATCTTCCCTTTTAACAAATTTGCTGAAGACCGCTTCATTGGCATTGGTGCCGCTGATGGGGCGCACTTCAGTGTGATTGCAATTGAAAAGAATTTTCAGGTTTGCCTTGAGCTGGCTTTCTATGTCGTCAATATAGTTCGTACCCCGGTAATACCGCTCGCCGGGATGGCCTTCTGCATAGCGGTGAACAAAGTCAGAGCCCGACATGGAGCGAACAGTTTTGCTCATAACATTTTCACTGGCAATCAGGTTTATGGTGCGCATGCGCCACTCATTCTGCTTTTTAATCAGCCCAATAGTTTCGTTAAATTGCTGCTCGTACATAAAAAGGTAACCTCCTTCAAGTATTTTGAGGATTAAGTCTGTTTTTAAAATGGTTTATAAGAATATCATAATTATATGGTTATGCAAACCAATTTTACCTCAGTTGAGAAATCTGAAAAATACCAGCACGTCAAGGTATATATATTAGTTGAAAATAAAAATGGCAGTTATGATACTAACCAATCCGTTTTTAATATGATATAGAATATTAAAATTCCCGCCCGGTAACAAAGCAGCGCATCTAAGGGTAAAACACTACATACATAATTACTATGGAAAACAGTTCACGGTTTGAGCCGAGGATAATCGCCTTCTGCTGCAACTGGTGCAGCTATGCCGGCGCTGACCTTGCCGGCGGCATGAGGCTTAAATATGCAGCCAACATTATTCCCGTACGGGTAATGTGCAGCGCCCGCGTGTCCCCGCATTTTATCATCCGGGCATTCCAGGAGGGCGCCGATGGAGTGCTTGTGGCCGGCTGCCATATCGGCGACTGCCATTACCTGAAGGGTAATTACATCGCGATTAAGCGCGTGGCAATTTTACGGGACCTTATTGATTTTCTCGGTATATCAAAGGAGCGGCTTCGGCTTGAATGGATTGCCGGCTCTGAAGGCGACAAGTATGCACGGGTGGCTGATGAATTTACAGAGAAGGTACGCAGCCTCGGACCAAGCCCCATAAAGCGGATACCATTCAGGGAAAAAGCTGTGGCAATGGTGCGGTGATAGAATTAGTCGGAGAATTGGTATATAGGATGGAGGCATTAAAAAATAAAGTTAAAGAACTGCTTGAATCCGGAGGGATAGCCGGGTTTCTTGGCTTGCGCAATTTCGGCTCCGAGCCTTTTCCGTTCTTATTTACCAGAGATACAGCAGCAGAAGTTGAAAAAATCACAACCGGTGCGGTGCGCTATCCGCTGTCAAAAATACTAATACGTATAGCTGCCGTTTATCCGGATGCAACCTTTGGCATTATGTGCCGTGCTTGTGACGAGCGGGCTATTATAGAGCTGTTTAAAAATACCAAGCTTCGTTCTGATAAGGTTATTACCATTGGCATTTCATGCACTGATGATTTGGTTCAGGCGTGCACATGTGAGAATCCGAACCCGTCTAATGTGATAGCAGATGCAAGACCCCAAAAAGCGTTTGACCGCTCTGATGTTCAGAAGATTGCGTCAATGACGCTGGAGCAGAGGTTTGATTTCTGGACTGAACAACTGGGCAAATGCATAAAGTGCTATGGATGCAGAAACATATGCCCGGTCTGTTTTTGCGACGTGTGTACCCTTGAGGATCAGCCGCTGGTCAAGAGGGGAGAAATACCGCCGGAGCTGCCTTCTTTTCATCTCACCCGCGCCTACCACATGGCAGGCCGGTGTGTAGATTGCGGCCTGTGTGAAGAGGCATGCCCGGTGGATATACCCCTGCGGACGCTTTACCGCAGGGTGCGTGAATCAGTAAAAGAACTGCTGGATTACCTTCCCGGAGAAGAGCGGGACAAAGTTCCGCCCATCCAGGTTCTCGGGGATGGATTGTTTGAGATCAGGGATTAGTTCAAAAAAAAGAGGCTCATGGCACGTGACCAGAAACATGATTAAATGCGGAGAAAAAGAGATGCACTATGAGTGCATACCGACAACCTGTACCTACTGCGGCTGCGGCTGCTCAGTAGTTCTGCAGGTGCTCGATGGGCACCTGGTTGGCGTGCTTCCCGGCAAAACCAACCCGGTAAACGAGGGCAGCCTGTGTATTAAAGGCTGGACATCGCATGAATTTGTGTATAGTGAAAAGCGCCTTAAAAACCCGCTCGTGAAGAAGAACGGCGCCTTTGTTGAAACAAGCTGGGAAGAGGCTCTGGACACGGTTGCACGGAACCTGAAGAAGATAAAAGAGGAGAGCGGTGCGGACAGTATTGCCGCGCTTGCTTCAGCGAAGTGCACCAACGAGGAAAATTACCTGATGCAGAAGTTCATGCGGGCATCAATCGGCAGCAACAATGTAGACCACTGCGCCCGGCTCTGACACTCATCAACGGTTGCCGGTCTGGCAGCGGTGTTCGGCAGCGGGGCAATGACCAATTCCATCGCAGAGCTTGAAGACTCAAAATGCATTTTTATTATCGGCTCCAATACTTCTGAAGCCCATCCGCTCATCGCAAACCGCATCCTGCGCGCGAAGGCAAAGGGCGGGAAGATCATTGTCGCGGACCCGCGCAAAATCCATATCGCTTTTTACGCTGATATCCATGTGCGGCAGAACCTGGGTACCGATGTCGCGCTGCTGAACGGGATAATGAATATTATCATCTCGAAAGGATGGCAGGCACGAGAATACATTGAAGCGCGCACGGAGAATTATGCCGCGCTGCAGGAGTCGGTAGTAAACTATCCGCCGGAGAAAGTGTCAGATATAACCGGGGTCAGTGTCCAGGACCTTAATGCCATCGCAGAAGCATACGCGAAAGCATCGTCTGCTTCAATTGTCTATGCCATGGGAATAACCCAGCACACTACCGGTGTGGACAATGTGAAAACTCTGGCAAACCTTGCCATGCTCTGCGGCCGCGTAGGCGCTGAGAGCTGCGGGGTGAACCCTTTGCGCGGGCAGAACAATGTTCAGGGCGCCTGCGATATGGGGGCGCTGCCCAATGTCTATTCCGGCTACCAGCAGGTCGCTGACGAGGCAGCAGCAACTAAATTTGAAGCAGCCTGGGGCGTGCAGCTTTCGCGAAAGCCGGGACTGACTATAATGGATATGATGCACGCGATCGAAGGAAGGCAGTGTGCGGGCGCTCTATATCATGGGTGAAAACCCGGTGGTGAGCGACCCGAACCGCAGCCATGTTGAAACGGTATTGAAGAAAGTCAGAATTTCTCGTGGTGCAGGATATATTCATGACCGAGACCGCGCAGTATGCCCACGTTATACTGCCCGGTGTATCATTCGCGGAAAAGGACGGGACATTCACTAATACCGAGCGACGCGTACAGCGGGTGCGCAAAGCTATAGAGCCGGTGGGGAATGCCAGGTCTGACTGGCAGATCATCTGCTCACTGTCCGGCCTGATCGGGTACCCGATGCAGTTATCCTGATGCCGGCGACATTCAGGATGAAATAAAAAGCGTTACGCCGAGCTATGGCGGCATAACCTACGCACGGCTTGACGGTGACGGGCTGCAGTGGCCGTGCCCCACATCTGAGCATCCGGGAACAAAATATCTTCACAAAGAGCGTTTTACCAGGGGCAGGGGACTATTCAGCGCTATTGATTATAAGCCACCGGCAGAAGCAGTGATAAGGAATTTCCTTTCATGCTCACCACCGGAAGGAATTTTGTTCATTACCACACCGGAACACTCACCAGGCAGTCACACAGCCTTGATGATGAGCAGAAGGAAGGCTACGCGGAAATTAACCCGCTTGACGCGCAGAAGTACGGCATTTCGTATGAGAGACAGGATAAAAGTTATATCCCGACGGGGAGCGATTGAAATAAAACCTGAGATAACGGGCCGGGTACCGGAAGGGACCCTGTTCATACCATTTCATTTTGCCGAGGCAGCTGCAAACACGCTGACCATCGATGCTCTTGACCCGGTTGCAAAGATTCCGGAATACAAGGTCTGCGCGGTGCGCATAGAAAAGGTGGTGTGGGGGCCGGTGAATCGATAAAAGGTAAATTGGTAGCGAAGTTTCTACATTACTTAAAAGAAACTAATAGGTAGTAACATGTCACGAATAGGTGTTTTCATATGCCACTGCGGAACAAATATAGCTTCTGTTGTTGATGTTGCCAAAGTGGTTGAGACCATACAAAATATTCCTGATGTCGTAGCGGCTCAGGACCTGAAATACAGCTGCTCCGCCCTTGGACAGGGTGCCATCAAGGTTGCCATCAAGGAACATAACCTGGACACGGTTGTTGTGGCGGCGTGCTCACCGCGCATGCATGAGCCGACGTTTATGAAATGCATTGAGAGCGCCGGACTCAACCCCTACCAGTTTGAAATGGCAAATATCAGGGAGCAGTGCAGCTGGGTGCATGCAGACCGGGAAAAGGCCACGCAGAAGGCAATCGGGCTGGTAAAAATGGCCATTGCCAAGGCGCAGAACCTTGTGCCGCTCTCAATTACCAAGATGCCGGTAACCAAGCACGCCCTGGTTGTGGGAGGCGGTATCGCGGGCATGCAGGCGGCCCTTGATATCAGCAAGGCCGGCTATACAGTTACCATTGTCGAGAAGAGCCCGAGCATCGGCGGCCGCATGGCCCAGCTTGAGAAGACATTTCCGACCCTTGACTGCTCTGCCTGAATTCTCACCCCACGGATGACGGAGTCATCCCAGGACGAAAAGATCACGCTGCTGACCTATGCGGAGATTGAAGAAGTAAAAGGCTTTGTCGGCAATTATGATGTTACTATCCGCAAGAAAGCCCGCTCTGTTGACCTTGTCAAATGTACCGGCTGCGGCGAATGCAAGCAGAAGTGCCCGAAAAAGGTTCCCAGCGAATTTGACATGGTCCTTGGTACCAGAAAAGCCATCTACACCCCGTTTACCCAGGCAGTCCCCAACGTGCCGGTCATAGACCGGGAAAGCTGTCTCTACTTTACCAAAGGAAAATGTCAGATATGCTCCAAGGTGTGCCCGACCGGCGCGGTGGATTATGAACAGAAGGACGAGCTTATAACCGAAAAATTCGGCGCCATAGTTGTTGCGACCGGCTTTGACCAGTTTGACTGGACCGTCTACGGCGAATACGGCGGCGGCAGGATCAAGAACATTGTCACCGGCCTGCATATCGAGCGCATGCTTGAAACCTCAGGGCCGACCGGCGGGCATATTATCCGGCCTTCTGACGGCAAGGAGGCAAAAGTCGTTGTGTTCGTACAGTGCGCGGGCTCCCGCGACGAAGCCAAGGGCAAGCCATACTGCTCGCGGGTATGCTGCATGTACACGGCCAAGCACGCACTGCTCCTGAAAGACCACCAGCCGGACAGCCAGGCCTACGTGTTCTACATAGACATCCGTGCCGGCGGAAAAAATTATGAGGAGTTTACGAAGAAAGTTCAGCGGGACCACGGAGCAGTCTATATTCGCGGCCGGGTCTCAAAGATATATGAAAAAGGCGACAAGCTGGTGGTGTGCGGCGCCGATACCCTGACCGGGAAGCCGGTGAAAATTGAGGCGGACCTGGTGGTGCTGGCGACCGCGATGGTCCCGCAGGCTGACGCGACAGCGCTTGCTCAGAAGCTCAATATCCCGTATGACAAACACGGCTTTTACACGGAAGTGCATCCCAAGCTGCAGCCGGTGGCAAGCGTCACCAAGGGCATATTTTTGACCGGCGCGTGCCAGTTCCCACGGGATATTCCTGACACGGTTGCCATGAGCGGCGCTGCCGCGGTAGGCGTGTGCGGCATATTCTCCCAGGATGAAATGTCCATTGAGCCGCGCATTGCCTGCGTTGATACTGAGCGCTGCGTGTCCTGTTTCAACTGCCTGCAGGTATGCCCGTTCAACGCCATAGTGCAGCAGGAGATTGACGGCAAAACCTATGCCTATGTACAGGAAAGCCTGTGCACCGGGTGCGGCAACTGCGCGTCTACCTGCAGGGTACGGGCCATCACCGTACGAGGCTTTACCGATGAGCAGCTTTACGCCCAGATAAAGGCAGCATTTAATTAAGAACCCTTGGCCCCTTGAATCCTTGAACCCTATTTTTATGGATGCCCATAATTTCAGAGAGCAGATAAAAGAGCTGTCAGGAGCAGATGTCGGCAAATGCATCCAGTGCGGCAAATGCACTGCCGGATGCCCGGTCGCGGTTGACATGGACTACGTGCCGAATCAGGTCATGCAGCTGATACGCATGAATGAGAAGGATTGCCTGCTCAAGGCAAACACCTTCTGGTTCTGCGCCGCGTGCCAGACCTGTTCCGCGCGGTGCCCGGAGGATATTGACATCGCAAAGATAATGAATACCCTGCGACGGCTTGCAGCAGATGATATGATAAACGTTCAGGCGAAAAAAATACCGAAACTTAACCGCGAATTTCTTGAATCAATACGGATGTTCGGCAGGGTGTATGAGCTGGGGATGGTCATGAAATATAATCTGATGACCGGCCAGCCCCTTAAAGATGTTTCGTTGGCGCCGGCCCTTTTTAGTAAGGGAAAAATAGGTTTGCTGCCGCACAAGGTTAAGGGACTGGATCAGGTGAAGAAGATAATAAAAGAGGGGAAGAAGTTTTAAGAACAGGCACAAAGGCACAAAGTTAGAAACGTGGTAAGGCACAAAGGATAGAGATAAAAATGGATTATGGTTATTTCCCGGGCTGCTCTTTAAAAAGCACGGCCAAAGAATATGACGACACGGTGCGGCAGCTGTGCCGCAGCTTCGGCATTAATCTCATTGAAATTGATGACTGGGTCTGCTGCGGCTCAAGCCCGGTGCACGCGCTGAGCGAGGAAATATCGCTGGCCCTGCCGCTTAAGAACCTGTCTCAGGCCGAGGGCCAGGGGTTGAAAAATATTCTCTCACCGTGCCCTTCGTGCCACAGCCACATGCTGTGCAGTCACGCTGAGATGGAAAAAGAAGGAAGCCACAGGGAGCGCTTGCAGGAACTTGCCGGAAGCCATTACGCGGGGAGCCTGCAGCTCAAGCATCTCGTTGATTTTTTGTACTATGATGTGGGCATCGATAAAATTAAAGAAAAAGTCACCCGGCCGCTGACGGGTATTAAGGCGGTTGCCTATTATGGCTGTATGACCCGGTTCCCCGGCATTACGTTTGATGACAGGGAAATGCCGACCATGATTGATGATATCGTGCAGGCACTCGGCGCTGAGGCGCTGCCGTGGTCCCACACAACTGAATGCTGCGGGGCAAGCTTTTCCATTTCAAAGACCGAAACCGTGCTGCGGCTGGTGGGAGAAATACTTGAGGCGGCGCGGCTTGTTAATGCCGGCTGCATCATTGCGGTATGCCCGCTGTGCCAGTCGAACCTGGACATGCGCCAGGTTGAAATACAGAAAAAGACCGGAGAGATCTTTAACCTGCCGGTAATATATTTAAGCCAGCTTATCCTCATGTCTCAAGGAAGTTCCAGACAGGAACTCGGATTTTCCAGGCATCTTATCGATCCCACGCCGTTGTTAGGAGTTAGGGGATAGGGGTTCGGGACCAGTGACCAGTGGCTATTGCCCAGTGAATAGCGGAAAGTGGCTGGTAAAATTCCGATTTGCCGACTCACCCATTAACCTGTTCCAAGCACAGTCAAGAAGGGGACCATTACCTTTGTGCCTGTTGCCTTTTTAACCTTCTTCACCTTTTTACCTGCCCCGAGCATCGTTGAGAAACCTCTTTACCTCTCATTCGCATAAAATAATCATTTAAAATGTTAAATTAATATGTTAATTGAAACTTATGTCAAAAGACTTTAATTATAAAAAACGTCCAGGAAATAGATCCAGGAATAAAGATTCCGAACGTATGTCACATAGCGACTCGGGGACATTTGTGCCCCGGGCGGACAGCAAGCTGAGGAAAGTTTTTCTCGGAAATAGGGATTCCTGAGCAAAGCGCCTTTGTGGCTGATGATTTTCAGGTCGAGGCAATTGAAAAGATAAGAGCCACGGATGTCATAGTAAGCGCGCCGACCGGAAGCGGCAAGACCTGGATTGCTGTTCAGGCCATGAAGGAAATGCTGTCCTCAGGGAAGCGCTCCTGGTACGCCTCTCCGCTCAAAGCTCTTTCCAATTCAAAATACCAGGAATTCAGCGAGGAGTTCGGCGCGGACCATGTGGGGATACTGACCGGCGACCGGAAAGAGAACACTGACGCGCGGATTATAGTTGGTACTACCGAGATATTGCGCAACCATCTCTATGATTCGATGCATACCGGTGAAGATTTCCCGGCTGATCTCGTGGTGTTGGATGAGGCGCATTATCTGGGCGACATAGACCGCGGCGTGGTATGGGAAGAGGTCATGATTTACCTGCCGCGCAGGGTGCGGCTTCTGCTTCTATCAGCTACCATTCAGAATGACCGCGAAATAGCCCAATGGCTCTCGGTTATCAGAAAAAGCCGCTGCAGCGTGGTGCATCATGAAAAGCGCACCGTTCCCATCTACCCTCTCTATCTTTTTCCCACCGGCGAGATTGTTCCGCTATCAGGGCTCGACGGCATATCACCCAAGATACGGGATTTTTTAGTGCACTCCCCGGGAGACCGTTTCCGCAGGGGATCGCAGCGGCTCCCCTTTGGCAGAATACTTGATGCCATGGAAGAGTTCAACCTGCTGCCAGCGATATTTTTTCTCAAATCGCGCGAGGACTGTAATAACGCGGTTTTCACCTGCGCTCACCGGCAGATGAGTATTAAACGCAGGAAGCAGCTTGAGGAGCGCATCTCCGGGTTGATTGAAGAATACCCTTTTCTGGAGAACCATCCCCAGCTTTCCTGGATACGGGAGCATGGGGTAGGGGCCCACCACGGCGGGCAGCTCCCCCACTGGAAGATTGTTGTTGAGAAGCTGATGAATGAAGGCTATCTCGACGCGATATTTTCAACTTCAACAGTGGCGGCGGGAGTAAATTTCCCCGCGCGGACCGTGGTCCTGGTGCAGAGCGATCGGTTTAACGGCAAGGAATTTGTTGACCTGACCGCGATGGAGCTTCATCAGGCGGTTGGCAGGGCAGGCCGCAGGGGAAAAGATAAAATCGGCTTTGCCCTGGTGGTCCACGGCCCGTTTCAAAACCCTCATCTTATTGATGCCCTGCTTGACTCCCATCCCGAGCCGATAAAAAGCCAGATTAAAATAAATTTTTCCATGGCTCTGAATCTTCTGTTAAGCCACTCACCTGACGAAATCCGGGAGCTGCTTTCCTACTCATATGCGACTTTCCAGAACATGGACCAGCTGAAAGGCCTTGAAGACCGGCGCGAAGACCTGGTCAGCAAGCTGATGCAAAAAATGGAAGGGTGCGGCTGTGAAAGCTATGATGATATCATTCAGCTGGTGCAGAAACGAAAGGAAGGGTACCAGCTGCTGGGGAAAATGGAAAAGCGGCGCAGGACGTTTGTCGAGGAACTGTTCAAGGAGCAGCATCTATACCGGGGAAAGCTTTTTCAGGACAGCAACGGGAAGCTCTATTGCGCGCTGGGCATCGTGACGGACCGGGGGGAAACAGTGTGCGAGTGCCTTAAGGTAAAGGGCTCAATTAAGTCGCGCCTGGGGAGTGTTAAAAAATCAAAAATCCCCATGAGCAGAATCAAGCATATTTTAGACGGATCGCTCCTGCTGCCGGAAGATCTGGGAGCGGAGGAGTGGGCTGAAATTCGCGCCACGATCGACGCAATGCACTATGAGCCGCTGCCGTATCCCCGCACTTTTGAGAAAGAGCACGAGCAGGAATTCAGCGAGCTGCTTGAGCGCATTAAAAATCTGGAGAAGGAGCTTAAAGAGCTTCCCTGTAAAGGGTGTTCACATTTTTCCCAGTGCCACGAAGGTAAAAAGAACCACTTTATCAAAAACGTGGAACGGGTGCGTGAGGCCACGATGGAGCTTGAGGACGCCCGCAATGCCTTATGGAAAGAATTTGAGCGGCATCTGCAGTTTGTAATACTGAACGGCTTTGCCGGCAAAGACGGCAAGCTTACAGAAGACGGCCTGTGGGCGGCGCAGCTGCGCATCGACCAGCCCCTGATGATCGCGGAGCTTATCCGCAAAGGCATACTGAATGATTTGAAGCCGGAGCTTTTGTGCGGTGTTATTGCTCCCTTTGTGAATGACAAATTCAGGGATTTGCAAATTGATTCAGCACTATCCTGGGATAGGGCGTCACTTGCAGAAGCATTTGCAACAATGAAAAAAGCGCTTGATGACCTGATGGCCCTGAACAAGAAACATGGCTTTGACGTTCCGCTCGTTCAGTTCTGGCCGGCTGTCGCCATGTATGCGTGGGCGGGCGGGATGAGCTGGGAAGACGTGATGCGGCTGACTTCCGTCGATGAGGGAGACCTGGCAATGCTTGTCTTTCGCACGGCTGATAACCTGCGCCAGATTGTTGCCCTGGAAGGGACGCATCCCCAGCTTGCGGTTAAGGCCCGGAAAGCGGTGCAGCTGGTTCTGCGGGAACCGGTGGTCATCCTGACATAGTGGGGACGCTGGCTTTGGCAGACGGGCTGTAAAATTATCCTCACTCCTGGTAGCCGCAGTATATGGGGTTGGTCAAAGCCAGCACCCGGCCGTATAAAAGGTGCTGAACCAGGGTGGCATCAGGTTTGCCGATAAGCTCCACTCGATACCAGTCTCCAGCGATGGGACGGTCTTTGAATGTGAACGACTGCTCATCGCCCTTTACAATCCAAGCTTTAAACAGATCCCCGCTTTTATAAACGCAAACGCCACGCAGGCTCTGCTTATTACTGTCATCACCTATAGCAGCAGCGCTCAGTACCTCTTCCATGCTCAGCTGGCCCCGCGCCACCATTGCGATAAGAGCAGTGCCCAGCTCAAAGCTTGTCCCCGTGTTGTTCTGCCCATTGCTGCCTGACCGCACGATGAATGAAACCTCGCGATCAGTGTCAACAATATTGTCCCCCATCATCACATCATCTGTTCCGTCTTCGTCAATATCGGCTGAGAAATCGAGCCGGGGGGCGTCAGGCGCAAAGCTTATTGAAACATGGCCTGCCCTG
>CAWDOY010000035.1:0-61032 GCA_963803975.1 uncultured delta proteobacterium
ACTGCGCGTCGTGGATATCACCTGCGGGTTTAAATGCTACACCCGTGAGAGCGCCCGCAAAATTTTTCCTCTCCAGACGCTCAATAACTGGAGCTTTGACGCAGAGGATATTTTCATAGCCAGAAAACATGGCTATGAAATTATGGGGATCCCCGTGCACTGGCAGCATGTTGGAGGGTCGAAAGTAAAAGTCTTCAAGAATGTTGTGGTGTGCGCGCTCGACCTGCTGCGGATACGGATGAAGGACAGCAGGGGACTCTATGCTTGACATAATACAAGTCAGTCTTCCATGAATGAGCAGGATAACCGCTTCCCGGCCACTCTTTGTTGTGGCTACTGTTTTACTGATGACCGTGCATGCTTTTTTAATGAATGGCCATCGCCATGTCTCTCAAACCCTGAACGTTGGCAATTACGTCACCCCGATTCTTGCAAAAGCAGACCCTTCCCTGTTTAAAAATTCCCAGTATGTCCAGGCGGTCAATCATTCCAATGTGCGGCTTACCCTCTTCAATGATATCAGCCCTTTTATCGTGCAGTATTTTGACCTTGAAAATTTTACCATAGCCGTTGAGATCTTAAGCCTTGGGCTTATCCTTGCCGGCCTGTTCCAACTCACCCGGGTACTGGGCGGAAGTACCTTTGCCGGATTGGTGGCAATGCTTCTCTATACCGCGGAGACGAATAACTGGATACTTGGTTCACCTGCCTCCTATGCAAACTTTTTTCACCATGGCCTGCCCTATTCGTATCCGCTCATTATCTGGTCCATGGTCTTCTTTTTTCAGCAGAGATATACCATCGCATTCCTGCTGGCAGGCATCTCCTGGAGCTTCCATCCCATGTGCACCGTATTTCTTCTTGCCGCCTACGGCATGTACTGGCTTTTCAACTGGAAAGCATTCAAGCCGCGCACCCTCCTGTCCTGCTTTCTTGCTTTTACTGTTCCTGCCATGCCCATACTGGTGAAGGCGCTGAACAATATAGGCACGGGCCAGCTGCCGGATGCCACCTGGATGAAAGTAGTTATCTGGACTGCATGGTACACGTGCTTTCCTTCTGTCTGGCCGCTTTTCTGGCTGGTGCAGGCCAGCCTTTTCTTTCTGTTATTTCTTTTGAGCCTCCTGTGCTTACCGGCTGGCCGCGCAAAAAACGGCATAAAGATTTTTACGTTAACGTTTGCGCTTATGTGCCTTGCCGGAACAGTATTTGCCGATTATTATCCTGTACCTTTTATAATCAAATTAAGCCTGTGGCGCAGCACCCTTATCTTTCTCTTTATGGCTCTGCCCTGCATTGCCTGCTCTTTTGCTGCAATTTTTAATCATACTGTCAGCCGGCGCTTTCTGGTGATCATTACCATAGTGCTGTTAACCGGATATCTTAAATATTTTTCAAAGATGTATCTTCCGCTGCTGCTCATTTTTCTCCTCTATGCGCAGTATGAAGATACCCTGGCAAAACGATTTCCCGTTTTGCGCAATAGATTCGGGTTGCTGCTGTTCAGCGCTCTTGCAATCCTGGTCAGCATCCTTTCGTTCCGTACAGCGTTTTCCCTCGCTACCCTGTACCTGCCGGTCTTCTTATTGTTTACCATCATATTCCTTTGGGCAGTAAAAGTGCTGGAGGGCTCACCGCGTTTTGCGGCATTTGCGCGACAGCCGTGGGCCGTGGTGCTCGTTTTTTTTCTCCTGTTTGACGCAGCAGTGCTCTACGGCAAATGGTGGCCCGCAAATTTATTACCACGGCCGCATGCAGGGAAAGATTGATCCATGGGCCGACATCCAGCAGGTTGCGAAAAATGTTTCTGACAAGGATGATCTGTTCATCATCCCTCCCGCCTGGAATGACTTCGGCCTCTATTCGCACCGCGCCTCCCTGGGTGACTGGGCTGAAGGAAGCCATGCACTTTACCTTGGCAGTGTCTTTGCCGCTGAGTGGCTGGCGCGGATGAATGCTATCGGCTGGACAGGGCTTCATGGTGAGGAGGGCTATAATAAGCTCTCAACTGCGCAGGCGATCAGGGCAGCAAAAAAATACCAGGCAAAATTTATCATCACCAGAAAACCGCATACCCTGCATCTCAATAAAATCTACGAGAACAAAAATTTTATCCTCTATAAGGTGTCGTAGAGAAAACCTGATTGCCCCGGCATCTTCTTCTCTGTCGCCTGATGCGGCGCGCGGCAGCGCCCGTGACAGGGCTTTTAGGCTTGACACCCCGAGGGCTTTTCCCTATACTTCCGCCAGGTACCCAGCACTCTCTACCCATATATTAAAAGCAGAAAAATCAAGTTTTTCGACCTTCAGTCCGAAGCGTATGAGTAAAAGGGCATTGCAATCTCTGGATACTAATCAATGAAAGTTGGAATTTTAGCCGGTGGCCGCGGAACACGTTTGATGAGCGGCGGAGAAGCACCGCCCAAGGCTCTTTACGAAATTGGCGGTATGCCGATCGTCTGGCATATCATGCAGATGTATGCTGCTGCCGGTTTCACGGAATTTGTGATGCTGCTGGGTTACAAGGCTCAGCAGATCGTTGATTATTTTGTCCACCGGTTGCCTTTTGAGGGTCGTGATGTATCCCTCACCCTCGGTGATTCGATAACGCGTCAATTTCTCACCCCTGGATATCAATCCCCCTGGCAGGTCATATTGTGTCATACCGGGCTCACCGCCGAGAAGGGTGAGCGCATCAGACGCATGCGTGCATATGTGGAAGATGATGAGAATTTCATGGTAACCTACGGCGATGGCGTTGCCGATATAGACCTTCAGAAGCTGGTTGAATTTCACCGTTCCCACGGTAAAATCGCAACATTGACCGCGGCACGGTCCCTGTCTCAGTTCGGCCATGTGGATATAACCGGCAGCGGACAGGTAACGGAAATGCGCGAGAACCCGATGCTGCCTGACTGGATAAATGGCGGCTTCTTTGTGTTCCGCCGGGAAATTTTCGACTGGCTGGAAAAAGACGATCCCCTGGAGACCGGTTGCTTCCGCCGGCTGGCCGCAGCCGGTGAGCTGATGGCCTATCGTCACGAAGGCTTCTGGACCTGTATGGATACCTATAAGGATAACCTGCGGCTCAATGAGATGTGGGAGCGTAACAATGCCCCGTGGGCGGTCTGGAGGAATGATTGATGGAACACTGGCAGGGTCGGCGCGTCCTGGTTACCGGAGCCTACGGGTTTCTGGCTTCACATATGATTGAAGAACTGCTGTCCCGGGGGGCGATAGTGACCGGCATTGTCCGGGACCATCCGGCGGAGAGTTATTTACAGCTCTCTGGTCTTGACAAAAAAATAAGACTCGCCGCCGGTGATATCACGGATATTGAATTCTGCCGGCGCGTCATAAATGAGCAGCAGGTTCAGAATGTTTTTCATCTCGCGGCCCAGGCAATCGTAGGACTTGCCAACCGCTCTCCCCTGAGCACCTTAGAAGCAAATATTCGCGGAACCTACATGCTGCTTGAAGCCTGCCGCGAGCTGGCGGCAGACCGCTGTCCGCTTGAGGCAATCGTGGTGGCGCCTCAAGTGACAAGGCCTATGGTGATCAGGATGAGCTTCCCTACACCGAGAACATGCCGCTTCTGGGGCAGCACCCCTATGACGCCTCCAAAGCATGTGCGGACATCATCACCCGCTCCTTTGCTGCCGCCTTCGGGCTGCCGACAGCAGTGACCCGCTGCGCCAACCTCTACGGCCCGGGAGATCTCAACTTTTCCCGCATCATCCCGGATACGTTTCGCGCGCTCATTGAAGGACGCCGCCCGGTCATCCGCAGTGACGGCACACCGAAGCGCGATTACCTGTTTGTCAAAGACGGGGTTGACGGATACCTCGCTCTTGCTGAAGCGGTCAGCGCAGGACGCTGCCGGGGCCAGGCATTCAATCTCGGCACCGGGAAGCCGGTGACCGTACATGAACTGGTGAAACGCATGATTCAAGGTGGCCGGTGCGCGTCTTGAGCCGGAAATTCTCAGTGCAGCTGCAGGAGAAATAAAAGATCAGTACCTCAACTCCCTGCTGGCCGAAAAGATTCTTGGCTGGCGGGCTCGCACTCCTCTTGAGGAGGGGCTTACCATAAGCCTAACGTGGTATAAAAACTACCTGTCTTAATCATGTCTGAGCCGCAACTCACCATCATCATGCCTGTGTATAATGAGCGCTCCTTTGTTCTGGAGATACTGCGCCGCGTCCGGGAGCTGCCCATTGACAAGGAAATAATCATTGTTGACAACTGCTCAACCGACGGGACGCGCGAACTCATTCAGAATATTGCCCATAGCGATGTCCGCATAATACTTCAGCAGCGCAACATGATGAAGGGCAACTCCGTGAAGCGCGGCATGGCGCTGGCCCGCGGTCAATACGTGGTGGTGCAGGATGGGGACCTGGAATATGATCCCAATGATCTGGTGAAAATGCTTGCGGTGATGCAGCAGGAGGATGTGCTGGCTGTTTTTGGCTCGCGCATTCTCGGAGCGCAGGTCTCAGGCAATCCCCTGCCCCGGTCTATACACCGCGTTGGCGCGGGTTTTATCAACTGGGTCTTTCATCTGTTATTTCAGAGCGCTTTGTCTGATGTTGCCTCATGCTATAAAATGGCGGGCAGGCAGACCCTGCAGTCCCTGCACCTGCGCTGCGACGGGTTTGATCTGGACTATGAAGTAGCCGCCAAGCTGCAGCTTCTGTCGCGCCGGCTGCGAGCATAAAATTGTTGAAGTGCCCATCAACTACACTCCCCGGACCGTAGCGGAAGGCAAGAAAATCCACTGGAAAGACGGGCTGCACGCGCTCGCCACGCTCTGGCGCTGCCGCTGGAGCACACCATAATCGACTGCTCAAGAGAACGGCTCTTCATCTTTTATCCTCATCCCGACTACCTACAGCGGCCCGATCTCATCAATTTCATTTTTTACGGGGGTGGTTTACGGCCTCTCTATATTCTGGCTTATCCTCAAATTTAAACTGCACCAATGGAATATTATTCAGCAGAAGCAGTTTATATAGTGGATTTTCAGGAAAGGACATTCATGGCCTGGCGATAAAATATTTTTAACATCGCTGGCGCATTACGTGGATCGCTGAGAACGTACCGAAGCAACGTTAACCAATAGACCGGCCGTGAATAGTAAAGAAGATACGCCCTGACCAACTCTCTTCTCAATCGTTTTGGAGATACTTCACACATACTGAAGTCAGTATTGAGGCGATCAAACGTGTCAAATCCTTCCAAATTCAACTGATCTTTCAGTGATTCAAAGAGACGGTGTCCCAGGATCCGGTGTTGCGATATTAAATGATGCAAAATTTGGATTAAGCTTCCGCGCCAGTCGTGATGTTTCCCGTATGCTTTTCAAAGTATCCCCTGGGTTACCGAACATGAAAAAAAGAGACATCCTGATTCCTAACGCTTTAGTAATTCTTACGGCAAACTCCATTTGTTCAAAATTTATTTTCTTTTTAGTTTTTGCCAAAACTGCTGGCGAGGCTGATTCAATTCCATAAATAATTTCTTTGCACCCCGCCTCTTTCATTGCATGCAGCATCGGTTCAGTAACGGTATCTACCCTGCCCAGGCAGATCCATTTAATCCCCAGTTTCTTTTCCTGCAAAAGCCTGCATAAGTGAATAATCCGCTCTTCTCCTATAGTAAAGGTGTCATCAATAAAAAAAATGTGATCAATTCCATACGTTTTGACAATCTCCTCCACTTCCTGGACTACATTTTCCGGAGACCTCACGTTTCTGCTGCGCTTATAAAAAAGGTGTGTTGCGCAAAACGTGCACGCAAATGGACACCCGCGCGAGGTGAGAACCATGGCGATCGGTTTGTTCGGAAATGATACGATGTGGTATTTAGAGTTATCAACCAGATCTCTGGCGGGAAAAGGCAGGGCATCCAGGTTTTTTATCAAAGGGCGGTCAGGATTTTTCACAACGCTGCCGTTTTTTCTATAACTGACCCCCAAAACAGATTCAAGGTTGTCTAAATGCTGGACGGTCTCAAGAACCGTGTATTCCGGTTCGCCTCTAATGATAATATCACAGTAGCCCTGCTGCAGAATATAATCAGACAGCGCGGTAGCGTGAGTGCCCATAAAAATTCTGTACTTTACCCTGCAGGCAAGAAAAAAAACGGTAGCTCCCCTGCGCATTACTGGCGGCGAGGGGTATAAGTACTACATCAAAATTCTGTGCAAAATTCAATGCCTCCTTAAAAGTATATCCCTGTGGAACAGGATCCAAAATGCTCACTGCTATGTCGTGTTTTCGCAGTAATGCCGCAACATAGGTCATGCCGAGCGGTGGAAACATCCCTATTTTTGTTTTACCTCCCGTGTGACGGGATATAACCGGGTCAACATCTACTACGTACTTTTGACCCTCTTCAATAGGATTCATTAAAAGGACTTTAGGGTACTGCTCCAAGATATCTCCTGCCGGTTAATGCATAATGAGCTCCCTACAGGTAGAGCTTAATTTTTTTGCCACTCTGTGCGGATTCTTTCGCTGCCAGGGCAATTTCCAGGCTGATTTTCCCATCTTCGCTTGTTGCAAGGGGAGTGTTCCCAGTTCTAATACAGGATATAAAATGCTCCACTTCCTTTTGAAAAGGGTTGTAAAGAAGCCAGTAGGGAATAATAAAGCAGTACTTAATAAACTTCATGACCAGCATGCCCAGAGAATAGTCTCCGTATTTCTCCATAATGACTTTGCCACGCTCGATCGTGAGAGCCATTTTATCGCCGACGACGCCAATGTCTCTTTTCAGGAAGGGGAAGCAGTACGAGGCTCCTACCACGCCAATTGCTCCATTCTCAAATTTTAGCATGATCCACACATTGTCATCTATGCCGGGATACAAAGAATTCTCGGTGAGCTCTGCAGAAACCTGAACCACCCGCGAGTTTATAATCCACCGCAGCCAATCTATCCCATGGATAGCGAGCTCAGTGGTAACACCAGCGCTTTTATCAGGTTCTGCATACCATTTCTGCGAAGGCATATTGATCCCCCTGCGATACCATGCAGCCTTGATTGCTCCCAGCTGCCCCTGATCTACGACCTCCTTCATATAAGAGAATTCCTTATAGAACCTCTGCGAAAACCCTATCATGAGAATCTTGTTGGCTGCTCTTTCCGCCTCAATCATCTGCCGGGCTTCCTCCAGGGTGAGCGCCATCGGTTTTTCACACAGCACATGACATCCGGCCTGAAGGCAGTCAATGGTAATCTGGCAGTGGGTATGCGTTGGCGTGGTAATGTTTACCGCGTCCAGCTTCTCCGCATTGAGCATTTCCCGATAATTGGTGTACCCATGCGGAATATTGAATGACTCCTTTAATTTTTCTATATTGGCTTTGGTTTTGCCGGCGATGGCCGTTACTTCCACGTCCTTATTATTTTTGTAGCCCTTAAGATGCCAGTATGCCATCCTTCCCGCGCCAATTATCCCGACACGAATCTTTTCTTTCATTGCAGCGGCTTTCCTCTTGAACTCCCCTGTTTCATGGTCTATACCTGCCACGACGGTATCAGTGCTGCTCTCTTGCTGCAGGGCAAGAGAAACTATTTGATTTTGATATAACCTATCATAAAGTTAAACCCAATGAGCAAAAAAAACGACTTCCTGCCGAAATATTTTATATGTATTTTAGTGCTCGTAACCTGCCATGCCTTTTTGATGAACGGGTATTACCTTGTGCACAAGCAGCTCAACGTCGGCACCTACCTTGACCCCATCAAAGCAAAAGCAGACCCCACGCTGTTTAAAAATTCAATCTATGTCCAGGCAGTCAATCGGACCAATGGTCAGGCTTTCAGCTTTCTATAATCTCAATATCTTGATTATGAAATATTTCGATTTTGAGACAGTTTGCCATCATAATGGCGATAGTGAGCCTGTTTTTTTGCCTTGCAGGGCTTTTTGCCCTGACCCGGGTGCTGTTTCACAGCACTGTTGCCGGGTATGTAGCTATGCTGCTCTATAGCGCCGCACTGAACAACTGGACGCTGGGATCTCCGGCCCCCTATCTGAACTTTTTTCATCACGCCATGCTGTATGCCTACCCGCTTATTATCTGGTCCATGGTTTTCTTTTTTCAGAAACGCTACGTCCCGGCTCTGTTCCTGGCCGGCCTGGCCTGGAACTTTCATCCCATGAACACCCTGTTTATCCTGTGGGCCTATTTTTTAACCGTGGTATTCAACTATAACAAGTTCAGTGCTGCAACCATCAGATCCTGCTGCATTGCCTTCATAGTGCCGGCCCTGCCGACCTTCATTACGAGTTTCAGCTACCTGCAGGCAACGCAGCAGGTCGATTCCCCGGTCTGGATCTCCACGGTGTTATGGACCGCATGGTATACCTGTTTCCCCTCAACGTGGCCCGTAATCTCCCTGGTCCAGGCAAGCCTGTTCTTTGCGCTGTTTATAATCGCCGTCTACACGATACCTGATGGTGAGCGTAAAAGAGAACTGCTTATTTTCACCTGTTCGGTACTGATCCTGTGTTTAGCGGGGACAATTTTTGCAGATATATATCCTGTCCCGTTCATCCTAAAATTGAGTTTATGGCGCAGCACGCTGATCTACCTGCTGATCGCGCTCCCGTGCATTGCCTATCTTCTCACTTCGATTTTCAAGCACTCGGTTCCGCGCCGGTTTCTGGTCATTGCGCTGATAGTGCTGTTAACCGGGTATATCAGGTGTTTCCCTCTGTACTACCTCCCGCTGTTCATGTGCGGCGTGCTGTTCTTTATCTATGAAGATTGGCTGGCACAGCGTTTGCCACGTATTGCCCGTATGGGTATCCCGCTTTTTTTTACCGTGCTTGCGCTCCTGGTCAGCTATCATCTGCTCACCGGCGAACGGGGTCTGCGGCTGCTCATGTTTTTTCTGAGCACCGCCGTCTTTTTCACTATTACGGCCATGCTTGAAAAACGCTTTTCTTTCAACGCTGCGGCATGGACATTGTGGATACTGCTTTTTGTTGTTCTGTTTGATGCGGGGAGCCTGTATTACAGGGGAGGGCCTGAAATTTATTATCATGGACGATTTCAGGGCAAACGTGACCCGTGGGCTGATATACAAATGTTTGCGCAAACACACTCTGCCAAAGACGACCTGTTCATTGTTCCCACCTACATGAACGACTTTGGTGTCTACTCGCTGAGAGCAACGCTTGGCGACTGGGCTGAAGGAGCAAACGCGATCTATCTTGACAACCAGTTTACCCGCGAGTGGCTCACGCGCATGAAGGAACTGGGCTGGAAAACTTTTTGTTTTGATTCCAATGCCGAGGGGTACTATCATTTAAAAACCGACGAGGTAGTGAAAACAGCGAAAAAATACGGGGTAAAATTTATAATAACAGAAAAGCCGAAAACATTTGCGCTGCCCAAAATCTACGAGAACGAACAATTTATTCTTTATAGTGCCCCACACTATAGCGCTGCGGGAGCACATGAAAACGGAAATACCATGCTGAAGAGTCTTTACGAGTATCGTGTAACTGATACAACATGCCGGGGGGATTCATGAACTGGAAAAACAGACAGGTTTTAGTAACCGGAGCTGCCGGTTTTATAGGCTCTCACCTGACCAGGCGATTAGTGCGGGAAGGCGCCCGCGTTCACATTCTGGTAAGGAAAAAAGATGCTGCATGGAGAATCGCAGACCTTATAGAGCAGGTGACCCTGTGGGAAGCAGATCTGACCGACTTCTGCCTCTTTGCAACAGAGATTATCCGGCTTCCCGGTACAGGTAATTTTTCACCTGGCAGGCCATGTGAATGTAACGCGGTCCTGGGACCCTGTTGAGCCGCTGATTAAAAATAATATTATCGGCACGGTTAATCTCTTAATGGCATTGAAGGACGCGGGATTTGAATCATTCCTCTATCCCGGGACTTCTGAAGAGTACGGCAATACGGCGCCCCCCCTCTGCGAAACAGAGCGTGAATCCCCCATATCGCCATACTCATTTTCAAAGCTGTCGGCAAGTGCCTTCTGCCAGATGGCGGCAAAAACATTTGATCTTCCCATAACCGTCCTGCGCCTGTTTCCCACTTATGGCCCGGCGCAGGATGGCTCGATGCTAATTCCCGCTGCAATCCGGGAATTTCTCGCCGGCAGAGAGTTTCGCATGACGCATGGTGAGCAGCGCCGGGATTTTATTTATGTGGATGATGTGGTTGAAGCTTTTCTGCGGGTTGCTGCGTGCAATAAAGTGCGCGGCGAGGTGTTCAATGTGGGAACGGGCGTTCCCCGCAAGGTAGGAGATGTTATAGATATTATAACAAAACATATGGGAACAGAATGCAAGGTCCTGCGGGGAGCTATTCCCTGCAGAAAGGGTGAGGGGGATGAATGCTACAGCAACAATCAGAAGCTCCTCGATGTCATTGGCTGGGCACCAAAAGTATCCCTGGAAGAGGGTTTGCCGGTAACCGTAGCGTGGTATAAAAAACACTACGCACAATAGGATGCCGCCTGCTGCTTCAGTGCTTCTGAGCGTTCAAAAATAACGGCTTTTCTTCCTGCAAGAGTTCCGGCCAAAACCCATGGTGGAGATAGGCTCATCAGCCGATCCTGTGGCACATCATGAAGATTTACTCGTCCTATGGCTATCATAATTTTATCCTCTGTCTCGGCTACAAAGGAGAAATGATTAAAGAATATTTTATGGATTTTGAGCTGATGCACAGCGATTTCACTATAGACTTTGGACGATCATCAGGGCATAACCATTCACAGCGCTCACTATAAAGAGCCCTGGAGCGTAACGCTTAGCGGACACCGGGCTCAACACCATGACCGGAGCGCGAATTGAAAAAAATTAAGCCGTTTATAAAAACAGATAATTTTCTGCTGACATATGGAGACGGTGTTGCTAATATTAATATTGACAACCTCGATGAAGTTTCATCTGTCCCATAAAAAAATAGCGACCGTCAGCGGGGTCAGGCCGCCGTCCCGTTTTGGTGAGCTGGTTACCCGGGGAGACCAGGTAATTGAGTTCTCTGAGAAGCCGCAAATACGCGAAGGCTATATTAATGGCGGCTTTTTTGTACTCAATAAAAAAGTTTTCAATTATCTCGATAATGACGAGAACTGCGTATTTGAGAAAGAACCGCTGGAACGGCTGGCCACAGACAGGGAACTCAGGATTTTTTATCATGCCGATTACTGGCACTGCATGGATACCATCCGTGACATGGATATCCTGGAGCAGGAATGGCAAACAACAAATCCTCGATGGAAGGTCTGGGAATGATTACTGCAAATTTTTGGAAAAACAGGAATGTATTGGTAACCGGCTGTTCCGGATTTTTAGGGTACTGGCTGGCGAGCTATCTGGTGGAGCAGGGAGCGTGTGTGGTGGGTCTCGTGCGGGACAATGTTCCGCAATCAAGTTTTTTCCGCTTCCGCCTTAATGAAAAAATAACCGCCGTGCGCGGGGCTCTTGAAGATTACTTTCTGGTGGAGCGGACCATTAATGAATATGAGATCGATACCGTTTTTCACCTTGCGGCCCAGACTATTGTGGAAATAGCCAACCGCAGCCCGCTCTCGACCTTTGAAGCCAATATCAAGGGAACCTGGAACGTGCTGGAGGGATGCCGGCAAAACCGCGCCCTGGTCAAGAGAATAATAATTGCCTCAAGCGACAAAGCCTACGGAACACAGGAGCAGCTTCCCTACACGGAGTTATCTCCGCTCAGGGGAACGCACCCGTACGATGTATCGAAGAGCTGCGCAGACCTCATTGCGTACACCTTTTTTAATACCTATGACCTTCCCGTCTGCATGACGCGCTGCGGCAACTTCTACGGCGGCGGAGATCTCAATTTTAACCGCATTGTTCCCGGAACCATCAGATCCGTCCTGCATAACGAGCCATTAATTATACGCAGCGACGGGAAACCGAAGCGGGATTATTTATATATTAAGGACGCCGTCAGTGCCTATGTCACGCTGGCAGAGAATGCGGAGCGGCTCAACCTGTATGGAGAAGCATTCAATTTCAGCAGTGAAAATCAGCTGAGCGTGCTGGATATGACGAATAAAATTCTTACCCTGATGGACAAAAAAGATTATCCGGTAACGATTCTCAATCAGACCAGGGGAGAAATCAGGGATCAGTATTTATCAATTGAAAAAGCGCGGCGGATATTGAACTGGTCCACGCAGTATAACGTTGAGGATGCGCTGCGGGAAACGATCGACTGGTACCAGAACTTTTTTGGTGCTGCATGAGCTGGCAACGCGTACCGGTTTTAGTCACTGGCGCTGCCGGTTTTATCGGCTCTCATCTGGTGAGACGGCTGGTGAGCGAGGGGGCCGCGGTCAATGTTCTCCTGAAGAACGATGTTTCACGCTGGAGACTGAAAGACCTGCTGGATCAGGTGACCGTATGGGAAAGCGACATCACCGACCTCGCCTCGCTGCAAAATATTTTTTCTAACTTTCAGCCCCGGGTAGTTTTTCACCTTGCCGCGCACGTGGATGTGACCCGCTCCTGGGATCTGGTGAGCCCCCTGGTGCAGCATAATATCCTGGGCACGGTCAATTTGCTGACCGCGCTGAAAGATACGAAGTTTACGTCATTTGTTTATACCGGCTCTTCAGAAGAATACGGCACGATGCCGCCCCCCCTGAAAGAAACACAGCGGGAAGCCCCCATTTCGCCGTACTCCTTTTCGAAACTATCAGGCACGCTCTTCTGCCAGATGGCTGCCAGGACCTTTGACCTTCCCGTAACCGTTCTCCGTTTATTCCCCACCTACGGCCCGTCCCAGGAAGGCGCGATGTTCATCCCCTCTGCCATCCGCGAACTCCTCATCCGGCGGGAGTTTCACATGACGTCCGGCGAGCAGCGAAGGGATTTTATCTATGTCGATGACGTGGTTGAAGCCTTTTTGCGGATCGCCCTCTGCAAAAAGGCTCGCGGAGAGGTTTTCAATGTGGGATCGGGCGCTCCCTGCAAATTAGCGGATGTCATTGAAATCATCACAAACCATATCGGAGGAGATCTGCGCGTCGTCCGGGGTGCTGTTCCCTGCAGAAAGGGAGAGGGGCCGGCGTGTTATTGCGACAACCGGAAGCTCCGGGAGTTCACCGGCTGGGCTCCGCGAGTATCGCTGGAAGAAGGGTTGCGGCGGACCATCGCGTGGTACCGGCAGTATTACGCCGGAGGAACACGGCGGCCTTTCTCCGGAGTAATCAGCAGTATCATTATGAACAAACAAGAAACGCTGTTACAACTTTCCGCGGAAACTTATGACATCGAACCCGGCCAGTCATATGTAATCGACCGGTTCCGGCCTGAAGATGCGTACGGCGTTGCGCGCTGTTTCTATGCTGTGTACGGAGACGCCTATTCTCTGGACACGGTCTACAGCCCTGAAACACTCATCCAGGCAAATGCCGATGGCAGGCTCTATTCCATCGTGGCGAGATCTTCCCGGGGAGACGTGCTGGGCCACTGCGCGCTCTACCCCGCTCCGCAGTGCGCCTGCCTCTATGAGGAGGGGATGCTGGTGGTGGTCCCTGAATACCGCAACGGGGCAATAGCAAAACAGCTGGTGCGCTACGGGCTTGACGTTCTGGCACTGCAGGTGCCTGCGCAGGAGGTGTTCGGCAAGGCGGTCTGCAATCACACCATCTCGCAAAAAATTGGCGCAGACTGCGGGTTTCTTGAAACAGCACTTGAACTTGATTACATCCCGGAAGAGGCCTATAAAAAGGAACAAAGCGCCACCGGGCCGGTTTCAGCTCTGTGGATGTTTCGCTCTTACCACGACCGGCCCCATGAGGTGTTTTTTCCTGAAACCTATGAGGAGATTCTTGGTTTTATCTATGCGGGGTTGTCAATCCGGAGGTCTTTGAGGGAAACCGCCGGCGCTTTCTTCCTTGAGCAGCCGTCCCGGGTGCAGCTGCGCTTTTTCGGACTGCAAAAAGTTGCCCGCATCTATGTTGAACTGATCGGCAGCGACTTTGATATCACGATTGAGCGCCTTGAACAAACAGCCCGGGGCCAGGGAAGCACTATTATGCAGGTCTATCTGCCGCATGAATTGCCGCGCCTGCGGCAGCCGCAATCGAGAGCCTGCGGTCACAGGGGCTATTTCCTTGGCGGGGTGCTGCCCCGCTGGTTTGACGGGGATGGCCTGATGATGCAGAAACTTTATGAAAAACCTCACTTTGACACCATCCGCCTCTATTCGCAGCGGGCGGAAAAACTTTTAGACTTTATCAGGCGTGACTGGAAAGAGGCTGCCGCGAATCTATAACCAGCCCCGGTGATGTATCCCCCTCTACCTGGCTGTTAATTACATTGACATACCACGGGATTTTACTTATAATTTTCTTAAATAATCAAAACGGATATTAAATTATGCCTATGAAATACAGGACTGTTCTACGCTTAGCGCTGCTCGTCATGTTTTTAATGCCATACGCTGCACAGGCTGAAGTTCCCCGGCCGGGACTGGCAGGGGCAACCTTTGCTACCATGGTGCTGCTCCCCGGTGACTCAAAATCAGTTGAAATGGAATATGAGTACGTGCTGTTCCGGGATGGCTCGTTCAACATGACATTTATCTCCGCGGTTATTCCTGACAACCAAATCCATTTCCTGCGCATTAATCTCACCCCCCGCATAGACCGGGCGGCTGATATCGGATATTTCTCTGCCGGCGGTTTCGTCTATACAAATACCAGCGAGGGAAAGTCAGGCTTCCTGCAATTTCTTGAACCGCGGCTCACCTACGGCACTGATACCGTCAGCTATACTATCGACGTGTACCCCACCGTGAGCGTCGGCGTCGTCTTTTCTGCTGTTATGGTCGAATACCAGGATTTCGATTTTCCCTTCAAAATGACTCTGACGGCCACGCTGTCAAATTAACGGTTGAGCCCCAGCATGCATCGCTACCGCCTGTCTGCCATACTATTAAATGTAAGAACCCGCCGGGTTCTCATGCTCGTCATGTGCATGACTGGATTCCTCATGGCGGCGTCACCAGTACCTGCCCAGACTCCAGCAACCGGCAGCGGCTGGCTCACCTTTCGCGGCAACCCTGCCCACACCGGCACCAGTGACCTTGAAGGCCCGGCCGGCCCGGCAAACGCCATTGAAGTGAAATGGCGCTGGCAGGTCAATGGCCGGCGTGACCCGATAAGCGCTTCCCCTGCGGTGACCCAGGACGGGACTGTTATTATCGGCACCGAGGGCGGCTACATAGCCGCTATCGAGCCTGAGGGAACAATGAGCTGGTCCATGAGCCTGGGAAGCCCGATTCTTTCTTCCCCTGCGGTGGATGACAGCGGCAATATCTTTGTAGTAACCAGTGACGGGTATCTCTATTTCATTGCCCTCAGGCGGCATTACCATCTGGCAGTCGGACTTTGACCGGAGCGTTTCCTCCTCGCCGGTTATTTCCGGCAGTGATGCCTACTTTGGAACAGATTACGATGAGCTGCTGACCATTAATTTAAGTCCTGACATGAGCCACTCGGGCGACAGTAAAAAACTCCCGTCCTACTCTGTTCGCAAGTCTTCCTTTCTCACCAAGGGCAATGTCCACTCCTCTCCCGCGTTTTCCGGAAGCACGGTCTTTTTCGGCAGCGGCGAGTATCTGTATGCCTTAAATCCCAATGCGGGAAGTTCCGGCGGAGGAACGGGCACTACCACCACCGCCATCAATGGCGGCGGCGGTTCCGGTTCAACCCCCGTGAATCCGGTAAAATGGTGGTTCCGGGCTGATGATGATGTGAACTCTTCCCCGGCGGTCTCCAATGGAAAAGTTTATGTGGGAGCTGATGACGGCTATCTCTATGCGTTCAGTGAAAATAAAACCAGCACGCAGACTCAAGCCCTGTTCCCCGGGCTTGAGACCGGCCTGCAGTGGAGTGTGCTGGCAACCAATACCACCAATGAGCCGCTCTGGAAAAGAAAAGCCGGGGGGAAAATCCGCTCCTCACCCGCGGTCACCCCTCCCATAACATCCACTGTTTTCACGGCGGCCGCTGCCGCGACAAGAGAGCTGATCTATGTCGGCTCGGATAACGGCTACCTCTATTGCTATGATGACGCCGGTCAGCTGAAATGGAAGTTTTCCGCCGGCAGCCCCATACAGTCTTCACCGGCAATCGACAAAAACGGGGACATCTACTTCGGGGCTGATAATGGCAACATCTATGCCCTGTTCTCTGACGGCGCGCTCAAATGGATATACCCGACCCTCGGACCGGTGCGCTCATCGCCCGCTATCGGCCCGGACAAAAGAATCTATGTGGGCTCGGATGACGGCTATCTCTACTGCATCGGCGAGAGTGATGAAGAGAACCGGGAGCCTGATTTTGTTATTGAAAATGCTGCCAGCCCGGACTCCATAGAAAATGACGACAACCCGACCATCATCACCACGGCCGTGACCTCTCAATCCGAGTGACACCAATATCCTGAGCCGCATCGCCTCGGTCACCGCTGACCTCACGCCCGCTGCTGCTTACCGGGTATTATCGACCCGGACACCCTGGAGATAGCTGATATTACCACGGTCACCATGCTGGATGACGGGACCAGGGAGAAGATGCTGCCGCGCGTGACGGCATATTTACCTTTGCCTTCGGCATCACCGTAGCGCCGGAAAATATCGACTACGATCCTGATTCAGCGGCATTTTCACCTACTATCTGCCGGAAGAGTTTGATTAAGTCGGCCCGGTTCCCGATCATGATAACGGTGCAAGACATTTACGGCCACCGGGTAAGCAAACCATTTCCGTTAAAAATCGCGCAGAAAACGACGGGGCTCTTTACCGCCGGAAACAGCGCTTGACACCCCGCTTTTATAAACAACCGGCTGAGCCAGCAGACGCTTGATATTTCTTTCAGTTCAGGAACGCCCAGCATTCAGACCATCGTGCCGTTCCAGGGAGCGCCCGGGCTAGTGCCGATCGCCATCCAGGGCCTGAATACCAATTTCATAAAAAACCGCACCCGGGTGGAAATCTTTAATGATGCCGGAATACGGATTGCCAAGGCCGAGCCGGTTCCCGGCACCAACGAAGTGGAGGTGTTGAGTGATACCTCGCTCACTGCGCTGCTCACCATAAGTGACCCCAGCCAGGTCACGTCCGGCAACCTGTTCGGCACCTGGGACGTGATTGTTACGACGCCTTTCACAGCGGGAGCTGACTGCACGGTGGAGGGAGCCTGTGAAATTGTTATCGCGCGCAATGCTTTTACCATCACCAGCAGTGCCACGACAACATCCGCGTCAACAACCGACAGATACCGCTGCTTCCGGCATTCTCATCAGACATGATGACGGTGCTGCAGGACGAATGCAACTTTACCCTGGATGCGTTAAATGCCGCGGGGGCGTCCGCAATGATTCGCCGTGGATATTCAACAGCGGCTACGAGCGCACCATCACGATTGACCGGGCCGCGGGCGGCGCATGGCTGCTCGATATTACTCTTGGCGACTTGCGATGATAACCAATCATTTAAAATTATTGCCGAGGGCAGCAATGACGGCTACGTGACCGGACAGGTAACCAACGGCTACACCAGCAACCGGATCGATGGCGTTACCATCACCGCGCTGACCGGTGAGGGCCCTGCTGCCGCAGGCAATTCCACGGTATCATCAGGCGGCGGCTACTACATGCTGCCCCTGCCTGCCGTCAGGGATAAATATACTATTATTGCCTCAAAGGACGGGCTGGTTAATATTAAAGATGATGTGCTGGTCACGGCGGACCAGGAGACGCGCCAGGATTTTACCCTCAAGGCTGAGTTAAAGTGCCCTATTACCACGGCGCTCCAGGGGGGGAATCTGAAAAACTTCTACGCAATGCGCGACCGGCTGCTGCTCACAAGCGCACAGGGACAGCGCTGGGTGGCCCTCTATTACCGCTACGCCCCTGAGGTGACCGGCATTATACTCGAATAACGCTGCCTTCAGGAAACAGGCCACGGCTTTTATTGCAAGCGCTTCCCTTGAGGCAGGAAAGACTGATGCGCGGGGAAAAGGTGGATGGCGGTTTAAAGAGCAGGCTGGCGGCGTTAATAGAGACCCTCAGGAAACAGGCAAGCCCGGAACTGCGGCAGGCTTTGAGCGCGGAAAAAGAAGCAATCCTTTCATTTCTCCGGACTGAGTAGAAAAATCCCTTCCCTAAGAAAATAATCATAGCTTCCCGTCGTCATTGCGGGCGAGCGCGGCAATCTCAAACGCTCTCCTCACTTACCGATTACAATAACCTTCGTTACCTCGATCACTTGCTCGGTTATCTCCCTGAACGTCCCGGCTTCCGGGATACTTCTATTTCTCGTGTAGAGCCTTCCGCTGATCTTAATTTTCGATTTGTCTTTGAGCGCTGCCAGGTCCTTCGCGCGCTCGCCGCTGACGACAATAATACCCGCCGCTGGCCATAATCGCTGGCCCTGAAAAGGGATGATCCAGGCATCTTTCACGTAGACACCTTCTATGGTAATCTCTTCAGCTGTTGCTGTTTTCATAGCGCACCCGCTCAATGTTATGACAATGCTGCAGACTGCCAGGTGTAGCAGCAGAAGCTTTGCTGATTTCATTTCATACCTCATAAAGTTTAGAAGTTAGAGGAGTTGAGGAGTTTGGGAGAAAAAAATCCGGCACCCGCAACTCCTTAACTCTTAAAACTCTACGACTTTCTTTCCTTCTGTCATCTGTCTTCTATTCTATTGCCTATTGCCTGCTGCCTGTTCCCTGTTTTCTGATCGCTTTTATCCTTTCCAGAACCGGCGGATGGCTGTAGCTCAGGAATACCTTCAGCGGATGCGGGGTAAGATTGGAAAGGTTGTCAACGCTCAGTTTTTTCAGCGCGGTAATCATTGCTTCGGGTTTGCGATAGGTGGTGGCCGCGTAGGCATCCGCTTCATACTCATGTTTTCGTGAGAGCATGGTGCCGGCAATGGAGAGCACCATCTCGATGGGCGCGTAGAGAAAGCCGAAAAAGAGCAGGCTCGCATAGATTGAGGTGTGCTCCATCCTGAATGCGGCAAAGAGCCCCTTATTATTGATAAACAGCGACATGATAAAAAACATCAGCCCGGTCGTCGCGATGGATATAAGAACAGATTTTAAAATATGTTTTTTCCGGTAATGGCCCATCTCATGGGCAAGCACCGACACCAGCTCATCAACCGTCTGTTTTTCAATCAGGGTGTCAAACAGCACAATGCGCCGGAACCGGCCGAAGCCGGTGAAGAAGGCGTTGGATTTGCTGGAGCGCTTTGATGCGTCCATCGTGAAGACACCCTTCATCTTGAATGCTTGAGCGCGGGCATACTCCTCAATGGCTGCTTTCAGCTCGCTCTCCTTAAGGGGAATAAACTTGTTGAAGAGCGGCATGATGACGACCGGCGCGATGAAGCTGAGAAACAGCTGTATCACGGTCACCGCTCCCCAGCAGTAGAGCCAGGCCCAGGGGCCGGTCTTTTCAAAAAACCAGAGGATAACCGAGAACACTATTCCGCCGATGAGGGCGGTGAGCAGCCAGCCTTTCAGGATATCGAGGATAAAGGTCTTAACCGTGGTCCGGTTAAAGCCGTACTTCTCCTCTATCACAAAGGTGGCATAGGCTGAAAAAGGAATATGAATGAGCTGCGAGACGAACAGCAGGATGCCGGTAAAAACAAGCCCGGTGGGAATCGGCCCCAGATTGAAACTTCGGGCCAGCGCATCAACATAATTAAAACCGCCCAGCAGTATAAAGGCAATGGTGAGCGGAGTAAAGAGCGTTTCCGTGATAAGACCGAACCGGGTGTTTTCTTTCAGGTAGCGCTGCGCGGTCTGGTATTTTTCAGCATCATAGTAGCCGGCAAACTCTTCAGGCAGCTCGGTTTTGAGATGCCGTATGTTCAGAATTTCAACGACAACGTCAAGGATATAACTGCCGATTAAAATGGCCAGAATAAAAATAAGATAGGCGTTCATGATCAGTCCCTACGGGAAGTAATAGCAATACAGAAGGTCTTTAATGCACTGCGGAAGTCAGCAGATCAGTTGATAAGTTCAGCGAGTTCGAACTTCGGGAAGTTATCGGACTCAGCAGACAACTAGCAGAATCGGGACAGGCCGTCCAAAGGCCTATCTGCTCAGTGCATCCACCGCAGTGACTGTGTCAGTGCCGTCACTCGTGCTGATAACAGTTCAAACTTGATGAAAGAAGCAAAAATGATAGAGAGAGCGGGTTTTTTATTTGATAAATTTTAAAAGCCGGTTAAAATTTAAAACATAAGAACCGCAGTTCACAGAGGTCATGGGTTTGAAGAGTTAAGGAGTCGCGAGTTCTGGAGTTTGTTAACTCCTAAACTCCTCGACTCCGTAACTTATAAACTCAATGTTCTCTGCGGTTATTTTTTTAACAGAATATCTTAAGCAAGGAGGGATTAATCATGCTGACACCTCATGTTATAATTTTCAGAATTATTTCAGCCTGTGTATTCGTGATGAGTCTGTTCTGTTTCTACCGGCCATGACTTCTGCCATGGAAATTACCAGCCAGGATTTCAAAAACAACCAGCCCATGCCGGCCATTCACACCTGTGACGGCAATGATATATCTCCGCAGCTCTCATGGTCCGGCGCGCCGGCTGGAACAAAAAGTTTCGCCCTCACCTGCATCGATCCTGACGCGCCATCAGGCGATTTCATCCACTGGCTCGTCTATGACATACCGGCAGGCATTACAACTTTTTCTCAGGGCGGACCGCTGCCTGCTGGTATAAAAGAAGCGGAAAATGATTTCGGCAAAAAAAGTTATGGCGGCCCCTGCCCGCCTTCAGGAACACACCGCTACATTTTCACCGTGTATGCTTTAAAAAAAGAAAAGCTGGAGGGTGTTACGAAGGACAATTTCCTGCAGAAAGTGAGCGAAAACCAGCTCGCAAAAGCGCTGCTAATCGGGCTCTACAAGCGGCGCTGAGCGCTGTCAAGCTTTTTTGCTGTGGAAAACAGTTTTTTTGCATTCGGCAAAATCAACAAAAATCGAGAAAATTTTATAACCAACTGAAATTACATCACTTATTTTCTGCTCAAAAATTGAGCAATGTGCATATTCCCCTTATTTAAAGCCCTCTTCCCTGCCTTGAAACCCCGGTTTTCCACAGGCATTTAACAGCTCCTGTGGATTGCATGACCGGTATATTGTTGCCACGCTTTACTGGAGCGCTCGCGAGGCCTTCAGACCTATTGACTGAATTAGTATGAACGTATTGATGAAATTAACTGAAACTTATTCTGACTTCTGAATGCTGTCTTCTGAATTCTATTCATCATGAAAGTCTGTTTACTCTTCCCCCCCATATCTGATCCGCGCGGCCCGCATCTCGCGCCTGCCGCTCTTGCCGCGGCTTTGCGCAAGGCAGGATGCGACGTGGTGCTGCAGGATCTTGATCTGAAGATGGCGCTCCACCTTCTTTCTCCTGACAATCTCGCGGAGCATCTGCGCAAGGCAGAAGAAGTTTTAAAATCTCTTGCCAATCAAACCGGTGAAGATGACTGGGAGATACTTGCCTGGCGCCAGAAGCTCGGTCAAAGCATTGATGACGCACGGCCATTGATTCCCGGAATACCTGACTACCTCGCGCAGCTGCGCAGTGAAAAGTTTTATGACAGCGAATCCTACTTTATCGCACGCCGCTCCATTGACAAGGTCCTTGCGCTTATCTGCGCGGTCTATGACCGGAGTCTGCACTATAAAATGGACGGCCAGTTCTTTGCCACCCGCTACAAAGAGCATCGGCTCGATGAACTGCTGCAGGCGGTTGATGACGCGGAGAGAAATCTGTTCGGCCGGTTCTATCCGTCTGTTGTGATACCGGAAATCATCGCGGAGAAGCCTGACCTGGTGGGCATATCTATTCTTAATTTTCAGCAGGTCATCCCCGGCCTGACCCTGGCAAAACAGCTTAAAAGTAAAGGGCTGCGGGTGGTCATCGGCGGCACGGTCTATACTAAATTCGTGGACTCGCTGCGCTGCCGCGCCTGAGTTCTTCAAACTCTGTGATGCCGTGGTTGTGTACGAGGGGGAATCCGCCCTCGTCACATTAACCAGGGCAATCGCGGAAAATCCCGCGCAGCCTGATCTGAAAAATATTCCCAACCTTATCTGGTTTGACGGAGAAAAAGTCCGGGTGAATGAGCCGTTTCATGCGGAGGATATCTCGCAGCTTCCCTGCCCTGACTTCAGTGGCCTGCCGCTCAACAACTATCTTGCTCCAGACGTGGTACTTCCCTACAATCTCGGCAAAGGCTGCTACTGGAACAGCTGCCGGTTCTGCGAAATCTCCTATATCAATAACCTTCCCGGCAGCAGCTTCCGTGTAAAACCGGCCCAATTAATCGTTGACCAGCTTCAGGAGCTCTCGGAGCGCTATCATACGCCATACTTTCAGTTCACCGATGAATCATGCTCTCCGGAGCTTCTGGAAGAGATCGCGGATATTATCATTGCCCGGAACCTGAAGCTCTATTATCTTTGCTACGCGCGCCTTGAGCCGGGCTTTACCGTAGAGCGCCTGAAAAAACTGCGGCAGAGCGGCCTGCGAAAGCTCATGTTCGGCCTTGAATCAGGCTCGGATGAAACGCTGCAGAAAATCAACAAAGGTATCACGGCGCGCCAGGCTGAACAGGTTCTCAGTAATTGTGCCGAAGCCCGCGTCAATATCCGGCTGTTTGTGATACTGGGGTTCCCGGGCGAGACCCTGGAACAGGCATGGGAGACCAGGAATTTCCTGCGCCGCGCTGCGCCAATACTTCGTGACCCGCTCAACAGCTTTGAGGTTAATCTGTTCCATCTGGACAGCAATTCCTGTTATGGTAAACTGCAGTGAGGAATTCGGCATCATCTGGTCGGGGAAAAAAGAAGGCGAATTTTATCTCGGCGGTGACCGGTTCACCTGCAGGGGCGGTATGGATAAGCGCACGCTTCATCAGTTTATCGGCTGAAGTCAGAAAAGAGCTGTACACCCTGGCAGATGTTGCCCTGAAGCACAGCGGCTGGGAAGAATATTCTTTGCTGACGATATGCAACAAAGAAAGTGCTGAGTTCTGAGTGCTGAGTTGAAAGTTTTAAGTTTTTAGTTACGCGTTGTGAGTGTTAAGCTACTCAGCACTCGTTACTCGTAACTCGTTACTAATCAAGAATACTATTGAGGGCATCCTATGAAAAAGGCAAAGATTGCAGGCTGGCGAGGAAAAATCCTGAAGGTTGACCTGGGCAGCGGCAGCATCAGGGAAGAAGAGCTTCCGCAGGAGCTGATGACAAACTATATCGGCGGCTCCGGCTTGAACGCGCGGCTCTTTTATGATCTCATGCGCGAGCATCCCCATGCTGACCCGCTCTCTCCTGATAATCCGCTCATCTTCGGCTTCGGCCCGGCCGTGGGAACCACCTTCCCCTGTGCCACACGCTTCACGGTCACGGCCAAGGGCCCGCTGACCGGCATCTTCGGCGATTCCAATGCCGGGGGGTTCTTCGGCGTAAAGGCAAAACAGGCGGGCTATGACCATATTGTGTTCACCGGCGCATCCGCCACGCCGGTAGCACTTCTCATTGAAAAGGGAAAAGCCCCGCAGCTGGTAGACGCAACCGGCCTGTGGGGCCTTGATACCTATGAAACAGATGACCGCATCCACGAGCAGTACGGCAGCTGCGAAACAGCGCGCATCGGGCCGGCAGGAGAAAACCTGGTGCGCTACGCAAATATCTTTTCCGGCACCAAGCGCGTGGGCGCCAACGGCAGGGCCGGCATGGGCTGCGTGATGGGCTCGAAAAAGCTGAAGGCCGTGATTGTTAAAAGTGACGGCGGAGCAGTGCCGGTCGCGGACAGGAAAAAGCTTGATGAACTCTCCGCGCACTACCGCGAAATCTGGGGCCAGGGGCCGGGAACCGCTGCCAATGCGGAATACGGTACGCTGATTTTAATAGCCCAGATCGGGGCTGAGGCTTCCATTAAAAACGACCAGGAGCACATCAGCCAGGAACAGCTTGACCAGTATGACCTGGAACTGTTCTTAAATAAATACAAGAGCGGCAAGACCGCGTGCTACCGCTGCCCGGTGGGCTGCTCCCAGAAGTGGAAGGTTGACGACGGCCCCTACCAGGGTAAAAGCGGGGACAAGATAGAATTCGGCCACTACCTGCACCTGGGCCCCATGCTCGGCATTTTTGATTTTCCCTCCATGTTTCACCTTGCTGACATGACCAACCGCCTGGGCATGGACTGCACGCAGTTCGGCTGGAACCTGGCAATGGCCATGGAATGCTTTCAGCGCGGCATCCTGGGATCTGAAGCTACCGACGGGATAGAACTTAACTGGGGAGATACGGAGATGGCCGCGAAGATGATGCAGAAGACCGCCATGCGGGACGGCTTCGGCAGCATCCTTGCGGAAAATATCCCGGAGATGATCCGGCGGCTCGGCCCTGAATCAAAGCCCTACGGGTTTCACACCAAGGGCATGACCTTTCCCTACAACCGCAAGGAGGTGATGCCCATGGGCCTTGCCTCTTCTGTTGCCGCCCGCGGTGCCGACCACATGAAGGGGCACCCGTTCTCAGGTCTCGTTGGTGCGCGGGAGATGCTGGAGCGGATTTTCGGAAAGGATATTCCGGAAGAGATAACTGATCACCGCAGCCCCGTGGCCAAGGGCCGCGTGGTCTGGTGGCATGAAAACTACAAGATGGTGATGGACTCGCTGGGCCTGTGCTTCATCCCTGTTGCCGCAACCACTATCTACGGCGACCCCCTGATTCTGATTGAAGAGCTGGGAGAGATTTATCAGGCAATAACCGGCAATGATCCCGGGCTTCTGTTTGCAGCAGGAGAGCGGGCCTACCAGATTGAAAAGAGCTACAATGCGCTGCTTGGCATCAGCAGGAAGGACGACATGCGCCAGGGCTCTACCCGGGGACAAGTTGACCCTATTAATCATCCCGGCATGCTTGATGAATACTATTTTTATCGCGGCTGCTCTGCCGATGGTATCCCGACCAGAAAGAGGCTTGAAGAGGCAGGTCTTGCAGAGGTTGCAGAGGATCTTGCTAAAGCAGGGAAACTTTCCGATCGGGAATGCCCGGCCATAGAGGAACTGGTGGCAAAGTGACGCGGGTTTCGTGGCTTGGGATTCAAGGCTCGTGATAAGTAACTTAAAATCCTTTAATCCCCGATTCATAAGGAGATCGTAGTGGGCATGCACAGCTGTGAAATAGGGGTTATCGGCCTTGGCGTGATGGGCCGTAATCTGGCGTTGAACTGCGCTGAGCACGGGTTCCCGGTTGTTGTGTATAACCGCACCGCAGAAAAAACCAGCGAATTTATCGTATGTGATGCGGCCGGCGTTCCCATTCGCGCCGGCTACACTCTGCAGGAATTTACAGAACTCCTCCGGAAACCGCGTGCTGTTATCATGCTGGTGCCTGCCGGGCCGCCCGTTGATAGTATGATCCAGGAGCTTCTTCTCTTCCTTGAGACCGGTGACGTCCTCATTGACGGCGGCAATTCCCGGCCTGCAGATACAGACCGGCGCGGCAAAGCATTACAGGAAAAGGGTATCCTGTATCTGGGAACCGGTATTTCCGGAGGTGAAGCTGGCGCCCGTTTCGGTCCCAGCATCATGCCCGGCGGTCCGCAAAAAGCATACGAGCGGGTACAGCCGGTCATGGAAGCGATCGCCGCCCGCGCTGAAGGAGAGCCCTGCGTCTCCTACCTCGGCCAGGGTTCAGCCGGCCATTATGTCAAGATGGTGCATAACGGCATTGAGTATGGGCTCATGCAGCTGATAGCAGAGACCTATGATCTGATGAAGCGGGGGCTTGGCCTGCAGGCAGGTGAGCTGCACCATATCTATGCCCAATGGAACGAGGGTAAGACTGCATGCTATCTGCTGGAGATTACCGCCCGGATTTTTTCTGCCCTTGACGAAAAAACCGGCCAGCCTCTGATCAATCTGATACTTGATGCTGCGCGACAAAAGGGGAGCGGCATGTGGACCTCACAGGAAGCACTGAATCTTCAGGTACCAACACCGACTATCGATGCTTCAGTTGCAATGCGTAATCTTTCCGGACTGAAAAAAGACCGCACCGCCGCAGCCGGCGTACTGGGACTGGCGGCGCCTGCCTTCAGCGGCGACCGCAGAAGATTCATTGAGCAGCTGCGCGGCGCCTTCTATGCGGGAATGATTCTTACCTATGCCCAGGGGTTTGCCCTGCTCTATCGCGCCTCGCAGGTCAATACGTACCGCCTGCGCCTGGCAGAGGTTGCAAGAATCTGGCGGGGCGGCTGCATTATCAGGGCCTCCCTGCTCAATGGTATAGGCACTGCCTGCCGTATAAATCCTGATCTACCCAATCTGCTGATGGATGAACAGATTGCTCAGGCTCTTATCACGCACCACGATGATCTGCGGGCAGTGGTGCAGGCTGCAGCAGCGATGGGTATCCCTGCGCCAGCCTTCATGGCTTCACTTTCCTACCTTGACGGCTACCGAAGCCCGTGGCTGCCGGCAAACCTCATCCAGGCTCAGCGGGACTGCTTCGGCGCCCACACCTATGAGCGGCTGGATATGCCCGGAACCTTTCACTCAAAGTGGCAGAAGGACCGGGGTTAGTGATTCAAGGGCAGAGGTTCGAAAATAAAATTCCTTCTGTCTTCTGCTTTATCAGCCCGGGTTGTAATATCAGGATAGTGGCGCATAATAACTGTCTATTTGCCCGTTTATAACCGATAAAAGCTATATCTATCGGGTTGTTGAAAAAGTAGTTTTCTCTCAGGCTGGTTAAATGCTTTGAGGAAACATTGTCATCTGATAACGATTGCCAGTTCGATACGCCATGGTTGTTCTCCTTTAAAAAAAACTGTACCATAGCAGCATGGCCGCTGGTGTATCTTTTCTTTGCTTTCTAATATTTTTTTGTCAAAGAACGCTTATGTTGCCCCCCGACTCCCTTTAATTGCGACACAGTCTCTAGATAATAAATATCCCCCTGCTGTCAAACAGATTGCAGCAGCGACATAACCTGTTAAAAACCCTATGGTTATCTCAATTAATTACTTAACCTATTGAAATTACATTTTTATTTTTTGTTTGACATGCTTTTTAAAGTTTCCTATACTCCCCCCAGCTCGAAGGGGTTGGCATCTTAAAATCATCCCCGTGATAAACCCATCCAGTTTGGCATGATGTATGTACTTAATCCCATGGTTGGTTTATGGTAGACTGGTATTGAAACTTTAAATAATAGCGGCTCACTGGTTGCATTATCTCTCAACCAGTGCCGGTCCAACAAAGACCCTGCTGAGGACTTGTTGTGTACCGGTAAAGAGCTGTTCTGGATGCAAGCAGTTTCTGGGAGGGACTGTGAACATAAGAGCAATAGCTATAATTCAGAAGAGACATAACTGGCGGTTTGTAAACCGCTGTATACCAATAGTATGCAGCCTGTTACTGCTTATCCCTTTTACCCATACCGCATATGGCAAGACCAAGCCATCCACCGGCCCCGTCTCCGCCCGCAAGACCCTGGTAAATGACAGTAAGCTTCAGAATGAAATGAAAAAATATCTGGGCACCCCGTATGAACTCGGGGGAACCGGTCCGGACGGGATTGACTGCTCAGGATTTGCCCGGCTGATATACAAGAACGTTTATGGTATTGAACTCCCCCATAATGCTGCCTCCCAGTCAAAATGCCCGCCCTATCTGCTGAAAAAGGTTTCAACCGAAAAACTGAAGACCGGTGATTTGATTTTCTTTTCTTCAGGTAAAAACAGACAGCGCATAACCCATGTAGGACTTTATCTTTCAGGCGGGGAATTTATACATGCCTCACGCTCAAAGAAGGAGGTTGTTGTTTCCAACCTTTTTGAGCAGCACTGGAGAACAAAAATTGTCTCTACCAAGCGCCTGGCGAGCATGACCGCATGGGACGAGGAAGAAACAATCCGTGCGGGCAGCTTTGACTTTTCCCCCGGCAAAAAGAACACTTTCAGGCTGCACTATAAGGCAAAGGCAGTACCTCTGGCTAAGGCAGCGCCCAACAAATACGCTCCCCTCTATTACCGCGATCCATCCCAGGAGATGGAACTGCGCTATACCAGGCCCCTCTACGGCAAGGCCTGGAGCGTCAATATGAGCGCTTTCCAGTGGCAGAAGTCTATAGACAATGGCTATTCACTATCGCCTGATTCCATTGAGCAGAGCGCTTACCGGACTACCCTGTACAGCCGCGGCGTCAGCATGAGCAGTGATATTAAACCCCTTCAGTGGTTAAGTATCCGGCCGTCTCTGACCTACCTTACCTATGGGCCGGGCACTGACAGCATGGACCTGCAGGGGCGCACCGTGGGAGTGGATGTCAATGTGCTGCCGGAATCAAGAACCTGGACGCTCTCTACCGCAGTCCAGTACTCAAACATGAATGTCACGGGAACGCGCCAGGTTAATTATAATTATATGGCAGGGATCGGAACGCCCTTGATATGTCGCTTAAATACCGCCAGCAAATCTCAGACCGCATGCAGATTACCCTTATAGGACAACATTTGCAGAAAACGAGTGCCAACGGGCTTGAAGATATCATAGGGGTTGACAAAACTGATGAACGGCTCTCATTTATGCTGAATTTCATGTATTAACAGCGTTATGCTATTATGCTATGGTTATAGAAACCTCTGCAGAAGGGATTGACAGCACACGTGTCAATCCCTTTTTTGTCTCTGCTGCTTAAGTAATTAATAGCGCCAGCGGCGCGAAGAGATACCTGGTAATAAACACCCGGTTAACGCTTTTGAATGAGGCACATTATGCAGGAACTTCCCAAAACCATACACAAGCGCGATGATGCACTGGTCAGCTTTGATGAGCAGAAAATCAAACGGGCGATCTTCAGGGCCGGGCTTGAAGCCCTGGAAGATGAGCAAAAGGCCCGCGCCATAGCTGAGCTCACCGGCAGCAGGGTCCTGGAAAAAATCAGCACGCTGTATGCTGATACCATTCCCTCGGTAGAGAATATCCAGGACCTGGTTGAAGAAGTGTTAATGGCAGAGGGCTACACGGCGGTAGCACGAAGCTATATCCTCTACCGTGAAGAACACAAGTATCTGCGGCAGGCAAAAAAAATCTACGGCATCCGCGATGACCTGAAGCTGCCCCTGAACGCCCTGTTTGTGCTCAAAAAACGCTATCTGCTGAAGGATGATAACCAGAGCGTTGTTGAAACTCCGGGAGAGCTGTTCCAGCGGGTTGCAAAAGCCATCAGCGAAGCTGAGCTTAATTTCCCGTCAGCTCAGCGCAGGGAAGAAGTTGAAGAAACTTTTTTGCAGATGATGACCGCGCTTGAGTTCATGCCCAACTCCCCCACCCTCATGAACGCGGGGACGGCACTGGGTCAGCTGTCAGCCTGTTTTGTCCTGCCGGTCGAAGATTCCATCCCCGGCATCTTTGAGACCTTGAAAAACATGGCCCGCATTCATCAGAGCGGCGGCGGCACCGGGTTTGATTTTTCCCGCCTCAGGCCGCGGGGCGATCTTGTCAGCACCACCAAGGGTGAGGCGTCCGGGCCGGTCTCGTTCATGAGCATCTTCAACCAGGCAACCGGCATCATTGTCCAGGGCGGCAGGCGTCGTGGCGCCAATATGGGCATCCTGCGCTGCGACCACCCCGACATTTTTGACTTCATTCAGGCAAAACTGAATGACGGTGCTTTTGCCAATTTTAACCTCTCGGTCGCGGTCACTGATGCCTTCATGGAGGCGGTGCGCGCGGATGGAAACTTTGATTTACTCAACCCCCGGACACGCAAGAAAGTCAAATCCGTAAAGGCGCGGTCAATATTTAACCTGCTCGTTCACTCCGCCTGGCGCTCAGGAGACCCGGGGCTGGTGTTTCTTGATGAGATCAACCGCCATAATCCCACCCCTGAGGCCGGCATGATAGAGGCCACCAATCCCTGCGGGGAGATACCCCTTTTGCCCTATGAAAGCTGCAACCTTGCCTCGATCAATCTGGCAAAATTTGTACAGGGAAAAGCCGTTGACTGGCAAAAGCTGCGGGAGCGGATCCGCTGGGGAGTGCGCTTTCTGGATAATGTGATTGAGGTAAACAAATACCCGCTGCCGCAGATACAAGATATCACCCACGCCAACCGTAAAATCGGGCTGGGCGTTATGGGCTTTGCCGATATGCTCATCAGGCTGGGCATCCCCTATACTGCCCCGGAGGCAATAACAACCGCTGAAACGCTCATGCAGTTTTTCCACCACGAATCGCTCCATGCCTCCCAGAGCCTGGCAGAGGAGCGGGGGGTATTCCCCAACTATGAGCAGTCTGTGTATCCGGGCAAAAATCTGAGACTGCGGAATGCCACGGTTAACACGGTCGCTCCGACCGGCACCATCAGCATTATCTGCGGCTGCTCAAGCGGCATTGAGCCCCTCTTCGCCCTGAGTTACGTGCGCAATGTGCTGTCCGGGTCAAAGCTGTTTGAGATGCATTCGCTTTTTTCCGCGGAACTCCGCCGGCGCGGGCTCTACACAAAAGAGCTGATGGCGGAAATAGGAAAATCAGGCTCAATCCGGCAGATGGAAGAGATACCGGAAGAGTTGCGACGGCTCTTTGTCATCTCTTTTGACGTGCCGCCGGAGCAGCACCTGGGGATTCAGGCCGCATTCCAGAAATATACTGACAACTCGGTCTCTAAAACCATTAACCTCCCGCCTGATGCAAGTATCGATGATGTCAGCCGCATCTACCTGCTGGCCCACGAGCTTAAGTGCAAGGGCATCACCATCTACCGCTACGGCACCCGGGAGAACCAGGTGCTCTCGTTCGGCTCACGGCCGGGTGGAGAAGGAGAGTATGAGGGCGGAGACTTTGTCACCGCCGGCTCAGAATTTGCCGGCGACTGCTTTAACGGCACCTGCCTGTTCTGATGCTGTCTGAAAATTTCAAAAGGGAGTAAACAATGCTTTCAGCCAAAGAACGCATACCGGCTATTATTAAAATACTGCGCAAGCACTACCCGGCAACCTGCACCGCCCTGCACTTTGAAACGCCACTGCAGATTCTGGTGGCCACCATTCTTTCAGCCCAGTGCACTGATGTGCGGGTGAACATGATAACCCCGTCCCTGTTTAAGAAATACCCCACCACGCGGGAGTTTTCCCGGGCGCGGCAGGAGGAACTGGAGCAGGAAATCCGCTCCACCGGTTTTTTCCGCAACAAGGCAAAAAATATCATCGCTGCAGCGCAAATGATGTGCGCTGACTTCGGCGGGAAGGTCCCGGATACCATGGAAGACCTCATCAAGCTTCCGGGTGTTGCGCGAAAAACTGCCAACATCGTGCTCTCAAGCGGCTATAAAAAAGCAGAGGGCATTGCGGTTGACACGCATGTAAAACGGCTCTCCGAGCGGCTGGGATTGAGCACCAAAACCAACCCGGAAAAAATCGAGCAGGACCTGCTTACTCTGGTTCCGAAAAAGGACTGGCTTGACTTTAATTACCTGCTGGTGAATCACGGCAGGGCAATCTGCATTGCGCGGAAACCCAAATGCCTTGAGTGCCCGGTACAGCTCTTGTGCCCGGCAGCGAAAAAGTTTATGAAATAGGTTAACAGGCCAATAGGTAAAAAGGCTAAAAGGTTCAAGCTGTTTTATCTCTTCGCCTTTTCGCCTCTTAACCTTTTAACCAATACTACTGTGAGGAATATATGCCGCTTACCAATGCACTGATTAAACAAACCTGTTCCGACCTGGAAGAAAAATACGTTGCCTATTTAATCAGCCATTTTGGCCAGTGGCGGGTGTGGGCCGAGGCATCGCAGCGGGTCGCAGACCGGCAGCCGGTATCAGAGCAGGAAATCCCCGAGGCGTTCCGCACTGAATTCAAAATTATGCAGGTCATTGTGGAGATGCAGGACCTGGGGAAGTTTGACTGGAAGAACCCCACGCTCATGAAGCTGTTTGGAGAACTTGCCCAGGGCCCGTTCTATAAATTCTTCGGTGACACGATAACAAAGATTGCCCTGCGCCTTGCACAAAGCGCCGGCGTCAAAACCCTGCTTGAGATCGGCGCGGGCCGGGCGAACCTGACAAAAATCATGCTCGACCAGATGGCTGCCATGAATATCTCGCTTCCTCTGGTTACCACCGACTCTCAGCCGGTTATCCTGGACAATATCGCACAATTACAAGCAGAGTATCCCCGGGCGGATATACCGGCGCTCCTCTGGAACATCACCGACCCGCCGCCGGAGGAGCTGATACAGACTGTCCAGCATCCCGTGCTGGTGTATGAGCGCTATACCCTGAACTATGCGAATGTCTCGGCAATAAAAAATATTGCCCGTGTCGCGGACATCCTGGTGCTGGGGGACTGGTTTAACTGTACTGGTGAGCTCTTTGCCTATGATGAAGTTTTCAAGAAGATTGGAGCCATGCCCTTTTTCTTCAAAGATATCAAGCCCCTTCTTGACGAGTATTTCCCTAATCAGCATATTTTTGACCAGCGGGCCATTGATGCCATCAAGCTGCCCAACATAACGCTTCTGATTGCGTGGAAGTATGACAAAAAGCTGAGAGCTGACAGCTTTCAGCGTCATCAGACTTGCTAGTTTTAGGAACTTTCACTCCCCTCTCCTCCTCGCGGGAGAGGCGTCAGGGAATTAAGAAGGGCTAGTTCTTACCCTCTATTAGTCTGTTCTTCTTTAGATCTTTGTTTTTTTGTCTGTCCCTGTCTGCTCTTCTCTGTCTTCTTCCTTTGCAAACTCCCATTTCCCCCGCCGCGTCTTGTAGCGCAGAGCGGCCTTCAGCATCTTCAGGAATTCCGCTCGCGGCACTTCCCGGGCGCCAAAGCTGGCCAGGTGACTGGTGGTGACCTGGCAGTCAATCAGGGAAAAGTTCCACAAAGCCAGCAGCCGGGTCAAATGCACAAACGCAACCTTTGACGCGTCGCTTACCCGGGCAAACATGGACTCGCCAAAAAATGCCCTTCCCAGCGCCACGCCGTACAGCCCGCCAACCAGTTTGCCATCCTGCCAGCTCTCTACGGAATGAGCATAGCCGTCCTGGTGCAGGCAACAGTAGGCGTCAATCATCTCATCCATAATCCAGGTGCCCTTCTGGCGCGGTCGTTTAACATGAGCGCAGCCGCGGATAACATCTTCAAATGCTTGATCCAGCGTAATCTTAAAAGGCCCCTGTTTTATGGTGCGCGCAAGGCGTTTCGACACACAGAGATCTTTGGGCTTAAGCATAAGACGGGGGTCAGGAGACCACCATAAGATGGGCGTGTCTTCTGCATACCAGGGGAAAAGGCCCATCCGGTATGCCAGCAGCAGCCGCTTCATGCTCAAATCACCGCCCACCGCAAGCAGCCCGTCCGGGTCTGCATGTTCTGGAGGCGGGAACACGAGCTTGTCGGTAAGTTGGTAGACTGGCATAGTTTCAGGGGTTAGGGGTTCGTGTCTATCAGGCTGTTGAGAAACACCCGTCTGCTTCGTTGCGCTCATCCTTCGTCATTGCGACGTACGGTAAAGTACGACTCATTCCTCTTGATTTCGCGCGCCTTGCATCCGGATGTTTTTGACCAGCCTGGAAGAAAACTGCTTTTTCAACAACCTGATAGGGGTTGCAATGGGGAGAGCGAAGCCCGTCAGATACTTATTTCAAAAATATCGTCAATTGCTTCCTGTTGCGTTTCAAAAACACTTTTTTCGGTCCTGTTTCTCAATTCAAGGCAATTGCAGGTCACCGGGATATTTTCTTTTTCATAATATTCCAGCGCCTCATTATTCCAGGTAATGGGAAACAGCCGGCATATGGAGGGAATAATTCTTCTGGGCAGCCGCTCTTCCGCTGCCAGTTTGAATAATATGCACCCCTTTTGTTCCGGCAAGCGGAATATGCAGCACCCTGCGCTCCCGACTTTACTCCTGATGGAATTGCCGCCCAGAAAATCCCTGTCACCGGACCAGTCAGGTTCAAAAAATTCTTCGAACCTGGCGTTGCTGATGCGCTCAATCTCCTCCCGGTGCTCCCGAATGAGATCGTATGCCTCTTTATCCACGTCAGCGCCATACTCGCAGCAGATATCCCTGCACGGGGAACCCATGCACCCCTGCTCGTCAAATCCTTTGTGTGCATAGACTTCAGCAGATATTTTTGCGATTCTTATTTTATTCATCAGCTGATAATAGCAAAATTAAGACCCCTGTGCACCTTATTTTACCGGATCACGCCCTTGTCCAGGGAGTGCCAATTAGCTGATACACAGGTTTTAAAAAATACCTTGCGACTGTTTGTCTGGCACTATCTTTCAAAGTATTCTATAAATACTATAGAGGCATTACCTATGATTGCCGGCATCTGGCTGCTATAAGCAGGTAGCCGGTTTATAACACGATCTTCTCAAGATGAGGGGCACCATACATGAAACAAAGAAAGTCTCTTGACCAAACTGAAAAAAAAGCGAAGGGTGCCGGGAAGCCGCAGGTAAAGCAGGGCAACCGCCTCATGCAGGAGAAAAGCCCGTACCTTTTGCAGCACGCGGAAAACCCGGTCGACTGGTACCCCTGGGGAGACGCGGCTTTTGAAAAGGCGCGCAGCGAAAATAAGCCGGTATTTCTTTCCATCGGCTACTCAACCTGCCACTGGTGCCATGTGATGGCCCATGAGTCTTTTGAGGATTTGGAAGTTGCCCGTCTGCTCAATGACGCGTTCATATCCATCAAGGTAGACCGGGAGGAGCGGCCTGATCTTGATAATATATACATGCGCGTCTGCCAGATGCTGACGGGGAGCGGCGGCTGGCCCCTCACCATACTCATGACACCGGATAAGAAGCCTTTTTTCGCCGGCACCTACATCCCTCGAGAAAACAGCTATGGACGCATGGGCATGCTTGAGCTGATTCCCCGCGTGAAAGAGCTTTGGGAGGAGAAACACAGCGAGGTGCTTGATTCTGCCGGCAAGTTCGCTGCAGCGCTGCAGAAGACAGAAGACAGCGCGGGCGGCAATGACCTCAGCCGGGAAATACTGCAAATGGCTTTTGAGGAACTCAGCCAGCGCTTTGATGAGAACAGCGGCGGGTTTTCCCGCGCCCCGAAATTTCCAACACCGCACAACCTCTATTTCCTTCTTCGCTACTGGCATCAGTCAAAAGATAAGCAGGCGCTGCACATGGTTGAAAAAACTCTTCAGGAAATGCGCCAGGGCGGTGTCTATGACCACATCGGGTTTGGCTTCCACCGCTATGCTACTGATCCTGAGTGGCTGGTCCCCCATTTCGAGAAAATGCTCTATGACCAGGCGCTTCTTGCCATGGCCTATACCGAAGCATATCAGGCAACAGGCAAAAAAATATATGCCCAGACCGTGCATGAGATACTGAGCTATGTGCTGCGCGATATGACCTCGTTTGCCGGCGGGTTCTATTCCGGAGAGGATGCAGACAGCGAGGGGAAAGAAGGAAAGTTTTATGTCTGGACCGAGGATGAACTGCGCGCAGCCCTTCGGCCTGATGAGGCTGACCTGATTATCAGGCTGTTCACGGTCAGCAAGGAAGGGAACTTCCATGACGAGGCCACCGGGCAGAACACCGGGGCAAACATTTTCCACCTCACCGGGTCCTTCTGCGAATCTGCCCATGCGCTGAAAATGACGGAGCATGATCTGTGCATACGCTTTGAAACCGTGCGGGAAAAGCTGTTTGCCATCCGCGGGCAGCGCATTCATCCCCACAAGGATGATAAGATGCTCACTGACTGGAACGGGCTGATGATTGCGGCCCTTGCCCGGGCTGCGCAGGTCTTTAATACGCCGGCATATGCTGATGCTGCAAAAAAGGCTGCCTCGTTTATCCTCAACAATCTGCACACACCCGACGGCAGGCTCCTGCACCGGTACCGGGACGGCGAGGCTAAAGTTGCCGGGATGGCTGATGACTATGCCTTTTTTGTCTGGGGGCTGCTTGAGCTGTACGAAACAACCTTTGAGGCAGAGCACCTGATCACCGCGCTTGCCCTGCAGCATGAAATGATTGAACACTTCTGGGACGCTCAGGCCGGAGGGTTCTACTTTACTGCTGATGATGCGGAGAAACTCCTGGTCCGGCAGAAGGAGATTTATGACGGCGCCGTCCCTTCGGGCAATTCCATAGCCATGCTCAATCTTTTGCGCCTGGCGCGCATGACCGGGCAGAGCACCTTTGAAGATAAAGCGCAGGGCATTGCCCGGGCCTTTGCAGAAAGCGTCAGCCGGGTGCCTTCAGCCTATACCCAGCTCTTGACAGCGGTTTCTTTTGCCCGCAGCCCGTCACATGAAATAGTGATTGCAGGAGACCCGCAGGCAGAAGACACGAAAGAAATGATAGCAGCGCTGCGCCGCGCTTTTATCCCGAACAAGGTGGTGGTGCTGCGCCCCGCTGATAAAAGATCAGCTGCTATTACCGCCATCGCGCCCTACACCAGAGAGCACACGGCCATCGATGGCAGGGCAACCGCATATGTGTGCCGGAATTATGCCTGCAATCTGCCGACGACTTCTGTTGACAAAATGCTCGAGTTGCTTAACGTGAAGAAATGAAGGTATCTGTCGAGCGCTACAAAAATCTTGCAGCACTGAGCAGCAGTGCAGCAATGCTGGTACGCACTGCAGCTGAAAGCGCGGTAAAAGAACGAGGGCTGTTTACCCTGGTGCTTGCCGGCGGAAAAACTCCCCGCCTGCTCTACGAACTGCTTGCCGCTCCTCCCTGCAAAGAGTCAATGCCCTGGCCCTCCATACATCTTTTTTGGAGTGATGAGCGGTTTGTTCCTGCTGCAGACCCTGCACGTAACTTCCAGATGGCGCGTGAAGCATTAATCTCAAAGGTTGCGCTTCCGCCCGCAAACATTCACCCGGTTCCCATAGATGCCGGCAGCCCGCATGCTGCTGCCGCCGCATATGAAACAAGCCTGAAGGATTTTTTTAAAAAGACCAGCGCAGCTGATGCCGGGAGAGGATTATTCCCCGTCTTTGATATGATACTGCTGGGCATGGGAAGCGATGGTCATACTGCTTCGCTTTTCCCCCATGACGCGGCCTTGCAGGAACAGGAGAAATGGGTCACCGCTGTTTCGGGATCTCAGGCAATGCCGCCAGTGCCCCGGGTAACCCTTACGCTGCCGGTTATCAACAGCAGCCGCTGCGTGGTATTTCTCATTTCCGGTGAAGGAAAAAGGGACGTGGCAAATGCAAGTATCAGCAATACGAATGCTGCGCGAAAGATCTATCCCGCAGCCCTGGTGCAGCCGGAAGGGGAACTGCACTGGCTTATAGACGAACAATCAACGTGAACTCAGCACTTTTCTATCCTGCTTCATTACCTTTTCAGTATCCTGAAAACACTGTCCCTCGTTATGTCAAGGAATGCTTCTTTTCGCACCATCCCGTCCATGGCCACGCTGTCGCCGCGCAACGCCTCTGAAAAATCCTGATTGCTGTCGGAAATATTTTTGGTTAGCCTGCGCAGGAGCTTTCGCTCCTTGCCGTTGCAGACAAACAAACGCTCCTCGCCCTTGTGCCGTATCTGGTAGCTCACCACCCGCCACACCTTTTCCCGGGGGAAATCGCACGTTGGATGGATAAGCGCTTTGCCGTCTTTTCTGAACGTAAAATAGCTGTACGGTATCCCCTTCTCCTTGGTGAAACCAATATGCCGGTCTATAACCCGCACGATCGCAGGCGGTGAAAGAAAGAGCTTCTGGTGGCACCAGTCCCTGGGGTTGTCAAGCGACGGACAGAGCCCCCGCTCAAGGCACGGGGCATAGAGATTAAGGGCGGTGTGCTCAAGGAGCATATCGCGCAACTGGATAAGCCTGCGGGAAGAAGCCCTGGTGCCCGGGTCGATGAGGATAAGGGTACCGTGCGGGGAAAGAAGCTTTTCAAGTACTGGCGCAAGCACGGAAAAGGATTCCTGGTCGATCTCGGTGAATACGTTACCCGCGATAATGAGGTCATACTGTTTCTCTTTCGGCAGCAGAGGATGGGGAAAACCCGCAGTCGTTATGGAGCCGGTACGAAACGAGAGTTCCCATTTGATTGATGCTGAATTTTTTTGTGCTGCCAGGTACTGGTTAATTATTTCTTTTGCTGTTGTTACATTTTCATCCACCTGGTCGATGCCCCACATCGCCACCTTTTGCACGTCCCCTGAAAGAAGGTTCTGATGCGCCGCAAGATACTCAAGCACCCCCAGGAGAAATGTTCCCGGCCCGCAGCCAAGGTCAAGAATGGAAACATGGGGTTCTGTAAAACCTTTTATATCGGGGTGGGTAAAAAGCTCGTCAAGCACTGGAAGGAGTTTTACCAGGTTCACCGGCAGATAATAGCAGATGTAGGCCCTGCGCAATGCCCTGCTGCGAAACAGATCACCCTTGAAGCTGCTGTCACCGGCGAGGTATTCGTCGGAAATAGTTTTTACCTGCGCAGACAGCAGCTTTACTGCTCTTGATTGGGCATTAACCGGAGATGAAAGACCGGCATACTGCAGCAGGAGCTGCTCTAACACCGGGGATAGTGTTATGTTTTTGCCGTGCATATATCACTCTTTGACCGCTGCCCCAAGGATTCCGAGCATTTTCTGCTCCATCGTCTTTATTACCTTGAAATTCTGCTGCCTGAGCGCGGCCTTCCAGTCTTCACTTTTAAAACGGTTTTCTGTCGGGTGCAGGAGGATGTGTCTGGTAATAAAATTCTGATAAAGGGACGGGTATAGTTCCTCAAAAAAATAACAGCCGCAGGTTTTAAGCACCCGGGCAATTTCAGCAAGCCCTCCCCGCCAGTCAGGAACATGGTGCAGCACGCCGAAGCCGAAGACCGCATCAAACATTGCATCGCTATAGGGAAGGCGGAGAACATCAGCCACACAGGCAGATACAGGAGGGTGATCTGATGCAGCAAGGCGCTTGCGCGCCTTTATAATCATCTCCCTATCAAGGTCCATGAGATACAGGCGTGAAGGTTTAAATTTTTCAATAATAATCTCTGCCCCGGCCCCCCTTCCCGCGCCGATTTCAAGAACTGTTGAGCCGGGTCTTAATGCTGCGACCCGGTGGAGAGCGTTGATTTCCAACCGCTGCTCGAAAACCCGGGCAGGATTATTGACCGCCCACCGCTCTGCCCAGTTGAGTTTCATCTGTTCCGGCTCCTGCGGTTACTTTGATATCCTTCATTAAGAGAGTATGTTTCTCCCTTTTCGATGTGCAAGAGTGATTTAAGTAATTTTATGAGGCTATTTTCCGTTAATTAGAATCGTCCCCATTTACATGAATATTTTAGCAGATGTTATTTTTGTAGTGATAAAATTGTTAAAGGTAAACCCCCTGTTACTCGGTGAGCTTAAAGCGTAAAAAGTGAAAAAGGGGGTGATGCGTATATATGCTTCTTAAACCATCCTGTCTCGAACCCCTGAATTATCGTTTAACACCGGCCCTGAACAGGCCGAGGACCTGGGTCTTGAATGTCACCAGTCCATTTTCAGCTTTTTCAGCCTTGATTTCATCCCAGTCCCTGGTGACGTGATTGTAGATATACACATTTACCTCTTTGCCCCCGGCGAGCATATTTCTGTAGGGGATGGTGATAGTGACATCCCGGTTAAAAAAGTTCCGGTAGGGACCGAAGTGTACAGCCGGCCCTGCCGACCGGGCGCTCTTCATGGCGGGCGGATTCAGCTGCTGGCCGATGTTTATCACCGTATCTTCCCACATGCAGTCATTGGTGTCCCTCGGATCATTAATGGGAATTGCTGTTTCCGGAGTGAATGTCTGCGGCCGTTCAGGATACGGGTCTTTGGGGATTTCAATCCTGGCGCCTTTTATCATGCTGAAAGGCCCGGTTGCTTCAACAACACCGCCATCCTGTTTTGTTATCAGCTGTGAAGCCGCGATCCGGATGCCGGTCTCACGCGGGAAAGAGATTGAATCGTTCCAGCGTGCCCCGCAACACTATATAGTATGCGGTGGCAAACTCCTGCCCCACGCCGCTGTAGGACGGCGCGGCAGTTATCGTTGCCGCGGCATTCGCGGAACCGCAGCTTACCTGGTTGCCTGACGCATCTTCGCAATAGGTAAGATCGTATTTCCCCGCCTCAAGGTCTGCCTTGGGAACAATGGGTATGTTATTGGGCTCCCGCATAACCAGAATATTATCGAAGTTATCATAATACCAGTGGCAGGGAGCAATGATCATCTTGTCAATACCGTCTTCTTTTGCCGCCTGGATGTTATCCCGGATGCTTTTAAAGTGCCCGCCGAGGTTATTGCCGAAGGTAACCCCGTAGCTGTAAAAGTTATCATCCAGGAGGTCGCTCTCAACCCCCGCCCTGGTAAATACCAGGTTATAGCGGCCGCCGAAAGCGGTTTTGAGCGCCTTTTTCCAGGAGAGATAGTTGAGATAGGCATTCTCGTGGTAGACCTCGTTGCACCAGGGATGCCCGGAAGGGCCTTCAGCCGGCCAGTTAAGACCCCTGGTCACATAAATCATGGCAATCGTACTGCCCTCCGGGAATGCCTCGATAAACGGTTTGAGATTTATGATGTTCATCGCGTTAAACTCCGGGGTTCTTCCCACCTGTCGGGTCTGGTACAGCTCGACCTTATCCAGCACCCCGAGTTCGCAGAGGCGCTCCTTCACATAATTTCCGGTGAAGAATTCATTGGCATACCGGTTGTGGTCTGTGGTCTCGCGGGCAAGGAGCATCTTCGTGAACCCTTCGCTGACGAACTGCTGCGCCACATCCATTTCATGCTCAGTGTATCCATTCACCGCTTCATACATGCCGAAGCGCACATCAATCCGGTCGCCGAAAGACGCTTCCAGCTGCTGCCTGGTGGAGGCCATAATTGCTTCAGCGTCGGCCGCGGGAACATTCGACTCGGGCGGCTCAGTGGGGCCGCCCATTATTCCATAATAACGCATGAAGGTTAAACAGCTCCCCTCAAACATATCGCACGCTCCATTGGGAAACGGAAATTCGCTCGAACCTATCTTGTACCACCCGGCAAGCAGATCTTCCCCGGTCCGGGGGTCAGGAGGATAGCTTAATTGTCCGGTCATGGCGCTTATCACCTGGATTACCGGCATTATGGGAACTCCCGGAGGTATCATATCAGCGCTCACGGAGGGAACCGTCGGGTTGACATTTACATATATGCCATTCTCCAGTTTATAGATGCCGTAGCTGTCAAACAGCGCATCAGTCCCGGGATATGAAGCGGTCAGCACCCAGGGCACCAGACCCATGTGCATCTCGTGGGGGAATTCACCGACATGTCCGATTTTGCAGGGCTGACCTGGATACTGCGTCAGGTCGCCAATACGTGAGTAATCATGACTGTGATATGAATACTCAAAGTTGTAGCCCGCGGGCATGCCCCAGTCGGTGATCAGGACGGCAACTTTATCTTTAGTCGGAGTTAACTGGGCGTTTACCATACAAGGCAACAAAAACATAATAGTGCATACTACGATAATTCTTGTTACTCGCATCGCTGTCTCCTTCAATAGGATAGTCGCTGGGATGGATTGTGTTTTGAATGGTTATATATAAATAAAGGCCGCGTGAAGATACTATGCTTCACGTGGCCTCGTTATGTGCGGCTGGTAACGGAAAAGTCTCTGTACTGATAGTTCCCATCATGTGAGTGGTCCCCGTAATCACGCATTATCATGCCTCATGCGCAGAACGTTTAATCATCTCACGTATTATTAATTTATATTTATATACCCGAACTCCCTCTTAATTTGCGGCAGGGCACGCAAACGCTCACTCTGTTTCCCCGTGTTTCCGGCTCCAATACACTACCTTGAGCTGCCCCGGTAATCACTATACCCTGTTTCTTTTATTTAGTCACTTTAAAACATCAGCCGCACGACCGCGATGGCGACAATGATGCCTATGGCATCAGCAATAATGCACACCGGCACCAGGTACTTTGTTTTGCGGATGCCCACAGCCCCCAGGTACACCGCAAGCACATAAAAAGTTGTTTCCGCGCTGCCGATGATAACCGCAGAAATCCTGCTGGCAAGGGAATCAGGGCCGGTGGCTCTTGACGATATCGGTAAATACTGCCGTGGACGCGCTTCCGGAGAGGGGCTTGATGAGCGCCACCGAAAGCACTTCAGGGGGAATCCCCAGCCCTGCCAGGGAGCCGGCAAGCGCTGTCCTTATAATATCAAAAGCCCCTGATGCCTGAAATGCCTTGACCGCAATAAAAATGGCGAGAAGATAGGGAAATATATTTATGGTTACCTGGATGCCCTCTTTTGCTCCCGCGACGAACGAGTCATACACGCGCACCTTTTTGAAAGCGCCGTAGAGCACGGTGAACAGGATAAAAGCCGGGATCATAAGCTGGGAAATAAACGTCAAGGTCTTCACCGGGCAAACCTCCTGAAGAGAAACAGGATGCAGAGAGCAATGACCGCGGAGATCACGGTTGAGCATATCGTCGGAAGCACTATGCCCGAAGCGTTAACCGCGCCGAAGGATGATAAAATACCGACCACGGTAAAGGGCAGCAGCTGGACGCTTGCGGTGTTGACGACAATGAAGAGCATCATCTCAAAGCTCAGGGCGTCCTTCTCCCCGTTGAGCGTCTGCAGGTCCTGCATGGCCTTGATGCCCAGCGGTGTGGCCGCATTGCCGAGGCCGAAAAAGTTAGCCAGTATGTTGAGCGTGATGGAGGATATCGCGGGATGGTCATCGGGAATAGTTTTAAAGAGGCGGGTGATCAGGGGCCGGAACAGATGGGCAATCCGGTGGATGAGCCCTGAATCCTCGATAATCTTTGTTATGCCGAGCCACAGCGACACGATGCCGAGCAGGTAGAGGGATATTTCAACGGCTGTCTTTGCTCCCTCAAAGATGGCCCTGGTGAGTTCCTCAAGCCTTCCGGTAAAGGCTGCGGTGATAACGCTAACAGCAATAAGAATGATCCAGATGACATTCATTGCGTAACTGTAACACTATATCGTTTTCTGAGTCAAAGGTATTTCAGGGTAAACACTGAGGCAGGCAGTCATTTCTAATAACTTCAATGATGACTTCTTTTTGAATCTGTCACTCACTTATCCTGTGACTAATAGCAGTAGTAGCAACCTTTTGTGAATAACCTACTACCCACAATATGTTATCGAGATCGGGTCGAGGCACGGGGATTGCGCCCCGTAACCCTCCCACACCACCGGACGTACGATTCCGTATACGGCGGTTCGTGAAGTACATTGAAGTTTATGCAGTTCGTCTAACAGGCTCACGAGTCCCCTGTGACCAAAGTATTTCTTTGGGAACGCCTCGTTCATATGCGCCGCTCCCGAATTCCACTACGCTCCCCGGCCATTGAACGCTGACTTCAGAGCCCTGTCTTTCACTCGTCCTCTTGCCATCAGTCTCGCCGCCCGTGTCCTTGCGCGCTTCCCTTGTCTCCACAGCACGCAGCGTAATCTGCGCCGTATCCACCCGTCCAGCTCATCAAAAATCCCTTTTACCCCTGCTAGCTGAAAGTATTGTACCCATCCTCTCAACACCGGGTTGAGGTCTTTCTTGATAAACCATGCCGGGTTGCGGCCTCTACCCTTGCGAAACAGTTCCTTGAGGTTACTCATCAGCCGCTTCACCGATTCGGTTGCTACCTTAAGATGACTCTTCATGTGCAACGTCATTGAGTATCCCAGAAACTTCCTCCGCCACGGGCGGTCTACCGCACTCTTTGCCCGGCTCACGGTGAGCTTTGATTGCTCCCTCAAAAATCGGGCAAGGGAGATCGATCACTCGTTCTCCCGTGCGACCACTGCTTCCATTAACTGCATATCCCCCGGATGGGTGTTCCCTCTTCGTGCCGTGGAGCTTGACACTCTTGTCCGGGGCCATCCAGAGTTCCGCTTTCTTCCTCCCCGGCAGGTCTTGGCCATCTCAGACCGCATTGTCTGCGTCTCCTTCTCCATCGAACGCTAAGGCTCCTCTCCGTGCTTCATGTTCAGGCCTTCGGCTTGGTCGCGCTCGCCTACTCTGCCCTCTGCTGACTTCTCAACGTCCTTTCCATCACCTCGTGGCGACAGTAGCACTCAGGCAGACGTTGAGACCTCCCCGGGTAATGCGACTCACCTTCACGCGTATGCCTGCCACATATACGTCCATGCTTTCCGTGTAAGTATTGGGCTTTGAAGATATACGCCTTCTCACCCAGCATGGCCGCCTCGTATGTGATTTCTGTTCGTCAGGCCAGCGCTTTGCCTGCGGCTTCCTTCAGATTCCACCTCACGATGGACACCCTTGCCGTCCGGCTAACAGTTCCCCTTACCGGGCCTGTAGGAGACTTGACTTCGGCTGTGCTCAGTCGAAACCTCACTCCCCAGTGAGTGCGCCCTGCCGGGCGCACGTAAAAAAAGCAGGGCCATTGCTGACCCTGCCCTGTAATATTTGGAGTGGCCCCTTTTGTATACTATTAATATCAGGAGATATTCATCTGTGGATCAGTTTGTTAATAGAGATGGTTCCTCTTTTGCTACATAAAGGCCGCCTGGTTTGATTTGTTAAACACCCCTAAAGATAGTTTTCGCTGCTACCTATCGAAAATAACCGCCACCCTTGCCATGCTGACCAAAACCACCAGCTTTAACTGCACGAAGAAACCCACTAACATTGTTATGACGACCAGAGCCTTTGCCAGAGCGATAATATCCGCTACCATTGCCATGGCGACCGGAGCCGCCACCGTTACCTGAGCGAAAATAGCTGCCGCCATTGCCACGGTGACCAGAGCTGCCACCCTTGCCTGAGCGAAAATAACTGCCGCCATTATTGCCGCGGTATCCGTACCCACCACCACTTCCATGGCGATAATAGTTACCACCATTACCCCGGTATCCATAACCGCCGCCGTTGCCGTAGTCCCCATAACCCCTGTCATTATAAGAGCGATAATGATCATCGCCACCATAATTAAAAACCAAGCTCACAAGCCCAAAGAGGGACTCACACCCGTATCCTCCATATGCACTTGTAGGAGCATAGGCTACCGGAGGAGGAACATATGCCACGGGAGGCTGAGCATAATAAACTGGTGGAGGGGCATAATACACCACGGGAGCAGGTGTATAATAAACAACTTGGGGAGCAGCATAAGCGACTGGTGCGGGAGCATAAGCTGTTGCTGGTTGATACTGTGGTTGCATCTGGTAATTTCCCTGGGGATAAGCAGGAGGTGGAGGCAGAGTATTTCCTGCTCCAAGAGCTGCACCTGTACTGACTAAAACTACTAGGGTTAGAATCAAAACTACCTTTTTCATGGTTCACCTCACTGTTAAAATGTTGCAGTTATTGTGGGCAGCGTTCTCCGCTGCCTTCTGACTGGGCGGTAAACAGGCTCATGATATGAGAATGAATAGCCTCAGTCGTAGAAATCTCTTCATCAGCAGATTTTGACAACTGCTGAATTACTTTTCTCTGGGAAAAATGAAACATGAGGATTGCCGGTAGGGTCAGTGCGCACAGGTCATAATTGAGCGAAGAACGAAAAGCCCCGGCTTGCGCCCCATCCCTGAAAAATACTGCCATCTGCTCATGGATTTTAGATAAATGTTTTTCGGTCAAAAGATCGAGAAACCGGCCGTTACCGGCTGTCTCGCGCTGGAATAGCTGAAGCATCTCCGGACTGGTGCGAAAGGATTCATCATAGTAATCAATCACCATGCGGAGAATCTGCAAATGGTCGCGGGGGGCAGTGAGAATATCCTGGAGGCGGTTGTAAAACCGTTCCACCTGTGATTCTATCAGGTACAGGTAGAGGTCTTTCTTATTCTTGAAGTGGTAATAGATCATGGGTTTGGTGAGCTGCGCTGCCTGAGCAATACCATCCATGGAAGCCCCGTCGTAGCCTTTTTGAGCAAAAACCCTGATTGCTGCCTTTATAATTTTTTCTTTTGAAGTCAGCGTCATATCTATTCTCCCTACTTACTAGTAAGTATTTAATAAAATTTAAAATATTTGTTAAGTCAGATTACATATAAGCAACCCAATGGCTCAGCAAGATAAATATATGTATGTTATTACATTTATTTATATTATTTGTCGGCATATTAATATGCTGGTATTATCACTGTTAATATTATTACTTACTTACTGGTAAGTAATAATGCATAAAACAAAACTTGTCAAGTGGATTATTTAAAAAACGGTACCTGTAGGATTTTTTGTAATTGGGCGAGGATAGTCAGTATAGAGCATTTAGTTTTCTGATATCTTATTATTATAATGGATACCTGCTAAGTGTCACCACATCGTGGCAACATCGGGATGTCAGGATATGGCAATATGCATAGTTGTTATCTGAGTTTGTAATCAAATTCCTCAACTCAGAAATACATTTAGTTTTTGTTCTTTGCATCAATAATTAATTTGAATAGGTCTGGGGATATTACTAAAGAGGAATATTTATCAAGATATTGTGTCGCTAATTAACTAATTGTGAGTATAGTCTTCGTGCCAGATATCATGGTGGGCATTATATGCAGAAAACTGCAGCTTATGTATCAGCTGCGAGAAAAGTGAGTCAACCAAAATTCATTGCACACTTCTTTTGTAAAGCGTCACTGGCAGCTCAAAAAAATCATAGCAGAATGTTGCAATTTTTATGAAGAACCAGTAACCACAATACATAGACACAAAAAAAGCAGGGACATTAATTACCTTGTTTTGCAGATGTGAGGCGGGTGAATGAGTAATCCGGGCCATAGGCTTTTATGTCATATTCGACTGCAATCAGCCGGTTACCCTGCAATTTAAACACGATTCGGTCCGGATTAATGTATTCACCGTTTTTCTGCGTCACCAATACTGCCAGGAGTTTTTTCTCCAACGACCAGACGCCGGCCTGCTTTACTGTCCCCTGAGAGTATCTGGACTGCAGTTCTATGCTGTTGTCACTCAGCACATGCAGGGTCTCTGTGATGGTGCCGCCGGCGCCGGTGAAGCATCGCGTATAGGTGCCAAGGTACGCCTTTGGATCACCAATAGACGGGGGCAATAACGAATCTTCCTCAGCCCGGACAGCTGGTTGCGTATCTGTCATCTCCACAATAATGTCAGCATAGTTTGCATATCCATGGGTGATGACAAAGCAAGGTGACCTGTTTATAAAAGCCGGTTGACCATTGCGCAAAACGCGCGCCTGAATTGAATATTGATGGGCAGGATTGATCTTGGCCGGATCGTAGGCAAGTTTAAATGAAATTGGCATCTGATTAGTTGGAGTAATTTTATTTTGTGCGATAACAACAGGGGGTGAGTTCTGTGCAGAGACGTCCAGAAGCTGCACTTCTACTATATCGCTCGGCAGCATCGCGATGCGCTGCCAGTAAGCAACTGTTCCCCTGACACTGGCAGTCATTCCGGGTGGCTCAGCGTGTTTCTTGTGTGATGGTTTACCCGTCAGCAGGCCCGTGTCTTCCTGCCCTGACTGGTACCTCCATATTTCAAACATCATGTCAGAACCAGTTTCACCGCCAAAACCTGCATGAGGCAGAAGAAAGCTCATGGCTACCGCAAGGGCTGCCGTACCCAGTAGTGCAGTCTGTCTTTTCCGGTAAATACTGTTAGAGAAAAACCCCATATTCTCTGCTTATACATTAATACAATTATTTTTTAAACTGCTCCGACCATCAGAAATCTTTGACAGAATATCAGCACGATACTATATGGATATTTAAAGCTAAGTCAATGATGTTCTTGATTGCTGATTTTTAAAGAATGGATTTTTTTATGCGCTATATGTGCTCCGTGAAGCTCTGGCCTATTGAGCCCTCTGAAATGGCTCGGTATATCTTTGGGATTAATAGCAAATGAAAATGCATATAGGCGATGATTCACCATCAAAATAAAGAAAAATTGGCCGGAACTTGCTTTGGGATGAAGGAAGTATAGGACTGGTGCGATTGTACGTCAATAAGGAATCCGTCGAAAGATATGAGCAGGAATCAACCGGACAAAAATCAACATCTTGTGGAGAGTTTAAAGAGGAAAAGTGCAGACTTTGTATCAGCAGCGATAGAAGTTTAGCAGCTTAAATTCAATGACTACTTCATCTGTAAAGAATTAGTGGCGGGTAAAAAAAGCAATGGTATTCATGATTAACATTGAGCAATCTTTTGAAGAATCGTTTCTGCTTCATCATCCCTAACAGCATGCTTTCTCTTACATTCAGGACATATACCTATATAAGATATGGCATCATTCTTTTTCCCTGCTATCAAAAGACAAAGTAAAATTATTCCCAAAGACGCACCAGAAACAAGACCTATAATAAAACTAAAAACTATCATTATTTAACTCAAAGATATTAGCCTCTCCTGTTTTAAGTATGACACATACAAACAAGAGGAGCAAATCACCAAAAATAAAAGAGCGGTCTATCAAGGGAATGTTGTGCTGCGGGAAGTAAACTTAAGAATGTAGACTTCGTGCCAGATGTTGTGGTGGGTATTAGAGGCGAGAAAGTGAAGCTTATGTATCAACAGCGAGAGTAGTGAGTCAGTCGAAATTCATTGCACATTTCTTTTGCAAACCGTCAATGGCAGGCAAAAAAATCACAGCAGAATGTTACTCTTTTTCTGATTAATCATTAACCACAATTCATATCCGCAAAAGGGGACTTTGCTCGGGCATCAGGCAGGAAATAACAGATCAGATATGTGCGCCAGCGTTATATTGGAATTTTTAAGGACGCTAAGGAAAAGTCGTATGGCCCGGGCTGTCTCAGGGAAAGGATGCCCGATGCCGATCGCATGACCATATTTATTCGCGTGGTCCGCAAGCTTGTTTAATTGATAAAGAATAGCCAGCTCATTCAGTTCATTATCCAGAAAAATGTTTCTGCAGGCAGCAGGCATCTGCAGCTGTTTTGCAATATGATAGCCTTTCGAGTTGGGGGAAGTAAGGCTATCCACAAAGAACAGTCCTTTTTGTTTAATAAGCTCAAGGGTCTCCCGTATTTCTCGCTGGCAAGCGGTAAACCGTGAGCCCATGTGATTATTAAGACCTATGGCAAACGGAACAGCGGAAAGATTTTCCTCCAGCACGCGGAAAATCTTATGCAGGCCGTCTCCTACATACAGCGCTCCCGGCCCGGGATTGGCTTCAGAAGCATATGGCTCCATGGGCTGATGGAGCATGATATCGTGGCCCGCGTCATGCGCTTCAAAAGCAAGCTCTTCTGAGTGAGGATAGAGCGGCAGGATTGAGAAGGTTAGCGGAATATTTAATTCCAGAAACTGCCGTGCTCTATAAATATTCGGGCCTATGTCATCGATGATAAGGGCGATTGCGGGTTTTGCGAAGGAACTGCTGCTGGCAAAGGCTTTTGTGAAGCTGTTGAACCCAAAGAGGTTGCCCAACAAAAAAGAGACGCTATTATATAAAAACTTTCTTCTATCCATTCTCTTGTTTGTTTCAAGCCAATGGGGTTAACGGGAAAAAGACAAGTGTAGATTAATTGAAGTCCGAAATACAGTATATAGTGGGTCATGTCAAGAATAAATACTATATATGGATAAAACAATGAAATTGGTACATAATTGAGGAGTTTGTAGCGGTTCAAAAGAAAGTGGACAAATGCAGGGACAAAAATCAACATCTTGGGGTAAGCGTCAAAGGTAAGAAAGTGTAGCTTATGTATCAACAGCGAGAGAAGTTTAGCAGCTTAAATTCATTGATGACTTCTTTATGACTTCTTTTGCAAAGCGTTACTGGTAGTCATGGTAGTCAAATAAAATATAGCAGAATTAGTTACTTTTTGTTAATAATCAGCCGCATACAATTCTGCGGGCGGCGGCCGTTTCTGTACCTCCCACAGACCGACATGCTGCAATATCGCCTTGATTACCTTGGTCTGGTCTATAACGATTATTGAGCTTTCAAGCTTACAGCGAGCCCTCCGGAATCAGTTCGAGCACCTGTTCCCGCCGCTCAGTACTTAGTACCGGCAGAAAGTACGCCGCAATCACCAGGCCGGCATAATACTCGGAGAGGGTCGCATAGGTTACTTCATTGTCGGCATCAAGCCTGTAAAAGCCCATGTATCGTGATGTCCCGATAGAGGGCATGAAAAAGCCACCATAAAAGATGATCTGCCGGATTATGGTATCATCGGTTTTGTAGTAAAAAAGATTGCCGTCAGTGCCGGAATTGACGTGTTGAAAAACCGTCGGGCCGGCGCTGATCTTCAATCCCCTGATAATAGGTTTCCAGTCGGGCAGCTCTTCCGTGTAGGGCGCCTGGTCATAGGTGGTCTTCCCTGCGTTCAGCAGTTCTTCAACCGCCACATAGCGGAACATGTCATACATGATCATGTCCATCAGTGTTGCATAGATTTTAAATGAATCCAGGCTCGCATGCTCAAAGCTGCTGAGATTATCCATCACGCCCGCCAAATCGTCGTGGACGGAAACCGTTACGGTAAAGCCCGGAAAGTCCGGAAAATCATGCCAGCTGAGCTGGTCTTTCGAGCTCACGGGGCTAGCAATTTCGAAGTCATACATGGTATAGCGGTTGGCGCCGTCTTGCTGCCGATCGTGATTATAAAAAGCCCGGTAGCCGCTGACCGACTTGGTTGTGCCAATGGCATTGCCGCTGTACGTAACGGTCGTGATCTTAAAGTTCCGGACGCCCTGCGCCAAACAGATGCCGGAAACAGCGATCGTTATGCTGATTGCCAGCACAATGAGAATCATCCTGCGAAAGTTCTGCTGCATGGTATCCTCCTTTATGCGGCTAAGAAATTACAGTTTGATATTTGTTAGGAACTCGCTTTCGAATGAAGGAAGTATAGGCTAGTGATGATTGTGTGTCAATAATCCGTTAAAAAATATGGGCAGGGGGTGTCCGGATAAAAATCAACCTCTTGTGGTGGGTATTAGATGAAGGAAAGTGCAGACTATGTATCAGCAGCGAGAGAAGTGAGTCAACCTAAATTCATTGCACACTTCTTTTGCAAAGCATCACTGGGCAGCTCAAAAAATCATAGCAGTAAGCGCACATTTTCACTAATAATGGCTCACCACAATATCTAGAAAAAGCAGGACCATCGCTGACCATGCCTCTGAGGTGTTATGTGATTTAGTCTATTGTTAGTTCCATATCTCAAAACATAAAATAAAATTGTCACTTTTTTATCCATGTTTTTGAGATGGCATTGCAAATTCTGCTGTAAGTGTCATAATAAACTTAAATGCTATCATAATAGTGGACAAATAGAGTTTGGAGGGGGAGATCAATAATCAGGATCCAATGGAAGTGAGTGGATTATGACGGTAGAGCAGTTTACAACAAATCAAAATATTACCCTTACATTACAAAAGGATCAGGCTGAACAACTGAATGCGGAACTCAAGGTAAAAGAACTCTTACATGAAATTAAGCAGATGTTAATTGTGCACCAGTCAGATTTTCTCTGGCGATAGTATGAACTCTAAGGGTTAACATCATTAAACATGCTACCCTGTTTTAATGGGGAACTAAGAATGTAACAAAAAAATAACAGCTATTACCCCTTGTGTGGACACTGGTTTCTGTCTCTTTAAATATAACATATAAGTCTTTTGAGGTGTGTTGTCCCCCTCCACAAGGGGCACTTTTTCTCAGTTAACTAACTATCACTTACGGTTTTTTAATTTATTTCACCAAAAAAGGATTGATGCTTTTTCTCGGCTGTGCGCGGATTAATGCAAAGTCTTTGCGGTGATACAATAGTGTATAGAAACTGCATTGATAGCTTTTCATTACACGGCAGCTAGGGATATTTAGACCTTCACCTGCATCAATCCTTTTCTTTTAGATAATTAAATTGTTATGCCCCTATAAGAGAGTTTATTTGTAGTCAGATGCGCGCCGTTGTAGTTCTTCACAATGTAATAATGCTCTCACAGCAACAGGTTCTTCATTTAACGATGATAGCGCTCAATATTTCCCTGCATCATCGGGTGATACGGCTTACTTAAAATAAATAATTAAGCAACATGAATACGCTTTACACATATCTGCGAACAGACTTGAATATTGGAGCACATTTTAATAATGATCAACTGCACAAACAGTGTTTGTAATATGTGAAAAGGAACATGAAATAGACCATTCCGCACGATCAATAAAAAAAGAATAGAGTAAGGTAGTTGCATGAAGGTTAATAATTTACGATACGCATTTCCCCGCCTATCCAATATCATTTCCATTTTTATAGTCATACAAGCAGCTCTTGTTTGTATCGTTACTGCTGCATATGCTGGTCAGGTTACCTTAGGCTGGGAGCCAAACACAGAACCAGACCTTGCAGGTTATAAAATCTACGATGGTATTTCTTCAGGAAATTATACCCAAATCAAGGATGTCAAAGACAAAACCGCTGCCTCGTGCATTATTACTGGCCTGATAGAGGGACAAACCTATTATTTTGCAGCAACTGCGTATAACACCAGTGGTTTGGAGAGCAATTATTCTGCAGAAGTTTTTTGCACAATTAACCCTGCAACAACCAGTGCATCGACTACCACGACGACAAATCCAAATAATCCCGCGGCAGCTTGTCAGCATAAAGCAGGAGATCTTGACTCAAACGGTATGGTAACCATTAATGAACAGGTTGCTGTCGTGAGAATGTATCTGGGGCTGGACCCTGTAAATTCATTGTCTGATATAGATAATGACGGGGTGGTTCAGATCTGGGATGTAATAAAGATAACCAATTGCTACCTGGAGCCAAATGGCGAGTCAAGGAGGAAGATTTGGGGTAGTGATTAAGTATTTTCATGATGAATGATCTCCACATACTGTTTTACAAGGTACGTTGAAAGAGCTGTAACCAGATGAATATATTCGATATCAGGATTTTGCTCATAAACCGTTTTTACTCGGTGGTAGTCATTCAGATAACGATCAACAGCCTTTTGAGAATGACTGGTTTCTCTGGCAACATCGGCAGGGTCCTTTTTTTCAATAATCACTTTGCGCAGAATCAGGGCTTTGTGTGATACCCCGGTGCCGATATCGTGCAAAAGGCCGGTATGAGGCAGCTGGCAAGAATGTTCTTTCTCATAGGCAATTCTCAGAGACGATGCCGTGGATGGATCTCTGAGGGTTAACAGACCGATATCTCTGGTAGAGAGAATGCCACCCTGATCGTAGGCTTCCTTGATTATCCGGGCAATGGCAGAGCGAGTGATTACTGACATGGGGATGCCATTGGCCAGCTGATCGATATCCTGGGGTGTAATGATTGACAAGATCACCGGGACATAGGATCGTTTTTCCGATGTGGCGCGGGTATTTTTATTCAGGGCATTCCAGAGCACTTGGCCGGGTTTAAGCCTGCTTTTCTCGGGGCAGAGGTTTTCAAAGATTGCAAGAAGTTGCTCAGAAAGCTTTTCACGCATGACCGGCCCAAAGAACCGGGGAAACTCCCGGGCAAAGAACTGTTCGATGACGGATTTTAGGAACCGCTGCCGTGCTGAGCTGTATCTGGTATGGCAGAGAGGTTTTTTAATCATGGGTACCTCCCTGATCAGGAATGATGATTCAGTTTTTTTTAAAGAAGGACTCCAGTTCCTTTTTGCGATGAGCAACAATGGCAGCGCTGTTGTACAGCTGGTAATACTGCTCAGCCAGGCGGACGGAAATCTTAACCAGGAAGCTGATGGTATGGATATCGAAGTCCTGCTTTGCCAGGGCGACGATGCGTTTAAATTTACTCACGTAGTTTTGCACGGAGGGTATGCTGTGATGGGTGGTGTGAGCGATTTGTTCGTATTCTTTCCCCTGAAGCCATTGCTTAATAATCAGTGCGCGGTGGGAAATGGCGCGGCCCATGTCTTTAATGGTTGAGCGAAGCGGTAAGATAATGTTTTGGGTTCGTAAAACGCACAGATCTCTGGACAGGGTTCGTTCACCACAGTTGAGCAGTCGGTTGGCAAGGTCTTCCACGGTCAGGAGTCCTCCTTGCTGGAACGCTTCGTGGGCAAGGCGTTGCATTCTATGGTGCCGCAGGCCGGCAATGCCCTGATGCTGTTTGATTTCCAGGTCTTCATCACCGGCATCCAGGGTAAGCGCGACGGTTGTTTGTTCACATTCACCCAGCGGGGCATTGGAAGCGGCTTCGGTAGCCACAACTTGGAAGAGCAGTTGTCCGGGTTTAAGGGCCGCTGAAGTTTCAAAGTAGGAGGCATAGACCTTATATACAGCTTCAAGAATGGCCTGAGCTTCAAACGGAGAGCATTGAAGACCGTTGATGATTGCATTTACGAACTGTTGATCAAGTTGTTTTTGGGCAAGACGATTCCATTTTTGCAAAGAGGTATTGTTGATCATGATGAACCTCCACAGGAAAAATAAAGCTATGTACCTGGCAAACTCCAGTCGGGCTACGCCCTCCTTCCGTTTGCCAGATCTATGTGGTAGATTCATCATGATTTTACACCATTTCCCCTAAAAGTATATTGCCTCTGCCTTGATTAACCAGTGGCTCCTTACAGTGCTGTGGTACTATCCAAAGAATTTACATACAAGAGTATTGCTGCATGTCGGTTCTCAAAGATGCATTTAAATAATATTGTAGCTTTCATGCCAATATATTGTGGTGAGCATTTACCGCTGAAATCTGCAGACTATGTATCAAAGTGCTCAATGGCGAACACCTTAAATATTTTCACTTACATCTGGTAATATGCAATTGTCTGATACGATCAAAATCTTATTTTAAAAACTGCCAGTTCAGCTCCATAGTTACAGTTTATTTTTAACTACGCGCGCCAGGCACTGCGTTCCCATTGCAGCGCCTGTTCATAATCTTTAAAAAGCTTTTCCCGCTTTTTAAATTCTTTGAAATGGACGCGCTGCCTTCCATAGCAGGGTTCAAAAACTCCGGCAGCGTGAAGCATTTCATGATAGACAACGAACTCGACGAAATAGCGGGGTACGTTCCGGTTGTCCAGAACAGGATGTATGCGTATGATGTCCCGGTCTCTGTGAAAGCTGCCGAGCCTTCTTTTCCGCACCGCGCGGCGCGGGCTGCGTTTGCCCCAGGTAATAGCCGCGGTTACCGTGCCGCTGAAGTACTCTTTGTTTAATGCGTTAAATATCTCCAGCAGATCGTAGTGCCTGCCCCTGGTGTTAATGCTGACTGCGCGCGGCTTCCGTGCATCAAGGCATGCCTGGTTCCGGAGAATGAATTCCCGCACTTTTAAGATGGGCTTCTTTCTTCTTTTGATAAAGATGCATATCTCATCAAGCACATCAGGACCAGCGTTTAAAAACATCCGGTGGAGCCTGATGGAAATACCTGCTTCCCTTTCCCTGATTGAAAGCATTGAAACCGTGTTGCCGGTAAGGGTGAGTGAGACTGGTTTAGCGGTTGTTGCCTGAAAATAGTCCTTGAGTGACTGTTCATCAAGGGACGGCAATAGTGGCAGACTTGGCAGGTTCATTGTTGTTGGAACCCTATGGGGGTCATGCGTTTTTTAATTATTATCTTTAGCCTGCCGCAGTGTTTACACATATCACGTGACCGCGATGGCATTTTTTCGTCTGCGAGACCCTGGCGTCAAACCCCGCAACCTTTTCCTACACCCTGTCAATTTCAATGAGGCATCCTGTCAACCGGCCGCTCTGCCGTACCGGAGGCATCTGGAAGCGGCATTGCAGCAGCGGTATTACGAAACCGCCCCGCATCAATCTCCCGCAAAACTGCCTGCGGAGACAGAGCGTACACATACCCGCTCTCTGACAAAAGCTGCTTATTAATGATCGATTTGTAACAGGGATAGATTTCTACAATGCTTGTTCCCCAGCCAATATTGACCAGATATATAGTTGACAGTCGTGCCAAATCAGCATGCTCCTTCAATGCCCTCAAAGCCGCATTGATGATCCTGGTGCTATCAAATTTCCAGACAAATACCAGGTAACTATCCAATCCCTCCCAGGCAAATTTAAGAAAACCTAATGCTACATAAGTTTTTTTATTACGGTCTTCATCACTATTAAAAAATGCGAGATAATGATAGGTCTGCAAATTAGTCAGTACAACACTGCGTGGCTCTCTCTTATTAACAAGATAGCCCATGATCCGATCATAATCGGCACGCGTTACCGAAAACTCACCCTTGCCGTTATACCTCCGCAAAAAATCACACTGCCTCATCTTGAACGTTACTGCGCCGACAGACAGCATAACCATGAACACCAGCGCCCAACCAATTCCGGCTCTGGCCCGTTCACTGATGAGTTGCGGGAGGAACCGTTCGGCTTGTTGCCGCACCGCTTCAAACCCATACTGGACTGAGGCACCCACCAGCAGGCAGACCATGGGAAACAGATATATCGAATGCCGTGATCCGCCGAAGGGAAACAGTTTGAAGATGGTGAAAACAATAGTAACAGCAAAAGTCAGCACTATCGTCGCAGCAAGCGCCCTCCGTGACGTGTTCCAGAGAGCTATGATCCCCAGCAGGGATAAAACCGCAGACAGGGTTGCGTAAGGAGGTAAAAAAAGATACCCGATAAAATCCCGTGTATTGTTCATGAACCCTGAGAAAGTCTGCGGGAAAAGCGGTGCCAGGTATGTTTCTTTTATTGTTCCATATACGCCGCCACCGCCGAGATGGTACGAGATATGAAAAAAGTACAAAATGCAGAATAGAGCAAGCGGGGGCAGATGCGCCATAATCACGCCGCGATATTCTTTAGACGGTTTTTTCTTTAGAATCAATCGTAGAAGCCAAACGCAGCCGATAGCAGCAAAAAACATAACCGCAGGATAATGCGTTGCTATCGCGAGGAGCATGCAGAGCGAATATCCAAGGAGATATTTTTTTTTCGGGTTTTCCAGGCAGGAGACAAAAAAATAGAGGGCACCGGACAGGAACAGCAGCAGCATGCTGTACGGCCGTACTACCTGGGATATCTGGACTGCGCCGTAGCCAAATGCGCACAGGAATGCCATGGTAATGCCGGATACGGTTCCGCTTACTTTTTTCCCGAGGAGATAAAAGATAAAAATAAGCCCGGCGCCGGGAATAAGGGATATGCATCGCAGCAGCATCTCGTTCTTGCTGAGCATAATTATCAGATGGAGAACCACGTACATCAGGGGAGCATTGGTCTGACCCTTGATTCCCTCCCACAGGGAACTGAAGCTATTGGCATCAGCAACAAAAGAAAGCATCACCTCATCAGGATTAAAAGCATAGTTCCATAACCCCCATATTCGCACGAAGATGCCGGCTGTCCCCACCCACAAAACCAGGATGAGCACGCGGTAAGCATCCGGAGTTATTGTTCTGTTGTTCTGCATCCTTGCATACCTTGCATAATTGAGCTGTTGTGCGCTTCCCTGCTTCAAGAAGCGCGGGGAATGTCCCGCGAAAATTTACTCTGTGTTAAAAATGATTTCCGGAGAAGGTTCAATTGCTTTTCGTCATGGCCCTTCCGGGAACCCGGCAGTCGGGGTATTGCGCACAGCAAAAGGGGCCGGTCCTTATGAAGCAGAAACCGGCCCCGGTATTGTATGATTATCGTAAGCGTACCGTGTTATTTTTCTTTCATATCTATCTCTACGGTCCAGAACCCGTCTATCCAGTATTTTTTTAATTTGTCCTTGAATATCTTCTTCCCCATGTTCACCGCAAAGTCCTTGTCATAGAGCGCCTGGACAAAAGCCCGGGTCTTTTCTTCATGCCGCTTTGCATAGCCGGGATCAGTCTGGAGCCGGTACAGGCTCTTCATATACGCCGCCAGCGATAATTTAAATGCTTCCCCCACTGTTTCATAATACTGCTTCCGCACAGCTTCATCCTCAGTTACCGGCTCCTGCAGCTCCATGCGGTACTTGCTCTATAGGGGTCCAGATAGGCAGTGATCTTGCCCCTGCCCTGCTCGACCGTGCGCTGGTATTTTTCAACCAGTCCCATCGCCCTTTTCACGCCATTCTGCTCCTGGCCAAAGAAGGCCTCAAGATTGATGTTCTCCGGGTCCACGTCAAAAAAGTCCATGCTGCAGAGACCGGGCAGTCCCGGCGACGGCTTCATAAAATCAATGTGTATAATGGGCGCCTTGAATTCGAAGCGCGGCCGCAGGTTAAAGGTAAAATCCCGGCAGTAGCCTGACTTCGGGGGGACTTCAAACTGGCTTATGGTGGCTGCTGTTATGCGGTCGCTCTCATAAGACGCCAGCGGGATGCCCAGGTATTTACCGCCAAAAAGCTTGCTGTAGGGAAACGCCAGCTCCAAGGAAAAATCTTTAAACTCCCCGGTTATGGGACGCTCAGTCGTCTTATACTCCTGCATCAGGGAAATGGTGAAGCTGCGCAGGTTTGCGTACACGCCGAAGTCTGAATACTTCTTTGGCTGATAGGTTGCGATAAATATCCCCGCTACAACAATAATAAGTAATAGAATGATACCAACAACTTTGAAAAACTTTTTCATAATTCCTCCCCTGGTTTTTTAACATTATTCCAACTGGAGCAACTATAGAAAAAAAAGCGTCAGATGTCAAGCTTATCAAAGGGCTGAGGGAGCATTATCAAGCATCTTCTTTGTATCGCATATGTCACCGTATTTGCGAATCGAAGCCTGAAGGATAGCGGGCAGTGTTTTTTCTCTATCCGCCCGCGCATAACAGGCGCGGATGCTAAAACCCGCTCCATGTTACCATCTTCACCCCGAGCTCAAAAGCTGTCTTTAAATCTTCTGCTTTCCCCGCGACATCCTGCTTCTGCAGGTTCCCCATGCTGATGACATCGCCCACCAGTTTCAGCCGGAAGTCCCGCAAATTCCGCTCCAGGACCATGTGCACCAGCGGGGACGAGAAAAACGGGTCGCCCTGGCTTATGACCATGGCCGCCTTTTTGTCTTGGATTTTTGACACGCCGGTTGCTCCGATCATGTTCCCCTTATCATCATATTCTATCTCGTAGCGCAACAGCGGCAGCATCCGGGCCAGGAAGTTGAGAATCGGCGCGGTCACCGTGCGCATGTGGTTGGGCGTGCCGAAAATAAAGGCATCGCTTTCCCTGATCTTCTCAATCAGCACATCCATATCATCGCGCAGCACGCATTTGCCGGTGCCCGGCGGCGGGAAGGTGCAGGTCAGGCAGCCGCTGCAGTACTGTATGTTCCGGTCAGCTATAAACACCTTTTCAATCTCTGTGTTGCCCCTGCTCCTGCAGCCTTCAATGACCCGGTCAACGAGCAGCTCGGTGTTGCCGCCCCTGCGCGGGCTGCCGATGATGGCCATGACTTTCATATGTAGACCTCCCTCTAAAGTTACCTGTGCAGTTAATTTTTATGCACAGAGCCTTTATACACTATAATAAGGCATCCGCGCAATAATAACTGACGGTTAAAAATTGGGGGGTAACCGCAGCTTCTAATTAAAAAGCCATCACCATTCGAACCCTATCTCTCCCAAACCTGGCTTTTCAAAGTTATTAATTGCAAAAATTATACTTTATAGTTTGCCGGCGCAGCAAATGGGCGCAGAATTCCTGGGTCGCACAATTTGAGCGACAAAAAAAGCGTGTTAACGTTTTGCAACCAGGGCTGTTTCAGCCGGTTTGGTCGAGTTGGTCGTAAAAGTGCTGCTTGGGTACGGTTAATTTTCGTGCATTTCGGTTCCACAGGCAACGAATCGGGAAACCATAGAAATAATATAGTTATGGCATCGGCTATCCATCCGGCGGTTACGGGGCGATTGGCCCGCCAGGGGATAGAAAAAAGCTTTTCGCCTTTGACGGAGCCCAGCCAGAGGGACAAAAGCCTGGGCAGGCTGTAGGCCAGACTGAGCAGCATGGTCCAGCGGGCTAGCACTTGGCGCGTCTGCTGCCAGGCATTGATAAGGCCGAAGAGGTTTTTCAGTTCGTTGAACATGGGCTCGGTCCACCAGCGCAGGGCATAGGTTGAGATAATGTCCTGCGGTGAAAGATTTTTGTCTGTGCAGATAAGCAAATGCCAGTTGGTCCAGCGGTCGTGGTCGTCCAGGAACCGGCTCCAGACTATTTTGCACAGATGGCCCTTGAGGAAGCGCACCTGTGCCGTGAGGCAGTGAAACTGAAAAGACCGGAGTTTGCCGTAGGCATGAAGTTTCATCTCGTGTTGCGGGTACTGCTGCAGAATATAATCCCTGGACAGTTTTTGCCCATACTTTGGAGGTTTGCCCCGGGTCTTTTTCTGCGGGAAGGGAAAGCGGGGACAGCCATTTTTATCGATCCACCTCAACGTTGATTCATAAAATCTCACGCATACATGAGCTTTGAACCTTTGGGCTCCGGGATAGGGTCGTTAAACTCTGTGGCAGTATCAAGCCATAGTTGAATGGCCTTTTTGGCATTTCTTAACGCTTCATCATAGGTCTTACCATGTGCAGCACACCCTGGCAGCTCGGGAACCTCTGCAATATAAATTTTATCTTTTTTATCCCAGTAAATTACTATTTCATATTTATACATTATTTATTCTCCTGAGAGATTATATTTCACGATAACGTTTCTAATCTGATATACCTGACAAGCTTTCGCCTTACTGCCATAGCGCTGCAACACTATTTTGTCTATTAGGAAAAATAGGGGTTGTTTTCGATTTTAAAGAAATTACCATTATAAAATAGTCGCTGATGACCCTATACCCAAAAGAGCAGGTCTTATCAGGCAGAGAGCCGTCACATATCACCAGTGATGGCTCTTTTTTGTTGCGTGTTCGGCTAAAAACCAGGGCTAATGGTTTTCTGCGAATATCCTGAAAATCTGACTTCGGCGAGCCTTTCGGCCACGAGCACAAGGCCGAGTGGCTGAGTCGTACCGCGTCCCCCTTATGCGCCGTTCAGCCCTGCTGCCGAGAGGATGTCGGGTATAACCGCTTCCTTGCCGATGGCCATGATGTG
>CAWDOY010000036.1:0-76160 GCA_963803975.1 uncultured delta proteobacterium
GCGGACGCGGCAGTGGTGGATTCGATATGCGCTGCAATGCCGCGGATGGTGGCATGGTCAAGAAATACCTCTACGGGGATAGTAATCTTGTTCTGTTTCTGCAGCCGTTCCGCGATCTGTATCAGGTTGAGAGAGGTAACGCCAAGATCAAAGATATCATCGTCAGGGTTAATGCCGGAAATGCCAAGCACGGCGATGAAATGCCCGGAGAGTTCTCTGATAAGGCCGTTATTATTTTCCCGGCACGGCGCGGAGATGGCTGCGGCAGCAAGCCGTGTGTCAGTGCCTGCCGGAACGTGCTGCATGCAGGTGCCTTGCGCGCTGCCTGCGGCTGCTGACGGCAGTGTCAGCTCAGCGCCGATAAACTGAAAATCAGCAGAAGCGTCTTTCAGAATATGGGCGGCAACAGCACGGATGGTCGGATTATCAAGAAAGGTCTCTACGGAAATATCGATCCCCGGTCTTTGATGGAGCTTTTCCGCAATTTGAATAAGATTGAGCGAAGTGACCCCGAGGTCGAAAAAGTCATCATCGGCGGAGATTGATGCGATATCTAAAATTTCCCTGAAATAGCCTGCAAGGAGCGCTGTCAGGCTCTCCCGGTCCCCTGAGACAGGGACGACTGAGGCGGCCGCCTCATGTTCCGCCGCGGGCTGTCGCAGCGGCCACGGAAGCTGTTTGCGGTCCACCTTGCCATTGGGGCTGATCGGGAAGCTCTCAAGACGGGCAAACAGATTAGGCACCATGTAATCAGGCAGATAACGTGCTGCATGGGAGCGCAGCTCACGCGGCGCAGGAAGAGCGCCGTTGCCGGATATGAGATATGCGACCAGCTTCTGATCGCCGCCGGGGTCCTGCTGCACGGTTACAACCGCTTCTTTTATCAATTCATGCCTTCTCAAAACCTGCTCAATCTCGCCCAGCTCGATCCGGTAGCCGCGAACCTTTACCTGAAAATCGCTGCGCCCCAGGAATTCTATGGTGCCGTCCGGGAAGTACCGCGCCAGATCGCCGGTGCGGTACATGCGCTCGCCCTTTTGAGCGCTGAATGGATCAGGGATGTAACTGCGGTCAGTGAGCTCAGGCTCGTTCAGGTAGCCCCGGCTCAGGCATTCGCCGGCGATATACAGATCACCGGTAACACCGGGCGGGCACACAGCTTGATGCTCATCCAGGATGTAATAGCGGCAGTTCTGCATCGGCCTGCCGTAGGGAATGCTGCGCCAGTTGGGCTCCACGCGGTTAACCGGAAAATAATTGGACCAGACCGTGGCTTCGGTCGCGCCGCCAAGGCCCATGACCTGCGCTCCAGGGAAAACAGCCCTGATTTCGTCAGGCAGCGTTATTGGAATCCAGTCTCCGCTGAGGAACACCTGCCGAAATCCGGTGTTTTTTACCGGCTGCGGCTGCGCATTGAGAGAAGGTATAAGAAGCTGAAGCGCTGCCGGCGCTGAATCCCAGAAGGTTATATTCTCCTCACAGAGAGTTCTGGCGAGATAGCCCGCATCACGGCGCTTGTGTTCTTCCACGATGTATATTTTTCCGCCGCAGCCGAGCATGCCGAAAATATCAAATACAGAAAGGTCAAACCCGAGAGAGGTGATAAAAAGCACGCAGTCTTGTTCGCTGAAGCTGCACGTCCGATAGACCCACTCAAAAAGATTTATTGCCGGCCGGTGCGTCACTGCCACTCCCTTAGGCCTGCCGGTGCTGCCGGAGGTGTATATGACATAGGCCAGATCATCCGGTTGAGCGGCGCGCGGGAGATTATGCCCATCATCAGCCTGCAGCATGCGCTCCCCATCCTGATCTATGAAGATGGTTGCAACTCCGGGGTGACGTGTCATCCCCGCATATCGTTCCTCGGACAGGACAGCGCTAATGCCTGAACTGTCCAGAATAGTTGCGATGCGCTCTGCAGGCATTGATGGTTCAAGAGGCACATACGCGCATCCTGCCTTAAGGATGCCCAGCAGCCCTGCAATCATATCATGTGAACGATCAAGGCACACTCCGACCAGCATCCCCGGCGTAACCCCCTGTTTTTGAAGATGACGGGCTATTTGGTTTGCCCGCGTATTCAGGTCAGAATAGGTTACTGTGGTGCTTTCAAAAATGGTGGCGATGGCATCAGGCTGGCGCAGAACCTGCTGTTCAAAAAGCTCGTGAATGCATGTGTCGGTATTAAATTCCCGGCGCGTATCGTTCCAGCGTTCAATAATATTCTTTTTCTCTTCAGCTGAAACAAGCGGCAGCCGGGACAGCTGTTCTCCGGGAGCAACGCCAGCGGCTTTTAAAAAAGCGCTGAACTGGTTTTTCAGGCTGAGCGCATACTGCTCATCGACCTGCACAATATCACATACCAGCAGGCAGCTTTTCCCGTTCTGCGCGACAATGAGGGCAAGCGCGGCATCCTGATGCACGCTGACGGTTTCACTATCCGCTGCATGCTCCAGCACAATGGGGTAGCGGGGCAGGGCTGCTGCGCGCAGCTCCGGGCAGCGAAGCGCGAGATCACGGGGGTAGGTTGCATGCTTCTCAGCGGATTGTATTTGAGACGCGAGCAGGGAAAGCTGCTGTGAAGCCGTCTGTTTTGTATCGATGGAGAGATGCAGGGGCAGCCTTGAAGCAAACAGGCCCTCGAATCCATTAAGCGTCTCCGTGAGTGCCGCAGGCTTATAGCCGATATAAAAATCCGCAACCCCGGTGTGGCGCGCGAGAAAGGCGGCAAACAAAGCGCTGATATAATGCCTGAGCTCTATCCCGCATGCGGCTGCGCAATCACCCGCATCCGGCACAGCAATGGTAAAACACTTTGCCAGACGGCTTTCACGAGGCGCTCCTTCCAGGCTCATATCGGGCAGCGACAGGGGCTGCAGACAACTCAGATGTTTTCTCCAGTACGATTCATGGCAACAGGTTTCATTATAGATGCGGGTAAGGCGCTCAGCAGCATGAGGCTCCGGGCTGGTAAAACAATGCCCGCGTTTAATGCCAAAGGTATCGATAAGCTGCCGCATTGACAGGCATGCAGCCGTCGATGCCGGCGGCTGCGGTTATGCGCATATCACGGCTTCGCGTGGCGACGGTAATGCCCTGGTCGTCTGCTGCCACCACGGTCCCGGATGTCAGCCTGTGATGAGGACGCGAGCATGTGCATTTTCGTCACAATGATCCACGCGCTGCCAAGCAGGGTTTTGGGAACACCCAGGGGATTGGGGTAGGGGCCGAAATCAAGCGCCCGCGCCAGCGCGTCAATCTCTTCCGCAGGCGCGTCCCAGTTGATGACACACGCGGCCGCGGGGCGCCGGTAGCGCGGGTAATAGGTCCGGTCAGAAAGATTCTGCACGGTCTCAGCAGCAGTGCCTGCTGCCAGCTCCTCGATTAGTTCGGCAAACGCGTCAGCAGCAGCCTGGTAGCATTTGATGTTAAGGCTCAGCGCGGTGTCAGTATCTGCAATGGGTATCAGTTTCTGCTTGAGAATGCCGCCGGCATCAATCTTCGGCGCCATGACATGCCAGGTGATGCCGTGCGTGCGCTCCCGGTTCATGAGCGCCCAGGAGGTTGCATGGAGCCCGCCGTACCGGGGCAGGGGCGCGTCATGGAAATTTATGGACTTCTTGCGCGCAATGCGCAAGGATGTTTTCAGGCAGGACCGCATTATTGACAATGCTGAACAGGTAGTCAAACGGCTGCTGCTGCAGAAAGCCGGCAAGATCATTATCCGGGGTTGTGTGCACTATGCCGCGGGCGGAAGCCCAATGGATGAGGTCAGGATTTGGTGAAATAACCCCGTGAATCGTGTGACCGCGGCGCAGCAGCAGTTCACAGCACTGCACCAGGAGCGTTGTTTCACCAATAACACAGCAGCTGAATTTATTGTTTGTATTCATGCGCGGAGAAAAAAATATTGTTTAGCCACAGAAAACACAAAATAACACAGACATAAACTTTTAAAATCGAACAGTGCTCTAAGTTTTTATCTTCTGTGACAAATCTGTGCCGTTCAGTGGCTGAAAAAATTATTGCCACAGAAAACAGCAGAATAGCACAGAAAATGTTTCTTGTTTTAGACTTCAGGCTACCTCTTAAAATGTCATTCCCGTGAAAACGGGAATCTATAACCAATTGAAATTACTGGACTCCCGCTGGAGTTTACACTCATGCAATGAAAAAGTTATAAAATCACAAGACGTCTTTGCAGGTTAGATTCAGTTTCGCCAGGGCCAGCTCGATCTGTTTCTCGGTAATAGGCGTTTCAATAATTTCGAGTGCCCGCTCGCGCGACATTTCGTTATTTCTTACCAGGGCGCTGATTTCCGCCTCGTGCTGGGAATAGCCGAAATAATCTACGGTGAGCGACTGGGATACGAAGTTGAACAGGCAGTTTGTTGAGCCCTGCGGCCAGCTGATGCTGGGAAGCGTGTAGCCCAGCTCTCCGGTGAGGACGCTGAGAATCTCCTTTTCTTCGTAGATAAGATAGTGAAAAGGCGCGACCTGCGTGATGGAGCTGAAGTTTTTATGAAAATAGAGCGCAAGGCTGGCAAACATATCTGCAACCTGCTTGAATTCAGGCTGGCCGTCAATCGCCCGCAGCAGATTAGCGTCTGATGCGCGGTAAATCCAGAAGAGCTCAGTTCCCTTTAAGAATTCCTGGCCTTTGGTAAGCCCGGTGATGAGCAGCGGGATTCCCTGCTGCCGGGCGATTGCGCGCAGGTAGTAATCAATCAGGGCGTTGCATATGCGGCAGTAATAGACCCGGCTTTTGCTCAGCAGGAGGTGTTTAAAGAGTTTTTTTATAAGCTGCGGAGCGTAGATGAGAAGGTCAACGCCCAGCTTATCCGTGGCATTGCGCACATTGCTGTACATCGCCTCAGTGCAGAAGCCATTGTCGATAAAGACAGCAAGCGGCCGGAGCTCAAGCTCTTTAACCGTTACGTACAGTGCCATGGTGCTGTCCTTGCCTCCGGAAAGTGCTACCAGTGCATCATAGGCGCTGTCTGCTGCTGCCTTTGATTCCTGAACCTTTTTCCGCAGGTCGGCCAGACCATTGTGAACAAACGGGGAGCCTTCTTTTTGCTGCTGGTGCAAGTGCTTATTGCAGATGTTGCAGATTCCGTTATCATCGAGGGCAATATGGCCCTCTGTTTCCGGCATGACACAGTGAGCGCAGCGTTTAAGCATGGGATGCGTTTACCTGAGGTAATAATTATATACAACACAGAAACGTACCTGAAAGGGTAGCTAATAGTATAACATGAAACGAGGCACTATATAATAGAGGGCCTTTAAAAAAACGGCATGAATATGCCCCGTACGGAACGCACAGGGCGCATCTAAAACTATAAAAAGAAAGAGGGCTGCTGCGGATGCAACAGCCCCCGAATGGATATTTTACTGCATTGACAGCTCAAGTGCCGGAAGTATTGCTGCCAGGATGACCCCGAAAACTTTTCCCGCCGCCGGGTGCTGTTCGCAGAACGGGATGCACTGTTTACCATATTCATAATAAGCGGTTATCACGCTTCTTCCCATGGCAGAACCTGCGAGGACTTCGTCACGAAAACGCCGGGCTACAGCAAGCCGATGATCCGACTTACCCAGCAGGGCGGTGGCAAGACATTTTTGCTCTTCAGGAGAACCGGTGCGGGTGTTATTCCTGCGGAACATGGGCCATGATTCCTGCTCTTCATCAGGAGCTTTCAGACAGTACAGTTTATTATCAAAGCTGCCCACATAAACGCGGCCATCTGCGACTGCCGGCGAAGAATAGACCGAGCCGCCGGTCTTGAAATTCCACACCTTGGTGCCGTATTTGGCATCAAGACAGTACACATTAGCTGTCGTTGCTGCCTATATAGACATAATCACTGGTTGCCGCGGGAGAGGACTGGACCGGCTCTGAAGTGGTAAACTCCCAGGCCTTGGCGCCTGTTTCCGCATCGATGCAGTAGACCTTGCTGTCAAGACTCGCGAAATAGACAAAGCCCCGGGTCGTGACCGCGGGCGAGGAAAAGACAATATCCCCGGTTTTAAAATCCCACAGCTTATCTCCGGTTTTTGCGTCAAGGCAGTAAAAGTAGTTGTCCTTGCTGCCGAAGTAGATTTTGCCCTTATATATGGCGGGTGAGGGTGGTATGTCACCATCAGTCGCAAAGGTCCACACCGTGCTCCCGGTTTTGGCATCAAGGCAGTACATCTTGTAATCAACACCGCCCACGTATACATAGCCATTCGCGACCGCCGGTGTGGAGTACACATCATTGGCAGTTTCAAATTCCCATATCTTGCTGCCATCCTGAGCATTGAGGCAATAGACCTTGTTATCGTAGCTGCCCACGTATACATTGCCGTTTGCGAGAGCAGGAGAGGATTGTACCGCGTCCCCGGTTTTAAATTCCCAGACTTTACTGCCGTTCTGCGCATCCAGACAGTACACCTTGCTGTCATTGCTTCCGACATATACACGCCCGTCAGACACTGCCGGACATGAAAACACCGCATTGCCGGTTTCAAATTCCCATGACTTTGCTGCCGTCCTGTTCGCTCAAGCAGTAGACTTTTTTATCCGCGCTGCCAAAATAGACATACCCATTATCTATTGCTGGGGATGATAAAACGGTATTACCAGTCGGGAATTCCCATGCGACCCGCTCCGGGTCACCAACACCGCGCACTTGAAGACTGCACTGTATTTTTTCATTGCCGGTAGTAACAATGACGGCGCAGACAGTGTCTGCGGCATTCTCTGCAATGTTGATGGATGCAACAATCTTGGTGGGGGACAGTACATCGGCTGCTACAAGTTGAACCTCCGCGCAGTCAAATGAAACAGCCGTTGTTTCATCAAAATTTGTTTCTGTGCCGTTGATGGTCAATTCAAGTGCCGCAGCGCCGGCTGCGGCAAAGGGCGGCTGCAGCCCGCCGCAACGGGGTCCTGAAACACGCTTGGTGCCGCTTGCAATGCCGTAGTCCGTAAACAGCGTACCACTCACAAACGCATCACCTGCACCATTCGGCTCCAGAACATGCTTGCCCATGTCCTGGCCGAGCTGGGAAGATTCAGTGTACGTGAATCCGGGCATAAAGGTGACGGTGATGATCTGAAACGGGAAGCTTGCACCGCCGGCCACGGGTGTGCTCGCCCCTTTGGCCTGACAGGGAATGTTTTTTGAAGTGCCGGTGATGATTTCATCAATTACCCAGACGTACGATGACCCGTCTTCATACACCACGTCCCATGTTCCAAGCCAGACGTCGCACTCGGTAGCGGAATAAGCGGAGCCGCTGAGCAGCAGAAACAAAGTAAAAAAACAAACAGCTTTTTTCATGGCATCTACCTCCTGTAATAATGGTTAAAGGCTATTTGCCGATCAACCTTTTCGTCGTCACGTCCAGCGGACCGACAAAGGTGCTTGTGCCGGAAGAACTGACGCACTTAATCTTATAACAAATATATTCTCCTATACAACAGGTAATTAGCCGGTGCATGAGAGATGCTTTTACCGTGTCCAATAACAGTTACCGGATAACCTCCACGACTGCATACTACTACTTATTATTGCGGCCAGCTCAATAGGGGAAGGGCTATATTTTTCAGTAGGGGAATCCCCTATGTTTCTATATATTTACCGAGGCTGAAGTTTTCTCTTGACATAGCCGGCATGCTTGATTATATATGAGTATACTCACGAAAAAACATACGGGAAATACGGGTTGTTATTTTTAACCATCTCCCTATGACACGTGATATAAGAAAAAAACAGCTTTCCGCATGAACGGTACGGAGCATAATTCCCCTGGAAGATATTCCATTCTATAGATCAACACCAGCAGGTGAAAAAATAGAGAACGTGAGAACACATTAAAACATAAAACACCTTTTAGATCTGGAGAGCATGTATGAGCACATCTGTTACAACATTGAGCACCATGATTGAGGCGATTGCAGGAGTAGTTGGAAAGGAGAACGCCATTACTGACGGCGCAGCCCTGAAGAAGTACTCCAGCGACACGAGCTTAATGACGCCCCGCATGCCTGATATGGTGGTAAAGGTTAAAAACACCGCTCAGGTACAGGGTGTAATCAAGATTGCCAATGAAAACAATTACCCCGTTGTTCCCCGCAGTTCCGGTACCGGTACCTATGGAACGGGCATTCCGAAAGAAGGAGGGATGATACTCGATCTGTCCGGCATGAAGCGGATACCGCGCACCGATACCCGTAACCGGTGGGTGCTGATCGAGCCCGGCGTTACCTTCGGGGAGTTGAAAGCTGAGCTGGACAAACACGGCATGCAGGCCCTGAATACGCTGCTGCCGCGCAAGGACAAGTCGGTTATAACCAGCGTGCTGGAGCGGGAGCCGGTGCTTACCGCTAAAACCGAATGCGATGAGCCGCTCAGAACCATGGAGATTGTGTGGGGAACCGGAGAGCTCTTCAGAACCGGCGCCATGGCTGTTGATGCCATGCCCGCGGAAGAGATACCTGACAAAACCAAATCCGATTTGTGCAGCGTCGGCGGCCCCGGTATTGACTGGTGGCGGATGATGACCGGATGTCAGGGCACCTTCGGGGTAATCACGATAATGAATGTCAAAATATTTCACAAGCCGCTCCTGGAGAAGCTGGTATTCCTGCCGTTCAATACGCTGGAAGACGCGGTGATGCCGTTCTACACCATACAGCGGCGCGAAATCGGGCATGAGTGCTTTCTTCTGAACGGATATAACCTGGCAGCGATCCTGGCAGAGAGTGACGACGAAATTCCCGCCCTTGCACGCAAGCTTCCTCCGTACTGCATTGTGCTGAACCTCTGGGGCGGACAATTTTTCCCCGAGGACCGCATCGCCTATGAGGAAAAGGCTGTTGCCGAAATCGCAGACCAGTACAAATGCGCGGTGACGCAGGGAATCGCTGCGATTCCTGCTGCAAGCGAGCGCCTGCAAGGCATGCTGAACGGCCCCTGGGAGGCAGACGTATACTGGAAAGAACGGCAGATGGGCGGATGCCTGGACGTTGTTTTTGAGAGCGGCATGGATAAAGTCCCCGCCTACTGGAACCTGTTTAAACAGCTGGCTGGAGAGAGCGGATTAGCGACCAATGACCTCGGTCTGTATATTCAGCCCAGGCAAAGGGCTCGCGTCTGTCACGTTGAATTCACTATTCCCTGTGACCCGGCAGGCGCCGGCATCGAAAAGATCAAGGCGTTTCATAAAAACGCCAGCGAGGCAGTTATGAATGCAGGAGCATTCTTCTATAGGCCATACTATGACTGGGCCGACATGATTTATTCCCGTTCCGGCTATACCTTTGAGACAATCAAGAAGCTGAAAAAGATTATTGACCCGAACAGAACGCTCAATCCGGGAAGAATTAATCTGTAATAAAAGGTCACGGCCACAAGGTGCGGCTGTTAAGCAAATTCCAGAAATAAGGAGAAGAAAAATGGCTTTTTCAGAAATAGCTCTTAGAGCATTGAAGGATGTGGTTGGAGATGAACATGTGAGCGACGATCCGGTAATCTGCCAGTCCTACTCGCGCGTGCAGTGGACTGCCGACGGCTGTATCCAGCGCTCACAGCTCGGGACGCAGATGCGGCCCACCTGCGTGGTGCTGCCCGATTCCACCGAAGAAGTTCAGGCCATCGTGAAACTGGCTAACCGCTATCAGTTCGTTTTTATTCCCCGCGGCTCCGGCATGATCAACAGCGCGTTCCCCAACCCGGCGCAGGCCATGGCGGGCAAAGGGGTGATCATTGTGGACCCCAAGCGGATGGACAAGATCATAAAGGTCGACAAGAATAACATGTACATGGTTATAGAGCCCTATGTGAACTTTGCCTCCTGTCAGGCAGAGGCAATGAAAGTAGGATGTACTTTTCCGTCTCCCCCTGCAGGAGCTCAGGTTTCAGCACTGGCAAACATTCAGTGGCACGGTGCCTACGGTAATTCATGGCTGTCGGCACTCGGTGCTCACCAGCTCCTCTCCTTTGAGGTGGTCCTGCCGAACGGGGAGATACTGCGCAGCGGCTCCATCGCCCAGGCCGGATCTGACGACTGGATCTGGAATGACGGTCCGGGCCCTGATTTGCGCGGATTCTTCCGTGGTGCCCAGTTCGGCCATGCCGGCGGCATGGGAATGGTCACCAAAATTTCCACGCGCCTGTTCCCCTGGCCTGGTCCGGTGGTGTTCCCGACTCAGGGAAACGCAGTTGACAAGGAATCCTTCTTCCCGATGGATAAAGTCAGGTGGTATATGATTGATTTCCCTGCAGCCATTAAAGCCTATCCGGACAAAGAGGAAGAGCAGCTGCGCTGGGCATGTGACCTGCACTATGAAATAGCGCGCGCAGAGCTGGCAATTGTCGTGCAGCACAATGCCAAGCAGTTTATGTGGACCTGGGCTGCCCGCAGCAAGGAAGAATTCCACAAGGGTGCTAACGAGGACTTTTTCCCGCATGGTTACAATATCGTGGCCCTCTCCGCTATAACGTCTGTTGAGCAGCTTGAATATGAAGAAAAAGTGCTGAAGCACATTGTGGAAAAGATGGGCGGGACCTTCCTCTCCGAAAAATCGCCCGATCCCCTGGACCGCGAACGGTACAAAGTGTGGATGCGGGTAACCAATGACTGGATCAGAACCGCTCACTCCATGCGCCTGAGCCGTCCCACGGACTGTTTTCATCAGGGTACCGCGTGTCTTGATTCCATCGATACGGTGGCAGAGGAAATACTGCGTGCCAACCGCGTTCAGAGAAAAATGCGCGAGGCAGGAAAGGGCCAGAACCTTCTTCCCATCAGCTTCCATGGCGGCTGGATCAGCCCCCTGGAGAAGGGCTACGGCGCTCTGATGACCACTGACCTGTGGCCGGAGCAGGAGCCGGAGAAAGCTGCCGAAGCCATTCAGTTCCTCCTGTCATCGCTGGTGGGGATGCTCGGAGAAAAGTGTGCGGGAGCAACCGTATGTCTTCTCGGGCCGGCCTATGATCTGCTCGGTCCGCAGTTCTTTAACGTACACCTGCTGGTCAAGGCAATGAAGCGCGAGTTTGACCCGAATAATATTTCCAATCCGCCCTACGCGACATCGCCGGATGTAGTAGACCCGATACAGCTTGCAGAAATGACCAAGGTTCTGTAGCAATGCATAACATAACAAAGGAGAACGAGTATGTCAGAAGAAAAGGGAACCATAGAAAAATTGATGGCTGTACAGCCGTTCAGGGTTTTTGACAGCCACGGACATCCAGGCCTGGAGAAAAAGGGAATTGCCGATCGCCCCGGATCTATTGATTTCTGGTGCGGCGATACAGTGGTAGCGCGAAGCATGATGGGAGCCCGCGCCTTCCTCGGCGATCCCAACCCTTTCAAGGTCATTACCAAGGCGGAAGAATGCCCGAACCTGACCCCTGAGGTTTTCGTCCAGTACATGGACATGGCAGGTGTTGAGGCCATGTGCCTGCAGTGTATCCATGGTATAACCGATCCATTTCCGGGCAACCCGAATGGATGGAAGTGGTATGTGCCTAACGAATACGTTAAAAAGGAATTCATCGATGCTTTTCCCGGACGCTTCACCGCTGTTGGTGGTGTGCATCAGCGCTACGGCAAGCAGGCCGCGGTTGAGATGGTAATCTCGGCAAAAGAGTGCGGGTTCCCCGGCATCAAGATTCACCCGCCCACCATAGGATACCCCAATAATCCCGACCTGTATCCTGCCTATGAAAAATGCCAGGAGCTGGGTCTGCATGTCCAGATTCACACCGGCGTGGAAGAGCTGCCGGGAACCAGGGCAAAGTATCAGCACCCGGTCTATGTGGATGACGTGGCCATGGATTTCCCCAAGCTGAAAATCCTGCAGCTGCACTGCGGCGTGTTCAACAACCCGATGATGGGTCTGTGGAATGTTATGAAGCATGATAATCTGTACACCGACATAACCATCCCCCATCCGACCCTGATGCAGTTTAAGTACTACTGGGACATGGACCATCTGCGCTTCCTGGAATTCTTCATGCCGGACAAAGTGTTTTACGGCACCGACTTCCCCCTGACGCTGCCGGTCTACCGGGCCATGGTGGACAACATCATGAACCTGCCTTTGAGCATGGAATTCAAGCACAAGCTGATGGGCAATAACTTCAGAAAGTTTCTTAACTGGCAGAGTAAATAATAGAGTAGAGCGCGCGGAGAAAAACATTGAATCAGATACTGTCGGAAATTGGTTTGTTACCGGTGCTGCAGCGGAATACAGGTGCTCTGAAATTGATATAAAACATGGATAGGGAAGGGTGTTCGATAACTGTCGTCGGACACCCTTCTCCTGTTTTACAGAGCGTTCGCCGCGTGCCGGCCAGGGGCTTAACAATTGAGAAACACTATTTAACAAGGGAGTGTGTGTATGGACATAAACATTGCAAAATGGGAATCAGTATTGCAAGCTGACCCCGGCCTTCAGGACAGGCTGAAACGCCTCAATCCCCAGGGCTATCCGGCCACCATCAAGGGCGACCTGCTCTGCCTTGCGGTAACGGGCAACTCCCCCCTGGTGGTAAGCTGGGATGGCACCGCGATTGCCGTGGCACAGCGACCGCCAAAGAAACCGTTTTTATTGTGGAACATAACCAGGGAAAAATTTGCCGAACTGTTCTCAGCCAAATGCCCGCCGGTTCTGGTAGCCATGAACAACGACCAGAAAAACATCAAGGCAGGCGCTGATCATCACAACGGTTCGCTGATCGTTAGTTTTCTGGTCATGCTGCAGGAATGCATGGAGGGAGGTGAAAGCGCATGAGTAATTTCTTTTCAGATTATGAACCGTCAAAGACCGTGCTGCCGACAAGCAGCGAAGAAGTTAAGGAAATTATAAAACACGCCAACCGAACCAGGACACCGCTGGTCCCGGTCAGCACCGGAACCAATCTGCAGGACACCCATCTGCCGTCAGTAAAAGGCGCCACGGCAGTTAATCTTTCGCAGCTGGACCGCATCCTCTATTTTGACGCCAAGAACCGCAATGCCGTGATTGAGCCGGGGGTTACCTTTGAGCAGCTGGAAAAAATATGCGCAGATGAAGGCCTGCGCACCCTGACCGCCATCGATGTACCCAAAGAAGCATCGGTGCTGGGAACCTATCTTGAGATGATGCCGCTCTACGGATGGCCCAAATACCATCCCTGGGAGATGCTCACCATGCAGGGGTTCCGCGCTGACGGCGAGCCGTTTGCCACGGGGCAGATGGCCATGAAGCAGGACCGGCCGGACAAGTATTCCTGGGGCGTATCATTCGCCCAGGTTGCGCGCCTCTTCTGTCAGGCGCAGGGAACGCTGGGAATCATAACCGCAGCTGCAATAACCCTGAAAACCGCGACCCCGGAAAACCAGGTGCTGTTCTTCCCCTGTAAAAATATTAATGAAGCAACCCGCGCCCTGAAAACCTTCATAGCAACGGAAGAGCCTCACGAAATATTTGCCGTAAACCGGACCTATGGTGCGGAACTGCTGGGAGGCATCTCTGCCAGAGAGCTTCCGGCATGGACCGTGGTGCTGGTAACCCGTGGTTTTGAGAAGGACGAGGTGGCGTATAAGAAAAAAGATTTAAACGCACTGGCAAAACAGCTGGGCGGCGAGATCATAACCAGGCTGTCGCGCACGGCTGAGGGCCGGATCCTCGCTGAAATATCAAGCCCTGCCGGGTATGCGCTGCATGCAGGCGATGATTTTGAGCGGGTGCCGTTTGTGACCATTGCAACAGCACAGCAGATCAAAGACTGCTCTTCGCTGTTTGCGAAAAATTCCGGCGCGCTCCTGATGCCCCTGCAGGCCGGTGCCTGCTTCTACTATCAGCCGGATCTGCGCTATGAGGAGAAGAACCTGAAGAAAGCGCGCGCGGAATATACCGGCATCTGCGGCAAGCTGCTCAAAGCCGGCGTTATGTTCCCCCGGCCGTCCGCCCTTATCGCCAAGCAGGTGGCAGCCTTTTACCAGGACAATTTCAAACTGCTTAAATCTATAAAGAAGGCAGTTGATCCGAATAACATCATGAATCCAGGGAAACTGGGACTGTGAGGAGGTGATACCAGTGACAAAAGAAGAACTGCTCGCAAAAGCATTATGCTGTAATCGTTGTGGAACCTGCCGCGGTGTGGTGCAGGACGCGGTACCCAATGGCGCTTTTTCCACGCAATGTCCTTCAGGGTCGACACTGTTTGGCGAATATGAGCCGGCAGGGCTCATGTATATAGCACGGGGTATCGCACAGGGTGAGCTGCAGTGGAACCAGGATCTGGCAACAGTCCTCTACTCCTGTACTCTGTGCGGCTACTGTGAAGATATGTGCAGCCGCGGCTACCGGCACACGCCTTCAATTACCATCCTTGAGGAGCTGCGGAAAATTATCCCGGACAGCCTGAAACCAAAGAGCCTGCAAAAAGCTGCTGACAATGCGCAGGTTCCTAAAAACCATAAACTGTCGATCCTTGAAAAGTACGGCGTAAAGGATGTGACTGCAACAGGCGCCGTTGATACGGTCCTGTTTGCCGATACTACCATGCTCTGCAACAGCGCCAAGCTGAACGAGATCGGATTTCTGCTGAAGAAGAGCGGCAAAAAGATCGGCTGCTTTATTACCAACCCGCTGCCCCCGGTTGATGAGATGCTCATCAGCGCAGGGCGCCATGATGTGCTCGCGGGATGCATAAGCGCTATTGACGCACAACTGAAAAAGTACGGTATCAAACGGGTGATCTGCTACCATCCGGAAAGCCTCTCGGTGCTCACGCGGTTCAGCAGAAGCAATGCACAGTTTGAATCAATTACCCGGCTGTATGCTGAGATGCTGAAAAAGAAGAAAGCGAAAAAGCTGAAGATGCCGGCGGTAACGTATCAAGACCCGTGTCATCTGGGACGCTATGCCCGGGAATATGTTGCGCCGCGGCAGGTTATAGCGGGACTTGGCCTTGAGCTTAAGGAGATGTGGCGCTCAGGATCTAATTCCCTGTGCTGCGGTGCCGGCGGCGGACTGCTGGCTTCAGACCCGAAGCTTGCCAAACGCTATGCAGCCAACCGCTGGGAAGAGGCAGCAGCTACCGGCGCGAGGGTGCTCATTACCGCCTGCCCGTACTGCTCGGCAAACTTCATGCAGGGCAAGCCGAAGGATTTCAAGGTCATGGATTTAACGTCCCTGGTGGCGCAGGCATATGGCTACACGGGAAAGGAGGCGGCCAGATGAATACTATAATTAAAAAATTACAGAAAATTGTCGGCGCTGAGTGGGTGCGCAGTGATTCGCTGACCCAGTATTTTTACGGCGCTGATGTTTTGACCTATTTCGGGCAGGGAGCGCTCTACCCGGAAAATCATCCCCTGGCCGTGGTATATCCCGCCTCAACCAAAGAGGTGCAGGCAGTGGTGAACCTGGCACGGAAGGAGAAGGCGCCCCTGTACGCGGTCGGCGGTGGAACCGTGCTGCTCATCGGCTCCATCCCCGGCAAGAACAACGTGGGCATTACCTTTGATTTCCACCGCATGCAGAAGGTTACGGTTGACAAGGAGCGCATGGTGGTGCGCGCCCAGCCCGGCGCCACCGGATTGCAGGTGAGCCAGGTGGTGCGCGATATGGATTTCGGCTATCGTCCCTATTTCGGCGGCAGTCCCGGGACTTCGCTGTTTGTGCCCTACCAGGTATTTACCGGGCAGAACAAGATGGCCGGCTACCAGGACGGCATGGGCATCAACTGCGCTGCCGGATACGAAATGGTTCTGGCAAGCGGCGAGATCCTGAAGGCTGGCTCCATGTCCCACCAGAAAGCCCCGGGATGGCCGCACGGCCCCGGCCCGGCACTGACCTATCTGCCGTTCTTTTCCAACGCGGGATACGGCATAGTGACTGAAATGGAGTTCCGGTTATTTCCCACGCCCCATGAGGTCGGCTCTTTGTGGGTGACCTTTCCGACCCTCTCTTCAGCTTGTACTGCCATGTACGAGGTGATGAAGAAGGAATATGCCTGCGGAGCAACGGTAATGGGCCCGGGATGCTGGACCCACGCGCTCTATTCAAGCCAGCACTGGCAGGAGGGCGCGCACTTTGTGAAAGCCACGCAGGATATAAACCTCATCGGCATGTCCTTTCGCGGATCCCGGGCAAAAGTTGACTTTGAACGCAATGCCTGCATCAGGATTCTTGAGCAGCACGGCGGCGTGGTGATGCCGGGCTGGATGGTTGCAATACTTGACGGCCATGAGGCAAATGCAGCCGGCTGGCAGCAGTGCAACAGCCCGAAAATATGCGGCACCTTCAACGGAACATCAGACTCCGGCGGCATCTTTGTTTCCGGCGGCGTGTTTGATTCTCTGGAAAAACTTGAAATCTATATGGACCGGGGGATGCAGGCGTACCAGCAGGTTTGCCGCGACAACCCGGAATTTCTGAATCACCCGCACCCCACGATCAGGCTCTATGCAAGCTGCGGCCAGACCTACCTGTCAATGGGCGGACATTCAAACGCGGCAGGAGAGGTTATCTTTGTGCTGGACTTTGCCAACCGGAAATTCCTTCCCATGGTGGGCGCTATCAAGGCCCAGTTTGATGTGATGATGCAGGAGATCGGCATGGCGCCGCTGGGCGTCGGCCGTGACAAGCGCACCTGGACTGAATGCCCTGATCACTTTGCCATGGCAAAGATTATCAAAAACGCTGTTGACCCGCAGGATGTGCTGGCTCCGGGCGTCGCATTCCCGATGAGCGAATAGAAAGTAAATTCCTGAGAAAAGATAAAAACCCCCATTCACCGTTTTGTGATTGGGGGTTTTTTATTGTTGGTTTTACCCCTGTTTGACGCAGGGGTAAAAATATGTTACTTTAAATTTATATTCTTGACATCTCATTAGTATGTAGGCATTTTATATTTACTTCAAAAGGTCTCACAAAAGCACCTAAAACCATTAACAAGGAGGATGGCAATGAAGAAAATGACAGCGTGCTTCGTTAATAATGATGGTAATGTTGTTTTTGTTTACCGGTGGTTGCAATAAAAAACCCATTTTGGGTGAGATGACAGATGCACGTGATGGACAGACATACAAGACAGTAAAACTTGGAGATCAGACCTGGCTTGCGCAGAACCTGAATTACGAGACTGATAACAGCTGGTGTTATGAAGATGACCCTGCAAATTGCGAAACGTATGGAAGGCTATACGACTGGGAAACAGCGAAGACCGCATGCCCAGCCGATTGGCATCTGCCAAATGACCAGGAGTGGGCAACCCTTATAAAATATCTGGATCCTGAAGCTGATTCGAACGCTGTAGGAGTAGAAAGCGAAATTGCCGGTGGTATGCTGAAAACAAAGGGAACGTTTGAAAGCGGTACCGGGTTATGGCTAAGCCCTAATACAGGCGCCACTAACTCAAGCGGATTTTCTGCTGTGCCGGGCGGTGCCCGCTGGGAGGATGGCACTTACCTTGTTATGCATATGCACGCCATCTACTGGACATCTACTGAGTACGACGCCACCAGCGTTTGGTTCAGGATCTTTGATTACGGCCTTAACAGCCTTTACCGGGACCATTCAGGCGTAACTAAGCCCATGGGCCTTTCCGTGCGTTGTGTCATGGATTGACATATACCTAACAAGGAGGATGGCAATGAAGAAGATGACAGCGTGTTCGTTAATAATGATGGTACTGTTGTTTTTGTTTACCAGTGGTTGCACTCGTGAAATAGAACCCATTTTCGGTGAGATGACAGATGCACGTGACGGACAGACATACAAAACAGTAACTCTTGGAGATCAGACCTGGCTTGCGCAGGACCTTAACTACGAGATCGATAACAGTTGGTGTTTTCAAAATGACCCTGCAAATTGCGAAACGTATGGAAGGCTATACAACTGGGAAGCAGCGATGAACGCCTGCCCTGCCGGTTGGCACCTGCCAAGTGACCAGGAGTGGTCAAAGCTTATAAAATATTTGGATCCTCTATCGCAGCCGAATGCTGTTTTAACAGAAAGCAAAACTGCCGGGGGTATGATGAAAACAACAGGAACGGTAGAGGATGGAACCGGATTATGGGCAGAACCTAATGAAGGGGCCACTAACGTAACCGGATTTTCAGCCGTGCCGGGCGGTGAACGTGTACCTACCCCTACAGGCATGTTCAACTTGCTGGGTCAGCACGTCTTCTTCTGGACCTCTACTGAATACGAAGCCAAAAGCGCCGGGTTCCGGACTCTGGATTACGGCCATAGCGGCGTTACCAAGGGCACTAGCACTACACTCATGACTAAAGCCTACGCCGTTTCTGTGCGTTGTGTCATGGATTGACATATACCCTCATTGTTTTCATGAATATCTGTGAGGTATTTATTTAGGCCTGCAGTCATATGTTTGGCAGGTTCTGTTCGATTACCATAAGGCAGGGTCAGCGATGGCTCTGCTTTTGTTTTATGTAGAGTCGAAGACGAACGCAGCGAAACACATGGTGTTCAGGTTACATTCTACATTGGCGAGCAAGGGGTGCACCCATAATGTATGTTGGAACCATGTAAAAGGTAGACCTGACCCTTAACTGCTTTTTACAAGAAATCGGGACATTTATTGAGACTGGTAATTATTGAAGCAACAAGGTGTAGTGAAAAATCCAACAACCCGTCCGAAAACAAAGACATCGCATAACCCCTCATTAAACCAGCTGTTGTTTGCTTCCCTGTTTCATTCCTGTCGCGGAATCTGAAACATCCATAACATTTATCAATCCGGTTAAAATAAAATCATAAACTAATTCGCAGAGTTGGTGCTGAACAGAAGACTGGCATGGCTCTTGCGATAGTGTGCTATTAAAAACGCAGTTAACTATTAAATAATGAGGTGAACCATGAAAAAGACCGTAGTGCTCATAACCATAGCAGTTTTAGTCAGTGCCGGCGCGGCTTTTGGGGCAGGAAACACCATTCCTCCGCAGCCGGTTTATCCCCAGGGTACATATCAGACGCAACCATCGTATCAGACACCTCCAGGGTATGCGGCCCCGCCGGTGGTTTATACTTCTCCGCCAGCTGGGTATTATGCTCCTGCCCCAGTGGTGTATTATGCACCGCCTCCGGTTTATTATGTCCCTGCGCCAGTAGCATATGCTTCTCCCTATTCATATGGTGGAGGCTACGGGTGCGATCCTCTTTTCGGGTTTGTGAGCTTAATTTTTAATTATGGCGGAGATGATAATAATTATGGCCATGGCAATGGATATGGCCATCACGGGAACGGCGGTAATTATTATCGCCGCGGCAATGGCGGTGGCTACGGCCACCAGGGTAATGGCGGCGGCTATTATCGACCTAAAAATGGTGGTGGTTCCGGGCACCGCGGGAACGGCGGCGGGTATTATCGCCCGGGTAATGGCGGTGGTTCCGGGCATCGCGGAAACAACGGCGGCCATTATCGAGCTGTTAATGCTAACGGTTCCGGGAACCGGGGCAAAGGCTATGTCAAAGGGTATTCTCGCACTGGCCGTTAAAATTAATAATAGAGAGGTAAGACCGGATAATTTATCCCTCAGCTCTCACAGGTATTTAACTTATATTATAAAGGAGATACACGATGAAAAAAATATGCGCGTTGTTACTTGTTGCTGCTCTTATCATGCCCGGCTGTGCAGCCATGCAGGAGAATAGGAAGACCACCATCGGTGCCGGGGCGGGCGCGGTGGTTGGCGCAGGCGTTGGCTACGCGATTGGCGGGGGCAAGGGTGCTGCGATCGGAGCAGTAGTAGGCGGCCTTGCCGGCGGGGTCATCGGGCATTACATGGACAAACAGGAGCGTGAATTCAAACAGGCACTCGCTGAGTCACAGGCACGGGAGCAGTCAGCAATCATGCAGGGGGTTCAGCGTGAACAGGATGCCCTTATCATCACCTTTAAATCAGATGTGATGTTTGATAGCAACTCATCCGTCATAAAATCTGCGGCCTACGCTTCAGGGGAAATTGACCGCGTGGCGCAAATTCTCAATAGGTACCCTGACACCACCATAAAGGTAGTGGGTTATACCGACAGCACGGGATCAGAATCTAATAATCAGCAGTTATCAGAGCAGCGGGCCAATTCAGTAAAGAATGCTTTGGTGGTTAAAAACGTACAAGCCGCCCGTATATCTGCTCTTGGCATGGGAGAGTCTAATCCAATTGCAGACAACACAACCGAAGGCGGACGCCAGCTTAACCGTCGCGTTGCCATAATCATTGAGCCTACCCCGCAGGCAGGCCAGGCACAGCCGCAGGGTTGATGACCGGCACATGCCGGCAGAATAAACTCCCGTTCATAACGCGTGCACGGGAGTTTATTTTTTATCCGCGTCATGGTCGCGCGGATAGATTTTAAGATCATCGTCAAGCGTGGACCAGGAGATGTTAGCGCGCTGCGAAAGAAAACAAATAATGCAGAAGAGGGTTGCGGTGTGTACAGTAGTTGATTAACGGAATAAGTTTGTGCCCCGGATCAAGCTTTGTGATATAGCCGGTCTGGCTGCTTTTTGCAGCCCACGCTGCTCAGCATCCTTTTTGCACCAGCTCCCGCATCCGGGCGACGGCATTGCCTTGTACCGGTGCTCCGTGGCCGAGCAGGCAGACGTCAAAATCAAGCAGGGCAAGCTGCTCGACAGAGCGCAAGGCCGCCTTATAACTGGCGCAGCCGAAGCGCATGGGCAGGGCAAAGCCGCCGGTCCCGTTGAGCGCGTCGCCGACAAAGACAAGACCCTTTTCCTTCGCGTAAAAACTGACGCTGCCGGGAGAATGGCCGGGTGTGGCTATAACCTGTATGCCGCCAAAACAGTCTATGATCTCTCCGCCATGGCAGGGGATTTCAACCTGGGCCGGTTCATAGTGAAACACAAAGGTCTCCATAAAAAAAAGAACTGTTTTAAAAACTTTTCCTCCGAATCCCTCCCTGCCCATGGTCCAGGTTTTCTTCAGCCCCTGTATATACGCGGTATCCTTTACTCCGGCAACCACCTGGGCTGAGCTTGATTTCTTCAGTGCGGCAAGGGAGCCGATGTGGTCAAGATGGGCGTGCGTTATCAGGATATGGGATATATCCTCCACGGTGTGCCCGAGGCTTTTTACCGCAGCGATAACTGCCTCCCCATCCCGCGGCATGCCGGTGTCAATCAATACCAGTTTTGTATCAACCAGCAGATAGCAGTTAGACCTGCCCGGCGCAAGCCGGTACACCCCTTCAGCGACCAGTTCCGGTTCAATCATTTTTTCTCCTTTTCCTGTCTTTTAAAAAGGGGATTACACCGCCAGTCCTGGGAATAGCCCTTGCTCAGCGCCTCGTCTTTGGTGCGAAAGATGACGCGCTTGTCAAAAGAGAGTTCACGGGCAAAGCGGCAATTGGGGCGATGAAACTTCCTGCTTCCCTTGGACGCGATATAATAGGCCTCATCATTCGGGTCTTCAAATGCCCAGATGCCTCTGCGTTTTTTTCGCGCTTCCTTCTGCAGGGAAATAAACAGGTCAGCATATTTCTGGTTAGGCGGTACGATATAGGCAATGCCAAAACCGTTCTTTAAGAGCTGCGCGTTGACAAATATATCTCCCGCGTACACATACCCGAGGAGGTCTTTATCACTGTTTTTGCGCGCGTCGTATTCAATTTCGATCTTTTTCTGCTCAACAAGTTTCTTATTTGCCTGCCGGGCATCTTCGAAAAAAAAGTTTCCTTCACCGGGAGCATCGACACCGATATACCGTACCCGCTCTCCCCCGGACAGTTTTATAAGCTCGCCGCTCAGCACTTTTTTCACCACGAGCTGTTCAGCACGCAGCGGTTGAGAGAACAAAAGCAGCAGTAATGTGCAGAGGAAAATCTTGTATCTCATATCAATGATACGCAGTGCTATTCATAATGGAATTATTAAATACTATAAAATACGATGAGGCAATTGTAAATTGGATTTCTCATTGCATGGGTGGCTTACAAAAAGAAAAGGTGCCTGGCACGGAGCCAGGCACCTTTTTACGCGGTATGCGAAAGCGGGAGATTAATAACCGCGCTTCTGCAGATACTGAAGGGTAAACATATCCATGGGGAACTGCTGACCAAATTCAAATTTCGGAGATTGCCATCGTCGCATGGGTTCGCTGAACGTCAATCATCTGACCGGCATTGAAATGGGTAACCGGAACACCGTTATAGCCCTTGCCGACAAAACCGATCTGGTCCTGCACCTTCCAGAGTTTACCCTGGCGGTCATAGCGGTCGGAATAAAGCATCTGCCATGATTCGGGATCGAGATACCATATCATTTTAGTATACAGGAAGTTTGCCTCCCGGTTAACTGCTTCTACGACATGCATTTTTACCCGTTCCCGCTGCAGGCCTTTCCAGATGCATTCACCCGGCTTATGCTCAAGCTTTTTTGCATCATTATGCCTGCTCATGAGCAGCTCTTTTGCGCCGAGGATACTTGTAGGTATTGATGCTGACCGGGCCGTCCCATCCAAGGTTGTCATACGCGCAGTAGTCGCCGCCGCCCTGGGCATCCTGGCGCTCGCTGGTGGAACGGCGCCTGATGCGGCGGATGGAAGGCATCCAGAACCAGGAGTCAAAGGCCTTCGTGCGGTCTTTGTAATTGATTTCCATGATGCGCATGTTGCGGGTCTCGGGAGGCGCAAGCTGCAGCATGGTGAAAGCGCGCCATATCTGTTTGGGGTTGTCGGGTATTCGGGGCACCGGCGGGGTGTCAGTCCTGCCGGAAATGAAACGACATGTTGTTTTGTACCGTAAGGGTCATGTCATATTTCAGCTTGCCGTCGACGATATAGCCGTCACGTCCTGATTTTTATAGGCATCGCCGTAGTCACGGCACCTGAAATTGTGGGCCATTTGCAGGGCATTGTCTTTGGTGTCAGGGAAGGGGACCCCGGCAGTCCAGTTTACTATCTCTCGTTGGCATCGATGCTTGGACTGGCCGTAGTATTCCTTGGTGGCTTTAATATAACCGGGAGAATAGGGCACTTCTGGTAGGGGGCGATCACAAACCAGTTGTCACCCCAGTGGTTGGTGTCCTTCATGAGGCGTACAGTGCTCTCCGGGAGAAACTCCTTTACCTCGTCAACATTGGCCGCGGTAATTTTCTTGCCGGCAAAGGTCTTTTCCCATTCGCGTACCTTTGCCAGTTCATCTCCCTGGTAGAGGCAGCGGGAAAGTTGATATCAGCAGCCAGCACCACATCAGGCACCAGCATGAACAGCGCACACAGCAGCGCAACGAACTTTCTGATATTCTTTTTTATATGACATCATGTACCTCCCTCCCGTTTATTAGAATTCGTATGTTATGTCAAATGTACGTGTATCAAGTGGACCCGTGGGATAGCCTTTCACGGTTGACCCCTCAACATAGTTAAGATACCGGACCATGTACGTCCAGCGGAATGTGGGCTTGAAGGCGGTCATAAGCGTGTAATAGCTCTTGCCGGGGGTGAGCTGATAGGCTGCGTAAAGGCCGACCAGGATTCTATCGTTCCAGAACCCGTAGTCGATAGCCTCGGTCATGGTTGCCCAGTAATGGCGGTCCGCGGAATAGGTATTGTACGGGAAAATCTGGTAGGTGCTCTTGATTGCTCGGTATCCACTCCTGGCCAGCTGGGTAGAGGTGCTGAGGAGCTTGCCGCGGTTCCACTGGCTGATCCAGGGTAAATAGATTTTGCCGTCCCAGCGCAATAGTGTCAGCGTAACGGTTATAGCTGCGGGTATCATTGTTGATGCCCACGAGATCAGCGCACTTTTTGCTCAATTCCGCGATGAATTCGTTTCGCAGCACACAGCCGCTCATTCGCACCGGCGTGCAGGGGATAAGCGGAATCACCTGAGCAATGGGCCGGTTAAAGGTGAAGCCGTATTGAATTGTAGCGCTGGAAGTTTGTCACATCCTTGTCCGGCGGAACGAGCCGCCGAGAGCACCGGGTCCGAGAGCAGCTATAAGCTGCGCCTCCAAGGCTTTGCCGGTTTTGTACGTACCGTTCGGGTTGCGCTTATTCATGATAAAAGAAGGTCCAGTCAAAACCCCAGGTAAAGCCCCTGATTCTGAAGCCTATTGCCGGGTCTCCCCAGGATGAGGGCTTGTCGCGGTAGGTCGATAAGAAAGAGCTCGTTGGGATGCTGCAAGGCATTAAATGATCGGGGTGCATCAGGTGGTAGCCTGCCGGCCAGTTGTAGTTGGGCTCAAAGTCAGGGATAATAAGGCCTTCAAAGGTCATGTCTAGCGGGCAGGCCGCGGGGGGTATAATAAAGCCTGAGCATCCACAGGCCGCGTTTTATCTCGGCAAAGTCAGGGTAGCCGGGATTCAGCAGCCCGCGTAAATCAACGGGGTTGACAATGTCGGCGGTGCGCTCAAACGAGGTCTCGCCCCAGGATACAATCTGCTTGCCGGCGCGGACCTGGAACAGGGAGGTCGTGTACTCAAGATACAGTTCGCGGCAGACATCGCGAAAGGTCTGATAGGAGCGCAGCTGGCTGATGCCCTTGTGACCGCTCATGTGCCGCACATAATCATTAAAGCCGCTGTCAACCTTGTCCGCATAATCATAGAACTGCTTCCAGACCCCGTAGGCGTTCCACTCGTGGTCCGGGCACTGCTGGATGTGATACATGGTCTCAAGCTTCAATGAGGTGCGGAAATTGAAGATGTCGTAGTCATAGAGCTGGCCGGGGGAGGTGTTGTTTGTCCGCAAGTTGAGCTGCTCTGAAATCTTGCCGTGGACGACGAACTTGCCGTCGCAAAGTCAATGGCAGAAGCACCTCCTGCCATTACCGCCAGAAGCAGCGCGGAGAGTAAAACTGATAGATAATACAGTCTCTTTTTCATAGGCCCTCCTTTGGTTAAATTTGTTATTCAATACCCCTGAATTGTATGCTAAGGAACTTATAGTAAAAATAATTCAGCATGTAAAGAAATTTTTAGCAGAATTATACAAAAAATAAGTTCCTATTTTCCAGCTACTTGCCCTGCTTTTTCAGAGGAATTTCGGTTTGAACAGGAGTATCAGCACCGGCACCAGAAATACCGCTCCCAGGCAATTGAGGAACAGGATGACCGCCAGCATGAGCCCCATCTGCGCCTGGAACTTGAGACCCGAGAGCGTCCACACCAGGAGGCCGATGACCAGGGTCCCGGCAATGGCGATGATTGACTTTGAGTAGCTGCGGATGGTGCGCATCAGAGCCTCCTCAAGGGTGATGGACGGATCAGTTTCTTTTCTCCTCCTCCACGCGCGCCAGCAGGTATATCCCGTAATCAACCCCCATGCCGATACCTGCGGCGGAGACCGGCAGCGTTGATATGGAAAGGCCGATCTGGTTCAAGGCCATATAGGCATAGGCCATCCAGTTGGAGATGGCCAGCGGTATGGTGAGGATGAGCCCGGCCTTGAATGACTTAAACTCAAGGGTGCAGAAGAAGAAAACCCCCAGCAGTGCCAGGAACAGTGTCTGCAGCTGCTTGTCCCAGACCACCTCGTTGATTGCCGCCTCAGTGCCGATGACGCCGCCGGCAAGCCGGTATTTAAAGCCTTCCGGCAGTTTGGACAGCCCATTGATATATTGTTTTGCCGTGTCAATGGCGCGCTTTATGGTGGGCCCGGTCTTGTCGGTATAAAAGACCACGAGGTTGGTCTGCATGATCTTGGGGTCGACGAACTTGTTCATGTCCCCGGGATCGCCGGACTGAGCGAGGCCGACAAGATAGGCGTTGGCCGGACCGGGTCTTCCGCAGAGCCCATCCATTTCGGGTCGTCCTCGTGGAACTTCTGCGGCATGACCATGAGGGGGGATATCGATATTCTGAAAGCCGGCGCTGCCCCGGATTTTTTCATCATGTAATAGGAGAAATTTTTAACATCCACCATCGATTGCGGGTCGGTGAGGGAGCGCTGCTTTTCGCCCTCCACCATGATATAGAGCGGGTTGATGAGGGGCAGGTTCTGATTGATGCGCACGCTGTCCTGGTTGTAGCGGGAAGACGGGTAGAGAAGATTTGACCCCACCTCGGCATCGCCCACTATCAGCTTCTCTGACCAGTAGTAGGAAAAAACGGTTATGAGCACGCTGACAACAATAACAATGTAGCGTCCCTTGCCGACAATCCACGGGGCAAGCCAGTCGGCAAACTTGTTCTCCCAGCCCTTGCGCTGCTCATCCTGGAGCCGCAGATGTTCTATGTGCTTCAGCAGCTTTGGCGATACCGGCACATAGGTGAGCAGCACCGGCGTCAGAATAAGGCCCACGATGACCGTGATGACTGACCAGAACGCGCCGGCTATGGCAATGTGCTGCAGCACCGGTACCGGCGTGATGGCGATGATGGCGATGCCGAAGGCATCGGTTATAATACTGGTCAGTCCGGGGAGGAACATCTGTTCGATAATCACCCGCACGCCTGCCAGGGCGTCTTTGGTTTTGATGTACTCCTCATAGTAGCGGTTATAGAGCTGGTGAGAGTGGCGGAAGGCCATGAGAGAGATAAGAAACGGCAGCACAAACACCAGCGGGTCAAGGTTATAGCCCATGATGGCCATGAAGCCGAGGCCCCAGATGCCTGAAACGACTGCTGCCAGAGGGACAATCAGCACCGCCCAGAAGGAGCGGTACGCAAGGAAAAGAAGCAGGGGGATTATCACCAGGGTGGCCCCCATGATGTAGTTCATGGTGTCGATCATGCTGGCCACCACGCCCAGATGCATGGGATGACCGACGATGGAAACGGTGGTGTTGGCGTCTTCGGTTTTGGCGCGGAGGCGATCGAGCTCTTTGGTTATCCCGGCGTAGTCAAGGGCCTCTTCTTCAAAGAAGTCCGCGTAGATAAGAGATTTTTTTGAGTCGAGGGAGACATAGGAGCCGTAATAGGCCTCGTTGGAGTAGATCGCCTCTTTTAATTTCTGCATCTCCTGGTCTGTTTTCGGCACCTCCGGCCACATGAGAGATGTTGCTTCAATGCCCCAGGAGGTTATCTTGGGGTTTTTCAGCTTGCGGGAGGCAATAGAAATAATTTTGTAACGGTCAATGCCGGGGATTGCCTCAAGCTCGTTGGTGATATAGCGTATCTTCCCCAGGGTGTCTTTGTTGAAGATGTCGCCGTCTTTCACCGAGACCATGATAACCAGAAAATTGGCCCCGCCAAAGGTTTTGCGGAAATCATTGTGGACTTTGATGTATTCATGGGTCTGGGGCAGGAGCTCGTTGAAATTGGTGCTGAGGGTGAGGGTCCGCATCTTAGTAGGCAAAAAATACCGTAATGCCGGCTATTATCAGCAGCACCAGCAGGCGTCTTTTAATAACAAAGTCGGCTAACTTTTTCACAAACAGTTCGGTCATAGGTCTTCCCTTTAATAAAAGATTAACATCTGAATTACATCACGCCGGGTATTTATTTATGCGTTACGGGTATACCGGAAAGCATGGCCCAGGTTTTACCCCCGTCTTCTGTTTTGATAATGGTTCCGCGTGAGCCTACTGCCCAGCCGTTGAGACCGTCACAGAAATCCATGTCGCGCAGCCAGAATTTGGTGTTGGTGGCATCGGCATGCAACTCCCAGGTTTTGCCGTTGTCCGCGGAATGGAGGTAGGTGCCTTTCTGCCCCACTGCCCAGAGGTTCCCCTCCCGGGCAACAATTTTATAGAGGGTGAGTTTTCTCTCTTCAGCCGGGTTCTTCAGTTTTTTCCAGGTTAAGCCGCCATCCTCGGTGGCGATGATGGTAGAGTCCATTCCCGAGGCCCAGCCGTGCTGCGGATCGGCAAACCAGACGCTGTAGAGCGACGGGGCAGGGGTCTCCCACTGGGTTTTATCCACTATTGGGATAATCTCTCTGCACTCCTGCTTTTGCCAGGTTTTGCCGCCGTCCGTGGTGTGATAGATGAGGCTGGTTTCACCGACAACCCAGCCGTTATTCTGATCCGTAAAGTAGATACTGTTGTAAATCTTGTCTTCTCCAGAGCCCTGGCTGACCCAGGTGGCGCCGCCGTCACTGGTATGGATGATGGTGCCGAGGTCTCCCGCGGCCCAGCCGTTGCGCTCGTCGACAAACATCAGGGTAAAGAGATGGTTGGTCACTCCAGTTTTTTGCCGAACCCAGGTTTTGCCGCCGTCAGTGGTATGCAGCATGAGGCCTTCCCGGCCGCTTATCCATCCAATAGCAGGCGTGACAAAGGACACGGCGCTGAGGTTGTTCTCAACCCCGCTTTTCTGGAACTCCAGGTCTTTCCGCCATCCGACGTACAGACAATCACCGAGTTGAAGCCCACTATCCAGGTGTGCTGACGGTCAAGGCAGTCAACGGCAAAAAGATTATCAGTGGTGACAATGGGAAAGGGTGGCTTCTGGGGAGTTGGCGGCTGGACCCTGCTGCATGAGGAGACAAGAAAAGCTGGCAGGATGAGCAGAAAACAGAGCAGGGCAGGTGTAGCAGTTTTTGATTTACCGAACATACACATTGTGGCTTACCTCATATTCGTGGTTGAATAACGTTATCATTCACTTTGGGGCTATTATAAAATATATTTCCCGGAAAATGTCAATTGAGGCAATCACTAATTTATGGGTAGGGGAATCCCCTATGGAAGTTCTCCGCTTAATACCCAGTGAATGGCATGCTGGACCAGCTCAGCGGAGCTTTTGAGATTGAGCTTCTCCTTGATGTTTGCCCGGTATGCTTCAACGGTTTTGATGCTGATGTTCAGGCTGTCGGCAACCTGTCGGGTGCCGAGGCCGCGGCCAAGCAGCTGAAATACCTGCAGCTCGCGGTCACTGAGCAGCTCAATCGACGAGGTCGTTTCATCGCGGCGGCTGTCAATGAAGGTATTGAGCATTTTGGCGCTCATGGCATCGCTCAGGAAAATTTTCCCCTGCAGCACCTGCCGGATAGCAATGATGACTCTTTCCGGTGCTTCCTGCTTCATAATATAACCTTTTGCGCCGGCACGCAGGGCACGTTCGGCGTATAGAGTTTCATCATGCATGGACAGTACCAGCAGAGGTAAATCAGGGTGCTGCAGGCGGATGGTTTTGATGAGCTCAATGCCGCTGTCGTGGCCGAGAGATATATCAATGATGGCAATGTCCGGTTTCAAGTCCTGGATGGCAGGCAGCACCGAACGGGCGTTTTCAGCCTCGCCGCACACCATCAGGTCAGGTTCCTGGTCAATCAGGAGCTTGAGCCCCTGACGGACGATGGGGTGGTCGTCCACGATAAATACCCGGGAACGGATTCTGTTTTTTTCCGGCCGGATTGCAGCCGTCATTATTATCCCTCCAGCGCAGCAGTTTTTTGCAACGCACAGTTTACGACAGTTCCGCCGCCGGACCGCGCTTCAACAGACAGTGATGCTCCTATCATCTTGGCCCGGTAGCTCATGATATGCAGCCCCATGCCTTTACCGCGGTCAGGGGAAGGAGCTAATCCCACGCCATCATCCTCAATCGTGAGAACGGTTTGATCGTTGCGGAAAGAAAGACTAATGATGATATGTTTTGCCCGGCCGTGTTTCATAGCGTTATTGACCGCTTCCTGTGCAATGCGGAACAGGTGCGTCGCGGTGGTAGTGCTGGGGATAACCACCGAGCCGTCTCCGTGAAACAGGCAGGAGATGCTGAAAAGTCCGGTAACCGTATCGGCAAGCTCCCGCAGGGACAGCAGGAGGCCGTCTTCCCCCAGCGCAACCGGTGAAAGCCCGCGCGCCAGGCCCCGGGTCATTTCTATCGCCTGGTTCATAAGCCGCGTTATATCTTTCGCGTGAACGGTTTCATCGGAGGATTTCGCCGCCAGCTTCTGCTCCAGAACCTTGCTCAAAAAGGCGATGCCGGTCAGGTGCTGGGAGAGCCCGTCATGCAGATCCTGGCCGATCCTGATCCTGCTCGCGCCCGCTTATCTCGATGATCTCCCGTATGAGCTGCCGGTTCATGGTGGTGTCGTGGATAACCGCCATGATGCCGCTCACAGCTCCTGTGGCGTCGCGCAGTGGCGCCGCGGAAATGGTCAGATCAATTGGGGAGCCGTCTTTCTTATTACAGCGAATTTCAAAATCAGTAAAGCTGTTTCCCTGCGTCACCCGCTCCATCATACCCTGAACGTCGCGCTGTTTATCCGGCGGAACAAAGGGAAGCGGCCTGCCCAGCACTTCTTCCGCGCTCCAGCCGAACATGCGCTCTGCTGCCGGGTTCCACATTTTTACCTTCTGCCCTGCCGCAATGGAAACAATGGCCAGCGGCGAAGCTTCAATAAGAGCCATGAGCGCCTCGTTTGATTCAATAAGGGCCTCCTCGGCGCGTTTACGCTCGCTGACCTCCTTGACCAACTCAGATTTTTGCCGGAAAAAAGTGGTGATCAGCCGGGCGAGGTTGCCGAATTCAGTGCGGCTGCCTTCCAGCCGGTGAATGAGCTGCGGGTCTTCTGTTTTAAGATTGCGGGATGTCATGATTGAGTGGAATATTTACCCAACGCAGCAGAAAGTAGAAAATGCCGGTTATAATTGCCGAGGCAAACACGGCAAACAGCATTATTTGCCGTGTTGTCATCAGGTTTAATTCTTTTAACAGGGGAGATTCATTCATCACGGAGACCAGCAGCCGGGGTTTGATCCATCCATAGAAAACACGGGAAAAACTGAACGAGCCGGTGCGGTAATTGTACGTATAGCTGCTGTCAACATTCTCTCCGGTGCCCCCGAGCGGCTGGACGGTAATGGTGCTTTCAGTCAGAATCGACAGCTCATCGATATAGTCCCGGCTCCACAGCCTCCCCGCCACCAGGAATCCCGGGGAGCGGTTTCCGCAACCGGTCGCCTGCCGGCTGAACCGGCGCGGTCTGTATCTCCATGACGCCGTAGAGAGTGTTGATGAAGAAATGGCTGAAAAAATGTGATGCGAAAGACTGGAATCGAGGAGCCGGGGAGGGCTATGTTCTGCAGCTTCTCCCTGGCCAGGGCGGCATGGCTGAAGTACAGAGGGGAAAAAGCAGCATCAAATATCCACACGGCATGGATGTAAAAGCTCGAAAGAAACGGATCAATAGTGCTGTGCACCAGTTCCTGATTGCCGTTTGCTATAAAGCTGACTATTTCATCCCGGTTGCTGAAATCATACGCGAACATTTCAAGGGATGCGCTTTCAAGCTTCAGGATTTTATCGAAGAGGGTGTTTTTTTCCAGGACGCGGGTCCGGATAATCATTTCTTCACGGCTGCGCTGGGAATAGCGCATCAGCATGAAAGCGGCAAGAAACAGGCAGGTAATGAAAAACAGCAGCAGGATGATTTTGGTCTGTATTTTCACTGCACATTCTGGACGGCGGGTTTATCTTATTGGATGGAGTATATCACAGAAGGGCAGGGGGCAGTAATAGTAAATTTCAAAACCGGTCCCGCGTTGAAGCAGAGTAGCAAAAAGGGAGACGGAAAACAAAATACGTGCCCGAAATTTTGCACCGGGCACTTGTTTAATAAAATTCCTGTTAGAGTCCTGGGCCGTAATAGTCGGTCCGCCAGAAGCCCTCCTTGAAATAGTGATTGAAAGCATCCTCATCGTTGAAAAGCAGGTGCCCGAGACTTACCGCGGAATCTTTTTCCAGCAGGGTGTTGATGAACTCTTCCGTGCCGGCTTTGGTGCCGCTTATCAGGGCAGCATCATCCTCGGGCTGCAGGCGGGCAAGTGCGGTCAGATAGGCATCAGCATAGAGCTTGAATGCTTCCAGTGCAGTATCATAGTATGCCTTGAGCTCGGCTTCATCGTCTGACTTGGGTTTCTGGATTTCAATGCGGTACTTTGATTTATAGGCTTCAAGATGTTTTGTGTATTTGCCCCGGTCTTCTCCGGTTCTCTGGTATTTTTCAACGAGCGCCAGCCCCTGGTCGAGCTTTGCAACCTCATCGCCGAAGAATGTGTCAACGTCGATTTCATCCATGTTGACATCATAAAAGTCCATGCTGAAGGAGGTGGACATTCCTGCCATACCTTTCAGTGCGTCGCCATGCAGATAGGGTGCCCGGATGTCGGCATTGGGCCGCACCACGAACGCCACATCACTGAAGGAGCCGGAATCCGGCGGCTCTTCAAACTGGCTGATGCAGGCGGTTGCCATGTGGTCGCTTTCACCCGGATAGAGATGAACTTCAAGCTGGCTGGAGCCGAAAATCAAGCGGGGCAGCAGCGTCAGATTCAGGACATAATTATCAAAGTCCTTTGCGATGTCGCGGGTATCGTATCCCGGCATGGCCTGAAATTTTGCCAGGAGGTACTCCTGCATGTTTTTATACAGGTCATAGTCTTTTTCCGGGGTCTTGGCGCAGGAAACAAGCAGCGGGATACAGCACAGCATCAGGATAGCAAACGAGAAAGATTTTGCATGTTTCATAGGGATACTCCTTGTGTGAGTTTATAAATATATAACCATGGTCTCTTAATAGGTAATAAAAGAGTTGATAATGGATGTCAAGGTGAAAAGCTGGATGTGTATGTATTTAAAGTGAAAAGTGAAAGGTGAAAGGTGAAAGGGAGGATACTGTTAGCTTCTGTTAAGAAATTTGATGAGAAAGACAGCAGAGCCAGCCCCGTTTTCAATGAGATGGGCGATGACCGGCGTCAGCAGCGAGCCGCTCCACAGATAGCCCAGTGCGAAGAAGATGCCCATGCAAAAAAGCAGCACGGAGTTTTGCAGCGGAAAAAAGTGGTAGAGAGTGAAGATGAGCGACTGCAGGATGAGTGAAACCACGATACCAAAACGGTTTGACAAAACCGGCAGCAGCATGCCCCGGAAAATAATTTCTTCACCGAAAGCATTAAGCAGGGCCGCCGTGAGCAGGAGCGCGATAGCGACAGCTGAACTGGTGTGCTCCAGGGCAGCGCCGCCGGTTGAAACATACGGGGTGCCAAACAGAAGATACGAGTATTTCTGGTAGAGACCGGCAAAGACCATCATCCCCGCAGCCAACACCACACCCTTCCACAGCGCCTGCCACAGCCCGTTGTTTACCCAGCCGAGACAGGATGGGTTCAGGCCGGCAAGTTTCCATAGCAGAAAGAGAGGGATAATGGTCTTGGAAGAAATTACCAGAAAGGTGAGCAGGGCAGGGTAGATATCCCCGCGGGAAGCCAGCGTCGGGTGGAAAGCCTTTTCCAGAAGCACCAGGATACTGACAGCGATGATAACCGCTAAAGTTATACCGGGGGCTTTTGGATACTGCTGGAAGAGATTCAGCATGGTACAATGCCTGCAGTGGAGAGACAAAATAAAATGTGGAAACCCGCGGCCGCTGCCGGAAGTTTCCACATTGCCGTGAACTATTGTTTCAGAACGGGCCTTAGATGCTTACTCAAGTCCGAACATGACGGTGCGGATGTACTCCTGCTGTTTCTCCGGGCCGAGCAGCTTTTTAAAGACATCGACCGCGGGCCCGCCTTTTTCCAGGAGCGTTGTGACATAGAGTTCAAATCCCTGCCGAACTTTCCTGCTCTGTTCGGCATCGAGCTTCTGCGCGTTCTTTGTCATTTCGATGTAGGCGTCAAGATACCCCTGAAATATGGCAAGCAGCTTAGCATCATCTTCAGCTTTTGCATTGGCATGGATACTGACATCGGCAACAAAGTCCTTGTACCAGTCACGAACCCCGACCGGCGCGAAACCCTTCAGCTCAGCTGAAAGCTTTCTCATCTTGTCATAGCAGGCCTTCTTGTTGGCGTCATCAATGCGGGCAGGATCAATCAACTCCATGACGTATACCCGCTTGCCGCCCGGGATCGCGATGATATCGACAGAGAGCATGGGCAGGTTGTAATCATAGGCGGGCCTGAGCAGCAGCGTGTACATCCTGATGCAGAGAAACATGGTGGCGTCAATATTATTGATGCGCGCCAGGCGGTCAGACTGCTGGCTGTCCACCATGAACTGAAACATCTTAAGCGCCTTCCAGGGAGCGATGTATTGAAATTCTGCCTTGATCGGGTAGGGCTGCAGCGGAAAATTTTTCGCCAGCGCCTCGCGCGCATAGCTGTCGTAGCGCGCATACATGCGATCACCCTCTCTTCTCATAACCGACGCGATGATCAGAGCCGCTATGACCAGCAGCACGATGATGATGCCGAGATATTTAAGTATCTTTAAGAACATGAAAGTACCCCTCGCTGCTTTTTAGACGCTCTGTATATGCAGTGCAGGCGCTTATTTCGCGTCTTCCATCTTCCTGCCGTCCGCCCAAAGGAGCTTTTCCGCTTTTGCTACATCCTCTTCTGCACCCTTTCTGACTTCAGGCTTGTCATAGCTGCGGAACGAGATGTGAACATGGCCCGGGTCGTCAGGCATCGTGGCCGGTACGATGTGCAGCGTCAGTTCCTTCCCGCCGTAGTTCTTTACTGCATGATAGTAGATGTTAAAGAAGGTCCGGCGCTGCTCCTTCAGCGTCAGGCCGTTTTCCTTGGCCCACTGCTGCAGCAGCTTCTCTGCGGTCTCGAGATCGCCCCGAATACGTGAGCGGGTGAACAGTATCCGGTCAGTGCTTTTGTGCTCGGTATAGTGGCGGGGCTTGTATTTAAGCTTGCTCGGATCGGTAAGGGATGCCGGCTGCAGCGAGGTCCAGTACCCGCGATATTTTGCCAGATCAGTGCGCGCCGGCAGGTTCAGCATCTTCTGCCGCACCTCGTTGCCAAATACCTCAACCCGCTCCGGCACCAGCGATTCCCAGATATCAAGACCACTCCAGGCCGCTCCTTCCTTGGCCAGCTTTTCCAGCAGCCAGATCTGAAACGCGTCAAATCCCTGCAGCGCTGGCATGATCTGGCGTCCGCCGAACCCGCCGATGACAACCGGCTTCACGTTGGGGAATTTCTCCTGGATCTCAACCAGATAGTTGCGGCCGCCGATAAGGTGCGGCGTACCCCCCGGCACTTTCAGCACCATGGTCTCGTCCCAGTCTCCCTGGAGAAGGAAATACGCCACCTTTTTTTGGGCAAGCTCATTCTGATAAACCTCAACAAATTTGTAGACCCGCGGCGACGGTTTTTCATTCTCTGGAATAGCTGCCGATGATCACATAGTCATAGGGCTTTACCGTTATTACCTGGTCAAGCTTTTTTACATCAAGCTGCTGCTGATCATCTCCGATGATGGCCCTGAGCCAGTAGGCCACTTCAGGGGTTGAGCCATAGATTGAATCATACACCAGAAGCCCCTTGAGCGGAGCAGCACTGGCCAGTGCCGGCAGCATCAGAAGCATTAGTACGGCGACTCCAATCAGATTTATTCTTCGCTTCATAACATCCTCCTTGAAAATGAACACAGGTTTAAAGATTTAAAATCCTATATACCGCAAAATATAGAGGACACAAAGGATTTTCTTTGTGTCCTCTACGGCGATCTTTTATATGGTGAAGCTGCAGTCGTAGCCGGCGCGGATGGTGTTTTTCAGCATCACCTTGGTGGGCAGGGTGGCAAAGCCTTCAAGCTTTTTCAGCAGCTCCGGCCGCTCAGCCTGAATGGCCGGGATGACTTTCGCCATGGCGCTGCCCATGTGCTTCGGCACTTCATAGGGGTCAAGCAGGGTGGGCAGGGTTTCCTTGATTTTGCTGAATATATAATCAATCTCGCTGTCAGTGCACAGAATAGGCATGGCAAGGTTCTTGAGGAAGACCGTATAGTCAAGGGTATCCAGATGATAGGTCTTCCACCAGTCGAGATACGGCCGTATGCCCTCCTCATTGCGGAGCCCTTCCTGGAGAGCGTAGCTCACGGTATTCCCGGCCTTCCAGCCGCACATCACCGCGCCGCTCATCTCTGCTTCCTGGCACCAGCCTGCATCGCCGGCAAAGATAACATTATCCTTGAACGGATGTACGATGGGGCCGTACATGTTGCCGCACACGCCGAGCTTGCGGATTTTTTTTGCCTTCTTGAACCAGGGGGCAAACCGGCTTTTGCTGATGAAATGTTCACAGAGCGCTTCATGATCGTTGGGCGGATTGGTATCAGATACCATTACCAGCCAGAGGTCCTCACCATTGTGCTTCCAGGCCCTGGGGATGATGAAGCCGAGCATGGGGGGATCACCGCTCTGGACCAGAGGCTGAATCAGCGCATAGGGACTGGGGAGATCCAGATCAGTCATCTCGTAGGCCCATGAGGCACACGTGCCGTAGAAGCCGCGGTTCTTGTTCATGCCCAGAAGCCGTGCGGTCCGAGAGACGCGACCGTCTGCTGCTATGACAAAAGGGGCTTTAATGCTCAGGCCTTCTGCGGTATACACCCATACCCAGTCGCCGGTTTTGCGCACATCCACCACATTGGCGCTGGTGAAAATTTTCACGCCCAGCCTCTGGCACTCTTCAACCATGCTGCGTAGAAAATAGCCCTTGTCATAAACCGCTGTGGCTCTTCCGGCTTTTCCCTTCTCGACGTTGGTCGAATAGTCTCCGAACTTGATTTTTTCTCCTCCGGGAGAGAATATCTCCCAGGAATAGAAGTCTTTGGCCGGGCCGTCATATTTTACGCTGAAGCCGTGATGGGGGAATGAGAAGAGCTTCTGCTCCTCATTGTATATAAGCCGCTCGCCCATATAATTTCCCGACAGCGTCACCAGCATCATGCCGCACATGCGCAGCACGTCATGAATAACCTCCTTGCGCTCCAGCAGCGCGACAGAAAGGCCGTTTTCTGCGGCAAATTTCGCGGCAGTAAGCCCTGCCGGGCGGGCACCTATTACGATGAGATCATATCCGCTTTTCACCATTTATCCTCCTGCTGTTAATAATTTTATACTTACGTGTTATCAGTCCCCGCCGGTCTGGCCGGTACCCGGTGGCTTGACGGCAGAGCCGTCATTTTTCAACAATAAACCTTCAAGGCATAGATTGAGGCGCTCATAGAGATCATCAGAAGATAGTTTGCTGAGCCGTTTCGCCACGCAGTCAATGACAAACAGGTTGAAGATGCCCTCAAGCAAGGTGGCAAGCCTCATGGCCGGGACATCCCTGGTACTTGGCCCTGTTCCTGCCCCTGCTCCAGAAGACGTTCCAGAAACGTGCGGAATTCCTCGAAAAAGATCCGGTCATACGTCTGATTGAGAGAAGCGACATTATTAATAAGCAGCGCTCTGCTGATATTTTCATTTTTAGCGGCAAGCTGGGCGGTGGAGTGGAAAATGTCATGGATTTTTATTTTTATGGAAGCAGAAGAATTAAGAATTGTCATGCCACCTTTTCTTGAGGGTGGGCAGCTTTTTATGGAACATCTCCGGGATAATATCTTCTTTGCGCGGGAAATAATTAAAGAAGGTGCTCTGGGCAATATTGATACGCCTGGTGATGTCCTCAACCGCGGTATTCTCAAAGCCCTTTTCAGCAAAAAGCTTCTGTGCGGTCTTTAAAATGGCATCGCGCGTGGTTTTCTTTTTTTGTTCTCTCAGTTGTGATATTTTCTTCACCGGATATCTCGATGCAGCATAACCATGATATATAAATTATTATCTGGAACTCAAGAAATCAGGAAATTATTGTTTTTGCCTTTGTGAGTTCCTGCCTGCGATGAGCTCAGTCGAATCGACTGCCAATTCAATCTTCTTTGTTTTTCTTAGTATTTGCGGTTACCATTGGGTCCGGCTTATCCGGGTTAGGGATTCCCCTATAGATTAAACAGGGATACCCTGACTTGACAGTATGGTGATGCACCTGATACTTAACAGAGTATAACTATTGTATTGGCTATGGTGCCTGGTACTGGTATAGTTTAAATTAGTTAGCGCGCACAAAATTATCTTGACATAAATGAGTAAACTCATTAATAATGCAAATAACAAACATATGTCAAGTTAATTTTTCCTCTTGCGCTGCGTTAAAAACGCGCTAAACACGCTGTCCCAAAGGCCCGTCCCCAAAGAGCCTGTTGCCAGGCAGCAGAAAATTCAAACGCATCTTAGGCAGGGAAACTATACCCTATGTTACTGATAGGGACTTTGAAACTGCAGAACGAAATCAGTGCCCACGCTCCTGGTACCGGACTATCCGCATCACCCGGCACGGAAAGGCGAGACCTTCCCCCGCTCATACATAAAGCTACGCACAGCACCTCTCTATCTATTGCCCCGGTTACGCAGCACTGCACAATGCCCCCAGCGCCCGCACCACGCGGCACTTTACCCGGCTCAAAAAAAACAGTAATTGACAAAATATACTCTGCGTGTAAAAATTTGGCAATTTTTCGAACAGCTTGCCGAACTACCTGCATAGTCTGCCCGGAACACCTGGTAAACAACAGGAGATGCAATACTATGATGAGTTGCTCGTACTACTGTAATTCCGCGTAAATGAAAGACGCGTGGGAAATATAATCTACGGTAAGAGGATGACCATAAAAACATTAAGGGGTGAAGACATGAGAAAATCATTTTACGTCTGTGTGGCAATAACAGCACTAATACTGGCTGCTGGTTTCGGGACCGGCTGTAAAACCGGAGATAAAATTCAGGCACCGAGGATACCATCGATCCTCCGGAAAATGTGACGGCGATTATGGCCCCGGATGAAAACAACCTGTGGCTAATAGGGAATTACGGCATAATTTTCCAGTTCAAGTGACGGCGGTAAAAACTGGGCAAGTCAGGATTCAGGGATAAAAACTCTTCTCACTGATGGTATGTTTCTTGACAATAAAAATGGCTGGGTGGTGGGCATTGATGGCGGTATAATACATACCGGGGACGGCGGCACTACCTGGGTAAAACAGAATTCAGGCACAACCAAACATCTCATGAACATCACCTTTACTGATAAAGACTATCGATGGGCAGTGGGAGAATTTTCAACCGTTGTTCATACCGCTGATGGCGGTAAAACCGGGCTCCCCAGCAGCCTGAGGCTGATAAAATTTATAACGATGTCTGTTTCTTTGACCGGCAGAATGGATTTATTGTCGGAGAATCCGGTGTTATGTTCCGTACCATTGATGGGGGTGCTCATTGGGTTCCGATTATGCCCAAAGCCTTTGAACGCAAAGATTTGGAAGACGAATATGAACGGCCCCGGCCGTCGCTTTTCTGTATAATCTTTAAAGATAAAGTAAACGGATGGGCGTGCGGCAACTTTGGAGCGATACTGCGCACCACGGATGGAGGAATTTCCTGGGATGTGCTTCCCAGTCCAAGCCTTTTGGCTCTCTACACGATATGCATAAAGGATGGGAAAGGATGGTGCGTGGAGATAAGGGGACCTACATGACATCACAGGACGGCGGCTTGACCTGGAAAAACGAAGAGGAAACCATCAAAACAAAAATGTGGTTTCGCGATGTTGTTTTTACGACCCCTGATAAAGGCTGGATTGCAGGAGCGGGCGGTACCGTAATCAGTACAATGGATGGAGGGAAAACATGGGAATTTCACTCCGGCCTGTCTTATGACACCAAAGCCTTTAAATTCTTTGATGACATACTGGCTAAGTTTGAAAAAATGATGTCGGAATAATTGAGATAATTAATAATAAGGATTGCGTCGTCGTTTCACTCCTCGCAATGACAGCAGGGGACTTTTTACGACTTTGTCAAGATTGGTCAAGAAAGCGTCTCTGATATTTGTCAAAGAAATTCAGAAAGGAAGATAATAACATGGGTAAAATAGAAACATTCATGGAGCGCGTTGCGAATCATGTCATAGAGAAGCGCAACATCTACCTTATCCTCGCCATCATCATCGCCGTCTTTTGGGCTGGCAGTGCCGGAAGCTGTCGGTTAGACCATATTTGCCGACCTGCTGCCGCAGCAGCACCCGGTACATAAAGCTGCATAATGAGATCCGCAACAAGTTCGGCGGTGCCAACCAGGTGCTTATCATGGTGGGGGTAAAAGCTACCGGCAAATACAAGGATGTATTTAATACCGAAACGCTGAAGAAAGTAAAATCCATAACAAATGATCTCCTGCTGTTTCATGCTGTTGACCGCTTTAAGATATTCTCTCTGGCAAGCTCGAAAGTTAAAGATTTCAAAGCCACTCCTCAGGGATATGTATTTCTGTGGGGTGATGTATCCAGAAGTTCCCACCACAGAAGAAGGTCTCAAAAAACTGAAGCTCACGGTCTATGGCAGTCCCGTCTGCTACCCGGGGTTAGTGTCTCTTGACAGCGCCAAGACGTTAGTCCAGGTTGACTTTTTTGAAGGGCAGATGGATTACAAAATCACCTACAAAGAGCTGATGGATTTGCGGAAGAATATGAAGATGATAATCACTTTGTTGCCATAGCCGGCAATCCCATGCACATCGGCTACATTGAAAGCTATGTGCCGCAGGCATTGAAGATTTTTGTCTACACCATTATCGCCATGCTGGTGATGTTTTTTGTGTTTTCCCGCACCAGGCGCGGTATGGTGATGCCGGTTTTTGCAGCGCTGATCAGCGCGGTGTGGGGCCTGGGGTTTCTTGCCATGCTCAACTTCAACCTTGACCCGCTGGTGCTGGTGTTCCCGTTTCTGATCGGGGCGATGGCTGCATCGCACTCGGTGCAGGTGGTGAAGCGCTACCGGGAAGAGTCCATAACCCTTGGCAATGGCAAGGCAGCCTGCAAGAAAGTTATTCCAGCCTGTTCGTCCCGGGCATTGCAGGAATTATAACCGATGCCTCGGGCATTTTGATTATCGCCATTACGCCGATCGATCTCCTGTATAAGATAACCATATCCTGCGCGTTCTGGGCCTTCGGCACAATCTTTATCGCGTTTTTTCTGCTGCCCATCATCTTTTCCTATTTTCCAGTGCAGACAACACCGGAAAAGGAGGGGTTCCTGGACAGGATGCTGCATGGCATCGGTCATTTTATCTGCAGGAAGGGAAAAATCCCCATTCTGGTCATTGTATTGATTGTCTCCATCTGGGGCTACTTCCAGCAGCTGAAGCTCCGGTAGGGAATGTGGTGCCGGGGTCTGAGATCCTGTGGCCGTTTTCGCGCTTCAGCGGGGATCGTTACGGCTTATCTTTAATATGCCGCTTTTGAACCCCATGTACATAGTGTGCGAGGCTCAAACCCTATGCTCAGCGCCACCCGGCACTTGTACGTGAAATAATAAAATTCGGGCGCTATATGTCACGCACTCCCAATCAGCGGGTTGTGTTCGTGGGAAGCCTCAACGGACCGATCCCGAATTTTAACCGGGCAATAAGAGATACTGACCCCAAATGGATATTTCCTGCCACCGTTCATGATCAGCTCAAAATGTTATGGCAGGTTGTCTATTCTACCGGATCTCCCGGGGACTGGGATAAGTGTACTAGCGCGGATTCAAAAGACGCTAATATAGTTTTGTTCCTGCGTGACAAGACAGCTGACAGCCTGAGAGAAGTTATTGACCGGGTGAATAAATTTGTTAAAGAGGAATCTCTGGCCGGCACACCGATAAAAGCGAAGCTCAATACTGACGAGGAGATAACCTTCACCTTCAAGTACCGGCTGGCCGGCGGCACCGCGGGTGTTCAGGCAGGTATCAATGAGACGCTGGTGAAATACAATGGCATGACGACCATCATTGCCTATATCATGTGCTTTTGCTTTGTTGCGTTCTTCTTCCAGTCCTTTATGGCAGCGATCTTTATTACTCTGCCGCTTCTGACCTCGACCTTTCTGACCCAGGCGTTCATGACCCTTATGAACCCGCCGATACCCCTGACCACGGCCACGCTGCCCATAGCATCGGTAGGCATGGGGCTTGGTGTTGACTATTCGATCTATATTGTCGGCCGCATTATTGAGGAATACCGGGATAACAAACGTGACCTGTATGACGCGATTGCAGTATCGCTGGGAACGTCCGGGAAAGCGGTTCTGTATGTCGCCTTAACCCTTATCTGCGGTCTTGGGTTCTGGGCAATCTCCAAGCTGATGTTCCAGGCTTTGATGGGGCTGCTGCTGGCAATCGTGCTGGTAATTAACATGATAGGAGCGATTTTTGTCGTACCCAGTTTTATCGCGCTGTTTAAACCAAAATTTATAACTTCTAAACGATAGCAAGCTCTGTGCGCTACCATCCTTATTAATATGCGTGAGGGTTGTAGCCGCAGCCTTCAGGCTGCGTAATGCATTCCTGAAAAATATGTAAAACAAAAGAAGGAGGGCATTGATGATGAAAGCAATGAGAAAAATCTGGTTAGCGATCGTAATATGTCTGTGTTTTGGTTTAGCAGCATCGGTTGATAGTGCCGTTAGTCAGGCAGAAAAGAGCGACAAAATACAGCCTGAGAAGAAAGTAGAAGGGGCGCAGATTATTTACATGGGTGCCCAGGGGAAAATAAATCCGTCAATGGCTACCGTCAAACCAGGAACCACCGTTATATGGGTTAATCAGGCTGACAGCCCGGTGGAAATTCAGTTTGAGGGTAAACAGGTTACCATGGCCTGCCAGAACCCGGTCCATTTTGTCGTTGATGATAAGGGATCTTTTATCTCCAACAATATTCCCATGGGAGCAGTGGCAAGTCTCTGTTTTATTGAGAAGGGGGATTTTAACTATATCGTGAGAAGGGCACTCAAACCCAGCCAATCCTATAAGTCAACGCCCAAGGAGTTCAAGGGGAAGGTTATTGTGGAGTAATTAGTGAAGGAAAACTAATAAATATAACTAGAAAGATTTAAAAATATTTTAGTTGCAAAAACAATTTGACTGGTATAAGTAAATTTAAAACAGCATTTAGTCAGACACACTACTACAGACTATTAGTCAGGGGTAAAGCACCGGGGAACGTGCTCATTAAAAAATAATTTTAAAAGGGAGGGCTTGATGAAACGCAAAATTCTATTCCTAACAGCTATCATTCTGGCATTTATAGTAAGCGCTACAGGGTTACGGCAGGCTCTGGCTGAGGTGCGTTTTTTAGACGACAAGATTATTGTCAATGGAACCATTAAGCAGACCATGTACTATCGCACCCAGATGAACAGTGTTGAGTACAAACAGTACCACAAGACCCGTATGGACTACAACCGTTTCAGCGCCCTTATAGAAGGGCTGTTCAAGATCAAGGATTGCCCTGAGGAGCAGATAAGTTTTTTCGGCGGCTTTAAATACTGGTATGAACTGGCGCCGGTGTATGATTCAAAAATGCGCAATGGCATCAGCCCCGCAGTCCCTGAGATGGACAGGAACTGGTACTCCCGGTCGCAGGACCGCGACTTGATTTCAGAGGCCTATATAGACTATATTCGCGGGCCGTGGAATATCAGGTTAGGGCAGCAGATCGTGGTCTGGGGCGAGACCGATATCAAGAGGACCGTTGACATTGTTAACCCGATTGACGTCAGGCTTGGCTCTCCGGGCGTGGATGCCTGGGAAGAAATAAAGCTGGGAATTTTTATGCTGCGCGGCACCTACCAGAGCCAGCTTCCCGGCAACCTGCTGTTTGAACTGCTCTATATTCCCGGTGATTTCAGGCCGGCGCGGCTGCCGGTGGACGGAACCCATTACGGCCCGAATCCCGTGGTAACAAAAGACGGTTTTTATCCCTACCTGCCCTATGGCGTTACAGCCTGGCAGTTTCATAAAGCGCGAATGGATGCGCCGGGCTGGAACCTGAAAAATTATGAATACGGAATGCGCGTCCGTGGTTTCACCTGGAACATTGACTGGACATTTCTTTATTATAACGGGCTGTATGACGCGCCGATGGCAATAGCTGATACACTGATCCCCTCTTTCACATCAGATTATATTCTCAAGGGTGTAGTAGGCTCCATCACCAAAAAGCCGCAGAAACCCACATTCCCGGATGAAAAATGTTTTATGTACCCGCGATACAGCATGATCGGCGGCACCGCCCAGACCGTTGTGCCCGCACTGCATGATTCGGTGTGGCGTTTGGAATGGTTTTATAACCACAATGAGCCTTACAATCGCGGGACTAACGCTAACAGCGCCGATATATATGACATGGTAAAGCGTGACTGCCTTGGCATGGGCCTCAACTATGGTGATAAATTCACCATGCCCTGGACACACAAGTACTGTCAGGATAAAATGATGGATGTGAGCCTCACGTTCTTTTACGAGAGGGTGTTGAACTGGGATGATGATATTATCATTGCCGAGAGCGGCCGGGGGCACCGCCGCGGCGCAGCCCACTCTTCAGAGGTCGCCTGGAACGTGCAGCAGTTCTTCTTTAACCAGCAGTTCATGGTCATGTTCACCGGAAGCTACAACCCCATTGGAAAATATTTCTTATGCCCGATTTTTTCCTATGCTCCGGGAAACCACTGGCGCACGGAGCTTGGTTTCCCCACCTACGGATCCCGAACACCGTCTAACAAGGGTCTGCATGATAAAGACAGCGTGCTGTTCCGTGTGCGTTACGAGTTTTAAGAGCTGACAGCTCTTAAAAGTAAATATTTAATAAATTTTTTGCAAACAATAAAGTGAAGGAGGTTATACATGAGTTTACGACGGTTTCAAAAAAATGTACCAATGCTCTGCCTGCCACTGATTGTTCTTGCGCTACTTTTTGCGGCTCCGGTTGTGGTCTGTGCGGAACAGCTTAACTTTCCTCTTGCCGCCTTTAGTGACGAGGAACTGGCAAAAGTGCGCGACTGGGAAAAGACCTGGGCGGGCAAAAAAATTGATCAGAGCAATGTTGACCAGATTAAGGAATTTTTACCAGAATCTTATGCCGGCGTTTATAAAAAGCCTGAGGTATGGAATGAGCCCAAGGGGTTCTGGTTTACCATCATTCCCTATAAGCGTTATATCGAGACAAAGGGGATGATTGAGGCTACTAATAAGTATCATACCCAGGTGAAGGCAGATGCCCAGGGTATTATTCAGAATTATGGCGAAACAGCCGGCATGCCGTTCCCGAATCCGGATTTATCAGATCCCATGAAGGGTGGGCAGCAACTTGCCTGGAATTATGATTACAATACCCATGGCGATGCCTACCACTGGCTCAGAACCGGCCCGGCCCTTGAAGTTAAACAGAGGACTGAACGGGTTTCCAGCCAGGACATGACCGAGCTTTATTTCGTGAGCCGTGTGGATGTTGACCCCAAGCCGAACCTTCTTACCAGCAACCCCAAGGGCATGCGCCGGGGCTATTTCATTCATCTATACAAGCCGCCCGAGTTCGTTAACACCCGCATGTTCAACATCCGCTATCTCGATTACAGCAAGAGTGATGACGGATATATGTGGTACAGCCAGTTCAGGAGAATACGCAGAATTTCAACAGCGCAACGGACCGACTCTATTGACGGTTCAGACCTCATCTATGATGACGAATATTTATGGGACGGCGCAATCCCCAGAAATACGTATAAGTATATCGGCAAAAAAGACCTGCTGTGTACCCGCCAGCTGGATATAAAAAAACTGGAACGGGTATCCGGGCAGGGCATGCCCAACGGCATCGCCAGGGAACGGCTGAATACGATAGTTGTTGAAGTCGTGAGCAAAGATAAAAACTACATCTATGGGAAGCGGGTGTGGTATCTTGACCCTGAAAGTTACTACATACAGTGGACAGAGATTTATGACAACCTCGGCAGGTTCTGGAAGTGTTTTGAGAACTGGACGAATCAGTTTAAGGAAGAAGCAACCGGTGAAATGAAAAAGGTAATTGTCGGCACTGAATTCATGGATTTTCAGCGGACTCATTGCGGCATCAGCATCCAGGAATGCAAAGGTGTCGGCCTGACACAAGTTGACCAGAACATGTTCACCATCAATAACCTGCAGAAGGGCGGTTACTAATAACTGCCAGGTAACAGAAGAAGATAAAAGCCTGTCTCATGTGAGGCAGGCTTTTTTTGTCGTTGTGGAGCGAAGCGCAGCAAAAAAATAAAATTTCTTGACATAAATCCTGCGATTTAGTTATATATGAGCGCACTCATGACAGGCAGACTGTAGATGACAGGTCACCATCTTGCCACGTATGTACAGGTATTTGTTCAGTATGCGTCATAAAAAAGTATTCCGATTCTCCAGAAGCATCCTGCAATTTGCTGCAACAATTCCTGATACTATAAATGATACTATAAAACATAAATCAGAAGGAGGACATGCATGCTAAGGGCACTCGCTATTGCGGTCTCAGGTATCGTATATTTTATTTTGTCCCTGCTCATATTTCTGCCATTTCGCATGAAACCGGTGGAGAACTACAACCTGTTTGCTTTACCCATCCTAGCAGCTATTTTTCTCGGGCTGGTATATAAAGTCTGCACGGTTGAAAAAGAGAGCAAAGGCTATCTGTATGCTTTTTACGCAGGCATCCTTATGTGGCAGGTAGTCGGTGAAATTCCCTTTATCAAGGTTCCTGCCGGACACATACTACAGTTCAGCGACCTCAACATTAAGATGCTCGGCGGGTACTACTATACGCTTGCCGGGTGGATACTGCTGCACATTTTATGGCGGAGCGGGGCAATTAAAAAGCAATTGGCATTCATGTTTGTCATATTTCTTGGCATATGGTCGTTTGAGCTCTACATGGACAACTATTCATTCAGGGTCGCGATGCAGGTCATGCCCATGGTATCCAATGTGATTATGCTGTTCTCCGTGATCGTGAGTATTATCCTTCTTGTGCTTGCGAGAAAAGCAGCGACCATCGAGAAGAAAACAGTTATCGGCGGTGTTTTATATATATCCATCTCGCTCATCATGATGGCTTCCGGGCAATGGAAAAAGCCGCAGGATTTTTATATTAAATATGAGAGCACCGGCATAGAGAATGAAATTAAGGAACTGCAGGAAGAGCGCCAGTATATTGAAGAAATCAAAACAACGATGAGCATACAGTCCTATATGACTCCCAATCCCTGGGCACGCTGAAGATACTTATAGGAACCTGTTGTTATAAACGAGATATCCCATTAGATAATCGGAGGACACCGTATGGCAGAAAACTACACCACCCCGCTTGCCCGTGCGGCAAGAATTATGGAAATTATTATCCCCTGCTATATGTTTGGCAAGGCCTGGGGGATAGCTGACGCAAAGACGGTTGACCTGTTCCGCGCCATGTTCCCCCCGTTTCTGATCAATATAGCAGAATTTTTTAAAAAAATAATGGTGACGGATAACGCCAATATCCAGCGATTCTTTTCCACTGTTTCAGGTGCGATAGTTGGTTTTATTGTTGTTGCGCTGCTGGCACTTATCATGCATTTTGTGCTGCGGGACAGAAGATATATTAATTCCCTGCGGTTTACCGCAGTCTCTCTTTGATACCGATTGCTGTTTTGAACGGCACACTCTCTCATGCGATAAAAACCCTGGTGGAAAATATGGGCACGCAGACTGCTGACGCGCTCTATGCAAGCACGGTAAGCAGCTCCCGGGGTAATATTCTGATAGACGGCACCTTTTACCTGACTGCCATGTGGATGATGGGGCGGCGGACTGGGGTCAGCCGCGGAAGACGCTACGGCGTTATTGGCGTGGGCATCGGCTTTATGGTGATCTATATGGCACTGGGCCTGATGATATCTCCCGGTGAATGGCAGGCGCTTCTGCCTAAACTGCAACAGGCGTTAGCCAATCACTAAAAGGAGGGGATTGTACATGAACATAACAAAACAGCGTTTTGTCACTATAAATAAATACGCACTCTGGGCTGCGATCATAGTGTACCTCTATGGCCTGTTTGGAACAAAAATAATGCAGATAGGAATTTTTTTCGCTCTTGCAGCAGGATTTTTTAATCTGCTGCATCAGAAATATTTCATCGCCCGGCCGCGGCTTGCAGCGCATATCTGGCTTTTGCCGGCTGTCATCGGCGTGTTCACCTATCCAATGCTCATGGAGAAGCAGCCGAGCGGCCAGAACGCGTTTTATTTCATGCTGACCCTCATCATCAGCCTGATCCCGTACCTGCTGCTGATCTTCGGCAAAACCGAAGAGCAGCCGCCCAAGAAAGAGCGCCTCAAGGTAATCAGCTTCCGCATTTTTACGCAGATAACGGTGTTCATGCTCTATGCGGTGCTGACTGCTTATTCATTCATCTACGGATCGAATGTGGCTCTTTTTTTCTGGGGCATGTTTCATGTAATTACGGTAGCCATTTTACCGTTTCTCTTCGGCAGGGTGCTGTGCGGCTGGCTGTGCCCCAATGCGACACTTCAGGACGGCCTGTTTAAGAACATGACCTATAAGCGCCCCATTCCGAAGCTGCCCCAGGCAATTGAAGAGCAGAGCCACAGCACTGCCATGTATCTGAGCGGCGAGGTTGATAAGAATGCTCCGTATTTCCCCTTTACCCTGCTTGTTTCATGGTTCCCCATGTTTTTTGTTGAGACCATGTTTGATCTCACCGGCGACCTCTGGTACCCCATATACTTCATGTATGGCCTCTATATTGGCTCCCTGCTGCTGCCGTGGCGGAAGATGTGCACCCATTTCTGCTGGCTGTCATCGTATCGCGGTATTGCTGCTCACGGCAGCCTGTGGCGCATCCGGTATAACAAATCAAAATGCAAACAATGCAAAGTGTGCCAGGCAGAGAAAGCCTGCCCGTTCTATATTGACATATGCAATCAGGATAATGAGATGCCGGCAACCTGCTGTCTGTGCTTCAGCTGCATGGAAGCATGCCCGTTTGAGGGGGTCATAACGTTTAAGAGAGCTCCGGAGGAAAAAGCGCGGGTAAAGGCCTTGGGGAAAGCCGCGTAATCCATACGGCCGGCATTATTTTGTGAAACTTAAATCTGCAGGATGGAGGGGAGTCTATGGAAAGTCTCAAAGATATTCAGACGCTTGCTTTGGCTGAGATAAAAAAGAGATTTTCACTCAACCCGGTCCGGCTCAAATATCCGTTTCCGGAACGCTCAAAAAGAACGCTTGGCCTGGTAAAAGTAGACGGACAGGTCTACAGCTCAGAGCAGTTTTCCCGCGTGGTGTTCATGAAAATAGACTTGCCGTTCTATCTTTCAGTGCGCTCAACCTTTCTGCGTCCCCGCATTGAACTTGATTTGCCGGTGTTCACCGGTGAGGTCGTCATAACCGGCAAGAAGCGCATGGTCATGATAGATATTCACCGGGCCGGCGACGATGGGCAGCATGACGATAACGCGCTGTTCGACCGTATGATACAAATACGGACCGGTATCCGGCCCTGCTAAAGAAGTCGGGTGCTGTCCAGGGAGAAATTCAGAGCGTTTTTTCAAGGGCAGCTGTTCAGTCACGCATTACCGAAGCGCAGGATGAAGATGCGCGTAACATCTTTCGCGAGTATCTAAATGTCTTTCTTGACCTGACCCAGAAATCAACGCCCCTCACCGGCGAATCGCTTGAACGGGCAAACAATGGTTTTGAAAAATATCTAAAGACCGTTGTCGACCACGACCCGGGCGTCAAGGGCTATAAGGTTCTGTTCGGCAAAGACAGCGGCGTGACCCGCGCATTAGATATATTTTTTGACCGGTAGGATGGCGCTGCTGCATGCTGTTTCCCCGTTGAGCAATTAATCTAACCGAATACCCCCCCTTAATCTATATAAAAAAAGTGCATGAGAAGGGAGCTTCAGGATGGCTGGCATAGTGGAAGGAATACAACAGGCTATTGTGGAGGGAGATGATGACATTGCGGCAGCGCAGACAAAAAAAGCCATAGAGGATGGTGTTGATACATTAGAGATTTTCAGGAAGGCAATAATACCCGGCATAGAGCAGGCCGGGAAATTATGGCAGGAGAATGTCTACTTTATGCCTGATGTGGTGCTCAGCGCAGAGGCTTTCAAGGCTGCATTAAAGGTTATAGAACCGTATCTTAAAAAGATAGATGCACGCTATACAGGTAAAATTCTGCAGGGCGTTGTGGCTGGTGACATGCATGACTTAGGCAAAAGCATCGTCATAGCAGTACTCATGGGCGCGGGATTTGAAGTCATAGATCTGGGAGTTGATATTCCCGCAGAGGTATTTATTAAAAAAATAAAGGAGCTTCAGCCGGATATTTTGGGGGTTGGTTGTTATATGACCACTACTATGCTCGGGGTGAAGGAATTGATGCAGGCGCTGCAGGAGCATGGGCTGCGCAATAAGGTTAAAGTAATGATTGGCGGCGTGCCAACAACACAACAGTTCGCCGATGAGATAGGGGCAGATGCCTGGGGCAAAGATGCTCTTGATGCAGCTATAAAAGCAAAGCAGCTTATGGAGGCCGTGCCTAAATGCTTCGATTCGCAAATACGGTGACGTAGGGGATACAAAGAAATGCCTTGCAATGCTCACTCAGCACTAAGTACTGAGTGAGTAAATTTGACATCAAATTTATAAAGCGTAGGACTTAGCATGAACCATGGAGAGCAGACTAAGGAAGATGCCCCGCCGATCACTCAAGCAGCAAAAACCGGCACTGCCCATGATCCCCGTGACCCAAAGACATGGTGGATGGCGTATGCAGCAGAGTGGCCTGCACGGATACCCGTCTTAGCACCCGTAACTGGCTGATCAGGCCAGCACCTTACGGGAGTTTCAGCAAAGAAGCTGTATGCCGATGCTGCCTGCAATGTAAACCTGCAGGCGGCCTTAGCTGCGTACTATTGCCTTGATGCGGCTGTGGGGGTAGGAGATACCTACAATTATGAAGCTGAGGCAATGGGGCAAAAGATGATTTACAGTGAAACAGCCATGCCCACGATTGATTCCCGCAGCCCGCTGATACAGCTTCCGGAGGATTTGAAAAAAATAAAGATTCCGAACTGACCAGTGCCGGCCGTATACCCTTTGTCCTTGATCTTATCAACCTGAACGGCACGATAGGTGCGAAAACCGGTAAGTTCTGTGCGCCATTCAGCCTTGCGGTATGCATTCGGACGTATCCGCAATTGATTAAAGACCTGAGAAAAAATCCTGAATTTGCCCATGACCTCTTTACCTTTTTAGTAGATGAAATACTTACACCCTATTTACAGGTGCAAAAGCAGCAGTGTGATATCAGCAGCGCAACTGCTCGGATAGCCTGGGCATCTTTCCCCAATGTGACTCCTGAGCTTTCAGAAAAGTGGGTGATACCCTATGCTGAAAGGCTATTTAAGAATTGTTCAAAATTTGGCGTAGCCGCCTTGGTTGCCGGCAGCTGTGACTACTGTGAGGAGCGCATCGAAAAGTTTAACAAGGAGATTCTTTTTAAGTGTTTTGACATTCAAAAAAGGCTTGCTTTTGACCGGCCGGTAGTGTTCTTGGAGTTTTGGGTCGCTGGCATGAATATCCTCTTGAACCGGTCGTTGAATATGTAGAGCAATACAAAATAAATAATATTCGTGCTACCATCATGGCCACCATTAGTGCCCGGCTTTTAAGGGACGGCCCGATAGAGATGATTGTGAAAAACATCAAGCGGTTTATTGATGTGCTGGGCCGTGACCACAATGTAGTTATTCTTATGGCCAATGTCCCTGCCGACACCCCTTCGCGTCATATTCACGCTGCGGTCAGCTGCAGTACATACCTATGGTCAGCTGCCCCTGGCTGGAGATCTCGACACAAGAGCATTTCAGATACCTGAGCGGGAGTCGTTTCATGAGTATGTAAAAACCATGTCAGGCGGGAGTGATGTCATCTTTTAGTGTCCCTATCGGGGATGGTTGAAACCCCTCGCCTTTAGGCGAAGCAAGTTTTGTTTTGTCGCGTTGCGACTTGTCATTCCGGCCACCGAGCCGGAATCCAGGGTATAGGGCACTTGGGGCTTCTGGATGCCGGATCAAGTCCGGCATGACAGAAATAGTTGATTTTAATCAACACATATTAGAACCCCTCGTCTTATAGACGAGGGTTGTTCAGTAATAAAAAGAGAATGTTGCTAACGTGAGAGCAAATTGTAAAAGTCTTCAAGAAACGGGATTGCTTCACTTCGCTCGCAATGACAAATGGCGTCTGTGCTGTCATTGCGAGCATCTGACCCCGGCGCTGCGCTTCGGGGTTGTTCATGAAAGAAACAAGTCTCGGGAGACCCCTCTTACATCCCCCTTTAATGGCAAGGGGGGAACCAGGGGGGTGTCATTGCATGCATGAACCACCTGCACAATGTTTTTGAATTGTGCATGAACGGAAGTTTCTTTGGAGAAGTGCAGCGACGAAGTAATTTCTGGAAATATGACTTTTGCAATTGGCTCGTGAGAATAAATTTATAATATATGCACAAATTTAGCAGAGCACAACAGGTCTATACCATTGCCGGAGTTGACATTGGCGGACAGCCCGGAGAATATCCTACCGTGCTTGTAGGAAGCATCTTTTTCAGCAAGCACAAAATAGTGAGCGATCCGCTCAAGGGCATCTTTGATCAGGAGGCTGCACTGGCCCTGTTACAGCAGGAACAGGAAGTATCAGCTTTTACGGGAAATCCGCGTTTTGTTGATCCAATCGGTGACACCGGGGAGGCGCTGATACAGTACATAAAATTTATTGCAGCACATACAACGGCTCCGATACTTATTGATTCACCGCTGCCTGCAGCGCGGCTGGAAGCGATCAGATATTTTGCCGGAAGCGATGTGATGCCCCGCCTGATATATAATTCTATTGCCGAAGATTTTACCGAGGAAGAGCTGCTCTGCATGAAAGAATGCGGAATCAAGAATGCTATTATACTTGCCTTCAGCACCACAGCAATGAGACCAAAGGACCGGATTAAACTGCTTAAGGAAAAACTCCTTCCGGCAGCCGAGCGTGCGCAGGTGGAAAACATACTTGTTGATCCAGGCGTGCTCGATATACCCAGTGTAAGCTGGGCGGCCCTGGCAATTCAAGAAGTTAAGGAAGAATTTGGTTTTCCTGCGGGCTGTGCGCCGTCTAATGCCCTGCTTAAATGGGAGAAAGTACACCAGCGGGGAACAGCAGCTTTTCAGGCAGCAGCAGCAGCCGTTTACTCTCTTACCACCCTGCACGGCGCAGATTTTGTTCTGTACGGACCGATTCGTTTCGCGCCGTGGATTTATCCTGCGTGCGCAGCTGTTGATGCTATGCTTGCGTACGGAGGCCGTTTTAACGGTATTCGACCTGCTTCCCAGAATCATCCTCTCTATAAAATATTTTAAGGGGCTTTAACCGTGCCCTGTTGCGTCGCTTTTGAACCCCTTGGTATTCATGCTGATTGTGTCCGTGGGTCATTGCTCCATGAAGTTGCACGAAACACGGGTATTGCTCTTTTATCAGCATGCGGCGGTAACGGCACCTGCGGGAACTGCAGAATGCAGATTGTTGAGGGAACGGTTTCTTCCCCGACCGCACAAGAATATGAAAAATTCGGCATACAAGAAATTGAACAGGGATATCGTCTGGCCTGTCAGACGCAGATCCTTGAAAATATCAGAGTATACCTGCCTCCCGCATCGCTTGCGATTGATCAAAGACTCTCCCTCGCCGGTCCGGACAGTGCCGCGCCTTTTGACCCCCTGGTGGAAGAAAAACACCTTATCATGCAGCCTCCCCCCGCTTATGACTATCAGACAGATTGGGAGCGGCTGGCTGAAGGGTTACAAGCTTCCTTCGGCATCAGCGCAGCAAATCCTGATCTGACCTTACTCCAGCGTCTTCCCGTGCTGCTCAGGGAAAATGGATGGTGCGCCAGAGTGAGTATCCGCAGGGAAGAGGTGATTGATGTCAGAGCCCCTCATCAAAGTCCTCTGGGTCTGGCTCTGGACATTGGCACCAGCAAGATAGCCGGATATCTGGTGGATATGGAAAGCGGCACCTCTATTGGCATGGAGGGAATCATAAACCCCCAAATTGCGTATGGTGAAGATGTGATACAGCGTATTTCTTATGCAATGGAACAGGGGGTGCAGCAATTACAAAAGGTGCTCGTAGCGGGGATAAACAATCTCATTGAAAAACTTTGTTCAAACCCACAGAGGATTGTTGAAACAACCGTCGTGGGTAACACGGTTATACACCATCTGTTGCTCGGCTTGCCGGTAAAACAGCTTGGCATGGCTCCCTATACAGCTGCGGTACGCTGTGCGCTTGAAGTAAAGGCAAGGGATTTGAACATCTGCAGCGCTCCCGGAGCATATATTTACCTGTTGCCTGCTATAGCTGGTTTCATAGGGTCTGATCATGTTGCCATGATACTGGCAACGAGAATCCATGATACGCCCAAAACTATACTGGGGATTGATATTGGAACAAATACTGAAATAGTCCTTGCCCATAGAGGTGCATTATGGAGCACCTCGTGTGCCTCCGGACCTGCGTTAGAAGGAGGACATATCACATGCGGTATGCGCTCTGTAACAGGGGCTATTGAAAAGGTACGGTTGCACGGCTCAGAAGTTATTTGTGAAACAGTTAATGGTGCCCGGGCGATTGGCATATGTGGTTCAGGTAGTATCGATGCTGTTGCAGAACTTTTCCGAACCGGTATCATCAACAGCAGGGGGCAGCTCATGAGCGGACCGGGAGTCCGTCACAATGGAAAGGAAAAAGAATTTATTCTGGTTCCGGCTGGACAGAGAATGGTATTGGAAAGGATATAACGATTACTCAAAAAGATATCCATGCAATTCAGCTGGCCAAAGCGGCAGTCAGAACCGGCATTGAAGTACTTCTGAACAAGGCAAACATTACTTCCGATGAGATTGATGAAGTGATTATAACCGGCGGATTCGGCACCTATATTGATCCTGCAAGCGCTATAGCAATAGGCATGTTTCCTCCTCTCCAACGTGAGAAGTATAAACAGGTGGGTAACGCAGCCGGAATTGGGGCCAGACTGGTACTTATATCTAAATCACAACGGTCTATTGCAGAACAAATCTCTTCAAGAGTTACGTATGTCGAATTGATGCAACACCCGGGTTTCAGCAAGAAATTTGCCAGAGCCATGTATATCCCGGGGCTATGACAGGCTCACATTTTCCAGGGTAATTTATTATGTTTTATAACTCAAGAATACCAGCTTCACCGTAATGCTGCACCAAGCTTTTTCCCTGCATCTTCTGCCCGTTTCATAACCTCAGGCATATCGTACACGTCGTTCATCCCCACTGGTTCAGCCAATGCTGCAACGATCTTCATTTTATGACAGTAATCAAGAAACACCTTGAGCGTTTCAATGGTCCGCTCATGACCTGCGCCCGCAACCGTGGTTATTGCGACTGCCGGTTTCCCGGTAAAAGGTCGTTTCCCCAGCACCTCGATTTCCGCATCAGGGCCGATACCCCGGTAGTAGAGGGCCATATTACGGTCGATGAAGCATTTCATTGCTCCTGAGACATCCAGGAAGTAGGTGGGTGCGCCGACAATCAGGGCATCAGCCTGCATCAGCTTTTCATATATCTCCTGCATGGCATCCTGAATGATGCATATACCGTCATTCATCATGCAGTTAGCACAGCCGGTGCACGGCTTGATTTCATTTTGGGCAAGATATATGAGCTCGTATTCACATCCGGATGCCTCGGCAACTTTCTTTACCAGCTTGTTGGTATTACTTTCATCGCGATAACTGCCGCAAATACCCAGTACTTTCATAACGCCTCCTGATTACTATGATATAGTCCCTTAATTGTTTTAGCCACGGAACCACACAGATTTTCACAGAGAGAGATTTTTAACATCAGTGTTATTCTGCCGTTCGGCCAGCCTTTCGGCAACGAGCTTTCTTCGGGTCTGAGTCTCAGCGTCGAAGACAAGGCCGAATTGCTCACGGCGAGGGGTGCTTTCTGTGGCCATAAAATCCGTTATGGTAAACGGTAGTATATGAAAGATGGTGTGTCAAGCGCAACAGAATTATGTTGTAAATTGACTATAAAATATATTTTAAGTATAGTTTGTGACGCTGGTTAAAAGTTAACCTCATTGAGTATCGTCTGCATGAGCTCCTGGCTCTTCTCTTTAATCCTGACTGCTGGTCGGCGCCTATTCTATGGCTGCCCAGATCTTTTTTATCAGAGAACTGCTGGTGCAATTTTTCGGCAGCGAGCTGTGCCTCGGGCTTATATTTTTCTGCTGGTTTCTGGGCATCGCCGGCGGGGCATGGGTTGCCGGCAGGTTCTGTAAAAAGCTGGAGCATCCCTTGCGGGTCTTCCTGCCATACCTTGTTATTCTCACCATTACCCCGTTCATAGTGATCCCTCTCATGAGAGGGCTGCGAAGCATGATGATGGTAGCGCCCGGGGAATATATATCCTTAATCAAGATGATTGCGGGTGTTGGTCTGACGGTGTGCCCCTTCAGCTTCTTAATCGGGATTCTATTTCCAATCGCATGCAGGGCAGCAGAGCGGCAGGAAGCAGGTTCGGCTGCTGTCGGGCTGGTGTATGTGTGGGAATCTGTCGGCAGCCTTCTTGGCGGAGTGATTATCTCTTTGGTGGTGATACCGGCATACCGTCCGCTCACGGTATTCGGTTCAATTGCCGGTATTATCTGGGCAGCCTCGTTCTGGTTCTTTTTAAAACAATACGAAGATCGTCTGTCAAAAACTCTAATCTCATTATTACTGGTGTTGTCAGTAAGCATGCTAATGTTGCTGTCCGCAGGAACAATCGCAACATTTGATGACTATTTAGTCAGGCTGCGCTGGAATACATTTAATAACCGGATGAAGATGCTTGTTTCCCGCGATTCCCGTTATCAGAATTTAATACTGGCTGAGGCAGGTAATCAATATGGTGTTTTTGCTGACGGCCAATTGACCGGCAGTTATCCGGAGGAGTATCAGGCAGCACAAAAGGCGCATCTGTTCATGTGTCAGCACCCTGCTCCAAAGAAGGTACTGCTAATCAATGATGGCTTAACCGGACTTGTGAGAAAAATCCTGCAACATAACGTAAAAACTGTTGATTATATTGAGATTGATACAGAGATGGTCAGTTTGGTCATGCCGATTCTCGCAGTCAAAGACAAGAAAGCACTGGCAGATAAACGGGTGAATATTATTTATAAAGACGGCAGACAATTTGTAAAAGGCATACAGGGAACATATGACCTGATAATGGTAAACACCCCCGAACCGACAACAGCAGCCCTGAACAGGTTTTATACCGTTGACTTTTTTCAGGGAAGTTAAAAATGCCCTGACTGAAAACGGGGTCATGGTAATCGGTCTGTCAGCGTCATCAAATTATCTGGGAGGCATAATCTCACATTATGCCGCTTTCCTGTATGATGGATTGAAAAATGTATTTCCCTATACCCTGGTTATTCCGCAGGAGGATAAAAGTTATTTCTTTGCAGCAACAAAACCTGATCTCTTAACATTGGATTACCGGATGCTTCAAAGACGCTATCAGGAGCGCGGCATTCAGTCTGCAAGTATTTCCTGCAGAACTCTTTAGCCTGCTGGTACAGAAAGAAAGAATTGCATCGATGACGAGCGCTCTCAACAGAAATACCAACGCTCCCGTTAATACGGATATGCAGCCCATAACCTATTTTTACCAGCTTCTGCTGTGGGAACTATTTACCGGAGGGCAAACAGAAGCAGCTATTTTCCAGGCTGTTGCGCGGTATATAGTATTCTTCATAGCAGCAGTGCTGGTAATTTTTTGCCTGGCGCGCAGCCTGCAAATATATGCCGCAACAGGAAAGAGCGTCAGGCATTTTAATTGCCTCTGGGCAATCGGTACCACGGGATGCACCGGCATGGCCCTTGAGCTGGTCCTTATTTTTATGTTTCAAAATATGTACGGGTATATTTGCCAGATGATCGGCATTATAGCAGGCTCATTTATGTTTGGCCTGACCGCAGGCGGATACTCCATCAAGAGGCTGATAGCTTCCGGGAGGCCCTGCGGCACCAAAACGCTGTTGGCCTGTGAAATTGCGCTGTGCCTGTACGCCGGCCGCTGCCTTTTTCTTTATCAGGATTGAATATGCTCAAAGGAGCACTGCAGTTTCTTTGTTATTGATGTTACTGCCTGCAGTTTTATGATATTAGTATTTATAGCCGGTTTTATCGCCGGGCTCTGAATTTCCGCTTGTGAGCCATATCCTTATTTCTCATAACAATGATAATATTGGCACAGCAGCAGGGCGGGTAGATGCAGTAGACCATTTGGGTGCATGTGCAGGGTCGCTGTTAACCGGAGCGCTGCTGGTGCCGCTTGCAGGTGTTTATCAGGCCTGCTTTATAATGGGCCTTCTCAATGCATCCAGCGTTTTGTTTATCGTGCTGCAGATAAGGATGGATAAAAATTAGAATACATTGTATTTTTAAAAGGATACTATCTGTATCGTAATAAATTAATTTAAATCAGATGGAGGCGACTGTGTACGGATGGGCAGGAAAAATAGTGCGTGTGGATCTTAATGAAAAAAGAGTTTCAACCACTGACATTGAACAATACTGCGAAGATTTTATCGGCGGAATCGGCATTGCGGAAAAGATTTACTCGGACGAGGGGCATCCGGATAAGGATGCATTTCACCTTGATAACCCCCTCATCTTCATGACTGGTTCCCTGGCTGCAACAGCCGCACCTGCTGCCCCGCGCTGGATTGTCTGCGGCAAATCATCGCTCATGTATCCCGAGACATTTTACAGCGGCAGCATGTCCGGTTTCTTCGGCGCAGAGCTTAAAATGGCAGGGTTTGACGGCATCGTCGTCAAAGGAAAAGCAGAAAGTCCTGTTTATATAAGCATACACGATGAAAAGGTTGAGATAAAGGACGCACGCCATCTCCGGGGCACTACTAACAGCAAAGTTCAGGACGCTGTACGGAACGCGGAAGGAGATACGGCAAAGCTGCTCAGCATCGGCCCGGGCGCGGAAAACGGCTCCCGCATCGGGACCATCCTGACCGAGGTTGCAGGGAGCGGCTCCCGCGGGTTTGGCTCAGTGATGGGCGCAAAAAACCTGAAGGCAATAGCTGTGGCAGGAACAGGGAAGATACCGGTGGCGGATGCGGCGGCAATACAGCGCATACGCACCAGGATAAAAGAGATGACCGGTCCCGGCTACTTTAATCTTTATGGAAACCCTATTACGCTTCCCGGCTCGACCGTGGTTAAAAAAGTCCATTGCCACGGCTGCCCCATGGGATGCTGGCGGACGCTGCACAAAAGCCCGGCGGGCAATGAAGGCATTCGCAAGTGCCAGACGCCGCTGTTTTACAGCCTGTGGGACCGGAAGCTGCACAAGGAAGTGACCGAGGCAAGCTTTATTGCTACCACCATGGCAAACGACTATTCTTTCTGCGTTCTGGAAATAGTTTTTCTGCTGCTATGGCTTGAGAAGTGCCATGAGCAGGGCATTCTCACCGAGCAGGAGACAGAACTGCCCATGAGTACGATGGGGAGCCTCGAATTTCTTGAAACGTTTTTTAAGAAAATAACAAAACGGGAAGGATTTGGAGCAGTCCTTGCCGAGGGAGTTGCACGGGCAGCGCAACAGGTCGGCAAAGCATCAGAAGAGATTGCGGCCTCGCAGCGCGCTTTTCCCTATGGCCCCAAGACATTCACCCAGTCCGCGCTTCTGTACGCAGTTGAGCAACGGCCCATGGTAACGGAGCTTCATGAAGTGTGCGAGCCGCTTACTAAATGGGCGCTATGGTATCTGTCCAATGGAGAAAAATCATATGTGTCCACTGAGGTCCTGAGAAAGATAGGCAGTCGCTTCTGGGGAAGCGAGAAGGCGGTTGATTTTTCAACGTATGAGGGGAAAGCCCTTTCAGCAATAAAAATACAGAACCGCGAATATGCCAAGGAGTCGCTGATACTGTGTGATTTTGTCTGGCCGGTGTTTGATGATGCAGGCTCCGGGGATCATGTGGGTGCCCCGATGCTTGAGAGCCAGCTGCTATCAGCGGTGACAGGGCAAGAGGTGAGCGAGGCAGAATTGGATACGCTGGGAGAGCGAATCTTTAACCTCAACCGGGCCATTATCCTGCGGGAAGGAAGGAAGGGCAGGGAGGATGACTGTTTGCCCAAAACGCAGTTCATTGAGCGGGTAGAGCCTATTGCCGACGTATTCGGCATGCATAACCCGGAACTGCTGCTTCCCGGAGCAGGGGATGAGATCATCTCGCGCAAGGGAAAAGCGCTGGACAAAGAGAAATTCGAGCAGCTGCTTGATGAGTATTATGAGCTGCGGGGATGGGACAGGGCCACCGGTTTCTTGACAAAGAAAAAACTGGAGGAACTCGGCCTGTCCTGGGTGATTGAAGGGCTTAAGGAAAAGGTAGTATAAGGTGACGAGGGAAAGAGGTAAATAGGTTTAACCTTTTAACCTCTTGGCCTTTACTGGTCACGAGTCATCCATCCTCCGCAGTTCACACTCCGCTCGCCTTCAGAAGTAAGCCTGGTGCAGAGTGAAGATCGGGTTTTGCTGGGCGAGGCTACGAAGGACGGGCTGGCCCCGACCCCCGCGCTCTCGTAATGACAGCAATGGAAATTTTGGGAAGAGTCCTGATGATATTGCTATTGACAGGAATGAGTTAGTGTTTCATATACATATAATTTTCTAACACAATAATTCGCGATATTAGTACACACTTATTACAGAACTTCGGTGCCTATGAAACAACCAGCGAAGATGTACATCTATCCAAAATGGTCTCATGAAAATCAAACAGCGGTGCTGTTCTGCTCAATAATCGGCTTTGTTTTCGCGGTCTGCGGTGCTGCTCTGCTCCATTACAAGCTGAGGGCAGCGGGGATCGTCACCTGGCATATCGGCCTGTTTGCGGTGCTGGTATACGCAGCATATTATATCCGGGGATTATATCAGAAATACATGGATTGCGCGTGGGATGTGTATTATTGATACGCTATAGCGCTTGAGCAGCGTGACAGTGCGAACACTAACAAAGGCAGTGCTTAATAAACGGGCACTGCCTTTTCTGTTGATCTTAATGCATACGCGCGCTGTGAGAGGATGGTTTATTCCTGCTCCCCTGTGCGGTTGAAGGAGAAATGAGGGCCATGGGCAGCCCTGTCATATTCGACGGCTGCCAGACCATCTCCTTTCAGCTCGAACACAATCCGCTCCGGGTTAATCGGCTCCCCGTTTTTATGCGTCACTGTTACTGCTAATAGATTTATTTCCATAGACCAGACGCCAGTCTGTTTTACAATCCCCTTCGAGTATCTGGAAAGTAACTCCACGGAATTATTACGCAGCACGTGCAGGGTCTCTTCAACTTTGCCGCCCGCGCCAATGAAACTTCGCGTGTAGGTGCCGATGTACAAACGGGAATCAGCGTGTGAAGGGGATACCATGGGATCATGGTCAGCACGGGCAGCGCGCTCACCGCCAGCCGCTGCTACAAGGACACGGACATTCCTTGCATAGCCATGGGTTACAACAAAGGAAGGAGATGTATTACAATACGCCGGTTCGCCATTGCGCATGATGCGCGCCTGAACCGTGTAATGATGGACCGGGTTAATCCTGGCCGGGTCATAGGTAAGCTTGAATGGTATTGGTATGTTACGGACCGATGTAATTTGCTGGTACGCAATAACCGCGGCAGAGCTGCGGGAAGAAAAGTCAAGCAGCTGCACCTCAATTACATCATTTGGATGCAAGGGCAGGGCCTGCAGGCAATCAACCGTTCCCGTGACAGTGACGGTTATTACCGGCGGAGACTCCGGCGATTTTTGTGAGGGCCTGCCGGTAAGCAGGCCGGTATTTTCTTCACCGGTCCGGTACTTCCACAGGTCAATCATGAAGTCGGTGCCGAGCTCGCCGGGGAAAATATCGTGAGGCAGCATCAGGCCCAGTGCCGCAGTAATGGACAGGACAAGCCGCTTGAAGTCTTTATTGATCATGTCAGGAATACAGGAATACTACCGCACCGTCTCAATACAGCGATGAAACAGCTGCGCTGGTTGTTAATGTTAATTTGACCATTTGCCTCAGGCGTTATCCCGGAACACTTACAAAGCTCCGCCTGTCTCGTCCAAAACCTTCTCAAGTCCGTAGCGGGCGAGTTCATCAGCCGTAAGCCAGCGCGCGCCCATGGTAAAGAATTCTTTGGCATTAAGAAGATTATCGCTCAGCGCCTGCTGGGTTTTATCAAATGTTGCCTCCCACACGGGGATACCCTGTTCAACGTTCAGCAGGTACAGGGTAAAAGCGACTGAGGCAGGACTGGCGGAGGCCTGGGCAGTGCCGACTCGCTCCTTGTATCTCCAGACAATGCCGACCATCACATGGTCGGCTCTTCAGCGTTCTGCCCAGTGCGACTGGCCAGTGACTGCGGGGTGTCAGTAGCGGGATTTTTGGTAACCCGTCATATGCAGCCTGAGCCGTCGGAACAGGAACCAGTGCATCAGCGTATCTCTTTTGCATGGCATCCTGCAGAAAGCCGGTCATAAGCTCGTCGGCATTGCCTTTGACCTCCTTGATGTTAAAGCACAGATTGGAAATGGTGCAGTAGAGCAGCGGTTCATGGGATCGCCCAGGCTGCTGTCATGCAGGCCCCTGACAAAAGGCATCAGCGCGATTCGCTGGACTTTTACTGCAGAAAGCCCGCTGCGCGCTTTAACGGTTTCCGGTTTTGACAGGCAGCCCGCCAGTACGAAGGTAAGGGACATGGCCACGTATAGCGCCCGCTGTAATCGCACCCGTATCATAACAATGAGCTCCTTATAATTCTTTTTACATGCAGCAGAACTGGATATCCATGATGGTTATATTTTTTGTCAAAACATTCTCGTAACATGTCTTACATAAAAGTCAATGATATTAACTGAACGGTGTGATAAGGTTATTTACGTTTAATGCTCTGCAGGAGAAGCTGCATGCAAAACGCGCCCGGCTGAAGGTATGCAAAACGTCATAACAAGCGGGCAGGGTCATGGGCGCCGACTTTTTAACGGATAACTCGAGTTCACAGGCGTATGAAGCGTATAAAAATAACGGTATTTTACAGCAGGGGGGGTGGCGGTCATCTTTCAGCATCTGCGGCAATCACCGGCTATTTAAACGGCCGCTACGACATCACCGCGGTCAACCCTTTCGATGACATTCTGGCGCGTCTCGACCCGATGCGGAAGCTGAGCTGCAACCGGTTGAGCGGCGAAGATACGTACAACTTCCTCATCCGGCATGGATGGTACCAGCTGATCAATATCTACGCATGCAGATTCGGGGCTTCATACATCACTGCGGCTGCGCCGCGAATCAGGAGACGGGTGCGCGCATACCTTCAGCGCGAAAAGCCGGACCTAATTATATCGCTCATCCCTTTTATAAACGCGCCCCTTGCCGATGCCGCGCAGGATCTCGGCATTCCGTTTGTGATCCTGCCCATTGATCTTGACCCGGAAACATATTTGTGCGGCATGAACGGTTCATCGCACGACCACATCTTTTTTGCCATCCCCTGCGATAGAGAAGAAATAAGGGCAAAAATTACTTCAGCGGGACTGCCGCAGGAGAACATTCGCGTTACCGGTTATCCGGTACGTCCGGCATTTCTCGCGAACGCTGAACCGGAAAAAATCAAAAAATCACTCGGCATCTCTTGCGACCGGCCAGTAATTTTCCTGCTGATGGGTGCCAGCGGCGCGAAGAGAGCTGTAAGTTTTACGCAAATGATTGACAGGATCAACCAGCCCGTGAACCTGCTGATCGGCACTGGCCGCAACAAAGAGCTGCAGGACCGGTTTGCAGGTTTGCCGTCCGTACCGCATGTACAACGACATGTCATAGGGCACACGGAGAGAATAGATGAATTGATGGCAGCAGCCGACCTGCTTGTCACCAAGTCGGGACCGGGCACGATCTTCGAGGCAATACACAGCGATCTGCCGATGGTGGTGGATGCCACGACGTCGGTCATTCGCTGGGAAAAAATGAATATATCTTTTGTCGAAGAGCATGAGCTCGGCGTGGTGCTGCGGCGCGTGGAGGACCTGCCGGAGGTTATTTGCCGGCATATGAGCGATGATACGTATCGCGCCGGTATCCGGAGAAATTTTGCGGCGCTCGATAAGCGCCTGTTCGCAGAGGAGTTTCCGGCCCTGGTTAAAGAGCTTACGGGGGCTTAAAACCGGTAGATAAATGCCGGGGTGATGCAGAACAGGCCGGAAAAGTTTGATCCCATGTCCACCATGAATTGAAAGTTTTTGGTTATTTCAAGGAGTGTTCCAATGTGCGTGCTCCATGGTTTTACGGGTGCTCTCCTGCAGGCTGAACCCTACCTTGCCCAGAACCGGTATGTCAGGGTTCCCTCTAATGGTATTTGTCGTGTCCCAGTAGGTTTCACCAACCCAGAGATTCAGCCGGGAATTACTAAACTGTTTTCGCCATCCAAGACGGACAGAGCACAGAATTGCTCTCACATCCGGGCTTAATCTGTTCCCGAAAACCAAATCACCCTGCAGCGCGCTGATGGTGTAATTTGAGTCAAGTGCGGCAAAATAATTTTTATACCCGCCGACCAGAGTCATCCCTCCCCCATAGGTGATGCCGGTTAAATTAACTGACACTTTAAACTCTTTACGGCGCGCACCACGCAGGTTACGAATGCGGTCAAGCAGGCCCACACCGATCGCTCGCCTCTGTATACTGACGCGTATAACCTCCAAGCGCATACAAGGCTTAAAAATGGAAAAATCCATGTATCCAGGCGCACCGACCAGTTCTTTTCCCTGCTCTTCACTTTGATCTTTGCGAGTTTATCAGCGGGAATCGTGAAGTCCGCGAGAGCAACCTTTGCATTGTTCACCTTGATATGCCGTCTTCCGTAATAGAATCCTGGTGTTACCCCGATGGCATAGGGAAGCTTATGGCCTCTTTTCTCAGCCCCGGCACCGAAAAAGGGAAAAAGCGTTTGCCATTTCTGTTCGGGGTTTGGCTGCGCTATGTCGGCTTTGGTTAGAGCTGGACCGGACAGCGGTTCCGGAGCCTGGGGATTATTCGTCTCTTGCTTTTTCTCATCCATGCTGCCCATGCGCCACTTCATCCTGGCGGAGCTTTCTTCATTGTCAAAGAGAGAGGGCCGTAAATCCGGCTTAATAGATGTGCTGCTGGCAGGTGACTCAGCCTGCATAAGGGCGGATGTAAGGTTGGGCTGTGGCGGTTCACTGCCTGCAGATTCTGGAAAGGAGCAGAACAGAAGCAGAGAAAAAGAAAGCAGGATAATTATGTGAACGAAACGATGGACGGATTCTCATGAGATCGCAGTACTCATGTCATGTAAATTATGTGTCCGCTATAACTGTTTTATGTAACACTGAGGCTGCCTAACAGGTATCTCAACTAAAATATTAATACACTATCAGCAACGCTGCCACTCTATTTTAAAAAAGTGCGTGTTCCTAGATGAAAAATGACGCGAAGAGGAGAGATTACCTGCAGACCAGCTGTATTGCAATGGACAGCGGCCAGGAAATACCGGTCACTGCAGGGGCGGCAGGGGGAGTCCCGCACGAATTTTCAGGGAGAAGTTCTGATCGTCACCGGCCTCGTGCGCGCGTTTATTAATATAGCTTTTTTTTCTGAGCTCGGCAAAGGGCAGGGTGGTGTCCAGCCGGCCCAGCTCATAGGCATACTCGGCCGTGTAGCCGCTCAACAGAATCTTCCAGCTGTAATGAATGTCGCCGCCGAAAGCCCGGATGAGGGTAATGATGCTGGTGGTGCAGTTGGTCGTCAAGGTGTTGTAAAACTCAGGTGTTTCCCTGAGATCATTGATCTTTTTAACATACTCCATAAAAAACTGCCGCGCGCGCTCGGGGGTTACGCGGATACGGTAGAGATAGACATCCTCCTGCGGGTTCCGAAAGCTGGTGCGCACCCTGATCAGATCACGCTCATCACCGACCACATAGATGAGCCCGTACTTTTTGAAAAAACCCTGTATCGAAGAGTATGCCTGGCCCTTTGCTTTTCTGGTTTCAATGGAAAAGGTCACATAGTCTGTGCCGCCAAACCCGAAGCTGATCATAACATGGGCAATGGCATCGCCCATCCAGTACACGGTGATAAGGTCAACCGATGTAATCTTGCTGATATCAAAGGTTTTATCATAGTAGTTCGGCGTCAAAGTCTGTTTCAGTCCGGTAGTTGAAGTTGCGGATGTTGTGAATCGTGACCAGGTTGCCCTGCATCGTCGCATACGGCAGTACGGCAACATCTGTCTGCCAGTCGCGGTTATTTGACGGTTTAATTGAAGACCACCAGACCGCAATGATTACAAACAGCGCAAGAAAGCAGAGCAGGGTGCGGCGCCGGTTCGGCAGCAGTATGAATGCGCAGGCGCTTCCTATGGCGAAAACACCTGCAAGCAGGGCAGCCCCCGGAAGATTAGAATAATAGATGGCGAGCGTTCCCCAGACAGCCATCACGAAAACAATAATTCCCGTCAAAATTATGGCAATTATCCGCATAATTATTATTTCAGATTTTCGAGTAGAATTCTGCGCACTTCCTCGATCGTCTGCGGCTCTGACTGAGTCGAGTGGCCGGAGTGAACTATCAGCTCTGATGCCACGCCGTCCAGATGGGCGCTGCTGTATTCTACTACGCCGTCATTCCATTTCTCTTTTGGATCATCCGGGTTCTCCACCGCGATGATAGAGTGTGCTGTAACACCCGGCGCAATGGGCATCGCGGCAAGGGTTTTGATAAACTGGTTTTTCGGGTCCATGTTGTCTGTGCTGCGCGGAATGTCCTTCATCGAGCGAAATGCTATTACCTGGGGGTTATGGACAAGCACATCCTGAAGCGGGTTAAACAACTTGCCGGGAAGCGATATGAATTTGCCGATGAGCTGGCCGATCAAGCCCGCTGCAAAAAAACTGCCCCGGTGCGGTGTAGAGATAAAAACCACCCGGTGGACAAACGGCAGCGGTTTAAAAAACATGCTGCGTTTTATTATTTTCTTTGTCTCCGGCGTTGCCTTAATCTGCTCAAGCGGCACTGAAGAGAGATTATCCCAGAAACGCGTTCCGCTGTCGGTGACCATGAGCCGCGTCAGCAGCCCTCCCTGGCTGTGGCCGATTACCACCATCTTTTTGAGGGCTGGGTCTTTTCCCCTCCGGGTCAAATTTATCCACGACGCTGCGCAGGGCATCAGCCAGGATGCCTCCGGAATATGCAACAGGGTTTCCTGAGTTGTAGGTAAAAAGCCAGAACTGGTAGCGCCCCCACAGGACGCGGTCATTCTGCAGTTCATTTAACATCTCCGCCCAGCGCGCCGGGCTTGATGCGGTGCCGTGTACCAGCACTACGGGTATACGTTCCGGCATCATACGGCGTCATGAAAAACAGATCGTCCCTGAAGCGGGCGACATTTTTAATGGGAAGTGAAAAGTCACCGGAGAGAAGACCCTTGAGCTCCAGCTTGTAAATATCCGAGCCTTCAAGGGTATCTGCCAGGGCTGAGCTCAGCTCAAGCTCAAGCGGAACCTGACTGCCGTTGATGGTGACGGTCGTGGTCTTCTCCGTCGTATGAAGATCAAGATGACCACGAATGGTACCGTTTTTGATTCCCTCTGCAACATTTTCCAGGCGCAAAAAGATGGTAACCGGCACCTTGATGTTTGGCATAACAAGGGAATAGGCGGCATTGTCCACTCCCGCAAGCGGCTCAATAGCTGCGGTCAGCGGCGCGCCGATGCCGGGCCAGCGGTAGCGATTGCGCAGGCCGCGCACTCCCAGCTCGGCAGCCTGTTTGAAGTGGACCAGACGGTAGTCGCCCCACTGGAATTCCTGTCTCGTTGAGGTACAGATTAAGGGTGCCGAAGGGAAGTTTATAGGCGCCGGCTCTGAGCATGACCTCAGTGCCGTCAGAAGAGGTTAGCCCCTCGGCAATGCTGCGGTTATACAGATCAACTGCCGTGCGATAGCGCGGGTCAATGCAGCCCGGAGCAGCCTTCATTTCAGCTGGATAGAGAAAAGCGTATGCATAGCAGGCAGCAGCCAGAAAGTACGGCCGGTCTTTGCTCTGCGAGGCATGATAAAAGGAAAGCTCCGCGAGCGCAAAGAGCCGGTCGGGTTCGGGAACGCCGTCAAGGCCGCCATGTATTCTGGCAATTACTTTTTCCGGTTCATGCTGAAACTCGTCCCACAGACCGAAGCGATTCAGTATCTGGCAGGTAAACGGGCTCACCTTGCCGTTGCTGAGCACGTTGGCGGTGAGGGTGCGCTGCACGGTCTTCGGGTCAAGCTTTCTGACGCCCACGGGGGTTGCACAGCCGGTAAAAAATACGATACTAATCAGCAGGCTTGTAACAAAGGTGTAGCTAATAGCATTCTGCTTTGAATTCGACTATTCTCATAGGACTGGCTCTATCGAGATCGCAAGAAATTTATATAATATATAAGCTGTTGCCATGCTATACCATTAAAAAAAGAGGGGAACTATAAACAGCTCCCCCTGCGTTGCTTTTAACGTGCCATGCATATCATCCAGGCAAGGGCAAAAAGCAACAGGCAACGTGAACATCAACATGCTATTTGTCCGGGTGTATCCTGGATATTTTGGACCCCTGCAGTCCGATTCCTGCCATCAGACCCTTCTGATCAAAGATGACGGCATATACGTCATCTTTGAGCGTTGTGGTTGTCAATGACTTTGCTAACCCTTCATCGACAATGACAATGCTCGGGCCGGTGCCGAGTTCCCAGCCTTTTCTATTTTTAAGCGTGACCATTGCCTTTTTGTTCATGAAGAACAGGGCATACCCGTACTTCTGAATACCTGCCTGCAAAGCCCCAGGAACCGGCTACGGTGTTGAAGTAGCCGACCGTCTTGCCAGCCTTGCGCAGGGCTCCCACACCATACTGCCCGCCGACGATAAAGCCCCCCTTGGTGATGCTGGGGAAAACGAGCACTGCCACTGCTTTTTCACCGATTACTTTCGCCGTGGGATTGCTGGCGTAGAGCTGCTCCAGGGCGGCGGTGACCTCTCGATTGATCTCGGATTTGCTGGCAGCCAGTGCCGAAGCAGGCATGGTTAGGCCTGCCAGGAAGATGGTTAATGCCAGAGCTATAACAAGTGTTTTAGTTTTTTCTTTCATAGCAACCTCCTTTTAAAATGAATGTTTCTGTTTAGTCTTCACCTCAGAAAACATGATGAAAATAATAATAAAAGCTGTCAGATGTCGCAATTATTTATTACTCTCGTGCGCCCCATCATTTAACTGCATACTTTTCTATTGATCAATCACCCCCTCTCATATTCATAAACTATTCATCATAAGGGTCTTTTATATCTGCGCTATATACTTATTTTTATCTCCCCCTGCCGCCTCCTCGTCCACCACCCACTCTACCACCACCTCTGCTTCCGCCGCCACCTTTATTAGAAGAGCGTGAGCGCTCGAAGTTTTTGGTCTTCTCAGTTCCCCGCTGACGGGCTTCATTACTGTTTTTTCTTTTCACCAATAATGTATCCGGTCAGGCCGCCGGCAACCGCGCCAACCGCTGCGCCAACACCTACATTACCTCCTGCAATGGCAGCAATGCCGGCTCCGCCCGCTGCGCCAATGAGCCCGCCGCTCATAGTGCGCTGCTGCTGATCTGACATGCCCGCACATCCCGTCATTGTTGTAAAAAAAGCTATAACAATGCATGTTGCAATTATACGTTTCATAATAGCTCTCCTTGTAGTTGTTATAAGCTGTCAGCTATCAGCTCTCAGCTTTTTCTCTGTGCCTGTTGCCATTTCTTTACCGATTCACCCACTCGCCGCGCCAGCCGCGACGAAAAGCGACGGCTCGGCGGGCTGTCGCTCTGGCGCAGCGGGTTCACCTATTCACCAAATCCTAACACCGAATCCCGAGCCCCTGCCGTTACTGCAACGGCTGGCCGGCAACTCCGGTTTTCAGATTGGGTTTTATCAGGGTCTCCCACATAACCCTTATCACCGGCACTTCAATATCCCCCGGGATTTGCCGCATAATATTCATCTACCTTGCGCACAATGTCATTCATCTTCACACCGGTCATTCCTTCAACAGCCTTTGCCGAGAAATTATCCACCTTTAATTGGGGATAGACATCCATCAGCGCCTCTTCAATTGTAACGACGTGGCAGAACCCCCACACAAAAGCAACTTTTTCATCCTGCGATGCCTTCTGCCATATGGTGCCGGTAAGCAGCTTTATCCCCTTAGCCGCAAAAGCTGCTGGTTTATATTTTCCCGTAGCTGCTTCTGCGTCTCAGTCTCTGCAGCCAGCGCAGTTCGGGGAATGCCTGCCAGCAGCATGAAGGCTCCCAGAATACATACGACAAGAATTGTTTCTCTGTTCTTCATAGTGCTTCCCCCTGTGTTAAATTTATAAATTATCAATCCACTTGATTGAAGCTTAAACGGGAAAAGTTTTAGGGTCAATATCCATATTAATAAGATATTCCCACATGGTTTTCAATGATTTGTTTCACATTCCCAGCGCAGAAGTTGCTCTGGTTTTATTTGTCTTAAAGTAAAAGTACATGCTTGATCAAGCCACAGAATTCACAGAAACACACAGAACTGTTAAACCTTTCAGTGCTATTCTGTGCTTGCCTATGGCCGCATTATATAACCCTCTTTATTTTCTAAGAGTAAAAGAACAAAGCTTGATCAAGCCACAGAATTACACAGAAACACACAGTTCACCGCACCTGATCTTGTTGCCCGGCAAGAAGCCGTAAGCGCCTGATCCGCTCTTCCGCAGGCGGATGCGTTGAAAAAAGCCTTTGCAACCCGCCAAAGAAGGGGTTCATAATGAACATATGAGAATGCGCGGGATTCCCCCGTATGAGGGGAACTGCCTGAACACCCTGTTGGAGTTTTCCAAGAGCGCTTGCAAGGGCCAGAGGCTTCCCGCTTATTTCAGCCCCTTCTTCATCTGCAGCATATTCCCTCACTCGGGAAACAGCCATGCGAATTAACATGGCACCAAGAGGTGCGCCGAACACGATAAGCAATGTTCCCAGAGGATTATTCCGCCGATTATCATCCCCTACACCAAAACGGGCAAACTGTCCGAGCGTGGCAATAGCTCCGGCAAATGTTGCAGCGATGGTACCAGTGAGGATGTCACGATTCTTCACGTGTGCCAGCTCATGCCCTATGACTCCCGACAGCTCATCATCATCAAGAATTTTCAGTATTCCCTCTGTCGCTGCAACAGCTGCGTGTTCGGGATTACGGCCGGTTGCAAATGCATTCGGACTTTGTTCGGGAACAACGAAAACCTTCGGCATGGGTAAACCAGCCTTTTGGGCTAATTCAGCAACAATCCCATACAGGCCTGACTGATCCTCCGGTCCGACCTGCGAAGCAGCGTAGCGCTTCAGTATCATTTTGTCGCTGAACCAGTATGAGAAAAAGTTCATTGCGGCGGCAACAAGAAAGGCCATGACAGACCCTTCTCTCCCTCCCACGGCACCACCAATAACAACAAAGAGGATTGTAAGAAATACCATCAGAAAAAATGTGCGGGTTCTATTCATAGTCCATCACCCCCAGCCTGCTTTTTATAGTAAGCAATTTGGATTAGTTTGGAGATGCATCGCTTTTGCTCAGCGTGATAACAGATCAGGTCCCCACGACCAAAGGCCGTGGGTTTAGAAATAAAATCTATTCTACGATGTTTTGTTTCCTGTCCGCGGTTTGGCCGGTGATTGCCCGAACCACCGGCCGCCTTTCGGTTTTCAACAATTACAACACAGTCCTTTAGACGGAAAACTTCATTCCTTGGCCTTTTCTGTAGCTTGCTGTGCGGCGCTCTCCACTGCCTCTTTTGTTGCTTCAGCACCTTCGCTCACTTTTTCACCAGCCTGCTTCATGGCATCTTTCGTTGCTTCAGCACGCCTTTGCTTCACGCTTTTTCTCCTGCCTTTTCCATGGCATCTTTTGTTGCCTCAATGCTTTCGTCAACTTTTTACCCGCCTTTTCCATGGTGCCTTCCTTGCCTTCCTGCCTCTGGCAGCCGGAGACAGCAATAACAAATACCAGGGCAACCATTACCGGAATGATACCCTTCAGAAATGCTACGATTGATCTTTTCATGGTGACCTCCCTTTTAAGTAACACGTTTTAGTTTAACAACTGTTCAGCCCGCAGGCTGAACACCCTGCCTTCAATTTTATTGTGTTCTTTGCACTCCACCTCACCCGGTTCGCAGCCATTGAGCTCGCGGCATTAGCAGCAGTCTGTTTCAGTTTACCAAACACCTCATATTTAAGAGCATAAAAATCTTTTACCGTCAATGGTGACGGCGAATTTACAGATCAAGCACCAGACGCAGACCGCCCACAACCACCGGGCTATCCACATTTTTGAGGCCGGGCTGAATGATCTGCAGGTCCGGCGTCAGGTGCATCCACGGGGTCAGGTATATATTATAATACAGCTCTCCTCCCTGCTCATTGCCGTGGAGCAACCGATTGTAAACAATACCCGGCAGCTGGTTTGAGAATCACGCGTGGTAATAGCCCACGCCGAACGTGTCCTTACACCGTCCCGGTATCAGGCGCTTGCCGCCCGAAGCCGAGTGAGGCAAAATATTTTATCGGGTTTGCCTTGCCGTCTGATACACCGTAGCGGGCAAATATACCGAACCCCTCGGTCTGTTGTCCCTTCCTTCAGGTACAGGTAGTGGTCCATGTTATAATAAAAGCACCACGAACCATTCGTACTTCTCAGGGGAATCCCCGGTTGGGCAATATCACATTACTCAGAATCAACCGTCCGTCCTGGTTGAGGTTAGTGAATTTTTTATTGCTCCAGGTCCCGCCGAACAGCTGGTGCCCCGGCAGCCTTGCTATGCAGGTCTTGAACCGTAATTCTGATGCAACCGTCGTTCCGTTATGAAACACCGTGCCGGATCCGCTTTTTGTTGCACTGCCCTCTGTGTCCATCACCGTAAAGGTATACGTCATCACCTTGTTAGATATATCGCCCCGGCACCCACACCGCTGTAGGGAACGGTGCGTAAGGTCACCGGGTTCACCACGATACGCGTATTGAGAAATTGTGTGTTGTAATCGTAGCAAATTCGTTTGCATCACCGGTAAGGGTGTTCATCTTTCCCACCAGAAGACCAAAGTTTTGGGATAGAAACTGCATGAATAGAAAATCGGTCAGCCCGGAATCCTTGCCGTCCGGAGTGGGAAACAATGCATCGCTGTTGACCGGCAGATAGTGCCCGCCTTACTGTTTATGCTGTTGCGAAACCCGGTCATGCCCCTGACCTTGAGAAATCCGCCTTGCCACAGCCCCAGCTTGCCGAAGTCCATATTCATCTCATAGTCAGCAGAGCCGCTGTAGCGCCAGTACTCGTCACCATCTTTACCGTCGGTAAAGTTACCCTGGTATATATTGGTCACGGTTGATTTAAAGGTGATGCCCTTGTTTGGCAAGCTCGGTGCGTGTGCATCCCCACCAGTCACCGGTGAGTGTTGAGCGTGTCCACAGGTTGCCGCTGTAATCGGGTGTGCTCTCCTGGGCTCCTGAAGGTATTGGAGTAGCCATTATAATAGCCACCGCAGATACGATCATCAAAAGAAAACAGTTGAATTTCTGTGCCATACGTGTTCCTCCGTAAATATTATTAATACATGTCTCTTGTTTTCGGTTATACCTAATCCCTATCTCTAAATCCCCAACCCCTGATTTCCATTCCGCCTTCTGAATTCATTATTTGGTATGCTCCTCGAATCCTTGACACCTTGAACACTGTTTTTAATTGTGCCTCTGCATCTATCTCAAACAATAGCTCATACGGCACACATCAGCTACGACGCGACTGCGGGCAAATCCTCAAGCCCCCGTGCCGCTGCCCTCCGGTAAAAGATCTCTGCATCGTGCGGATGCTTGACAAACACGGTAGCTGAACAGATATCTTTCAGGCACAGGTCTTCTTGCGCAAGCAGCGCCTCTATGTTATGCAGTGTGCATTCAATCTGGCCGTGAATATCTCCCGAATGCAGGCTCACACCGTGCCCGTCAATTGCGGCAGTACCCGAAACTTCCCACGAGATTATTGTGTATAGCAGAAGCACGTGAGAACGCAGAGCGATCGAAACGCATCAAGCTGGCCGGGATTGGTCAGTTTTTGTATTTCCGGCACCACGCCACCCTCTCCGACGATTGCAATCAAATCCATGGTGCATGCCGCACTGGTTGCTGTTTCACCGCGTATTCACGTGCTTGCGGGAAGCGGCGACCGGTCATCACCCGGACCCGACATAATGCCGAACTCACCATATTTTTGATTTCTCACTTTGTTGAACTCGCCGTACCACAGGACATGATATCTGAAAGATAAAACCAGGTACGCACCACATTACCGTATGAAGCGCTCTGCTCCCGCAGTAACCGCTCCGCGCGCTCGATCATGAGACGTGCCTGGAGGGGCCTGATTCATTCATGTCTGCATGGATATTCTGAAGCACAGCATAGGTTACCCCGTGCTGTTTCCAGCCCCGGCCGCAGGGGATATCATCATCCATAATTGTCCAGGCCGCCTCTCCTGATTTGTCAGCGGCAACCGCATGGATGAGCACCCCCGCGAGTCCTTGGCCCGGCGATGCCCCTGAATGTAGGTGACCGGGTTTTCCGCAGAGATTCCCTGTGACTGAAGCATACAGTTTCTCATGGCCATGACCGCGGACTCTGCGCTCAGGCTGCCGAATATCCGCTCATGCACCATTGCCGTGCCCCGATCAGCGAGATACTGCGCTATGCAGCTATAGGTTGACCGTGCTGCTTCTGCTGCATCTGCGGGAAGGCGCACTGATGCGACCAGAAATGCGGAACCTGTTCCGACATCAGTAATCAAAACTCTCACCGCAGATTTGGATAATTCAGACATACAAGGCCTGTCCTATTGATATCCCTGTATCCAGGACAAGATTTCGGGAGTTCAACTTATATGTTGTCAATCGCAGATATTTTAAATGCTGCCTGCGCCTCCATGCCTGTCTTCCGTAAGTTATGCAGCGGGTTGTTGTGCTGCAACAGTTACCTGGGCTCCGATACTTTGCCAAAACGCTAGTAAGAATCGGTCCGGCTATGCAGCTTGCAACGACGAGCGCAAGAGTTGCGTTGACGAATACGCTGTCGATGAGGGGTACGCCCGCAGCATTCTTCGCCTGGTAGGCGACCCACAGCGCTGGCCAGTGTGGCCGCCATCTGCGGCAGCGTGAGGTTCGCAATCAGGCCGGTGTCGGTTCGGGTGTAACCGAAAGCGCTCGATGTCAGCCACGCGGCAAGATATTTCCCGACAACCAGCATACCGATCAAACCGAACACCAAAACGGGGCGGCCGATGATGGTGCTCCCGAGTAATGAGAAATTCACGAGAAACCCGGTTGAGACAAAAAACGCGGGGATAAACAGCGACTGAGCGATTACTTCAAGCTCCTCCAGTGCGAATTTGCCGCTAAATGATCGCTTCACCGCAATGCCCGCGAGGAATGCGCCGACAATGCCCTCGAGATTGATCATATGTGCCAGTTGCGCGGCCGCGGCGATAACTATCATGAAAATGACCATCCGCGCTTCAGTCGTCTGGCCGTAGCGCAGGACTGCCTTGCGCGTGAGCTTGCTGAGGCCGAAAATTATGAGAGGAACAAATATGGCGAGCTGGAGAAGTTCGAGGAGCAGGAACTGCCAGGAGAACCCGACCTGGTGAATTGATACCGTGACCGCAAGCACCATCATCGCGGCGATGTCGGTAATGATCGTGCCGCCAACCGCGACGAGAACCGGCTCGCGCTGCACCAGACCGAGACGCACCAGCACCGGATATCCAAGCAGCGTGTGCGAAGCGATGACTGAGCCGATCAGAGCTGAGGCGTTCCAGCCGTAGCCGGTCAGCCGGGCGAGGAAAAGACCGCCAATAAACGGCAGCAAAAAAGTGAGAGCCCCGAACGTCAGGCAGCGTTGTCTTTTCTTATTGAACTGCTCCATGTCCACTTCAAAGCCGACAAAGAACATGAACAGCAATTTCCCTATTTCAGAAAAGAAATGAATTGTTTCGCTGCTTTCCTTTACAACACCGAGCAGCGGCGGCCGAATAAAACCCCTGCCAGAATGTAGCCGAGGACACCCGGCAGTTTCAGCCGTTCCATGAGCCGCGGCAACAGCAGTACACCGGTCAGTATGATCACAAACTTCGCCAGCATTGGCAGGTGCTCAGCCAGCATCGTATTTGTCTCCCTTAGTGCTTTGAAATGCGCTGTTAAAGATGACGAACAATTACTTGAGATTAACTGCCACGCTCTCGATTTTTCCGGTAAATGCGAACGGCCGCCGGTCAAAGTAGTCGATCGAT
>CAWDOY010000037.1:0-61021 GCA_963803975.1 uncultured delta proteobacterium
CTGCAGTGCTTATTCTGTTCGGCACGTTTCTGCTGTCGCGCTATCTGGTAAAACCGGTGGATAAAATCATCAAACTGGCCGATACTATTGGTCGGGGAGAACTTAATGCCTCTCTGTATCTCGCCGAGAGAAATGAACTCGGCAAGCTTTCAGCCGCTCTCAGCAGAATGGCTGAAAGTCTGCAGGAGGAAAAGCGCAAGGTTCAGGAGCATATACACGCGCTTGAAGACACAAACCGGGAACTGCAGCGGGCGCAGCAGGAGATCATCCAATCGGAAAAGCTCGCCTCTGTCGGCCGGCTGGCCGCGGGGATAGCGCACGAAATCGGAAATCCCATCGGGATTATTCTGGGCTACCTGCATCTGCTGCATAAACCAGCAGGTATCCGAGGAGGAAAAAGCCGATTACCTGAAAAGAATGAACGCCGAGACTGAACGCATTAATTCGATTATACGGGAACTCCTTGATTATGCCCAGCCCTCTGCCCTGCAGAATGAGGAACTGGATGCAAACCGCATCATCGAAGAAACCTGTGCGCTGGTATCCTATCAGAAGGGATTCGAGCGTAACACCGTCACCTTAAATCTTGACCGCAGCATACCCGGCCTCTATGCGGATGAAAAGCAGCTGCGGCAGATTATACTCAATCTCACGCTTAACGCGCTGGATGCCATGCCCGATGGAGGCGTTATCACCTATACGACCGCGTATAACCCGGAAACCGCGCATATCCTTTTTTCAATTACAGACACCGGCATGGGCATTCCCGCGGATCTGCAGCAGAAGATTTTTGATCCTTTTTTTACTACCAAGGAGCCGGGCAAAGGAACCGGCCTCGGTCTGTCCAACGTGCAGCGTATGGTCGCCGCGATGGGCGGCAAAATAAGTGTTGCAAGTGTCTCCGGGCAGGGAACCACCTTTACCATCCTGTTTCCGCTCACCCTGCCGGCGAACCACTATCACACGCGTGATGACTGCTGAACCGGCACAGCGCACGCGCCCTTCACAACAACCCGGTGGCGAGGAATCGTAATGCAGCGCAGGACCCTGCTGGTTATTGACGACGAAGAGAACATGCGCCATGTGCTTGCGTCAATGCTGCGCAAAGAAGGCTACGATGTATCGCTGGCAGCAGACGGTGTTGACGGCCTGCAGCGAATCGCTGAGCAGCGCTTTGATTTCATCCTCTGTGATATTAAAATGCCCCGCATGGACGGCCTTGAATTTCTTAAAAATCTTCAGGGCACCCGTAACCCGGCCATCATTATCACCATGTCCGCCTACGGTACCCTGGATCTCGCCATTGAAACTATGCAGCTGGGCGCCTATGATTATATTTCCAAACCGTTCAAGCCCGCAGAAATTATTTTAACACTGAAAAAAGCCGAAGAGCGGGAACGGCTGCAAAGGGAAAATGTGCTGCTGCGAGAAGAAGTGCAGCGCAAATACAACTTCCAGAACCTGATCGGTAAAAGCGCGCACATGATGCATGTGTGCGAGATGATTAAGAAAATTGCGCAGCATAAGAGCCCGGTGCTCATAACAGGGGAAAGCGGAACCGGTAAGGAGCTGGTTGCCAAGGCTATCCATTACAACGGAACACGCAGCCCCCGGCCATTTCTGGCCGTCAACTGCGGCGCCATACCGGAGAATCTTCTTGAAAGCGAGCTGTTTGGCCACAAGAAAGGCGCGTTCACCGGGGCGATATACGACCGTCGCGGGATATTTGAAGAAGCTGACGGGGGGACCATCCTGCTTGATGAAATCGGAGAACTCCCGCACCCCCTGCAGGTCAAGCTGCTGCGGGTTCTCCAGGAGAAGGAAATCAGGCGGGTCGGTGAAGACTGCTGCGTTTCGATTGACGTGAGGATTATTGCGGCCACCGCAAAAGATCTCGCGCAGGAAGCGCAAAATGGATCGTTCCGGGAGGACCTCTTTTACCGCTTAAATGTCCTGCCTGTCCACATCCCCCCGCTGCGTGAACGCAAGGAGGATATCCCGCTGCTGGTCGACTATTTCCTGCAGAAGTATAACCGGCAGGGGGTCGTATCCGTCCAGGGCTTAACACCGCTCGCGTTAAAACTGCTGATGAACTACCACTGGCCGGGCAATGTCCGGGAAATGGAGAACATTATCGAACGTACCATGGTCATGATTGATACCACGACCATAGACGTGCACGACCTGCCGGATTATATCCGGAATGTTTCAAACGAGGACTGCGCCACTGACAGCAGTATTGATGAATACTCCATAAAAAAGATGGAGCGGCGTCTGGAAGAAAAACTGATACGCAAGGCGCTGCAAAAGACCCACGGCAATAAAACCCGGGCAATAAAGCTGCTGGAAATCAGCTACCCTGCCCTGCTCAGCAAAATTGAAGAATACGGGATTGATCACGAAAATTAACCGCGCAAAAAGCAACAACGGCTTCCATGGACAAATTACCCCATACAAGAGAACAATACTGATCGTTGATGATGAGGTGCTGAATCTGCAGCTTCTCAGCGAACTGCTGACCGGTGAGGGCTATGCTGTTGTCTGTATCAGCAACAGTGAGGAGGCCGTCGCAACGGTCACGGCAGGTCAAGCCTGACGTTATTCTCCTTGACGTGATGATGCCGAAGATTAACGGCTATCAGGTATGCACATTAATCCGCGCAGACACTGACCATCCCCTACATCCCGATCATTTTCCTGACGGCAACGGAGATCAACCATCAGAATATAATTTGCGGGCTCGATATCGGGGGCGACGACTATCTTGCCAAGCCGTTTCACCATTTTGAGCTGCTTTCCCGGATCAGAGCCAACATCCGCATCAAGGACCTTTACGACGAGTTAACGGATGCTAAAACAGAACTTTCCCGCTATGTGTCGCGCGCCACATCCCTGCTGGTTGAAAAAGCGGTTACCGGCGAGATCATAACGCCGGTTGAACGAGTTGAAGTGACCACGCTGTTTTCCGACATGCGGGGGTTTACCGCCATTGCCGAACAGATGGATTGCGCGGAAGTGTTTGAGAAGCTTAATTACTCGCTGTCCACCCAGATTAAAGTTATCGAGGAGCATCACGGCATCATAGATAAACTGAGCGGGGATGAGATAATGACGGTATTTCATGGAGAGCGGCGGGCGGAAAATGCCGTAGCCTGCGCTCAGGCCATTATCGAGTGCTCTGGCGGGCAGAAATTCGCATCAGGGCAATGACTGGATCGGAGTCGGCATCGGCATTCATTCAGGACGCGCGTATATGGGAAGCCTCGGCTCGGAAACGCGCAAACACCATACTGTTGTGGGCAATACGGTCAACGTTGCAGCCCGGCTCTGCGGCTGCGCGAAGAAGTTCCAGATTCTCTTCAGTGCTGAAACCGAGAAGCTGATCAGGGGAAAAGGTTTTAACTACCAATCGGTGGGAAATCTTACCTTAAAGGGGCTCCGGGCACCGATTGAAGCATTCGAGCTGTGTTTGAAAAAGTAATAATGGGCTATATGAGGTGAGGGATAAAGCATGCTGATTTTTAAAATGACTACAGGCCGGGGAAACAATATTTCTTTTAATTTTTCAATTTAGTGCCGATAGATAATCAACCCTCTTTTACAACCCCCTGAAGAAAGGCTCGGAGCAGTGGCTGGCATCCGGGCCTTTTCTCATTTATAACCACATTATCAGAAGAAGAGTTACAATGTGATCATGTTCTTCGCGAAGAGCGTGTAGTCGCCTGCTTTCTGCGCTTCGCACCGCTATACCGGACGCTTACCCTGGTGGTAATGCCCCCGCGCGGCTGCCACTGGCTCACGACCGTCCATCCAGCGGGGAGAGCACGCCGAGACTAAATCATCAAGCATCCGGTTGGTGAGCGCTTCATAAAATATGCCCTGATTGCGGTACTGCTGCAGGTAGAACTTGAGGCTTTTAAGTTCCACGCAGAGTTTGCTTGGCGCATAGGTAATGGACATTCCGCCAAAATCAGGCTGCCCGGTCTTGGGACACACGGAGGTAAACTCCGGGCACTGAATCTCAATTTCGTATTCCCGCTTCTGGATCAGGGTTGGGAAATACTTCCAGGATCGGAACTGATGCAGGCAGTATCTGCGGTTTCTATGTTTCCCGCCTTTTACTCATAGGTGTATCTTTCATCGGAATTCTGTCTGCCGTGATCTGTCTTGTGTCCTCTTACCCCGTCACCGAAACAATCTCATAGTGCCTTTTCTTAACAGCCGCGGCAATGGGATCAATATCGCACTTTTCAAGCCGATAGAAATAGACCCTTTTTCCGCTTTTATCAGCATGCGTTGTTGTGCCGACGCTGATAATATTCCCGCCGTTTTCTTTTATAATGCGCGAGACCTCTTCAAATGCTTCAGCCTTGTCCCCCAGCACTACGTCAATACGCGAGCTTGATTCCAGGACGCCCATGATCTCAATAAAAGCGGCAAGAATATCCTTTGAAGTAATGACGCCCACCAGCTTTCCATGTTCCAGAACCGGCAGCCCGCCTATTTTACGGTCAAAGATGAGCCGTGCTGCATCTTCAAGGCTTTCTTCCGGACCTATGGTAACGGGGTCCTTGATCATGACGTCCCTGACCTTGATTTCTTCAGACATGGGCAGAAGCCGGACTTCACGCAGGTCAAATTCAGAAACAAAACCAACAAACTTATGCCCATCTATCACCGGCAGATGACGTATCGAGTTTTTCTTCATTAAATTAAGCGCATCAATGACCGTTTTTTCCGGCTGTATGGTGATCAGCTTGTGCACCATCCTTCGTCTGACTTTCATAGTTCACCTCATGTCAAAGGGTTCAAGGATACAAGGCTGCAGGATCATAAACACCTTGTATATTCTTTTTAAACCGGTGTCAACACCTTCCCTGAACTATTCCTCAGGAACAGCCGGTCGGTAGCGCCTGGTAGTCTGCACCACCGGTACCGGAGTAGGCGCAATAATTTCAACGGGCATGGTGACTGAATCAACCATTCTGATATCGAGCACATCAGGTGAAGCGAGATTAACCGGGAGGACATCCGGTTGCACAATGTTTACCGCGAGCGTCTCAGGCTTTTCAATGCTTACCGGCAGAGTTTGCAGATTTTTCGATTGCAACCGGCAGCGTCACCGAATCTTCCACCTTGACGTTTAGGGTTCGGGCCTTTGCAATATTTACCCTCAGGGGCAGCGCCAGCTCAGGAGGCTGACCATTGATCAATGCAATATTAACATCCTGAATCTGTTTCAGCGGTTCCTTTGCTTCCTGCTGTTTTGTATCCTGCCTTTGCTGTTTTGATTCTGCCTCTGCCGGCAGGATGGTAAAAAACGGCTTAAAGAGGATTCCCAGCAAACAGAGAGCAATAATAGTTAATAGAGCCCGGGTATACAGATCAACCTGCAATAGAATAACTTTTTTCTGCATAGTACCTCCCCCATCAATAGTAATGTTGATTAAAGAAAAACTCTCTTTCTTGTAGCATGCGCCTCTATAATAGTACGGGCCTGCGCAATGCGCGTTAGCCTCATATTCTTTTCTGCCATCGTATCATACCGCGCTTCTCTTTCTTCGCTCATCTCCCGCTGTGCAATCACATTGCGTTCTTTGATGATACGCAGGTCCTCAGGTGGTATAGCGCTTCAAAAACGCTGCGGGACAAGCCCAAACCCTTCAGCAATATCCCGGGACAGCCGCCAGTGTTATGCTGTAATATACCTTTTGCAGCGTTCCGGTGCGGCTTTAATATTTCTGTAAAGCTTTCCTATCGCCCTGTCGATAGTGAGCTATGTAAATCAAAGCGGAAGGAATAAAACACCATGGCAACATATAATCTCGAAGACCCGGGCTTCTCGTTAGTACCTTTTTTTCAGAACCGCAGAGATGCGATGGGATTTCTCCTCAGGGTAAATGCCAATAACAATATTATCTTAAATGTTATCATTCAGAAAGAAGATTATGCGAGCCCGGATTTGCTCATGGACATGATCTCTGTTGCTGTTGACTCTCTTGTCCAGAACAGAGCCGTTTGTCTGCAAATGACCTCCTCTCGTGCACATTCACGCCCCTCACTATAGCTCACACAGGATCACCTCGTCAGTCCCCTTTCTCTCAGAAATCAAATCTTTTTCAGCAGGATAGCCCAGCGCTATAAGAGCCATGAATTCCACATTCCGGGGTGCTTTTACTAGTTCCTGCACTTTGGCGCCATTTTTTAATATTTCTCCGAGCCAGACAGCCCCCAGACCCAGAGCATGTATCTGCAGCAGCATATTCTGGATGCAGGCACCGATGGCCTGAATATCCTTGGTGCGATCATAGCTGAGGTCAATGTCAAGGAATACCGCAATGCAGACCGGGGCATCGCGTATAATCCTCCCGTATTTTGTAAGCCCGGCTAGCAAATCTTTAATTTTCTGGCTTTTAATAATAGCAAATTTCCACGGCTGGTTATTGAGGCCTGACGGAGCCCAGGTACCAGCTTCGATAATGTCTCGCAGCACAGGGCTTGGGACGTCCTGCTTTTCAAAACAGCGAATACTTCTGCGGCTTTTTATACTATCAAGCATGAGTATAACATTTTTCCCTTATTTTTTTAAAAGAACCATTCCCGGACGCTCATCGGTAATCTGACCATCTTGCACAACCCATCTGCCATTCACCATTACCCGGTATATTCCTTCCGGAAACTGGTGAGGATTTGCATAGGTGGCCCTGTCTCTCAGCTCTTCTGTTTTCAAAATAACCAGGTCTGCCTTATATCCTTGCTTGATCAGCCCCCGGTCCTGCAAGCCAAGTTTTGCCGCTGGCTGCCCGGTCATTTTCCTTACCGCCTGTTCCAGTTTCAAGACCGTATCATCAAGAGCATATCTTCTCAACACCCGCGGAAATGCTCCGAAGCTCCGCGGGTGCGGCTTTCCCTCACCAAGCACGCCTTCAGTGTCCCAGGCAGCACTGTCACTGCCAACCATGACATAGTCCTTGTTGATAGATCGTGCGTAAATTTTCTTCACTCATAGTAAAAAAGATTGCGTCGACCCGCACCTTTTCATCAAGGAGAAGGTTAAAAAACATTTCTTGTATGTTCTGCTTCCGCAGACCGGCAGCCTCCGCCACTGTTTTTCCTTCCAGCTCCTTGTTGTGCTCATTGAACACTCTGGATATGAGCACGCGATCAAATATTTCTTCTGGCTTTCGGCTGTTGGTGATAGATGCGAATATCTTTTCCTGCAGCTCTTTATTGCGCAGGCGCTCAAGCTCTGCTTCTATGCCGCCCTCGCATGCCCATGCGGGGAGCAGCGCATCAAGGTCAGTGGCTGCCGCAGTATAGGGATACCGGTCAGCAGATATATCGAGCCCCTCGTTAATAGCCCCCTCTATGGCGTTCAAATATAGCAGGAAGCTTGCTCCAGTTTTTCTCCCCCATCGTCTTCAGATGGGAAATCTGCACGGAAATGCCCGCCTCCCGGCCGATCTTAAGTGCCTCTGCCACTGCCTCTACAACGCTGTCTTCCTCGCTTCGAATATGGGATGCATATATTCCGCCGTATTGTGCGGCAATGCGCGCCAGCACTATCAGCTCTTCATCCGCAGCATATGCACCGGGTGGATAAAACAGCCCGCTGGACAGCCCCCAGGCGCCGCGCCTCCATCCCCTCCCGCAGAAGACTCGACATGCTGATCCATCTCTTTGCTGAGAAGGTCTGCGGTTCTCATATCCGATAACTGAACCCCTGAGGTTGCCATGCCCAATGAGAGGCACAATATTACAAAAAAGCGGCTGCCGCTGCAGTAGCTCTACATATTCCTGCAAGAGTTGACCACGTCAAGAGAAAGGCCAATCCCGGTTAAACTTTTTTGGCGCTGTTCTTTAGCCCTGCCCAGAAGTGGTGCGCCTGACAGCCCGCAGTTGCCGCAGACCTCGGTGGTCACCCCCTGCAGTATCTTGCTTCTGCCCGGTGGTTCAACCAGAAGGTTAAAATCCGAGTGGGAGTGAATATCAATAAAGCCGGGGCATACTACAAAATTCTGTGCTTCAATAAACTTCCTGCGCAGCAGTTCGCTCAATCTCGCCCAGGGCAGCAATCACGCCACTTGCTGATCCCGATATCCTGAATGATACCGGGTGATCCCGAACCATCAAACACTAAGCCGCACTTAACGATACTATCAAACATGGGCAACCTTCATTATATGTATATCTAAGAATTTCCTATTATAAGTTTAGACAAACCACAAGTAAATTATGCGCCTCATTATTTAGTTGAAAAAATAGTATCTCCACGGTAATCAATAGCAGAACAAATACGTGGCAGTTAGCACGTTGCACTTAAACGCTGAGCCGAGCCGTTCTCTGTCATTATGGTAATAAGAAGACATCTTGCGATATCCCTGCTTTTTTCAGCCCTGTGCGGCTTTGTGTGCGGATGCATCAAACCCTCCTGGCCGCCACCATCGACCCTGAAGATAAATCAGGTTGAAACCGGCGCCCTGCGGGGAAAAACAATTGTTATTGATCCGGGGCACGGGGGACCTGAGCATGGGGCTCTGGGGCCGCAAGGATTGCAGGAAGCAGAAGTTAATCTGGGGGTGGCTCTTTATTTATGGGGGCTGCTGAAATACTCCGGAGCGAATGCTCTTCTTACCCGCAGTGCTGATACCAGTGTTGACACCAGTGCCGTGTTTTCGCTTGAGAAAGACCTGGATGCCCGTTCAGCCCTGGGTAACCGGAACAATGCTGACCTTTTTATCAGTATCCACCATAATGCCGATATAAAACGCCGGAATAGAAATGATATTCAGATCTACTATAAAATGTCTGATACCGGCCCATCACGCGACATTGCAAAAAACATCCTTCAGGGACTAAGGAAGAAACTGAATGTCTCAGAGGGCAACATCTATACCGGGCAACTATCGCGTTCTTGAGGACTTCCACGGCTGCGGCAATCCTGGGGGAATCCTCATTTATTTCCAACAAACGTAATGAAGATAAGTTATCCTATCAACGCACCCTGCAGCTTGAGGCAGAGGGCTATTTTGACGGCATACTCTCCTACTATCAAAAGGGGGTTCCGGTGATAGCTGACCTGTATCCAGACAATATAACCCTCACCTGCACCCGGCCTGAAATAAAAGCCCGGATTATTTCCGGGGCCGGCAAGAATCCGGTTGATTCTGCGTCCATAGCATTAAAACTTGATGGCAAGCGCTACAGCTCTTTTTCCTTCAACCATGACAGCACCATTGCCTTTATACCTCCGGAACCCCTTGAAAACGGGCAGCATACCGTTTGCATCACTGTAAAAAACAGGGCTGGGAATAATTCTCCGGAAACGTGTGCTTCATTCACGCTATCAGCCCCTCCCTCCTCCATTGAAATAAAACCCGTTTTCCCGGTCATTCCGCCGGACGGTGTTTCATCTACTGCAATAGATGTTTCAGTACGTGATTATCTGAAGCGGCCGGTCATTGATGGTACCCCGGTGACGCTGACAACAACCGGCGGCAGGCTTTCAGAGTCAGCCATGCTCACCAGGGGCGGACATGCGCGGGCCATTCTGACCTCGGGTACAGAGACCCGTGCGGTTATACTCAGTGCCACGGCAGGCACCATACGTACAAAAACCAGTATAAAATTTGCTATCCCGGAGGAGGCGCTTTTTCTGGCAACCATCAGGGGCTCTGCTGGTAATCCGCTCGCAGGGGTTGAACTCATCTCAAACGGGAAACAGATTGCTGTTTCTGATGAACGAGGGCTGGCTTTTGCCGGCACTATGTATTCCGGATCAGCCATCTACACCATTGCGAAAAAAGGATTTCTCCCCGTTACGCTTAAGACAGTTCTGAGCAAAGGCACGATGACAAGAGAAAATATCATTCTTAATCAAATAGATGGCGGGATATTGCTCAATAAAAAGATTATCATTGACCAGGCAGGTTTTACCAAAGAGTCCCTGCCCATCATAACTGAACTGAAAAAAAAGATCGAATATGCCGGCGGTACTGTTTTCTTAACCTGGGAAAATGAGCCCGCTCCATCACTCAAAGAAAGAATAGTAATCGCATCCAGGATCAAGGCTGACCTTTTTATGAGCATTGAAATTACACGAAGAGAGCTTTCGTCCGGATATTATCATAAAAGTACTGTGGGAAAGCTATTCTCAGAGAATATGTGTCAGGAGTTTGAGAACAACAGAGAGGGGAAATGGAAGAAATGCACGCCCTTAATTTCAGAGCATTTTCTGGTCATACAAACTGCCATGCCTGCTGTTTGTATAAGGCTGCCGCAGAACGCTCTTCAAAAATCTTCTGCTGCAGTATCAAATATTTATCAAGCTCTTCTTAATACATTAAATAACAGGTAACAGGCAGCTGTATCAGAGCAAATCATACCTTCAGGTCAAGAGCAAACGGACAACGAATACTTGCCATTTTCTCTTTACCGTCAGTTTCGTCCAGATACCATGCACCAACCTTTAAAAAGTATCCATTGACGCTTCCTGAAACAGTGCCATCCTTATTATATTTCCACTGCTGTTTCTTGGCAGCCTCATTAATACTGATAATGGTATAAATATTTCCCGCGCTCATGTGTTCCAGATCGCCTGCACTCGGCTTGGTATCATACCTGAGATCACCCCAGGAAGGATGGGAATGAAAATCGCCAATCAACTCCATATGAGAAAAATTTGAAAGTGCCTTTTGCATCCTTTTTTGTACTTTGTAACTGGGATAGACTTCTATGTTACTCCTGGTTGCGGTCTGATACGGGATGGCATGCTGCAGCAAGAAGCCTCCGGTCTCTTTTTTAATCCCCACCAGCAGTCCCATACACTCCCGGTGAAATGTTTCTACGGTGGCTAATATCATTCCTAAAAATGCATTCTCTGCTATATAGATTTCCATTTCTGATTCCAAGCAACAGAACTGATCTTAACAAGCTAAATTAATTTCAGTGAATGGTTTTCGATTGACTTACTATTCAGGTTTTTATATTCATATTTCCATGTAACGTGCTGACGAAGAATATGGTAATGCGCAGTTTGCTATTCGCAGACCTGTTTCTCCAGCATCCTTATACTCAAATTTAACCAGTTTCAACGAAAAAATCAACACCTCTTTTATTTATTATTTTGTTATAAATTATAATTATATTATTTAATTTAATTTAATATATTATTATAATATGTAATTATATACAATTTAAATTTAATAATATTTTTATTTTAATTAATGATAATACTTATAACAAATGATGACGGTATAAATTCTCCGGGACTCAGGTCTTTAGAGAAAGCTTTACAAGACATAGGACAGGTCTGGGTTGTTGCTCCAGACAGAGAGCGGAACGCTATCGGTCGTGCTCTCACGCTGCATCGTCCTCTCAGAGTGGAAAAGATATCTGCCCGCCGTTTTGCAGTCAATGGCACGCCGAGCGATTGCGTCAACCTTGCCATCAATGGACTGCTGCCTGCAAAACCCTCACTTGCTTGTCTCAGGAATAAACAAAGGGGCTAACCTTGGGGACGATGTCTCATACTCAGGCACAATTTCTGCGGCTTTTGAAGCAACGTTACTGGGAGTGCCTGCATTTGCCATATCCCTGGCAGCGCGAAGCAACTTTAAATTTCAGCCCGCAGCCCTGTTTGCGAAAAAACTGGCTCAACGGGTATTACGCTATGGCCTTCCCTCTGATACATTCCTTAATGTTAATGTGCCGGATACCAAAGGCAGGGAAATCAGAACCTGTAGAATTACCCGACAGGGTAAAAGTATTTATGATAATTCGGTCATAGAAAAAGTAGATCCCCGGGGTGGTAAATATTACTGGATTGGCGGAAATGAAATAAAATTTCAACAGGTTGATGAATCAGATTTTCAGGCAATATCTCATTGTGTCATTTCCATAACACCACTGAAGACTGATCACACCAATTATGCTTTTATCGATACACTTAAAAAATGGAAAATATGACCAGCACTGGTGAGTTTCTATGATCCAGATTGGGGTTATTGGCGCAGGAGAATGCTCGGCTGCAGGTTCAGCACATGCCTATGAAGTTGGCTCGTTGATCGCGCAGCATAAAGCTGTGCTCATTTGTGGCGGACTGGGAGGTATCATGGAAAGTGCTGCCAGGGGTGCCAAGGATGCCGGAGGCCTGACCGTGGGAATTTTGCCTGGTTTTGAATCCGATGAAGCAAATCACTATATTGATATACCGATAGTAACCGGTCTTAGCCATGCGCGCAACATTCTGGTCGTACGCTCCTCAACGGTTTTGATAGCTATTGAGGGAGGGTATGGAACTCTTTCAGAGATAGCCATAGCACTGAAACTGGGGAAACCGGTGGTGGGACTTAACACCTGGAAGGTTGATCCCCGTGTCATCCAGGTAAAAACAGCCCGCGAAGCTGTTGAAAAGGCTCTATCACTCATTCAAAATAAAGTTTAATTGAACATGCAATTTGTTGTGCTACGGTTAAAACTTTCATTCATTATCCTTTTCCTTTTGAGCTTTCTGGCTTGTGTTTCCAGAGTCACTCCCCCTGCCCCTCTCCCGCCGCCTACGAATAAGTCTGAGGGACTTTACCATATCATTGGGAAAAACGAGACCCTGTGGCGGATATGCAAAACCTATAAAGTAAGCATCCAGGAGGTAGCAGAGCTGAATAATATTAAAAATCCTGCCCGTGATAAAAGTCGGTGATAAGATTTTTATTCCCGGAGCCAGGCAGCAGCTCACAGTAAAAGCATCACAGCAGGATGGTGAAGGAACAACTCCGGGGATTGTCATGAAAAAGGGGATTTTTATCTGGCCGGTGAAAGGGCCGGTTATTACTCAGTTCGGGATTGACAATGGATTTAAAAATGACGGGATTGATATTGCCGTCGCTCCCGGCACCTCAGTGGTGGCTGCTTATGACGGTCAGGTGGTTTTTTCTTCGGATCTCAAGGGCTATGGAAAGACTATAATCATTCAGCACCGGGATAAATACGCAACCGTGTATGCCAACAATAAGACCAATCTGGCAAAAAAAGGTGCTGCGGTGAAGACGCGGCAGGTGATTGCAACTACGGGCGGCTCTGGGGAAGGCACCAGAGCACCGCATCTTCACTTCCAGATACGCGAGAAAAATCAGGCGCGAAATCCCCTGTTTTATCTGCCCTGATTTCCAGTGCAGCTCCCCGCCAAAGCGGAGCTTTCACTGATTTTACTTTCAATATGTGGATACCTGCTCTTTTGACCCCGCTTATTCTGAAAGCGTTCAAGACGCGGCATGCGCCCGGTCAATCCTGCGGGTTACATGTTTGCATTTTTTCTTTTTTTGCGGCCAGAAGCAGTTCCACATCCGCCGCTACAAACAACACCTCTCCCCCGATAGTATGCCGTAACCAGAGCGCCGTCGATAAATGAATGCTGTCTGCACCGCGTAATGCATATTTTTCTATTATACCGTCTATCAATGCAATGATCTCTTTATGTATCTCAATAATGGTAAAGGATTGCCAAACTGCCTTGAATTGTCTTTTAATCCGTTCAAAATCAGTTATTTTAATATCTCCGGCCTTATGTCGGCGCAATGATAGAAATTGCCTGCGCCTGCGGCTTGCAATGACATGCTTACATAGCTTTCTGAAATCCTGATAATCAGCGCTCATCTGCGTCCTAACATATTATTCCGGTGTTGTTTTTACGTCTGATAAAACTTTATCCCCCGGTGGATCACCTCTTTTATCCGCTGCTCCTTCAGGAGTATTTCTATATGTGTTGCAGCGACGGATTCATGTAACCCCAGGGATGAGCTGATATCACTCATTGCACAGGGGCGCCGCTTGATGAGCTGTATAATTGCTCCCTTGATGTCATCTACGACAGCATTATGACGGTCGCTGCGAAATTCTTCGATTATTTCCGCTTTTTCACCAAAAAGGACTTTTGCGAGTTCAAGTGTCTCCATGAGGGCCGGTTCTATGTTACGCTCTGCTGCGGGACGGAAAACAGAGTTTATCTGTATTTTATCCGGGCTGATGTCCTGGATGGCGGCAGCAATTTTTTTCAGTTCATCCATTGAATCATTTATTCCTTTTACAATCATCACTTCAAGCCAGAGCTGCCCGCGAAATTCCTTCCTCAATAATTTCAAGCCTTCTACCATCTGCTCTACCGTCAAATCCGGGTGAGGACGGTTAAGCCGGGCAAACACGTCAGGGCTTACCGCGTCAAGGGAAGGCACAATGACGTTGGCCTCAATGACATCGCGCCGTACTTCGGGCAGATGGAACAGCGTACCGTTGGTTAATACTGCCACCGGAGTTGACGTCATGTCTTTGATGCGGCCTATCATCTCTCCCAGCGCAGAATTGAGCGTTGGCTCGCCGGAACCGGAAAAAGTTATAAAATCAATCTTTTCCTCCTTAGCAAGGATACTTCTCAAATCATCAAGAATTGCCTGAGGCGCGATCCATTGCTTGCGCTCCAGGGTTTTCACGGAGGTCCTGCCAACCTGGCAATAGACACAGTTGAGCGTGCACACTTTAAAAGGTACCGCATCAATACCGAGCGAATAGCCAAGTCTGCGGGATGGCACCGGGCCGAAAATATGACTCATGGGTAGCCTCCTGTGCAAGAAAGATGTCAGAAGACAGAATACAGAGGGCAGACAGCGGATGATGAGATTACCTGCTTGTTTCATCTTTTCTATTTTCTGTCTCTGTTGTCTGTTTTTTCTCTTCTTGCTTCTGCGTTTTACTTCTCTCATAAATCTCTCTTTTATGTCAACTGGTGTATGTGGAATAATAGGGACCTCTTCAGTTTTAGTATCTGTTTCCGCTATGACGATCAAGCTCTGTTTTAGAAAATAATTGCATTGTCCTGCGCAATGCAGCAATGGTTTTAACTCTCCTGACTGTCAGATTACCAGCACCTTGCGCAATTTTCATTAAATCTGTCTTACCGGCAGTAGCAGGTGGGCTGGTTGCCGGTACTGCCGTACACTTTATTATCCGCAATGATGAGACAGTAATTGGCAGGTGCATAGCGGGCAATCGTGGCAAGGCTGCCCAGATTCATTAAAACTGAACCATCGCCATCTATCACATAGACTCTTCTTTTCTGACTGCACGCAAGCCCCAGCCCGATTGAACTGGCAAGCCCCATGGAACCGAGCATGTAAAAATTCCGCGAGCTGTCCTGCAGCATGTACAGCTCGCGGCTGGGAATGCCGACATTAACCACGATAAGTCCGTCACAGCGGGCAATCTCCCGAATAACCTCACTTCGTCTCATCCCAGAGTCCTCGTGACAAAAATGCAGCATTGATTTGAGATTTTTTATAAGTTTCTTTTATACAGCGGGCAAGCCTGGGGAAGTCGCGTGAAGAGCGAATATATATATAATTGATATCCAGTGTTTCAAGCAGGCGCGGCGCAGCCTCTCCCATGGGGATTTGTGCTGATATTTTTTCTCCCGGACTTCCCCGGTGGCTCATAAGGAGGAATAGCGGCAGCTTATACAGGCGGGTGAGAGACATGAGCGCGTTGATGGTATTTCCCAGACCGGAATTTTGCATGAGCAGAAGCGGCTTTTTACCGGCAAGCGCTGCCCCTGCAGCAATTCCCACACCCTCTTCTTCCCGGCAGACCGGGATGTGCTGCACCGGGTGCTGCTCAATTTCCCTGAGCAGCCCTGCAAGCATGTTACAGGGCAGGCTCAGAATCGGCGCTATGCCTTCTTTGAGCAGCAGTTTGACAATAGCGCTATCTGCCGGATGAGGCTGCCGCATTCCTGATCGTTTTCCCGTCATAATAAGGAATTATATCATATATATTAACCCGGGCAATAAAATCAACATCGTCGTGGAATCCTATGGTGTGGAGATGCCGGGCGGCGGATGATTCCTGAATAAAATGGGTGATCAGCTGCTCATCAAAGGGAGCATGCAGGAGACGCGCATGCAGCGCTATGGCAACGGCAAGATCTTCGGCAACACCGTGTTCTCCGCCAACGGCAATAATAGCGACATCTTTCCCCATGACCTGCGCGGCCACTGCCCTGAGATTGAGGCTTGAGCAGATCCATGCCCGGGGAAGTTTGAGAAGGAGCGGAACCATGTTGCTTGTTTTAAACGCCATACGTTTAAACGGCTTCTGTTTCATCCGCTGCAGAAGTTCAACCGGGGAGTTCCCCAGGTCATAACCGGAAAGTTTTACTCCGCCGGCCTCACCGGCAATGACCATGCCCTGGTCTCTGAAAGTAAAACGCTTCCTCATCACGTGCCACGGGGGTTATTTCCTCAACGCCGCATGACAGGGCAGTCACAATAGTGCTTGAAGCTCTAAGGTTATCAATGACAACCGGAGTTTCTGCCGGCAAAAGCTTATCAGCAGCTTCTCTGCCGATGCTTATTCTACAGCTTCCCAAACGTGTCTCCCCGAATGCCCCGCCTGAGCGTCTCCAGCGGGATCACATCATCAGGCCTGATATTGCCCAGATTTACATCAGGTCCGAAATGGAGAACGAGATAGGTCTGCTGACTTTTCTCAGGAGCTTCAAACATAATCTTTTCGCTGCCTATCTCCCGCACCAGCGACTGTGCAATATCTTCCTTAACGCCCCCGGTATCATCATAAATGCCCAGGCTTTTCCCGGCCTCGCGCGCTTCAATTATCACGCGTGATGCTCCGGCACTGAGGTCACTTCGTGCTTCTGCAATGCGCTCCTGAAGCGACAGTTTGTTGTCCTCGAGCGGTTCTTTTTTGCCTACTTCAGAAATCACGGTGAACCCCTTTTCCCGGGCGCACCTGATTGCCTCTGCTTTCTGTTCAGCGCTCAAGGAAATAACCCCGTTTGAGATCTCAATCAGATTAAAACCAATGTCACGGGCATAATTATAAAATGCTTCGGTTTTACTCTGCTGGTAGGCAATTTCGAAAAATGTCCCGCCGTTGCATACGGCAATATCATGTTTTTTGTAAAGGCTCACTTTATTGCGAATGAACTTCTCTGAAAACAACCGGGGCGTGCCCCAGCCCAGTTTTATGATGTCTATATACGGTGCTGCCTCCATAAGGTCTTCGGCCTGATGCAGTCCCAGCCCTTTATCAAGCACCATGGTAAGCCCCTTGGCTCGCGGTTTCTCAGAACGCGCCAGAAGGTCTATTATCTCAAAAGCCTTTTTCACGTTTTATCCTCGTTACTCTTCGGGATACAGTCTCCGTGAAATGTGGAAAGTGTAAAGTGAAAGGTAGTTGATGGTGATCTTTTCACTGTGCCCTTTTCACCTTTCACCTTTTACTAAACAGGCACCCGCAGTATTTCTGCCGATACAGTCCATACTGTCTGCTCAATTCACAGCTTTTGCGGTATCCGTTGTCCTGTTTGAAATCTTCGGCAAGAAAATGAATATTATATTTTTTCGCCGCTTCGCTGCCCGATACGGTTGACAGCCTGCGTGTCCTTATGCGGGCTGATGCTCAGGGTTGTGCTAAATGCTTTAAAACCATGCTCTACCGCAACCAGGGCTGTTTTTTGCAGGCGCATGGCAAAGCAGACTTCGCAGCGCTTCCCCCCCTCTGGTTGCTCCTCTAAGCCGGCTACCAGCTCCAGCCATTCCTGGTTGTCATAACGGCCGCTGATAAGTTCAATATCCCTGATGCGGCAGAACGTTTCCAGTGCTGTGAGGCGATTCAGGTATTCTTCTTCCGGCTGGATATTGGGATTATAAAAAAATGCCGTTACCCGGTAATCCCGCGAGAGCAGTTCGATAACCTGTGTTGCGCAGGGACCGCAGCAGGCGTGAAGAAGCAGCTTCTCCGTGTTAATCTCGGCTGAGCACATTATTAAATGAGTTACCTAAACCCTCTCCCCTCTTCCTCCGGGGCAGTGGCTATATGAACATCATGCGGCCGGCCAGATTCCGGTATTTAAAAATCTTCATGCCCGCCAGCATCGGCTCCAGGTGCATCTGAAAAGCCTGTGAGATCTCTGCATGAGCGGCAAAACCGCACAGCGCACAATTAACCGCACCGCGGTTTTTCACGTAGCAGCCCGTATTGATTTGTCCATCAGGCTCAACGTTCGCAATCATCCAGTCCTCACATCGCCAGCTGTTATTCCGCAACGCCTCAAGACATGTCCCTGAATTTAAAATAGGATACCCTTGCCGTTTCAGCTGCAGCAACTGGGATAATACGTTATTTTTCTGCTCCGATGAAAGGCACAGGGCTGTGTCGCCATCATACGGATAATGGAACTGTATGGTAAAGCCCTTTACCCTGGAGGAGAAATATTTTACCAGGTCGCAATATTCTGATGATTGATGGTGTTAATGGTTATATTTGCCAGCACGTTCGGATGCGGAGACTGTTCTATATGCTGCACAATACGTTCGAATGCTGCGACCCCGTATCTGCGCATGAGCATCCTTGAGGCCATCAATACTTACCCAGAGGACATCGGTTGGGATGTCAAGAGGGAATGTCCCATTGGTGACCAGGCCGACACTGAAAAAATATTTTTTTGCCTCCCTCACCACATCGTAGATGGTTTGGCATGATCTTTCCAGAGAAATGGTTCGCCACCCTCAAGAATAAGAATGCGCACGCCCTTATCCTGCAGGGTTTTAAAAATAGGTGACGATTGTTTCAAAGGGTAATCGGCGTGGGTTCTGGCTTTCGACCAGAATGGGCAGTGCCGGCAGCGGAAATTGCACTCGTGGGTAATTTTAAAACCTGCGAGAATTGGCCTCCGCCTGCCAAAAACCCTGCACTGAACATAGTAATCAAAAAAATATGCAGGCCAGAAATTTTTTAAAATCACCTATAAGACCTATCTCCGCTTACCCCTGCCTATTCTTTTAACCTTCTTCTTTCGTTTTTTTCTTCTGCTTGACTGCTGTCTGCTGATCTTTCCCATGCTTCCTCCTGTAATTGTTTAACCGCAGAGAACCCGGCGAACTTATCTGCTTTCAAGGAGACGTTGCATCTGCTGTTTATTAAGTGTAGTAACGTATCGCATTTTCTGATTGTTTTCAACTTTTTTCTTCTGCACTGTTTTCTTCGCAATCTGTTTTCATAGTCAGCATTAATCTCAGGTGTGTTATATAATGATAAATCTATGTTTATGTACATAATCTGTTAAAGAGACCGCCATGAACGCACGATTTCTCGAAATTGAGATAACCGGAAACTGCCTGTATCAATGCAGACACTGCTATGGTGATTTCCCCGTAGAAGGGCGAACTCTCTCTGGCAGACGGTCCGGAACGTCATTGAAGAGGCCAAAGCGGCTGTTTGACTGCCTGATATTTTCTGGCGGCGAACCGTTTCTTCATCCCGACCTCCCTGCTATGGTTCAGGAAGCTGCAAAAGATTTTCTGGTCTTTATCACAACATCCGGTTATCCGGTCTCTGATGAAGCACTGCAGGCGATTAAGCACAAATCAATTCTGGTATTTGGCCTTGATGGCATTGGCGAAACCCACGACAGCTACCGCGGTTATCCGGGAGCCTATAAGAATCTTCTGCAGACGCTGGATAGAACGCGCGACATGCCAAAAGAAATAATTGTTACCTTGTGGAAGGGAGTGCTGCCGCAGATTGATGCAATTATAGAATTGAGTGCCCGCTATAATGCCATCGTGCACTTCAACGGGTTGATTCCTGTTGGCAGGGCGAAGCAATCTCCTGATATCCTGCCTGATGTGCATGAACTGCGAGAAGGTGCAAAGAAAGCTGCATCAGCTCAAAATGCGGGAGGGTTCAATCGTTACTGATTTGCATGAGGTGACTGAAAAAGATAAACAGGAGGGAATTGATCTTTTCTGTCGCGGCAGGTTTAACATCACCCCGCGGGGAGATGTGCGACCCTGTGAATTTCATACTGCGGTGCTGGGTAATATTTATACATGAGTCTTTAAAAGATATAATTCTTCGTTCCCAGCAGTGTTTTTTAATGCGACAGAGAGAACAGGGATTCAAGGACCATATACCGGCTCGACTTTAGCAAATCCCTTTGATTATCATACATCCATCTGCCATACGGCTTCCGCTGCGGCCAGTGAGGGCGCATCCCTCGTTCTGAAAATCGCTGTGCCTCTATCTGCCATCATGTATTTGAAGCTTGCAGCCGGCCCTGCAGCACCCAGTTTCCCAGCGATGCAATCTGTTCATTTAACGCCCGAATGCGTCCGCCCATGATACGCAGCAGCCGGTTATTCATCTTTAGTGCAATCTTCGGATTTTCTTCAAGTAATGCGTCATACTCTTCCTCGCCGATTTCTAATACCTTTGGATGACTCTATGCTGATGACCGAAGCGCACGGCGGGAGGTTATCAAAAAAGGACATCTCACCATAGGCTTCGCCGTCGCTCATCGTGGTAATAATTTTATTCTCTATGCCAGAGATTGCTTTTACAATTTTGAATTGACCTGAATATATTATACTCAGAGTTCTTTTGTCCAGGCTCCCCTCCGCCAGGACAGTTTCCCCTTCCGCGTATTCTTTCAAGTGACATTGGGACAGATATTTTCTCTATTTCCTCATCGCTGAATTCACTGAAAAATTCCAGCCCCTTCACATCGCCGACGCGCACCGTATGATTTGCCGCTGTTTTTTTTCTCTGCACTTCCTTTTCCCTGACAATCCCGTTAATCAGGGGGCAGAAATTAAACACACCGGTTATAAATGCATAGAGTCCGACAATAATGGCGACCACCCTGCTGAGAGTTTCAAGATTCCCTATCGTAGTTCCGAGAACAATCAGCACAAATCCCCCCATAATACGCATGCCTCTGTCCATTGAATATCTGCCCTGCATAGGAAAGCCCCCGTTGATAAATAGCAGCAAACGTAACCCGGTAAAAAAAGGGTGGGCTCTGCGGAGCCCACCCTTTTAGCCGGCTGTTGTTTATTTCATCTTAATCGTAATCTCGCTGCTCTTTGCTCCCTTGGCAATGTGGGAGGTATACGTTGCCGTTGCAATCTTTTCCGCTTTTGCTGCTTTCATCACATTGTTCACAAAATCCTGATCCATTTTAGCCAGCACCTGATTGTATCCTGCGGGTGCCTGCAGCATCGCTCCCACTTCCACGAAAGGATCAGCAGCAGCAGCAAGGGTGATACTGTCCTTGCCGGTGGCTGTTACGCTGTAGGCGCAATACTTCTGCTTGTGGCAATAGCTTATAATGTCCGCTATATCTTTCAGGGTCTTTGCCTTTCCGATTTCAAGGGCGAGTTTTGCGTCTTTGACCCACATTGACGGAAATGTATTCCACAGTTCCAGATAGATATCCTGTGCTTTGCCTTTTACATAGGTGTTGAGCTGAAGCCAGGCAAGAAAATCAACGGCAAAAAATCCCAGGAATGATCCGGGGCCCTGTTCTTCCACCGTTCTCTTCTGTTTTTTCAGTACATACAGCACCGGCTCCTGATTGCCGATCTCAAGGTCGACAAAGCGGTTGTCAACTTCGGGGAGGGGCCGGTCAGGATCAGCCTCACGCGTCCGCAATACGATCTGGCAGGCGCACGCAGCGCCGTCGCGGCATCTGCCCGAGGGCAATTCCACCAGGATGTCCTCCTTCAGCCCGGCCTTTTTTGCATCTTCAATCAGCGCCCACAGATAGACATAGGTGAGATAGACTTCCTGGCGGTAATAGTCATGACGCTTATACGTATTATCAGCAGGGCCGTATGCGGGGTTTGCGCACCACAGCACGTGTCCTACATGCTCATTCTTCGTGCTTCTGCGGGTAACATAGAGCGCAGGAACGCCGATAAAGCAATCCTCCACTATTCTCCCGAGCGTGGGCAGATCCTTGACTTCCTTGAGGCCGAATTTCTGCATAGCTCCCTGAAACGACATGTGCGCCAGCGCCGCCCAGACATTACCGTAGTACTTTAAACCATCCTCTTCTCCCAGGGCCGGTTTGAATGTCCGCCAAATATAATAAACATGGCCGAACAGGGACCGCAGGGCTGCAACAGTTACATCCTTGTTACTCATTTTCAGAGCTTTTGCGTGCTTCTCCATAAAGGGAAGAAACGGTGATACTGCTTTCTTACTTGCCATAAAACGTTCTCCTTTCGATAGTCGGTATTGATGGGAACCCTTTGTTTTATTATTGTCCAAAATACCAGCGTGCCTGTTCTGATACAGTTCTCCCGATCAGGGCAACAAGGCGATCTTGGACGAGCAACTGAAACCCGGTATGCTGATTGCCTTCTTTGTGCTATATAATAGAATGTGTTTACAAGAAAGTACAACTATTTGTCAATAAAAATGACTTGCATTTTAATTAATAAGAATAAATATTTTTCATTTTTACCCGCTCTGATGGTATGGTTCGAACAATAAGAAAGTTTTTGCAACAGAGCAGTCATCCGCGACACGTGCGCTGGAAGCTGGAAAAACGCTACTATTCACAGAATACATCGAACGATGGAAAAAGTATCGATTGTCGACTTCAGCCTTCACGTTGACGACCGGGGCTGGGTAGCCTGGCCGTTTGCGGACATGGTCCCTGAACAGATCCAGCTGCGCAAGCTTCATCTGCCCTGCTTGAAGCCCGGCGCGGTCCGGGGCAATCACTATCATCTGAGCACTATTGAGTTTGCCTATATTCTCACGGGCCCGTGCCGGGCGCTTTTTGAGGATAATGAGACAGGTGAGCGGCAGGAATTACTGATACCGGGTGATGCGCCGGTATTATTCAAAATTTCAGCGAATGTGACGCATGCTTTTAAAAATGAGAGCAGCCATAATATCCTTCTCCTGTGCTATGAGCAGCGGGCAGGCAGCACGCTCGATGAGGGCACGTGCAGGAAAATCATCCTCTGAAAATGCCCCGCAGCGCGCACCCTGCTTTTAACCGCTTGACAAGGCAGCACATAGTATCTTATGTAATAGACATAATCTCCGAGTCATTGCACCTACGGGCCAGTCCTATGGGCAATGACCGACAGGGTTATACTGGAAACGGTTAAACCTCCCCGGTGCTGGAAAGGAGATAACGGGAAAGTGCCCCCTTAATCCTTTTCATAAAACGGATTCAGGGTTTTTTATTGCACGCAAATGATACAGCTTATAGACTCCTTCAATCGTCCTATTAATTATCTGCGGATGTCGATTACCGATCGGTGCAATCTGCGCTGCATTTACTGCATGCCCAAGGAGGGCCTGTCTCTTATCGGGCACGATGACATCCTGCGCTACGAAGAACTCCTGCGTATTGCCGGCATAGTGGTCAAAAAGGGGGTAACAAAAATCCGCATCACCGGCGGCGAACCGCTGGTTCGAAAGGGCGTCGCGCAATTTGTTTCCGCGCTATCCGGAATTGCCGGTATTCAGGACCTCTCCATGACCACCAACGGCCTCATGCTCTCCGAGGCGGCGCTGCCCCTGCGCAGCGCCGGGCTCAAACGCCTCAATATAAGTCTTGATTCACTGAACCCTGAAAAATACCGTAAAATAACCCGGGGGGGGGATATCAGCCAGCTGATAGCAGGTATCAAACGCGCGCAGGAAGCGGGCTTTTCCCCGATTAAAATAAACGTCGTGGTTATTCGCGGCATCAATGACGACGAAATTACCGCTTTCGCAAAACTCTCACTGGAGAAAAACCTGCACATACGTTTTATTGAATATATGCCGGTCGGCATGGAAAACGGCTGGGAACAGAAGCAATTCGTGGCAACCGAGGAAATACAGCAGCGGGTCAAAACCATCGGCCCCCTCATCGAACTCCCGTCAGACAACGGCTCCGGGCCCGCGCACATGTATACGATAGCGGGGGCTCAGGGAAAACTCGGTTTCATCAGCGCCCTGAGCGACCATTTCTGTGCAACCTGTAACCGCCTGCGGCTGACCCCTGACGGGAAGCTGCGTACCTGCCTGTTTTCTGATGCAGAAGTCGACCTGAAGGTGCCGATGCGGGATGGCTGCAGCGATGAAGTCCTTGCAGATATCATAAATACGGCCATACTCTCTAAACCCCGGAAGCACCACGCTGCCGAGCCGGTATTTAAAAAATGCATCCGCGGCATGTCGGCCATCGGAGGTTAAACAGGATTTGCGGAATCTCTAAAAAGCGCTCTCCCCTATTTTTTCAGTGCAATCATGTCGCTTGCATATTTATTACAGGACAAAACAGTAATAACGGTTTCCGGCTCACATTCCGGGATCGGCAAAACCCTGCTGGCAGAATCCATCCTGCAGGTGGTAAGGGATTTTGCCGCGATTAAAATAACCATTGAAGATTTTTTTACCGCCGTTTTCTTTGATGAAGCTTCAATCATGGTTCCCGGCAAGGACACCTTTCGCCTTAAAACCAGCGGCGCTTCGCGGGTTGTCTGGGTCAGGACCCCTGAACAGCATCTTGTCGAAACGGTTGAACAGGCGGTATCCATCATAGGAAGTGTCAGCGGGCTTCTTATCGAAGGCAACAGCATCACAACCTATCTTGAGCCGGATCTCTGCCTTTTTTGTGTATGGGGGCGAAGTACAAACCATGAAGCCCAGCAGGCTGTATGCGCTGCGGAGGGCACAGGTGATAATCAATAATATCCGCGATGAGGCCGCCGATTGCCGGGCAAACGAAAAAACACTCCGAGAGATAAATGCCCGGGCAACCGTGCTGTCGGCTAACTCTCGCGGCTGCCGATACCCTCCAGCCGCTTCTGAAAGCATTGTAAAACAACACCTCGGAGCAACGCTGCTGCGTGCATCAGATGCCTGATAATAAAGATAAAATCCTTGCCATCGATATCGGGCAGGGAACACAGGATATACTCCTTTACGATCCGCAGAAGAATATCGAAAACTGCATCTCCCTCATCCTTCCGTCGCCCACTGCGCTCTACGGAAAAATAATAGAAACCGCGACCAGTGATCTCTATGTTAACGGGAGCACTATCGGCGGAGGTCTGCTGTCAGGCGCGATAAAACAGCATCTCAAAAAAGGCTATGCGGTCTACATGGAACCTGAGGCGGCAGCATCGATCAGGGATGATCTTGACCTGGTGCGCATGCTGGGCATACAGATTGGCAGTCCGCCCGAACCGTTCAACGGAAAGAAGCTGCAGCTCGCGGAAGTTAACCTGCCGCTCTGCAATACTTTCTTGCCCATTTCTCTGAAGCAATGGATGTGGCGGCCATCGTGGCCGTTGCCGTGCAGGATCATGGCACCTCTCCTGAGGGAAGCTCTGACCGAATGTTCCGCTTTGAGATGCTGTCAAAACAATTGATGGCGCACAATGAACCTGAGCGCTGCGCCTACTGGGCAGATGAGGTGCCGCCGGTTTTCACCCGCATGCGATCATTGGTCAAGACTGTTAAAAAAGATTTTTCGGGTACCGTTCTGGTTATGGACACCGCATTATGTGCGGTTCTGGGCTGCATGGAAGACCGCCCTGAGCCATACCTTATCGTCAATGCGGGCAATGATCACACCCTCTGCGCAATAGTGCGTAACAAGAAAATTGATGCGCTGCTGGAGCACCATACCGCCATGCTCAGCATGGAAAAATTACGGCAACTGATCATTCGGTTTGCAAAGGGCGAGGTCACTCATCAGGAGATATTCGATGACTGGGGGCATGGCGTCCTGTATATACATAAGGGCATTATATCATCCATTGAACATATTATTGTTACCGGACCCCATAGGGAAAAAATGCGCCTCACCGGGCTGCCCGTAACCTTTGCAGCTCCGGGAGGCAACATGATGCTAACCGGTCCGATCGGTCTGGTCAAAGCATGTCATTTTAAAACTATCGTAGGCACATAACGGTGCTTTCCTATGATACTTTTTTATCCAGCATCTTTACCAGGTTCGCTTTTGACTGAGCGCCAACTGCTTGCTCAGCAATTGCCCCGCCATGGAAAAGGATTACGGTAGGAATGCCCCGAATCCCGAATTTTTCCGCGACTGCAGGGTTCTGGTCAACGTTAAGTTTTGCTATTTTAGCCCGCCCTTTGTATTCTGTTGCAAGTTCCTCAATTGTTGGCGCAAACATCTTGCAGGGACCGCACCACTCTGCCCAGAAATCAACCAGCACCGGCAGTTCAGACTTTAAAACCTCTGCTTCAAAATTTGCTTCAGTCAGAATAATCTCATCGCTCATGCTTTTCTCCCTTCATAAAACATAGATTGTTTTCCTCCACAGGATTACTGCTGCATTGCATGAAAAATATAACATAAAAATAGACAAATGTATAATGCAAGCTAAACCATTTTTTTCGTTGATGCATAACTTGTCATGCAATATTATTAGCCTTGACATAGCGCATGCAACACGATAATAAATCATACCTTATTATCACTACTAAACCTGTAAAGGAGGATTTTAATAATGAAGAAGGCTGTTATTGTTAGTGCGGTAAGGACTCCGGTAGGAAAATTCAACGGTGCCCTGAAAGATATGCCAGCATCTGATCTTGGGGCTCTGGTAATGAAAGAAGCTGTTAAACGGTCCGGTATCAGCCCTGATCAAATTGATGAGGTAATTTTCGGTCATGTGTTAACCACAGCCCAGGGACAAAATCCTGCCAGGCAGGCAGCCATGAAAGCAGGTATACCGAAAGAGGTACCTGCATTTACCATCAATAAAGTATGTGCTTCAGGGCTCAAAGCAGTGGCACTGGCGGCACAGAGTATTAAAGCAGAAGATAATGAAATAGTTATAGCCGGCGGGCAGGAAAATATGAGCTTAACACCGTATGCATTGCCGGGCGCTCGCTGGGGGTATCGGATGAATAACGGATCTCTGGTTGACTGTATGGTCTATGACGGTGTCTGGGAAAAGTTTAATGACTATCATATGGGAATAACAGCAGAAAATATAGCTGAAAAATTTAATATCTCACGTGAAGAGCAGGACCGGTTCTCTGCAGAAAGCGAAAACAAAGCAGAAAGGGCCATTAAGTTAGGCCTGTTTAAAGATGAAATAGTTCCCGTAGAAATTCCGCAAAAAAAGGGTGCTCCAATAGTTTTTGATACTGATGAATACCCGACATTGGGATCAACACCTGAAACAATGGCAAAGCTGCGACCTGCATTTAAAAAAGAGGGGACTGTTACTGCTGGTAACGCTTCAGGTATAAATGACGGGGCTGCTGCGCTGGTGGTAATGTCTGAAGAAAAGGCAAAGGCACTGGGTAAAACCCCGATAGCAACCATCGTGTCTTATGCATCAGGGGGCGTTGATCCTGCTTTCATGGGTATGGGGCCTATTCCTGCCGTAAAGAATGTTCTCAAAAAAGCAGGACTAAAAATAGAAGACATTGATTACTGGGAATTAAATGAAGCATTTGCCTCCCAGGCCATCTGTTGTATCAAAGAATTAGGAATTGATCCGGCACGGGTTAATCATAATGGCGGCGCAATTTCTATAGGGCATCCTATCGGTGCAAGTGGCGCCAGAATTCTGGTAACCCTTCTGCATCAAATGAAACGGATAAATGCCCGGCGGGGCCTTGCAACGCTTTGTATCGGTGGCGGCATGGGTCATGCCTTCATCGTAGAGCGGTAACCAAAACAACAGATTTAATAGAGGATTGAGGTATTTTCATGTAGTAATGCTCTGGGCAGCGATTATCAGGTCGCTGCCCATTTTATTTGGAGGCAAAGATAGCTATAAATTTTCTAAAATTAGTACATAAATGTACGCAAATTATACTTACATGTAGATTTTGAAAAGCATAAATTAACATTTTTATACCTAAATATTTTATTTAATTTATCTTTTTTTGTTCTTTTAGTATGCTGCCTCCGTTGAATAAGAGCAAAATTATTAATGGCATAATTTTTGTTAATAGCAGGGAGTGAATAAGAGTTATGGGTAAGAAGATCATAAGCCTGATATTTATTTTAATTCTGGTGGCGCTTTTAGCTATGACCGTTTTCGGCCAAAGGGGTTTGCTCCATATGACCCGATTAAAAGAGGAACTTAGGCGATTTGAAGAAAACAATCAGCGACTCCAGGAAGAAAACCTTGCTTTAAAAAAGCAGATTGAACAATTGAAAAATAATCGCCGCCATTTGGAAGATTTAGCCCGAGACGAGTTGGGTTTTGCCAGAGAAAATGAATTAATTTATGAGCTTAAAAAAAAGCATAAACAATGATTACTTATTCCTCTTGATGCCAAAAAACAGTTTAATTTAATTAATAGTTTGTTTGTTTAATAATTATTAGGAACTTAATTAATTGCTTGACAAATATTGGACGAGAAGGTATTTTTTTTGCAATTAATTCCAAATATTTACACACGTAAACAGCGGGATAATTACCAACATGTTCATGTATAGATCGCAAAATGTTATAGGCCTTGATATAGGCACAAGCTCCGTAAAATTAGTTGAATTTGAAAGAGTAAAAAATAGTTGCAGGCTTAAAAATATTGGTATAGCCAAACTGCCCCGCGATACTATTGTAAACGGAACAATTATTCATGCCGAGTTATTAGAACAGACTATTAACGCCCTGTTTTCTGAATATAAAATAAAAAATAAAAATGTTGCCATATCCATTTCCGGGCATCCCGTTATTATTAAAAAGATAACCGCAGATCTTATGGCTGAGGATGAACTGGAAAACACTCTTCCCTTTGAAGCAGAGCAGTATATACCCTTCTCTCTGGATGAAGTGAATCTTGATTTTCAGATACTGGGACCGTGTGAAGATAAAGAGAACAAGATGAATGTTATGTTGGTGGCTGCAAAAAAGGCAATGATTAATGACTATGTCAGCGTTCTCCAGAATGCCGGGTTAAAAGCGGTTATTGTAGATATTGATGTTTTTGCTCTGGAAAATATGTTTACTGCCAACTATAGCCCGGAAGAAAATACAACGGTTGCACTCGTAGATATGGGAGCCAGCGTCACAAATATTAACATCATTAAAAATGGCGTTTCTCAGTTTACCCGTGACATTTTCATGGGAGGCAATCATATAACAGAAGAAATCCAGAAGCAGCTTTCCATAAATTATGAAGATGCAGAAGCTCTTAAATGTGGCGAACAAATTGCCGGTATCAATCAGGACCTTTTGCAAGATATTATTGAACGTGCCTCTTCAACCATTACCAGCGAGATACAGAGATCTCTTGATTTCTATATCTCTTCTACCTATGGCGAAATCAGCCAGGTTTATTTAAGTGGCGGTGGTTCCAAAACCAGAGGGTTCAAAGAGATTTTCGCAAAACGAGTTAATGCTCCCCTTGAGTACACCAATCCATTTCACGCTATTACCTATGATGAAACTATGTTCGATGCTGAATACATAAAGGATATTTCCCCATTTTCAGCTATCGGCGTTGGACTCGCTCTGAGGAGTATTGGTGACTGATGATTAAAATTAACCTGTTACCGTATCGAGCAGAAAGAAAAAAACAGCAAATAATAGATCATATTATCGTAACCTGTCTTTCATTTGCTCCGGTAATTATTGGCATCATTATATCTTTTTCGATCATAAGTTTTAAAATAAGCAGCACTACTGATGAAATCACAAAAACAGTTGAGGATATAAAAAGGCAGCAGGCAACGGTTGAAAAAATAAAATCATTTAAAAATACAAAAGATGCCCTTCTGAAAAAGCTGGATATCATAAAAACCCTGCAAAAAAACAAAAGCGGGCCCGTCCACATTATGGACCAGCTGTCCGTTAACCTTCCCGATAAAATCTGGCTGACGGCATTGAAGCAATCAGGTATGGAACTAAAAATCGAGGGGACCGCGCTTGATAATCAAACCATCTCAAAATATATGACTAATTTAGAGAAATCCCTTTATTTTAAGAGTGTTGATCTGGAGAAGATTAATACTGAAGAAAAACAGGGTTCCCGCGGGCGCGGATTAAAAAACTTTGCTCTGAAATGTATCATAACCTACATCGGTAAATAGGCGGGAATATAGCGTATGGCGCTACAAGTAAATTCCGATACGATTCTTAAGCTTCCACAGAAGCAGAAGGTCGCACTTCTTGTGGCTGTCATTCTCATTATGGTGGGGCTTTATATTTATTTGAGCGTGATGCCGAGTCTTTCAGTATTACATGACAGACAGGAGGAGCTGGCAAAAAAACAAAAGGAGCTCTTTGAGTTAAAAAAAATAGTCGCTGATCTGCCCCGCTTCGAAAAGGAATTGCAACAGCTTGAGGCCCAGTTCAAGGAAGCGCTGACACTCTTACCTAATACCCGCGAAATTCCCAGTCTGCTTACCAATATCTCCAATCTGGCAAGGGATTGCGGGCTGGAAATTCTGCTGTTCCAGCCAAAACCAGAAGTGATTGAGAACTTTTACGCCCAAATACCGGTCGAAATGAAAATTATCGGTAAATATCATGATCTGGGTGTTTTTTTCGATCGTGTCTCAAAACTCCCGCGCATCGTTAATATTTTAGATATCACGATGGATATAAAAGCCGCTCAGAGCAAAAGTGGGTCTAATCCGGGAATTCTGAATGCTTCATTTAAAGCAGTGACTTATAAATTTGTCGAGGTTAAACAAGACAGTGATAAAAAACAAAAAGGTAAGAAGAAAACATAGCACTGTTTTTCTTCAAGCTATTATTCTGATGGTTGCCTGCAGTCTTTCCTTGGGCATAGGTTCTTGCAGCAATACAGCCGAACCCCCCAGGAAGCCTGAACAGATAAAACCAGTTGCTGTGAAAATACCGGAGGAAAAGACACCCCTTGCAGATAAAAAACAAGCGGTCTCACCACCAGTTGAAGCGCAGAAAACCGCCGCAGAATTTACCTATGACCCTGCCGGAAAACCCGACCCGTTTTTACCGCTCATAGCCGAAATACCCGCAACTAAACAACTCTCGCCGGCGGCAGTTCCGGAATCAGATCTCACCCCGCTGCAAAAATATGATTTAAATGAGTTTAAACTTGTTGCGATTATACTGCAGGGCAACAGCGAACCTACGGCTATGATAGAAGATAAAGCGGGATACGGGTATATAATTAAAAAAGGCCTGCTGATAGGTAAAAATAACGGCATTATAAAAGAGATTAGTGCGATCGGAGTGGTTATTGACGAAAAAACAGTTGACGCTACAGGATCTGAAAAAATGAAAACCACAACATTAAATATTACTCAAACCATGTTAGGGGAAAAATAATGAAGCACAAAATAAACTTCCTGCTATTACTCATTGAAGCTTTGATAGTAATAGTTATTTTTTCTCCACAATCCGGGTTCTGCGCTCCTCAAGAGCCATTGCTAAAAACACCACTTGATAAGCCCGGAGTTCAAAACAAGATATCAACTACTCAGGGAACTTCCCCAGTACGAATAGATACGATTGAAGTATCGGATACAAAAAATTCCTGCAGAGTTACCATAACAGCAGCAAAAATTCCGACCTATACGGTCTTCAAGCTTTCAAAACCGGACCGGATCATTGTGGATATACCTGACCTGATGGTGGATCAGAAATCTTCTCTCCCGTTACAACTTCAAAATAATCTCATCAGCGGGATTAAAGCAAACACCATTGACAAAAACGGCAAATCGACTGCTCACCTTGAAATTCTGCTTAAACAGGAAGCTTCATATGATACCAGTCAACGGGAAACATCTTTGTTTATAGATATCGCAAAACCTCAGCTGGCTGTCGAACAGAAAAGCCCTGCCTCTCAAGAGCCAAAGACACAGAAAAAGCCGATACTGGAACCACAGCCGTACTGCTGCCAGTAACCCGACTAAAGAATCAGCATCAGAAAAAGAAATCTCTAAAAAACTCTCAATAAAAAACATTGACATTACTGATACTCCCAACGGGTATCAGGTCACCATTGCCGCAGATGCTGAAATCAAGAACTATCATCCGTTTACCTTGCAAAAACCAACGCGGCTGGCAATTGATTTTCCCTCAGCAACGTGCTCTGTATCCCGTCCCTTGCAGAACATAAAAAATTCGCTGATCAGGACGGTACGGATAGGTTCTGCCGATGACAAAGTGCGCTTTGTTATAGATTTTGCAACTTCAGCGCTTCCCCGGTATCAGATTGCAAAAAAGGGCACTGACCTGATGGTCATGATTGACGCTCCCCGAAAAGCTGCTGTACCGGAGGCAGTCGTTGAGCAGTGCCCCTGTCAAAATGACTGCGCTCAGTGCAACTCAAACTGAGCAACAAGATCCCGTTGAAACAGAAAAATGGCGCCTAAAAAAGCGTGCAGCACAAAAGTCGAAAAGTCGGTGGGCAGCACTGCCCCACAATCCGTGCAGAGAAAAAGACCTGAATCAGAACAGCCTGCAGCACCAGATCCACCTCCGTTTCCGACAGCAGGAGCGCCGGGCGAAGCCCCGCAATACAGCGGTCAGAAAATTTCCCTTGATTTTAAAGATGCCGATATAAAAAATATTTTACGCCTCATCGCAGACGTAAGCGGGTTTAATGTAATTACCAGTGATCGGGTTGCAGGCAAAGTCACCCTGAAGCTTGAAAATATTCCATGGGATCAGGCCCTTGATATTATTCTTGAAAGTAATAATCTGGGTAAAATAGTTGCCAGCAATATTATCCGTATAGATACAAAGGATCAGATATTTAAATCGCAAAAAGACAAAATTGAACAGACATCTCTGGAAGATCTTATCATGGAGACTGTTCCGGTGAGTTATGTCAAGTCCAAGGATATTGAGCGCTACATCAAGGATCTGAAAGTCCTCACTGACAAACGGGGCAGTATTAATGCTTTTGAACATACCAATTCCGTAACCTTAACCGATGTTCCCGATAAAGTTAAAAGGATTAAACAGCTCATTCAAGAACAAGATGTTCCTACGCGCCAGGTATTGATTGAAGCACGTATTGTTCAATCAAACCCGAGCTATGCCAAAGAACTTGGCGTTGTGTGGGGGAATTTGTACAACACTAAGAAAGACGGAGGACTGGCAAAAGGCGGAGCTGACATAGCTGTTTCAGGTGCCGCTGGCGAAGGCTCTGTGGTAAATCTCCCTGCCGCGGTTGGCCTGGGTTCCGGAGGCGGCATCAATTTTGGCTACGTCACCAATTCACTGCAGCTGGATATACAGTTAACTGCCCTGGAAAAAGACGAAAAACTTAAAATTGTTTCCAGCCCGAAAATTTTGGGGATTGACAACAAGGAGGCCCGTATCAAACAGGGAGTTGCCCTGCCCTACCTCAAACTGAGCGAACAGGGCGTTACCTCTACTGAGTTCAAGGATGCCGTCTTGGAATTAAAAGTTACTCCCAAGATCACTCCTGCAAACACTGTTAATCTTCACGTCTTTGTGACGAAAAATCAGAAATCAGCTCAGACCGGCGCCGGCGGTGAGCCCGGTATTGATATACGTGAAGTTGAGACAGACCTCCTCGTTGAGAACGGAAAAACGGTTGTTATAGGAGGTATCTACGAGACAACAAAGAACAAAATCGTAAACAAGGTCCCGTTTTTTGGCAACCTTCCTTTTTTAGGCTATTTTTTCAGAAACACCAGGGTGGAGGACCAGCTGACCGAAATTTTAGTTTTTCTAACGGTAAATATTGTGCATCAGCCGCAAATTACCGGTCATGCAAATGGTGAGATGTAACGATATAGTTTTAACCATATATATGGAGGTTAATTAACATGAATAAAAAATATTTTATATGCGTAGCACTTGTTTTCAATTTTGTGCTCTGCCTTGGATGTATACGGGGAGGGGTTCTCAGGGAAAATATCTCTCCTTCCTATACTCCCAATGTAAAATACACTGCCTGCGATAATACGGTTAAAATTCCCTGCCTTAAGAAAGTGGCGGTATTTCCGTTTGCTGACTATTCTCATCAGCAGGATTTCATGGGGATTGATGCCTGGGGAGGGAATAATAAAATTGTAGAAGAAATAACCGACCATTTCGTAACCCACGGTATTTCTGTTACCGTACAGGAAGACGTCAATACTTTGCTTGTAGACTATAATGTCATCCGGCCGATCAACAAGGATAAATATCTGATTTACGGAACGGTAGAGGAGGAGCAGGACGAAAGCATTAAACAGATCGGAACTCCTGAATATGAGGTTGCCAATTACGAACACGATCCCGTCATGGTGAATGAATTGACACGGATAATAAATCGGCAAACCAAAAAACAGCGTGCTGAATCATACTCACCGGTTATACAGGGAGTAACGGTTGGCCTCTCAAAAGACGTTATTACAGAACTTGGCCAGATGCTTGGAGTTGACATGATAATCAGGGGCAGAATCATTGAATATGGCTACAAAGATGTCGGTACGCTTAATCCCATGTACCGTGGATTCGTGCCTGTTGCCATAGATGCAGTGAAGGACACCCTGTTTGGAGCAACCAATTCCTATGGCTATGACAATGATCTTGAAGATATTGAGAATATCTTAATTGGAGCAGGTCTCGGCTATGGCATCGGCAGTCAAATCACCAGCAGCAGCATTTCTCGCGGCACTTCCCAAACAGGCGGGCTTATCACCAGAGAGGTCGGTACTTCGCATCGCAGTACCGATAATGAAGCTATGGCCGGGGCCGGCATAGGCGCACTTTCAGGCTGGATGGCAAGCCAGCATCCCAAAAAGGCAAAGCGCTCTGCAGTGGTACAGGTTCGTATTTATGCACAGGATGCCCGCACTGGTGATGTTTTATGGTCAAACCGTGCCGAGATTGAGTACACGCCGTGCAGTAATTTTGCCTACAGTGACACCCATCCCAAGGTTATGTTTGACAAAGCAGTGAAACAGGGAATCAAGTCTTTAATGGATAATTTCTTCAACGATGCACAGCGAGCGCTTGCTGCGGGGCCAAAGAAGTGTGTTCGCGAGGAAAATCTGGCAGGCGCCCATTGATGGATATGGCGACATATCCAGGAGGAATAGTTATGCATGATTTTGGGAGACGTTGTCTTCTGCTTGTAGCTCTTATAGTATTAATAACTCCGGGTATCGGTAGCGCTCAACTCAGTATCGATGCTCCCTGGCCGAAGTTTCACCATAACAATCGTAATACCGGTAAAACATCCAATTTTGGCACCCAGGTTGGAAAGCTGAAATGGAGAGTCTCCACCGCAGGGCCGGTAACATCATCGCCAGCCATCGACAAAAATGGCATTGTCTATGTGGGGTCTGCTGATAATAATATCTATGCAATTAATGGTGAGACAGGGGTTATTGCATGGAAGTACCAGACCGGTGGCGCTATCAACTTTTCATCGCCCGCTATCGACATCAACGGGATTGTTTATATTGGCTCTTATGACGGTTATTTATATGCATTTGATACCCAAACCATTAATCCTGATAATGGCAGCACTTGGGTTCCCAAATGGAAGTTTCAAACCAAAGGAGCTATCAAATCATCACCTGCCATTGCTCCTGATGGTACTATAATTTTTGGGTGTGCTGATGGCAATATATATGCGCTGTATCCCAGATGGTTCTCTCAAATGGAAGACTCCAATAGGCGTAATTGAGCGATCTTCACCTGCAATTGATAGTGACATCGGACAGGTCTATATAGGGACCACAGTGCCCGATGTCTTTTACACATTAGACTTACAAACCGGAGCAATCATCTGGGCCTATGACTTTCTGTGCGGCGGGGCATATGCCTCTCCTGCTGTTGAATCAGACAGCTCTGTTATTTTTACTAATTTTACCACCTATTATTCTGATGAAGCATGTCTCGATGCCTTTAAATTTCAAATATACAATTTCAGTTCAATCGGCGGCTTGATAGCGGGAATAACACTAACAACCCCGAACTGGAAACTTGACCTAAATTCTAACGATATCTATACTACACCTGCTGTTCTCGAGGATAATACTTTTTTTGTTGGAGCTGGTGCTTCATTAAACAGAATACTTCCTGACGGCAGAGTGTACTGGTCACAAGTAATTGATGGCCAACGCATTGAATCATCTCCGGCCATTGATGGTGCTAAATTTGTTTATGTTGGCACCAACGGCGGTACGTTCTACTGTCTCAATGCAGACCGCCCCGAGCCCGGAACTACGACAGTATGGCAATATCCGCCGGCAGGAGAGCCCCGTCTTGTCTCCTCCATTTTGTCATCACCTGCAATCGGTAATGACGAACGCCATTCAGTATATGTTGGTGCGAGTGACAATAATGTCTATGCATTCTATGACGGTATCAGAATTAAGGGCAAAGTAAGCCTTGTTGAAGGTTCAGGGGCATTCGATTCAGAAAAAACCGTTAAGTGCTGTAAAAATGACCCTGAGAAGCGAAATCCTGCAATTAGAAAAAGAGACCTTGACTGATACTAAGGGATATGAGTTTGCAGGACTTGAAAATGGTACGTACAACATCACTCCTCAACTGCCGGGTTATATTTTCAGCCCGGAGACCCTCAACGTCACTGTTAAAGATCAGGATGTCAATAACGCCAACTTTGAGGCTTTTAGAGGCTTTTCACTCTCCGGCACAGTAACTGATAAAAATGGAAAAGCCCTGTCTGGTGTTCTGGTAACGATAGATGGTTTAAAAAGTCAGTCGGCAACAGCGTTCACAGACAGTACCGGCTTTTACCAGTTTACCGGCCTTGGATTTGATACCTATACGGTTACTCCGTTCTTAGAGGGCTATGGATTTACTCCCCCGTTCCAGAATGTTACTATAGCTTCTGCTGATGCTGAAAAAAATAAAACCAATATAAATTTTGTCGCTACGCTTGGTTATCAGATTTCAGGACAAATAACCGATGTGAACAGGCAGGGCTTACAGGGAGTGACGGTTATCTTAACCGGTGGTCCGCAAAATATTCCGCAGTCAGCAGAAACTGATAAAAACGGGGCTTACTCTTTTCTTGAGCTTGATAATGGTACCTACACGGTGACCCCATCCTTTAACGATTTTGAATTCAACCCCCCTGCAAAAACAGTAACCATTGCATCAGCAAGTGCCTTGAATGTTGACTTTACTGCGGCTACCGGCTCTAATATCTCCGGTTATGTCCTTGCAGGAAATACCCCTTTGAAAGGGGTTTCTATTAACCTCATAGATAACCGATCCCCCAAGGATATTGCCCAGTCTGCACAGACAGATGACTTTGGGTTCTATGTTTTAATTGGTGTGCCAGATGGTATCTATACCGTAAAACCAGTGCTTGCTGGATATGGTTTTAGCCCTGAATCACAGATACTGACGGTTATTAATGCTGATATTAAGAATGTTAATTTCAGGGCAGTGCCCGGTCTTTCTCTCAGCGGGAAAGTCACCAACATACTGAATCTGCCAGTCACCGGCGTAACCCTGGAACTCACCGGGTCAACCAGCACAAGCAGTACTACCACCAATACTGACAGTTCAGGGAACTATTCATTCCTTGGCCTTGCAATTGATACGTACACGGTCGCGGTTAATACTCCCGGTTACCAGGCATTCCCCGGCGCGCAGACTTTTGATATAGTCGCGGAAGGCAAAAATAATGTCAACTTTACTGTTTTTCCAATCTGTCCCACGGTTTATATCAATATTCCTTTTGGAGGAGAAAGCGGAACGCTGGTTAATATTTTTGGTATTAATTTTGGATTATCTGCCCCTCCTGCGGGCACGTTGTTTACCGTTAATGGTACCACGCTGGAAGGCGGCGTTTATTTTGGGGCCTTTGGCAGTGATCCTTCCAAATGGGTGAAAGCAGATGTTGAGTACTGGAGCGCGTTTAAAATTCTTGCCCGCGCACCATCAACTTCTGGATTCGCCCAGGTATGGGTTGTAAATAAAGGTTCCGTTATTCAAAGTCGAATCCTGAACAGGAAGATCAGGGTTGCTTGTATGAAAATCAGCCTCTAACTAACTTCTTTGTGTACGGGTTTTAAGAGATCGTCATCCCGATAAATCTTTAATAAAGCACAGGGCATTTGAACTTTTAAAGAACCCTGTGCTTTTTTTTATATACATTCCGTGATATGGTAGTGCAGTAAATAATCGTTTTGAGGAGAAAGCCGTATGCTGCGTTATCTTACTTCAGGTGAATCACACGGCCCTGGCCTGACTGCTGTTATCGATGGCATGCCTGCGGGGCTATCACTCCTTCCTGCTGATATCAACCGGGACCTGGCACGAAGGCAAATCGGATACGGCAGGGGGAAACGTATGGAGATAGAACAGGACGAAGCAGAGATAACTTCAGGAGTGCGTTTAGGTAAAACGCTTGGTACACCTATAACCCTTGTCGTCAAAAACCGCGACTGGATAAACTGGCAGGATAAGATGTCTGTAGAACCGTTTGAAGAGATTGCTGTCAAACCGCTCACCAATCCCCGGCCCGGCCATGCAGACCTTGCCGGTGCCCTTAAATACGATCTCAAGGATATTCGGAATGTTTTAGAGCGGGCCAGCGCACGTGAAACCACTTCGCGGGTTGCTGTCGGCAGTGTCTGTAGAAAATTTCTCGCGCAGTTTAATATAACAGTTTTCAGCTATGTCATAGAGATAGGCGGAATCAGGGCAAAGATTGAGCGGTTATCTCCGCACAATCTTTCTAAAAAGGCGGAACGCTCAATACTGCGTTGCCCATGCCCTGACGCAGAAAAACAAATGATCAAACTGATTGATAAAGCACGGGCCGGTGGCGACAGCCTCGGTGGTATTTTTGAAATAACAGTCGTGGGAACTCCACCAGGACTTGGCAGCTACAGCCAGTGGGACGAACGGCTTGATGGCAGATTATCCCGGGCTTTGATGAGCATTCAGGCAATCAAAGGAGTTGAAATAGGCATTGGCTTTAATGCAGCACGGCTTCCCGGCTCCCGGGTTCATGATCAGATCTACTATAAGAACCCTACCGGCTTTTATCGAAAGACTAACCATGCCGGCGGTATTGAGGGAGGGATTTCTAATGGTGAGCCCATTATTTTACGGGCCGCAATGAAACCCATTGCGACTCTCTATTCCCCTCTCAGCTCGGTCGATATTTTTACAAAAAAAACCGTCAAAGCTACTGTTGAGCGCTCTGATATATGCCGGGTGCCTTCTGCTGCTGTTATCGGAGAAGCCATGGTCTGCAATGAAATTGCCGCAGCATTCCTTGAGAAGTTCGGCGGGGACAGCATGAAGGAAATAAGCAGAAACTATAAGGGATATCTAAAGCAGTTAAAAGCATTTTAAACCTTCAATTGGCACAAAGGTAAAGAGGTAAAAAGGCCAAAAGATAATAACCTGTTAACCTCTTAGCCTCTTGACCTTTTAACCTTTATAAAAATGGAATCCGTTCGAGTTAATCTGGGAGAACGAAGCTATCGTATCCTCATAAAGCACGGGCTTATTGCAGAGGCTGGTGAGACAATCTACTCCTGCGCGGCGGGAAATCATGCCGTCATTATCACTAATGCAACGGTTGCCCCGCTATACCTTTCGTCTGTTAAAAAAAGCCTTGAAGATGCGCTGTTCCATGTTGACAGTATTGAAATTCCTGATGGTGAAGAGTATAAAACACTTTCCTGGATGGAACAGATTTACGACCGTCTGGTCTGCTGTAATCTCGACAGAACTTCCCCCATTATTGCGCTCGGTGGCGGCGTAATCGGAGATATGGCTGGCTTTGCCGCTGCGACGTTTCTTCGTGGTGTCCCGTTAGTACAGATACCTACGACGCTTCTTTCCCAGGTTGACAGCAGTGTCGGCGGGAAAACCGGGGTGAATCTGCCTCAGGGGAAAAATATGGTGGGAGCGTTCTACCAGCCGCGCCTCGTTCTGATTGATCCTGCTGTGCTGAAAACGCTGGACATCCGGGAATTGCGTACCGGCATGGCAGAGGTTATAAAATACAGCGTCATCCAGGACCGGGACTTTTTTTACTTTCTCCAGAATAATATAGCCAGTGCCTATGCCCTTGATGAGACAATACTTTGCCGCATAATAAAAACGTGCTGCACCATAAAAGCTGCCATTACCGCACAGGATGAGCATGAAAGCGGCCTTCGGGCCATTCTGAATTTCGGCCATACCCTCGGCCATGCCATTGAAACGCTCACCGGCTACAGCCGTTTCAGACACGGTGAGGCAGTAGCCATGGGCATGGCAGCTGCAGCCAGACTTTCTGCTGTCTGGGGTTACTGCACACAGGACGCATGCAATAACCTTATAGCGCTACTGGAAGCAGCCGGTCTCCCAATACAGCTTCCTTCCATGGAACGGGACAGCTGTCTTGCAGCAATCAAGAAAGACAAAAAGCGCGCCCGCGGCACTATACGCATGGTATTAATGAAGAGTATCGGGCAAGTTTTTATAGAGGAGATAGCGATGGAAAAGCTTGCCTCTGCACTTAAAGATCATTTACAGATGCAATAAAATCACTTGCAGCCTTGAACCCTTGAATCCACGAACCCTTTACTACGAGGTGTACTATGAAAATACTGGTAATCCATGGACCTAATTTAAATCTCCTGGGCACAAGAGAGCCGGAGCAGTATGGCTCCCTGACGCTTGAGCAGATAAACAATACCATACTCTCCCGCGCGCAAAAGGAAAATGTGGAGGTTAAAATTTTCCAGGCAAACGCCGAAGGAGAAATCATCTCTGAAATCCATCGGGCGCTGGGGAATATTGATGGCATCGTTATTAACCCCGCAGCCTATACACACACCAGTGTTGCCGTGAGGGATGCCTTACTTGCGGTTGCGTTGCCTGCCGTAGAAGTACATCTTTCAAATATTTACAAACGGGAAGAGTTCAGAAAAAATTCCATGATTTCGGATGTGGTGCTGGGAGTAATCTCGGGGTTCAGAGAGCAAAGCTACATCCTGGGGCTCGAAGCCCTTATTCACTTTCTTAAGAACAACCCTCATCCTTAGCAGGTTGTTGAAAAAGTAGTTTTCTCCCAGGCTGGTCAAAAACATCCAGATGCAAGGCGCGCGAAATCCTGAGGAATGAGAAGTACTTTACCGTACGTCGCAATGACGAAGGCTGAGCGCAACGAAGCAGATGGGTGTTTTTCAACAGCCTGATAGTCCCTCACTCGTGGCTTGTCACGTCACTGGTCACCCGTCCTCCGCCCGCCTTCCGAGCACGCTGGCGAGGGCAGGTAGCACTGAAAAGTGTGGCCAGTCTAAATTCAAACGCATACTTAGCAATCACCAATAAGTTTGTTTTTTAACACTGCGGAGTGTGGACGAGCCACTTCTCCCGAACTGCGAAGTTCATCGCTTCGGACTTTCCTTAAAATTGAGCCGGACCGGAGAGCCGGAAAAACCAAACTTATCACGGATTGCCCGTTCCAGGTAACGCATATAGTTGGCTGGTATGTCCTTGGGAGCATTGGTGAATAGTACAAAGGTAGGGGGCTTCACTCCTGCCTGCGTGCCGTAGTACATTTTTATGCTGCGTCTGCCGCTTCGCGGCATTGGAAAGCGTGCGGTTGCCGCTTTCAGGAAGCGGTTAAATTCCCCGGTGCTCACCGTCTGTTCATAAACCCGCTCCACATCAGTAATGGCATCCAGCACTTTGCGCACCCGCAGCCCGGTCAGTGCAGACACGCACAGAGCAGGCGCAAAATCAAGGAACGGGAGCCGGGCATAGACAGATTCCATATAGCTGTCATAGCTGTTGCTATCCTTTTCAATCAGATCCCATTTATTGACAACAATAATACAGGCCCGGTGCATCTCGTAGATTTCTGATGCAAGCTTCTGATCCTGGTCAGTTACTCCCTGGACAGCATCAATAAGCAGAAGGCATATTGATGATCGCCTGATGGTATTGAGCGCCTCCATGATACAGTATTTTTCAACACGCAGGCTTATCCGGCTTTTACGGCGTATACCTGCGGTATCAATAATCCGCACCGGCTTGTTCTTGTACCTGAAAACAGTATCAATCGCATCCCGTGTAGTTCCGGGCTGATCACTGACCAGGAGCCGCTCATATCCCAGTATCCTGTTTACAAAGGATGATTTTCCCACGTTGGGCCGGCCTATAACAGACACGACGGTTTCCCGCTCCTGCTGCTCCTGGACGTTCACGGGCTGAAGGCAGTTAATAACTTCCTCGAGAAGATCAGCTATACCAATTTTATTTTTAGCTGAAATGGTATAGAGCGGCTCAACGCCAAGCTGATAAAATTCAGCGGCATTACGCTCAAGCTCGGCACTCTCTACTTTATTTACCGTATAGAACACCGGTTTTCGGGTCTTCTGCAGTATCCGGGTAATCTCTACATCAGTGGGGTGCAGCCCTTCCCTTCCATCCATAAGAAAAATAATGGTATCTGCCTCCTCAATCGCCAGCTGGGCCTGTTCCTTGATTAATTTTGCCATAGCCGTGTCTGAGGCACTATCAAAGCCGCCGGTGTCAACCAGAATAAAGGCATTCCCCTCCCGTTTCACCTCCGCATAATTCCGGTCCCTGGTCACACCGGGCATGTCATCAATCACTGCCTTCCTGCGCCGTGCAATAGCATTAAATAAGGTAGACTTGCCCACATTGGGCCGGCCAACAATAGCGATTATGGGTTTTACTGCAGGCATAATTCGTTTAATGATTTGCGTTTATAATCAGTCACCAAATGTTTATGTGCAACTGTCAGGCTATTGGTTATGAGAATAACATACAATCGTTTTATTAAGAATATTTTTTTATCTCTAAAAAAGCAAACTATAATATTTAGGAATAGTCTTTTGATTCAGTATTTGATAAAAGCCACAATACAATGTAATATAACCGCACGGTTTCCACTCAGGGGCTGTTTTGTGTGGGGGATATTACAAACACGTTACCTTAAAATGCGATTCACCATAAGGAGACCATTATGAATAACAGCCAGATCATAGAAACACTCAAGAGTGTTCTGCATCTCAAGAAAGAACCGGTGGCACTCAAAGCATGGAAAGAAGATCCTTCGTCAGTAGAAAAATACCAGGGCAATGCATTTCCCGGCCTGTGCACCCAGATCGGCGAAGTGCTTGAAGGCAAAAAAACGTTTTATACCACCCTTGAGCACTGCTTCTGTACCGGCGGCGTTGTTGCGACCGGAGTAGCAGAGCCGGTGCCTGAAGAACAGCGCGATGAGATGATACAGGTCCATGCGTCCATAAGCAAAACCTATAAGGATTTTGCGACTGCCGTAGGCTACGAAAATGAGATGGCGAAGCGTATTCCCCGCGTTGCCGGGTCTAATGCAGCGCTGCAGGTAGGGCTGCTGCGCGATATCCAGCAGCCTGACCTGGTGCTCATTTTCTGCACTCCTGGCGCTGCCGATATCCTGAACCGTGCCTACTGCTATGTAACGGGAGAGCCGGTGCAGGGATTTGGCGGAAACGGCGGCTGCCCGTTCATCATACAATATCCCTTCGTGACGAAAAAACCATCCTTCTCTTACAGCGATGTTGCCTGGAGAAAATATATCGGTCTGGCTGATGAGGAACTTTCAATGGGGTTTCCCTACGCATGTCTTGTGGAGTTTATTGATGAGCTTCCCGCGGTTGCGGATGCGTACCGGAAATACGGCGAGCCGGTCGAGGAATAGCAGGAGGCAACAGGCAGGACAGTCCGCAATCAGGAATAAAAAAGGTTGCTCATCATTTCTAATGAGCAACTTTTTTATTCATTCTGATATATATATCGGTCACACATGACTCGGCCGCAACTGGTGTCCTGCTCTGCAGCACCCAGTTCCCCAAAGAGGTAATCTGGTCATTTAATGCTCTGATGCGCGAGTTTGTTACATGCATCAGATGGGTTAAAATCTTTATACCCAAGTTGAGGGTTTTCCTGAACTAATACGTTGAACCCCATCTCGTCAAGCTCTAATACCTTAGCATTGTCGGTACTTACTACTGAAACCGATGGCGGGTAATGGTCAAAAAATGACATCTCGCCATAGGTTTCACCATCAGAAATAGTGGTGATTATTTTCTGGTCGTTGGCTGAGATTGATTTCACAATTTTAAATTGACCTGAAAAAATTACAGCCAGAACCTTACTTACCTTACCCTCGGCAATAACGACTGTGTCCCGGGGATATTCTTTGAGCAGTGCGTACGCGAGAATCTTTTCAATTTCCTTCTCAGTCATGCCACTAAAAAATTCCAGTTCCCGGACATCACGCGCCTTAATCGCGTTTTCTGCGCTCACTTTTTTCCGCTGCCCGCTCTTTTCTTTCATGATAAAGTAACCAAGGGGGCAAAAATTTATGGTGCCGGTAATAAATCCATAGAGCCCGACGATAATCACTGCTGTCTTGCCAATGGATTCCACTCCTCCAACAAAATAAGTGAGAGCAATGAGCACCATTCCCCCGAGTACTCTCAAACTTCTGTCCATTGATATTGTTGTACTCACTGTATGCTTCCTCCTGCGAGCTAAAACTCAAATTTAATTTTCATAGCACTGCAACAGAATGTAGATTTTTTTCTTATTATATATATTCGTTAATAAAATTAAAATATTTAGTAATTTATTCGAGCAATAAATTTTATAGTTATCATAGCATTTCTTTATAATATTATATTTATCGATATATATCTATTTATAGAGAATTTTTGCTGCGTTATTGATGCAAAAAGCGTAGCCCCTCATTATTTATTTACAAAAAAGATGGTGAAACCGGTCTTACCTGTCAAATTATTTTCCTGTGCTACAATCCTCCCCAGAGTATCAGACCAATTAACAGTGATGCGGCAATCCCCAGGGGAATGGTCCAGCGCAGTATTGCCCCTTCCTGGCCGAGAGCGCCGCACATGGGCGTGGCAATAGCAATCTTGAACGGCGATGAGATTGACCCGATGGATGCGCCGACTGCCAATCCTGCGGCAAGCCAGGTGGCCGATACTCCCAGCAGCGCTGCAGCCTGCACCTGGAGCTTGCCGAAAAGCATGATGGATGCAACGCCATACCCGGTAAGAAATGTCCCCACCCAGCCGAGCAGCGGTATAAAAAGCGGATAGAACGTGCCGGTATAAATCTGCAGGCCATGAGCAAGTATCCAGGGGATGTTGCATGCCTGCTCCATGCGGGTAAAATTATCTGCATAGCCGGAGTAGGCTATAATCTGACCCATGGCTCCGAACAGCCCCATGGCAACACACGCCCGCCACCCTTTTGCCAGGCTTATATGCATTACCTCATACAGGGTGACCTTCGGCACTTTAAGCAGCGCTGCAGCAAGACCAAAGGCAGCAAACAAATATAGATATGCTGAAAACAGCGGCTGCAGGGTGATGGGGTGCACGGGGATGACCTGTACGGTAATGCACAAACGCCGGGCAGTAAGCTCCCGTAATGGGGGCACAATATTTATCAGGAATAATGCTGTGAGCATGAAAGCAAAGGGCGCCAAATCGCGCAGTATCCACCGGGTCAGGCCCATCTGCCGCGGCCCGGCCAGAATCAAAACAACAATCACAGACAGCCCTCCCAGCATCCCCGATACCGGCACCCCGGCATAGACCACAGCACCGAGTGCTGCAACACTCACGCACAGCCCGCAGCCGATCGACAGCAGAAGCTGGCGGGTGACAGGCGCAAAGCGCGGCAGAAATAATGGCACACAGGCGGCCATGGCAGCAGTGGCCGGTATTGAAAGCCACCCGGCTGCAACTGCCAGCTCATATACCGGCATATCCGTTACCAGTGACAGCACCGTCACAATAATTCCTGCCATCTCAAGCGTCATAAGTCCGGCATAGCCGACAATAGAGAGTGCTGCAGAGCCTGCCGGTGATACACCGGCAGAGCGCAGCATGGGTGCCACCACCGGCTCGGCAATTACGCTTGCCCCTTCCATGAAATTTGCCACGCCAAAGGTTATGAGAAGACTCCGGTGCAGGGCATCGCGCACACCGCCCATGAACCAGGTAACAATGCGGGAGAGAGAACCGGTTGCCTGCAGAAGAGTGGACAGCATGATGCCGGCAAACACCACCAGCAGAAGCGGCAGCGTGGTTACAATACCGTCAAGGGCTGAGAGGAGCGCAACCGTTAGAGAGGTCTTAAAAAAGATAACAACATAGAGCAGGGTAAACAAAGAGCCGCAGATAGAGAGGGTGAACGCCGGCATTCTGAAGAAGACCGCTAGCACGGTCAGCAGCAGAACCGGCGTCCAGCAGAGAAGAAAAGAGAGCATGCTTAGAACCGGACGACACGCACTTCTATTATGCCGTCAATCCGGGTCAGGTCATCAAGCAGCTGTTTACTGATCGGGCTGTCAACAGAGACAAAGGCGATTGCTTCTCCGCCTGCCTGTCGGCCCAGCTCAAAGGCTGCAATATTTATCTGGTTGTCGCCGAGAATGGTGCCCACTTTGCCGATGATTCCGGGGCGGTCAATGTTTCTGAAATAAATGGAAGTGCCTTCAGGAATAATATCCAGATGGAACCGGTCAAAGAGAACGACCCGTCCTGATTTGTCTGAGAACACGGTGCCGGCAATGGTCTTTTCCTCCTGGTCAGTCCGCAGGATAAAAACGATCAAGTCATTGAACTTGTCATACTGATCGGTCTTTGATTCTGCAACAAGGATGTTGCGGTCCTTTGCCAGGTAGGGGGCGTTGATGAATGAGACATCTTTTAACGTGACGTCAAAAAAACCTTTCAGCGCGGCCACGGTAAACGGCTGATAGCTCAGCGGCGCGTCAAAAGTGCGCTCGCAGAAGTCCTCCTCGAAATTTTTCCCCACCATGATAATTTTAATCTCTTCGGGTCTTCCCTTGGTGAGCTGGCCGGCAAGTTTGCCCATTCTCTGGATAAGGTCAAAATAGCGCTGCATGTGCTCCGGGAGCGGCGTCTTCATGAAGGGGATGTTAACGGCATTGGCATAGCCCCTGCCGTTGAGCGCGTCCACAATCTGCTCGGCAATGAGGATAGCCACCCCTTCCTGCCCTTCAAAGGTATTGGCCCCGATATGAGGGGTGACAAATACATTTTCCAGATCAAATAATTTGTGGTTCTTTGGCGGCTCTTCTTCAAACACGTCAATGCCCGCGGCAAACACCTTGCCCGATTTAAGTGCCTCGTAGAGGTCATTCTCGCTGACAATGCCGCCGCGAGCGCAGTTGATCACGATGACCCCGTCTTTCATGAGCCCGATCTCTTTGGCCGTAATCATGTTCTGCGTTTCAGTGGTGAGCGGGGTGTGAACGGTGAGCACGTCGGTTTCCCGAAGCACGTCTTCCATCCTGTCGTAAAGCTTCACTCCTATTGCCTCGGCCTTGCTCTTTTTTATGTACGGGTCATAGGCGATAACCTTCATGCCGAAGCTCTTGGCACGGACAGCGACATTGCCGCCAATTCTTCCCAGACCGATAATGCCCAGCGTCTTGTTATAGAGCTGAAAGCCCATGAACTTCTTCCGGTCCCATTTGCCGGACTTCAGCGATTCATTGGCCAGAGGAATTTTACGCGCCGCAGCAAGCATAATGCCCATGGTGAGTTCGGTTGCAGCAAAGGTGTTGCCGGTGGGCGCGTTCATGACAATGATGCCTTTTTTACTGGCAGCCTCAATGTCTACATTGTCGAGACCCACCCCTGCCCGCCCGATAATTTTGAGTTTGCCCGGGTTCTCTATGAGATCAGCAGTGACTGCTGTGCCGCTGCGGGTGATGATGGCATCGTATTCGCCGATAATTTTTTTCAGCTCATCAATTTTGATCCCGGGCCGCACATCAACGTCAATAGAGCCGTCGCGCTTCAGGATGTCGAGGCCCTCCTGAGAAATATTGTCAGTAACCATCACCTTAAACTGTGCCATGAAAATCACCTCTTTTAGCTATAATCTCTTATCTGTTGCCTTTTGCCGGTACTGTTTTGCAATCTTTGGGAAGTTAATCCTGCGAATCTGCGTTTATCTGCGTCCTGATTAAATTACGCGGACCATCAGCACGCCCTCTATTTTCATCAGCTTCTCAATCAGGTCATCGTTTATGTTGTTATCAACATCTATGATGTTGTAGGCAAAGTCGCCCCTGCTCTTGTTGAGCATGTCAGCGATGTTTATCTTTTTCCCGGCAAGCACCGGCGTAATCTGCCCGATCATGTTCGGGACATTTCTGTTGGCGATGATGAGACGCCGTGCACCGGACTGAGGGAGAATGCACTCCGGGAAATTAACTGAATTCTTAATATTTCCTCTCTCCAGAAAATCCATGAGCTGCTGCACCGCCATGACCGCGCAGTTCTCTTCTGACTCAGGAGTTGATGCCCCGAGATGCGGTATGGGGATGACATTGTCCATTTTCAACAGCTCTTCATCCGGAAAATCCGTCACATAAAAGGCCACCACCCCCTGGCTGATTGCTTCCTGCAAATCTTTGTTATTCACCAGCCCGCCGCGCGCGAAGTTTAGGAGGCGCACGCCCTTCTTCATGAGCGCCAGCTTATCCCTGTTGATCATGCTCTTGGTCTTGTCATTCAGGGGCACATGCAGGGTGATGTAGTCGGATTCCGCAAAAAGGCTGTCAAGGCTCAGTGCCCGCCTTACCGTGCGGGAGAGGCCCCATGCAGAGTCCACCGTCAGAAACGGGTCATAGCCGATTACTTCCATGCCAAGGGATTCCGCGTCATTTGCCACCATTACGCCAATGGCACCAAGGCCCACCACGCCAAGCTTCTTGCCCTTGATCTCCGGGCCGTCAAACTGGGACTTTCCGTCCTCGACCAGCTTGGGCACAGCGTCACCCTTGCCGATCAGGCCTTTTGCCCAGGTGATGCCCTGGTACACTTTGCGGGATGACATGAACAGCGCCATCAGCACCAGCTCCTTCACCGCATTGGCATTGGCACCCGGCGTATTAAAAACAACAATGCCGCGCTCCGAGCACTTGCTTATGGGAATGTTATTCACCCCTGCCCCGGCCCGGGCAATCGCTTTTAAAGACGGGGGCAGCTCCATCTCAAGCATGTTAAAGCTTCGTACCAGCACGGCGTCGGGACCGACTATTTCCGAGGCATATTCGAAATTATCCGGCGGCAGCAGGCGCATCCCGTTGGGAGATATCTTGTTAAGTGTCTGGATTTTAAACATTGCAACCCTCCACAAATATAAAGTTATGGAGTTGAAGAGTGACGAGTTGAGGAGTTATTGAACTTCTAAACTCCGCAACTCCTTCACTCCCGAACTCACTACTATTATTTATTTTCCATTTCAAACTTCTTCATGAAGTCAACCAGCTTCTGCACCCCTTCGACCGGCATGGAGTTGTAGATGCTGGCGCGCATGCCGCCCACTGATCGGTGTCCGGAAAGCTGTACCAGACCCTGTTTTCCTGCCTCAGCGATGAACTTTTTATCAAGCTCCTCATTGCCGCTGACAAACGGAATGTTCATGAGCGAGCGGAATTCCCGGGGAACCGGCGACTTGAACATGGCAGACGCATCGAGAAAATCATACAGAAGATTTGCTTTGGTTTTGTTGATCCCCTCCATCGCCGGGATGCCGCCCAAATCTTTCAGCCACTCAAACACGAGCATTGCCATATAAATGCTGTAGGTCGGCGGGGTGTTGAACAGTGATTTATCTTTCACGTGGGTCGCGTAGTTCATCATGGTGGGGGTAATGTCCATGGCTTTTCCGACCAGGTCATCGCGGATGATAACAACCGTGACGCCGGCAGGGCCGATATTTTTCTGCGCGCCGGCAAAGATAACACCGAATTTGCTCACATCCATGACCTCGGAGAGTATGTGTGATGACATGTCCGCCACCAGGGGCACGCTGCCGGTATCGGGATAGACCGGATAGCGGGTGCCTTCGATGGTGTTGTTGGAGCAGATGTAGAAGAAATCAGCATCAGGGGTGAATGTGCTCTTGTCAAGCCGGGGGATGTAGGAATGTTTTTTATCCTCTGATGATGCCAGGATATTGACCGCGCCGTAGCGCTTTGATTCCGGGATCGCTTTCTTGGTCCACTCCCCGGTGTGGACAAAATCAGCCTTCTTGCTCTTTGAAAACAGGTTCATCGGTATCATGGAGAATTGCAGCGATGCGCCGCCCTGCAGAAAGAGCACCTGGTAATTGGCGGGGATGCTCATGAGCTCGCGCAGCAGGGCCTCTGCCTTGTTAATAATGGCTTCAAATGCCTTGGAGCGGTGGCTCATCTCCATCACCGACATTCCCGCATTCGGGTATTCCACCAGTTCGCTTGCCGCTTTTTTAAGAACCGGCTCCGGCAGACAGGCCGGGCCTGCAGAAAAGTTATACACTCGTGCCATAGGTACCTCCTTATTAATGTGTTAGATCCTGACTTCTAAACGCTAAACAAATATCAGTTAAATACTATCCTTTTGAAATTTTGGATTTGTTTAGGATTTCTTATTTGCGTATTTAGTATTTACCCATGGTGCTGTTGTTCCATGGTAAACAGCGCGGATAAGAACCTGAACTCGCCCGCTATATCAAAATTGCTCACATAGACTTTTTCCTTATAGGTTGCATGCAGCGGAACTGATGAGAAGTTCACGATGCCCCGTATCCCGCCTTCAACGAGCCGGTCGATAATATCCCGTGAAGCGTGGCCCGGCACGGTTATAACCGCCATCTCTATGCCCTGCTTCCTGATGATGTCAGCCAGCTCATAGGCGGGATATACCGGTATATGCGTTACCAGAGTTTCAATTTTATTTATGCTTGAGTCAAAGCCTGCTACGATTTTAAAGTTATTGGAAAAAAGTTTTTCATTCTGCAGGATGGCAGTGCCGAGTTTCCCCAGACCAACCACACAGGCTTTGCGCTCAACATTCAGACCGAGCTTCTCACCAATATGCTTCTTCAGCTTTGCAATCTCATAGCCTGAACCAACGGTGCCGATTTCCCCGATGTAGCTGATGTCCTTCCGCACGCTATGAGAGCCTACCCAGATTTTTTCACCTATTTCATTGGAGGAAACAGAGCTTGCGCCATTTCCTTCCAGTTCCTCCAGCAGGCTGTATATTTTACAAAGTCTGCTAATAGATGGTTTGGGGATACGGTTGGTCATAGTTCATAGTAATTAATTTAATTTAAAGTTTTCCTATTGTGAAATAATTCACTATTCTTGTCAAGTATATTTAATTAATACCAGTCACATTTCTGAAGCCCTGTCAAAATTAAAGGTAATATATATTGCCATTAGCAATATCTGTGATATATTTCACAGATAAAATCAATACCAGAGACCACAGAATGTCAGACATAAGACAATCATCCGTAATGGCTGTCGTCTGACTTCTGTATTCTTTATTCTATTTTTTATGGAGGCATCATGGCTGCAATCAAGGAATTCAGGGGGCTGAGACCGAAACAGGATATGGTAACCCGCATAGCTGAACTGCCCTATGACGTGGTCAGTTCAGAGGAGGCACGCGATATTGCCAAAGACAATCAATACAGTTTTTTCCATGTTTCGAAACCGGAGATAGACCTGCCTGACAATGTTAATCTCTATGCTGACATTGTCTATGCAACCGGCAGAATAAATTTCGACAGCTTTATCAGCCAGGGCATCCTGAAGCAGGATGAAAGCCCCCGTCTCTATCTCTACACCCAGGTTATGCACGGCAGGCAGCAGCACGGTCTGGTAGCCTGCGTGAGCATAGATGATTACCTTAACAGCACGGTTAAAAAGCATGAGCTGACCCGCGAGGACAAGGAGCGGGACAGGACCCGGCACATTGAAACATTGCATGCCCAGACCGGACCGGTATTTCTATTCTATAAAGAGGACCGCTTCAAGAAAGTGCTGTACGAGGAGGCGCTCAGGATTGATCCGGTATATGAATTTACCGCATCTGACGGCATCCGGCATATACTGCGGATTATTAAGGATGTAAATCTTATTGAGTCCTTCAAGAAGGCATTTGCCAAAGATATCCTCTACATTGCCGACGGCCACCACCGCGCTGCTTCAGCAGCCAAAGTCGGTGTGAACCACAGGAAGGAAAATCCCTCCCATAACGGCACTGAGGAATACAACTGGTTTCTTGCCGTCATCTTCCCCCATGACCAGCTGCAGATCCTTGCCTATAACAAGGTGGTAAAAGATTTAAACGGGCTTTCAAAAGAAGAGTATCTTAATAAAATAGCACAGCACTTTTCCGTGCAGCAGGCCGGCGTGAAAGTTCCCGAAGCAATCCACCAGTTCTCCATGTACCTTGGACCGCCAGTGGTATTTGCTCACACCGTCATGTGCTATACCAAATGACCCCATAGAGAGCCTTGATGTGCAAATACTGCAGAACAAGCTCCTTGATCCGATACTGGGCATCAAGGACCCCCGCACCGACAAGCGCATCGATTTTATCGGCGGCATCAGGGGCACACAGGAGCTGGAGAAGCTGGTGGATGCCGGAGAATATCAGGTTGCCTTCTCCATGCATCCCACCACCATCGAGCAACTCATACGCGTTGCTGATGCCGGAAAGATTATGCCCCCCAAATCAACCTGGTTTGAGCCAAAACTGAGAAGCGGGCTGGTGGTGCACCTGCTATAAAACAGGCACAGAGGCAGAAGGCACAAAGGTAAAGAACGGTGAATGGGTAATAGGTCAAGAGGTGAATGGGTAACGGCTCACCGCAGGCAAGGCACAGAGGGAACGGTTCAACTGCGCTCACCGCTGGCAAGGCCAGGAGGTAAAGCGGTCAATTGCAAGCGTACAGCAGGGCGGAGGGCTTGAATCGGGCTTCCGCCCTTATCTTTTATAAAAGATTCTTTTTAAGAATATTTTATGCGTATGCGTTGACTTCAGTGCTTTCCGTATTATATTTAAATAAAATATTTACTTGACAGACGGAAGGAGAACAAAATATGCGCCTTGATAAACTGACCATTAAATCCCAGGAAGCTCTGCAGGAAGCACAACACCTTGCTGAGAAATACCAGCATCAGCAGATAGAGCCTGAACATCTGCTGGAAGCAGCACTTAAACAGGATGGCGGCATTGCGCAGCCGATGCTTAAAAAGCTCGGCGCTGACCCTGCAATTATATTAAATCGCCTTGACGCTGCGCTTAAAAAACTGCCCAGGGTCGAAGGCACTGTTGAGACCTACATCTCGCCGCGCACTAAAAAAGTGATTGACGCTGCCTCGAAAGAAGCGCAGCGCCTGAATGATGAATACGTAAGCATTGAGCATCTGCTTATTGCCATAACCGAAGAGCGGGGCTCAGAAGCGGCTAAAATCCTCTCCTCTCTTGGTGTCACCCGGGATGCCGTTTTCAGGGTACTGACTGAAATCCGCGGCTCGCAGCGCGTCACCGACCAGAACCCCGAGGAAAAGTATCAGGCCCTGCAGCGCTATTCGCGCGACCTGACGGAGCAGGCCCGCAAGGGAAAGCTTGACCCGGTAATCGGCCGCGACACGGAAATCAGGCGGGTCATCCAGGTGCTCTCGCGCAGGACCAAAAACAACCCGGTATTGATCGGCGAGCCGGGCGTGGGTAAGACCGCCATAGTTGAAGGCCTTGCCCAGAGAATTATAAACGGTGATGTGCCGGAAGGTTTGAAAAACAAGCGCCTCGTGGCCCTTGACATGGGGTCGCTGCTTGCCGGCGCCAAGTACCGCGGCGAATTTGAAGACCGGCTGAAAGCGGTTCTTAAGGAAATTGAGGAAGCAAGCGGTGAAATCATTCTGTTCATTGACGAGCTGCACACGGTTGTGGGCGCGGGAGCTGCTGAAGGCGCCATCGACGCTTCCAACATGCTCAAGCCCGCCCTCGCCCGGGGAGAGCTTCGCTGCGTGGGGGCCACGACCCTCAACGAGTACCGCAAATATGTTGAGAAAGACGCGGCCCTTGAGCGCAGGTTTCAGCCGGTGCTGGTCGGCGAGCCCACGGTTGAGGACACCATATCAATACTTCGCGGGCTGAAAGAGCGCTACGAAGTGCATCACGGCGTGCGCATCATTGACGCTGCGATTGTTGCTGCCGCCACCCTCTCCCACCGCTACATCTCAGACCGGTTTCTCCCTGACAAGGCCATCGATCTGATTGACGAGGCAGCGTCGGGCCTGCGCATGGAAATTGACAGCCTACCCGGTGAAATTGACGAGGTGCAGAGAAAGCTGATGCAGATGGAAATTGAACGGGAGGCTTTAAAGAAGGAAAAGGACAAGGCATCACAGGAGCGCATTGAAAAGCTGAACAAGGAGATAGCAGCGCTCAAAGAGCAGTGTGATGAGATGAAACTGCACTGGCTTCGGGAAAAGGAAACGATTCAGTCCATCCGGAACATAAAAGAAAAGATTGAAGAAGCTAAGAGCGAAGAACAGCGCGCCGAGCGTACCGGTGATCTTGGCACGGTTGCACAGATACGCTATGGTACCCATGTCGAGCTGCAGAAGAAGCTTGAGGATGAGAATAATAAACTGGCCGTGCTGCAGAAAGACCGGCAGATGCTTAAAGAAGAAGTCGATGCTGAAGACATTGCGGAAGTGGTTGCCAAGTGGACCAATATCCCGGTATCGCGCATGATGGAAAGCGAGCTGCAGAAGCTGGTGCACATGGAAGAGCGGCTCAAAAAACGCGTGGTCGGGCAGGACGAGGCAATCACGTTTGTTTCCAATGCCGTGCGCCGGGCCCGCTCCGGCATCCAGGACCCCAACCGGCCTCTGGGCTCGTTCATATTTCTCGGCCCTACCGGTGTAGGGAAAACCGAGCTGGGGCGCGCGCTGGCTGAATTTCTCTTTGATGACGAGCAGGCCATGGTCAGGCTCGACATGTCCGAATACATGGAAAAGCACACCGTGGCGCGGCTCATTGGCGCCCCTCCGGGCTATGTGGGCTACGAAGAAGGCGGGCAGCTCACGGAAGCGGTGCGGCGTAAGCCCTACGCAGTGATTTTGTTTGACGAGGTTGAAAAGGCCCACCCCGAGGTGTTTAACGTGCTGCTGCAGGTTCTTGACGACGGCAGGCTGACCGACGGCCAGGGCAGGACCGTAGATTTTAAAAACACCATCATCATCATGACCTCAAACCTGGGCAGCCAGTTTATGGAGGAGAAGAACGAGCAAAAGAAGCGCGATCTGGTGATGGACGTGGTGCGCCACACCTTCAAGCCGGAATTTCTCAACCGCGTTGACGAGATTGTGCTCTTCAACAGCCTGGGTATGGAGCAGATCACGTTTATCGTGGACATTCAGCTTGCCCTGCTGCAGAAGCGCCTTGCCGACCGGAAGCTCTCCTTCTCACTCACTGACCGTGCTAAAGAGTTCATTGTCCAGCACGGCTATGACCCGGTCTATGGCGCGCGGCCGCTCAAGCGGGCGATCCAGCACTATATCCAGGACCCGCTGGCGCTGAAAATACTCGAAGGGGAATTCCGGGAAGGCGATACGGTCAGCATCGACCTTGACCGCACCGCGCAAACGCTCTCTTTTGAAACTGCAGGCAAAAAGCGGGCTGCCCGCAGCGCAGGCTGAGGCCTGGTTTTGGACGCAGATTATCGCGGATGTTCAGGATCACATAAATAGAACAGGCAGGGCTTAAATGTTCCTGTCTGTTTAAAATATCCGCCACAGAACACACAGAATTACACCATTCACTCCCTCGCTCACAAAGAAGTCTGGTGGGAAATATGCACTTGTTACTCAGCACTCAGTACTGCACCTGCGGTGAGCCGGTGCCCTATTCACCTCTTGACTGATTCACCCATTCACCAATTAACCGTTTTCACCCTTGTATAATCAGTTCATAAGAAAGCAAAAATCTGTTAAGGTGTTTACGGCAAAGTTTGACATTACAGAGGTTGTAACTCCGACACATGATACCCCTTAAAGATACCATTCCCTCACGCACCTTTCCGTTTGTCAATTACACCATCATACTGCTCAATCTCTTGTTCTTTCTCTATCAAATCTCCCTCGGGCCTCATCTGGAGAAGTTTCTGTATGCCTGGGGCGTCGTGCCGGCACAATTCTTTGCCCCGTTGTCTATCGGACATCTGCATCTTTCTCAAAGAATCCTGCCCCTGTTTACCTCAATGTTTTTACATGGCGGGTGGCTCCATTTCCTGGGCAATATGCTCTACCTCTACATTTTCGGGGACAATGTGGAAGACCGGCTCGGCCACGCCCGCTACTTGTTATTCTACCTGCTGTGCGGCGTGCTGGCGGCTGCCGTGCACCTGCTTACCAATACCGGATCACGCGTCCCTACCATCGGCGCAAGCGGCGCTATTGCCGGCGTGATGGGCGCATACTTTTTCCTGTTTCCCTATGCCCGCGTGGTGACGCTTATCATCGTTATCTTTTTCGTTGATGTTGTGGAGATCCCGGCGTTTTTCTTTCTCGCCTTCTGGTTCATCCTGCAGTTTTTGAATGGCACGGTCTCGTTCGGCGCACAGGATGCACTGTCCGGCGGAGTGGCCTGGTGGGCTCATATCGGCGGGTTTATGTCCGGGATTGTTCTGCTGTTCGCCTTCGGCGTGCGCAGGACAGCGCGCAGAGCCTGGCTTTACCGTTAATCAACCGTAAAGACAATTGCCGCGTAGCTTACCGAGGTGTCAAAATCTCCGGTGAGGTCGCCGGAGGTGTAGTAGCTGAGAAGCTTTCCCTGTGCAGCGGGGGGAAGCAGCTTCAGCACCATGCCGATGGGCCTGGTGCCGCAGATGGTGGCTCCGGTCTCATCCACATAGGAGAGGAAGCCCTTGAAATCCTTTGCCAGGATTTTATCAATGGCGCCGTTGTCAAGTTTTTTCAGGTTCTCGCGGGGATGGTCTTTGAACGGCTGATAGCCAAAGCGAATGCCGTAGTGGGTGAAATCAGAGCTTGCCACGACGACAGTACTGCTATCAAGGTATGGCGCGAGGGCCTGCGCCGCGTCTGCATATTCCTTTGAAGAAAGCTCTCCCACCACCAGCGGCACCAGGGTAAATTCACCGAGCGCCACCTGGAGAAACGGCAGCTGCATTTCCAGAGAATGCTCCTGAAGCTCTGCCTGGCGCGGCCCTTTAAAAAGAGCATTCTTATAGAGAGCATCCGATATTCCCCGGTCAACTTTTATCCTGCCGATGGGTGTCTCATAGAAGTCTTCAGCAGAGGTTGCAATGCCCCGGAAGCCTGCGTAATGTGAGGGGCCGAGCACAATAACCCGCGTAATCTTTTTACCGCGCAGCAGTTTATAGCCGCAGGCTGCTGCCTGCCCGGAGTATTGAATGCCCGCATGCGGCGAGATAAGGGCAAAGACGCGGCCTTTCACCGCAGGGGGCTGAGCCAGAGAAAAATAGTCCTCAACCTGCTTGACTAATTTCTGTTTATCTCCCGGATACCATGTGCCTGCAATTGGTGATTTTCTCACGTTGCCCTCCCCGAAGCATGCACCATTATAGCATGCTAAGATAAAAGTACATAGAAAGATGCCCGCAATAACCCTGCCCATTGTCCGTACCACGTAAGTAATTATTGTTATTACTTATTATAGTATATCGCTTGCAGTATCTGCAACAAAACGCCTGCTGCAGGGCTATTTATTTCTCTCCCAGCGCTGATATATGCCTGCGTTCTCACCCGCCAGATTGGTGTCAAAATAGACGATTTCTGAAGGGCTTATTCTGATGAGGTCAAATCGCAGCACCGCCCGTTCCTTGCTCAGCCGGGCTAAATGGTATTTATCAATAATAGTGCTATAGCGCGGATCACCTGACGGTATCACTTCAGCGCTCCCCCTGACCTGCACGCTCTTCCACTCCTTTTTCCCGCCGCCGGCCACGGTCCATCCTGCATAGTGCACTGCGCAGATTTTCGGATTCTGTTTAATCTGATACAGTTTTTCCGTCCCTTTTTCACATACCACGTAGAACACTTTTTCATTTTTATCCAAAACCATATCCACGGTGGTAGCGGTCGGTTCATTATTATAAACCGTGGACAGCGCAAACCGCTCTCTTCCCGGTAAAAAGGCTTCTATCTTTTTCCACACTGCTTCATTCTTTAATTGCGGGTAGTTATTGAGATACTGCTTCGTTGAGCTGGTTATAGCGTCAAAGGTTACTTTGTGGCACTCTACGCAGACCATTCCGCGGCCATACGGCGGATGCTTTTTTGATAACACCTGGTCTGCTGTAATAGGCCGCCCCTCTTGTATGGTGAAGGCCTCCTCTGCCTTGCCGGCACTGCTTTTGGCGTCTGCCGGTGCGGCTGCCTGCTCTGCACAGCACAGTGCCGGATAAATAACAAGCAACGAAACTATCGTGTGCGCCAGGATCGTGCGCAGTCTTTTCTTCATAGAATCTCCTTGCATCATGTCTCCACAGAAAACAAACAATAAAAAAGAGAAGCTGTCTCTCGACATGCCCGCTCCATTGCCGGCAACGTGCACGTCGTAAGATAACTTCTCTTCATTAGTATATCACAGCTTCTGCTATAGTCGCTGAATGTTTCAGCTAAAAATCTGCCAGCCCGAATTCCTGCATGTCATAGCTGAACCCGGAAATAACTTTCCAGTTCTTTCCTCCATCCTTTGATTCAGCCACCGTGCCCATGGCACCAACAACAAAACCGTTATTCTCATCACAAAATGCAATCTGGCGCAGCCAGAACTTTGATTTTATAGCGCTTCTGTTCGCACTCCAGGTATTCCCGCCGTCCTCCGAGGTCAGATAGGTCCCCTTGTTGCCGACCGCCCAGCCCCTCTTTTCCTTCACCAGTATCGAATAAATCGGTTTATCAGCTACCGGAGGGAAGCTTCGTCCAGGTCTGCCCGCCGTCCGTTGTTTTAATAATCACCCCGTCCATGCCGGTAATCCACCCTTGATTTCTGTCAAGGAAAAATATGCCGTACAGGGCCGGCTTTGGACGGTCCCACTCTTTTGCGGTTACGACGGGAATTATGTCCTTGCACTCCTGCGGCGTCCAGGTCGTGCCGCCGTCTGCTGTATGCAGAATGGTGCCGAACTCACCGACAACCCACCCTGTTTGCGGGTCAGCGAAAAACACATTGTTATAGAGCGCGTCATTGGGCTCAATCTGCTTGGCCCAGGTTTTTCCTCCATCGCCGGTGTGGATAATGGTCCCGTATTCTCCGACCGCCCACCCGTTCTGAGCATCAAGGAAGAAGACGTTGAAGAGGTCCTTCCCAGTATCGCTTGCCTGCTTTTCCCAGGTCTTGCCGCCGTCGCTTGTGTGTATGACCGTGCCAGCCACGCCCACAGCCCACCCTTCGTTCACACTTACAAACGCCGCATCCCCCAGCAGCACGTCAACGCCGCTCTCCTGCCTGTTCCAGGTGCTTCCTCCATCGGAGCTGAAAAATATGGTCCCGTAGTTTCCAAAAATCCAGGTGTGGGTGTTATCGAGACATATCACCGAGTGGAGGTTATCAGAGGTGATGAAATGTATCTTCGGCATGGCTATTTTAGAGCGGTCGAATTTTTCACATGCGGACAGGATGAACAGCGCCATCACCAAACCAAGAACGAAGGAGCATGATTTAATTTTCAATAGCATAGTCTGTGCACTTTCTTTGATGGAATAATCCCTGCTGTCACCTTAACAACCTATTAGTAGGCCTTTTCTTTAAGCGCCGAAGTCTGGTACTGCTTATTCGGTATATTGCCGCCGATAACTTGCTTGGTATATTTGCTCGGGCTGCCGTGGTGCCGGATAAAATCAATGGTATGCTCGGCGCTCATATAGGCTGCTTTTTGCCCTTGAACGGTTGGATACTCATTATAAAACATTTCGTAGGTTTTCCACAGTTCCCCCTGCCGGTTGTACATAATTTTGAAAGTTCATCTGCCAGTTTTCCGGATCAAGGTACCAGATCTGTTTGGAATAAATATAGTCCTTATCTTTACTTACAACCTCGACTACCCAGTTATTCACCCGCTCTCTCTGCACCCCGTTCCAGAAGCCCTGGCCCGTGACCCGCTGCAGGCTTTTATGATCCTCGTGGCGCGAAACCAGCAGGTCAGCCCTGCCTATTGCCTTGTAGGTATTGCGGATGGGAGAGGTGTACCAGCCGTCGTGATCATCATAGACCATGTCCGTGCCGTCAATGGTGTCGGTCCGCTGGCTGGTCGCATAGCGCCTGATCCTGCGGAACATGGCGGTATAGACCCACAGGTCTTCCTCTCTTGTCTGGTCCTTATAACGGATTTCAAGCATGGTCGTATCCACAAAATCAACCGGCGCAATATGGCGCTGGAAGTATGAGTGGAAAATACCCCGGTTATTCTCACTCATCGGGAATTTTAGGTATCGGCGCTACATCAGTGCGGCCCATCCAGAAGGTGTCCCAGCGCAGGTGGCCGGCATGGCGCTCAAGCCTGGTCCTGCAGTCAACCACCTCGCCCTCATTCGTGCAAGTATGGGTGTCACCACGGGTATTGCTGTCAATATTCCATGCCATCTCCGTCCCGTTCTTCGGTTGGGGAAATGGTATGCCGGCAACATCGCCGAATTTATCCAGCACGTCCTGGTTAACAATTTTGCTGTCAGGCGCGTATTTTTTTGTCGCTTCAATCATTCCCTTTGGATACGGTATAGGGCCGGTACGGCACCACTTCAAACCACAGCGCGTCAACGCCCACGACCTTGGGATTTTTCATTGCCTTGTAAACCGGCTCGGAGAGAAAGTCCTTGACCTGGTCAATAGTCTCGGTGGTGACTTTTTTCCCTACCCAGGTCTTTTCCCACTCGCGCACTTTTGCCAGCTCCTGGTCGTTATAGCTGGAGGTGGGATAGGTGATTTCTCCCGCTCCGCAGAGCGCCGGCACGCTTAAAGCAAGTATCGTTAACAGAGTAAAAACGGTTGACACATAACATCTTTTCCTGATCATAACTGTCCTCCTGTTCTCCTGATGATTGAAAAATTAGTATTATCAACACCTGTTAAAATTGATGGCCTCGTAAAAAGTAGAAAAACCTCCCTCTCCCTTGACGGGAGAGGGTTGGGGTGAGGGTGATAAACAAGTAATTACAGAATATTATTGATCCCCCTCCCCTTAATCCCCTCCCGCCAGGGGAGGGGAAATTGACTTTTTACGGCTTCGTCAAAATTCATAGCCCACTCTGATATATACCCCGTCATTATGCTTTGCCTGGGCTTCGCGGGCATCCCAGATGTTATGCGCCTGGAAAAACATGTAGCCGGCTTCATAGCGGAAATGCGCGCCGGGTGTAT
>CAWDOY010000038.1:0-29554 GCA_963803975.1 uncultured delta proteobacterium
CGGAAGCTGCTTGCCGCTGATGGTCTCTGTGGCGCCGGGCGAGCCGAGCACGCCAGTGACCTGCTGGGCCATAAGGGGACTGGCTGCCAGCATTGTGACCATGGCGAATGTCACCGCCGCAATAAAAAATGCTCTTCTCTTCATCCCCTTCCCTCCTTTTTTAAATATTGTAGGAAAATTACAATAGCACACGTCCTCTGTAGCACTACGGAGGGTGGACAGAAATAAAATTTAAAGCTGTCACCAGTGAATCGATTCCGTCCCTCGTGACGCGTGTCCCGTGAACATCGCTTGATCATCATCAGGGTGTGGGCACAACCTTATAGTAGACACCATTCGCGCCGTAGCATGGCTTGAAACCATGTATTGCCGCACAGATAGTATGTCGTGCCTTGGACGGTCGGTGTAATGCAACCGGCAGGCAGCGTGGGATAGAGCGCTCCCATAACATACGAGGTGGTGCTCGCAGCACCCGCTGCGACACCGGCGTTATAGGAACTGGCGGCTACTGCGGAAGTGTTGGCCGAGGCCACTGCTGCTCCGGCAACCATGCCGACCGCTGCTCCTGCAGCGGCTGCTCCGGCTGTTGACCAGCCTCCGCAATTGTAGCATCCTGCGCCATAATAGTTCACCGTGGTGGGCGGATGGTACGCTGGATAGACCGCAACAGGCGGATGATAGTATGCACCGCCGTAGTGGGCGTTGCCGTAGGCTGTGCCGCCGTAAGCGCCGGTCTTCGACCAGCCTCCGCCGGTGTAGTGCGTTGCGCTACCACCATACGCGTTGGTATGAGAGGTGCCTTCCCCGGCAGTGTGCGACGTGCTGGTGCCCCAGGCGCTGGTATGGCTTGTGGACCCTGCGCTGTGCGAAGTGCTGCCGCCGTAGCGGTTCCCACTCGAAAAGGCCGCGGCAGCCACATATAAGAGCACCACCATTAAAATACTCAAGAAACAAACGAAAATCTTTTTCATGATCTATGTACCTCCTCGCTTAATTACTTTTGGATGGTTTGCTCTTCACCGGGGGCTTTTCGCCCGGGACACTTTTCGGATTCGGATGGGCAAAGGGCATGGGATTCGCTTTGCCCGCGCTCGTTGAAGCAAAGGCGTCTGCCGGGACGGCAATATCAAGCTGCCAGTTGGAGAACTCCAATTGGTGGCGCAGGTGCGCATTGTCACTGCGGTATACCCCGCGCATCATCCGCGGCAGTTTGTCCTCGACGCCGATCCATACCTGCAGGAACACATTGTCATTGGCGTAAGCCACCATGTCAGTCGTCGTTCCGCCAACCACCTTGGACTGGCCGATATAGAAAGCGAGGACCAGCCCGTCGGCAATATTCTTATAAGGGTCGGCGTCGATCATAGGGGCGTAGGGGAAGTAGATCGCGGCGGAGTCATAGGCTAGTTTCAGCGCCTCGTCGATCGTGGGCGGAGCATCGGCAGTAGCGACCAGGTTCTCGGCCGGTGCAAAAGCCGTCATTGTCTTGCCGTTATAGTAAAACTCCGAGGCAGGGCCATCAGCGGACGTGATCACCCGCAGCTTGTCAGGCCGCTGCAGGGTGACCTCGGACTTTGTTGTGTAGGCCAGCGGAGTGCCGAACAGGCACGGGCTCTCATAAGTAACCACCGCCGTGAAGCTCATGGTGCGGGCAGTGGCCAGGCGACTGCATGCGGCCTTCAGTACTTCAATCGCCTTCGGCTCGAGGGTCATCTGGACCGGAGGCGGGGAATCATTGCCCGGCGACTTGGCTGGTTTTGATAGTTTTGGTATCTGCTGCGCTTGCTGGGCATTGGCGGTTACGGTAAGAAATACCACCAGCGCAAGCGCAAGTGCCAGCACACGCCCCGTGCACATGGCTCGAATCATCGCGGCTGCTGACGAGAAACCTCGTCCTCTGGTTTTCATGGAATCATCCCGCATTCGAACAGTTTGTTGGCAATGGGAGCTGCTACTTTGTTGATGAACACTTGCCGCATCTGGGGATCGTTGCGCAGCATCCGGATGGCTCGTTCTTCCATCTCCGGTTTTGGCTTGCCTCTGTCCTGCCACAGCTGCTCGCATGTTGACTGTTGATATTTCTGGATGACTTTCTCGGCAACCCGGTCCAGGATCGGGTACTCTTGCGTTCCGGCCCCACCTGCAAAGATCAGTAACGACACCATTACACAGAGGCAACACATCATCAATAGATAAAAACGCTTGTTCATGGTTTTTTCTGCTTTCATTGCTTTCTCCTCCTTGTGTGTTAATTTCACTGTTCATTTGTTTTTTCCTCCTTCTAAAATTTATTCGCCACAGAGGACGCGGGAATAGGGATTCGTCCACCCTCCGCAGTGTTAAAAAAACAAGCTTACTGGTGATTGCTAAGTATGCGTTTGCATTTGGACTGTCCACAGTTTTCAGTGCTACGGGGGACGGGTGACCCATGGCTCGTGACCCGTTGCTCAGGCTTCGTGTTTTTCTGTCTACTGCCTTCTGTCTTTCAGCATTCTGCAATCTTAAATCTGCATTTACTTTGTGCCTTCTGCCTCTGTGCCTATCAACCGCCTTTTTATCACTGTCCCTGCGTCATCCAGTCGTGGAATCTGCCGGTGGCGGCAAAACAGCCGCTTCCATTTTGCGGGCAAATGATAATGTAGGTCTGGCGTCTTCCGCAGCCTTCCACTCCGACCGTAAACTCAGCGCGCTGGATACCGTTCATAAAGGGACCCTGCAGGGCAGGCTGGACCACTTCCTGTGATATAAGAACCGGCTGCGCGGCCGGACAGTTCAGCTCGAACTGCCCTTTGCTCGCAGCGGTCTGCATCGCGGTGGGCTGCATGCTGGCGAGGAACTGCTGCTGTGTGGCGCATCCGGTAACTGCCACTGCAGCGATAATTGCCAATAGTGCGAATGATTTTTTCATGGAGACCTCCTTGTATAAAAGCTATCAGCTGACAGCTGTCAGTTGTCCGTTATGTATTCATTTATAAAAATGCTTTGCCCGTTAACCTGTTTACTAATTAAAAAGGGGGGAGAACGTGGAGGGATCTTCCCCATTCTCCCCCTGACTGTTCTTCGGATTAATTATCACTGTGGACTGTGCGTCACTTCCTTATAAAATAATTCCTCTTTTAGTTTATTAATATTTTTAACAGCGCACTTAATTTTCGATCTTTCAAGGCCAAAGAGTTATTAGTGCCAAAGCTTTTTAAACTCCTTAACTCCCCAACTCCTTTACTCATAAACTCTGTGTGCTGTGCGGTTCCATGTAGTTTTCCCATGTCGTTGTGATGCATTCTCCCGAGGGGCAGGCTATTGCAGGTTGCACTGCTGCTTAATTTCAGCAATCTTCTTATCGATCATGCTGTTGTAATCGCCGGATGCAACTTTCATCTTGTCACCCTCTGTCCCGGTTATAATGCCAATGACCGCGCCAGCCGGCACAATTGCTGTGATGCCGTTTGCTATCTGCTGCGCTACATGTGCTTTTTCAGACTGCAACACGCGTATATCCCCCTCTGCCGTCGCGCAGTTGATCGGCTTTGCTATGTCCTGCTTTTCCTGCTGGGTGATTGGCGCGCATGCTGTCGCGAGTACGATTGCTAAAACGGTCAGTAAAATCTTTTTCATGGTTTGTTCCTCCAGTATGGTTTGGTGCTTTATTTTCATCCCCGTGCCAGTCTATGTAATAAAAACTGCGGGCTGAGTACCACCTGTCAGGGCGGGGTTCTTTATTAGTTCCCCCCATAATTTGTCCCTTCTCCAGCATCAGCTTGCCTATTCCTGCCAGGGTATCAACCTGTTTAGCTATCTCATCTTTTTCTTTTTGTGTTACGGCACCCTTCTGTCTGCCCATCTTGAGCAGCCCACCGCCGATCTGTCGCAGTTTCATACCAATCTCCTGCATATTTGCCTTGCCTTCATCGGTGTACATCATTTCGCCACTTTCCTCGTAATCCGAACCATTTTTGATCAATAAGAGGCCTTCATCCACCAGCATGGCCCGATCCATGTCCTTAGCAGTTTTTATCTTCTGGGCCTGCGCCATCATAAACTTACTGGCTGCCACTACATGGGTACCTTCCTGCGGCAGATCCACCCACCCCTGCGCTTGAGCGGCAGAGACGACGAAAAGCAGAAAAAGGCTTGCTATTGCTGATATCATTATGGTTTTCTTCATGGTCTTTACCTCCTAATAAAAATATTTTTTCAGTTTATGTGACCGGTACATCACGACCCTTGTGACACTTTATTGTTTATTGCAGCTAATAATCATGCAAAAGGAACTTCATTGTATCCTCATCATTGTCTGCCGCTCTCAGTTCTCAGGGCTTCAATCAAATCCATCCCCATTGTTTTCTCAACCTCATGAAACTCTATTTTCGGCTCCTCGCTGGCAAGCTCCATGGCGGTCAAAAGCCGCATATACATGCTGGATTGAACATGCCGCTCCAGGGTTTCCATTGATTGCCATTTCTCCATCTAAAGGACGCATGCTTGTCATCAGTCTGCTCGTATCTGCAGCAGCATAAACATCCCTGCTTGTTCCTCGTAAGCGCCTCCATGGTCCGGAGGATGTCCAGCATTGCCTGCCGTTTTTCAGGCTGCGGTATTAATTTAATAAATGATAGAATCATGGTTTGCATTTGGGCTGCGTTTATCTTAGTGCTTCGATTCGCAAATAAAGTGCCGTATGTGATCCAAACAAAAGCTTTACACTGCTTACTGAGCACTAAGTGAGTGAGTGATTGGTCACCGAATTTATGATCGTAGGACTTAGGGTATTATGTAATTACACAATTGATACCAGTCTGCGCGCTGCCGGAGCTAATTTACAAGCTGTTGAAAAATCATGGCAAAGGATTTGATGGGGGCAATGAATGCGTTAGGAATGGCTTGCTAAAGAGTCGGTATGGCGTCTTCAGGGCGAAATGCCGTCTTTTTCGCGGCGGTTTGGAATGCCCAGTTTATTCATTCTGGAGTACAGGGTTGAAGGCTTGAGTCCGAGCAGCGTTGCGGCACCGTTAGATCCCTTTATCCGCCACCCGGTCTTTGAGAGAACATCCATGATATGCTGGTACTCTGTTTCTTCCATGGTCTGGTTTTTAAAGCTTGCGCCGGCTGGCGCCTGCGGCAGATTTACCTGCATGCTGCTCCCGGAGCTGATGATGGTTGCCTGTTCCAGCACGTTGCGCAGCTCCCGGATATTGCCCGGCCAGTGATAGCGCTGCAGCGCCTGCATGGTTTTTTGGGGCACTGCTTGAAATTTCTTGCCCATTTTCACCGCGAACTCATGGACAAAGGCTTCTACCAGCAGCGGGATGTCATCCGGCCGCTCCCGCAGCGGCGGCACCATCAATGGGAAAAACGTTCAGCCGGTAGTACAGGTCTGCTCGGAAAGCGCCCTTGCGCACTTCCTGTGCCATATCACGGTTGGTTGCGGCAATCAGCCGCACATCGACGCGGATGGTCTTCGGGCTGCCGAGCCGCTCGAACTCCCCATTCTCCAGCACCCGCAACAGCTTTGCCTGCAGGTCAAGCGGCAGCTCCGTGATCTCATCAAGGAACAGGGTGGAACGGTCAGCCAGCTCAAAGCGCCCGATCTGTCTGGCCAATGCTCCGGTATAAGCGCACTCTCGCGGCCGAACAGCTCGCTCTCAATGAGCGCTGCGGGCAGCGCAGCGCAGTTGACTTTCACCATCAGCCGGCCATGCCGAGGGCTTAGGTTGTGAACGGCCTGGGCAATCAGCTCTTTCCCGGTTCCGGTTTCACCGCTGAGCAGCACCGTGGAATCAGTCGCCGCAACCTGCTCTACCTGGTGGAGCACCTTCATGAGCACGCCGCTCGTGCCGATAATGTGCTCAAAGTCGGACTCCCTGCTGACTTCCTGCCGCAGGTAAATATTTTCTGCTTCCAGCTGGTCCTTTAATTGCTTAATCTCGTGATATGCTTTCTGCAGGGCCTCGTTTGACTGTTTGCGTTCCGTGATGTCCATGGACACGCCCATCACGCGCTCCGGTTCCCCGGACGCGCTGAAATACGGGCGGCCGCGGGAAATAATCCAGCGGACGCTCTCATCAGTAAGCACAATCCGGTATTCGACCTTGAATGTTCTCTTTTGCCCTAATCGACTGCTCTACGGACCGGCGAACATGTTCACGGTCATCGGGATGGACCGTATTCAGGAATGGTTTCGAAGTTTATCTCCTGTTCTTTAGCATAGCCGAACAACTCCCGCGCCTTATCGGTTGCCCAGAAATGGCCGGTGCCAAAATCCAGAATCCACAGGCCCACTTCTGCTGAAGAAGCTGCGAGATGAAGCCGTACCTCGCTTTCGCGCAAGGCGCTGGTCTTCGCGTTTCCGGGCAAGCGCATTGGCGAAAATGCTCACCCCGAGCAGGCGCAGCCGCGGGATATACTCATCAGGCCAGGCACGCTCACTGCGCACGGATTGAATCGGGCTATGAAGTAATGATTATGTCCCATCGGTGAAAATCGGTAGGTCCACAGATGATCGGACTCCCCACTCGCTATAGGTCTGCTTGTCGAATGCGCCTCAGCCGGCAGCTCATCAAGCGTCGCAAAGGACAACCTTCGTGCTGCTCGACTATTTCTGTAGGCCAGGGAAACAACGCGACAGGAAGATCGGTTTTTAGCGGTACCGGAGGGTTCGTCTGAAACGCGGCGTGAGTGACCTGCCATGTGGTGCCTGTCCGGGGAGGCGAGCAGCAGACCGCAGCGGTCAACCTGGAAAAATTCAAGAATTTCCTTAAGCCCGTTCTCAATTTCCAGGCCTACCTGGTCAGGAGAGATATTGACAAACCTGGCGGATATCGTCTGAGATAAGCCGCTCAAACCGCAAGTGTTCTTTAAGGGTTTTTTCCATCCGGTATTTAATAAAAACTGAGTTTTATTTAAAGAGAACGTGAATGGCGGGATGTTTTAAAATCCGACCATAGGGCTTATATAAGAATATAATATAAATTTTGCGAATAACAAGCAGTTTTTATAATTGCGGTTATTAGAGCATTCATTATTAAACAATTCAAGAACTTTTCAACTCCTGCCGGCATTACATCCTCAGCCCTTCGATGAGCTCAGGGCGGTGAGCCTGTCGAACCGCACCTAAGTCCCGCGGATCTTTCGCTCTTAAGCTCAACCAGAGCCACGCTGCAAAAGCTGGCAGGGCATAGCATGTAGATCGTGACTCGTGGCCAGTGACTTGTTGATTGCAGAATGCAGATTGCCCGCTGCGCCAGAAACTGCAGATTACTAAAGGCTGACGGCTGATCGCTGAATGCTGACAGCTATTTTTCTAAAGAAGATGTGCCGCAGGCTGGTCAAAAACATGCAGATGCAAGGCGCGCGACATCATGAGGAATGAGGCGTACTTTGCGGTACGCCGCAATGACGAGGGATGAGCGCAACGCAGCAGATGGGTGTTTTTCAGCAGCCTGTTACTTTTCAGTAAACGCTTCTATTGCCTTCATAACTTCCACCACATGGGCCATGCCCGGGCCGCCGCCCATGAGAATGGCAACCGAGGCTGCTTCCATGATTTCTTCCGGAGTCGCTCCCATGTTGAGCGCTGCGCTGGTATGGGCGTGAATGCAGGGCAGGCAGCGAAGCCCTACGGCAATTCCCAGAGCAATCAGTTCTTTCTCTTTTGTTTTTATGGCGCCGTCCTGCATAACGCCGCCCATGAGGGACATGAAGCCCTGGGAAATATCCGGATACTGCGCGCCGAATTTTGCCACATATTCAAAGAACTCTTCAGCTTTTTTCTTGATTTCGTTTTCTGCCATAGTTCCTCCTGTTTATTTACCGCTGAGAACGCCCCTCGGCCATGTCTTCGACCCTGAGGCTCAGACCCGAAGGGAGCTCGGGGCCGAATGGCAGAGCTCGCAGAGGTTTTTAAAAAAACTGGAATTCTTTTATTCCAGGTTTTGTGGTAATGTTTTTCTGCTCCCGGGTCACGAATCCCGAATTCCTAACCCTGTTCGATTATATACCAGAGCAGGAGCCGGAAGGCAAAGGGATAACGAATTCGTGAGGTTCGGGATTAGTGACTTGTTGAGTGAGCATGTCGAACCGTGACTTGTGAAAAGGAAAGTGGAACGTGGAAAGCAGACAGCAGATTACAGATGACAGACTAAAGAAAAAGCTCTCTCTGCGTTCTCCGCGTGCTCAGCGGTTAATAAATTTTACAGAATTCCGAATCAGGCGAGCCCTTACTCAGCACTTTTAAGCGTGCTGAGAGCTATAAAATCATTCACGACACAATGACTTCCACCATAAAAATATATATTGCCTCGCCGTTCGGATTTTTTGCCGCCGGCCGGGACTTTATGCAGGCGACATTGATCCCTCTGATACAGAAGGCTGGTTTTGTTGTGCTGGATCCCTGGGAATTAACTCCGCAAGAATTGATTAAGCCGGTGGTACAGATGCCCTATGGTGAAAAGAAGCGGCAGGAGTTGCAGCGGCTTAACCGGATAATCGGAGAGAACAACACCCGCGCGCTCAATGAGGCACACGCTGTTGTTGCCGTGCTGGATGGTACTGATGTTGATAGCGGTACTGCTTCTGAGATAGGATATGCCTGCGCCCTGGGGAAGCCGGTGCTTGGCTACCGGAGCGACTTCCGGCTCAGCGGCGATAACGAGGGCTGCACCGTTAACCTGCAGGTGGAATATTTTATTGAAAAAAATAACGGAAAGATTGTCATCCGGCTTGATGATCTCGAAGCAGCATTGCAGGATCTTTTTAAGCGGCTCTCCGCTTGGTCCGACCCGCCTTGCGGAGGGCAGGAGTTCTAATAAGGTTTGGACTGCGTGGGGGGGCGACGGATCGCGGGCTTAACAAAAAGAAGTTGACTTAGTTTACTTATTAGGCTAGTAGATAGTCATGATTAAACTAAACATCCATGAAGCAAAAACCCATCTCTCCCGTTATCTCAGCCGCCTGGCAAAAGGTGAAACGATAACTCTATGCAAAAGAAATGTTCCCGTTGCTGAAATCCGCCCGATCCCGCCGGACAGAAAATCAAGACGCCCCATTGGCCTCGCTAAAGGAACTTTCAAGGTTCCTAAAAAATTCCATGAACCCCTGCCGGAAGATATAATTAAATCCTTCTATGACGGCCGGCCATGAAAATCCTCCTGGATACCTGCGCTTTTCTCTGGATTATAACTGACGACCCTAACCTCTCGCTCAGGGCACGTGAGCTCTTTGCTGATCCTGAAAATGATATCTACCTGAGCGCTGTTTCGGTATGGGAGATTGCCATAAAACATTCTCTGGGGCGCCTGCCCCTGCCCAAGAAACCTGAGCAGTTTATTCCTGCCCAACGGGTTCAGCACGGCATCAAAAGCCTTGCGCTTGATGAGGACGACTCTCTCTACGTAACAAAGCTGCCGGAACTACACCGGGACCCCTTTGATCGCATGCTCATTTGCCAGGCCATCGTCAATGGCATGGTGATTCTGACACCAGATGAGTCAATTACTAAGTACCATGTTCGGTGTATGTGGTAGTATGCAACGAATAAGGGACGTGACATAAATAATAAAAAATCAATTTCAAGGAGGAGGCATGGGAACAGCTAAAGAAGAAGTTCGCAAGATACTCGACAAAATCCCGGATGATGCATCGCTGGAAGACATCCAATATCATATATATGTGCGAGAGAAAATCGAACGCGGTTTTAACGACATTACAGAAGGCCGCGTGTTAAGTCAGGAAGAGGTTGAACAGCGGATGTCTAAATGGATCGGAAGATAATTGCACTCTTTAAGCGGCTCTCCGTAGCATGATTCTCTACCTGCAGCCCTTTTTCACCTTCCGCAGTTTTTGAACAAATTTAAGAATCTTGCGCCGGTCCTGCGAATAGGGTTTAAGCTTCTCTTTGCCTGAAGCATCTTCTTTATTTTTTCTCATGTAAAAACCCGAACAAGCAGGAACTACAATTAAATTATATTTGGAACTCGATTCGTCTGGCTCATCGCAGACAGGAACTCACGATGATAAAAAAAGAAAAACCTGATTTCTTGAGTTCCAGATTAATAGATTTTCATTTTGCTTTTATCCATGGTTTCCCATCATGTAATAAACGCAGGCTAAAACCTGCGGCTACCAGTTCTCTGTGCTCTCCGCCATTCGGCAACGAGCTCATGCCGAGGGCGTGCTCTGACTTCGGTGAGCTCAGTCGAGTCGCGGTGATTTTTTCTCTTAACCTTAAAACAACCTCATCTGCTTTGGCTTCTTCTCCAGCTTTTCCTTCATCCTCTTTGCAATAAGCGGGTCCGTGTACCGGGTGGCGGTTTCCGCGGGAATGCCCACAAGAAACTCTGAACAGGGCAGCGCCCTTCGTTCGCCAAACAAAAACCTGCTCTGGCTATACAGCAGATAGAGCTTTTCTTTGGCCCGCGTCATCCCCACATAGAACAGCCTGCGCTCTTCTTCCGGGTCATCTGTTGCGTCAGCGTCAGCTCTTCGGTCATAGGGAAACAGGCCTTGCTCAAGGCCGGCGATAAAGACCGCGGGAAACTCCAGCCCCTTGGCGCCGTGCACGGTCAGGAGCGTCACCGCTTCCTGCTGCGGACATATCTGTTCTCCTTCCCTGAGCAGGGCAATCTTTTCCAGAAAAAGAGGAATACCTTCCGCGGCCGGGACCGCGGAAAACGGCATGGCTGCGGTAATCAGGTCGAGCAGGTTTTCATCTGTTTGAGAAACAGAAGATTCTTCATTGTCTGCAGAAGCCGCTCCGATAGAAAGCTTTGCTGCTATTTCCCTGATGAGCTGGTCAAGGGGCAGAGTGCTCGCTGGTCTCCGTAAGCTCATCAAGCAGCCCGAGAAATGAGTGCAGCCGCGCGCGGCGGTCTGCGGTTATCTCCGGGAGGTTGAACTCATGCCTGATGCTTTCAATGAGTGTTGTGCCGCATTTTTCCGCATGGTCCTTAAGGCTTGCGACTGTTTTCGGGCCAAGGCCTTTTACCGCGTTCTCAAGCAGCGCTGCCGCGGCCAGATCATTTCCCTGATCGTGCAGCAGCTCAAGCACTGCGATAATGACTTCAGCGTCCGGCTCCTCATAGAGCGAGCGGCTCGTTGCCACCTGCAGCGGGATGCCGGCCTGCTCAAGAGCTTCTTTAATAAGCCGTGCCTGGGCATGGAGGCGGTAGAGCACCGCGATATCCTTAAAGCTCAGCTCCGGCAGCTCTTCATCTCGTTGGTCGTGGCCAAGGGACTCAAAGCGGGTGCCGCCCACAAGCCTTCCTATCTCGCTTGCGATAAAGCGCGCTTCCTGCCGCTCATCAAGCAGCTCGCATAGTTCAATACGGGCGCCAGACGGTTTCACGGCCACCAGTTTTTTGTCGATGCGCTCCCGGTTTTTCTCGATTACCTGCTGGCTGGCCGCGATAATGGTGCGGGTGGAGCGATAGTTCTCTTCGAGTTTTACAATCGTAGCGTCCGGGAAGTCCTGCTGAAAATTTAAAAAATTCTTTACCTGGGCTCCCCTGAAGGCATAAATCGCCTGGTCCGCATCCCCGACCGCGCAGAGATTGGGGCGCGGCCCGGCAAGCTCCCGTATCAGGAGGTACTGGACGGTATTCAAGTCCTGGTATTCATCGACTGAAAGATGGGTTAACCGGCTGCGCAGCTCATGCGCATGGAGAGAAAATTTTTTAAGGAAGCCCAGGGTTTTTATTATCAGATCATCAAAGTCAAGCAGCCCCTGCCGCTCAAGTACTTCCTGATAGGCCCGGAGAAACGGCGAGCTGCTTTCAGATGTCAGCTCGTGATTCTCCGCAGCGAGCCGGGCGCGATCATTTTTTTCGCGGGACAGCATCAGCTCGTACTTCTTCAGCGAGAACGACTGCTGTTCAGGGAAAAACCGGGGCGCGAGATTGCGGATGACCGCCGCCTGATCCGCCGGGGAGATAATCTCAAAGTCGCTCACAAAGCCTGCGCTGCGGCATTCATGCTTTAGAATCCGGTGGCAGAGCGAGTGGATGGTCCCGACAAAAAGCGCGGAGAGGTCAATGCCCTGGCTGCAGAGCGCGGCTATTCTTTCGCGCATCTCATCTGCTGCCCTGGTGGTAAAGGTGATGGCGAGAAGCTTTTCCGCGGGGATGCGCGCTTCAGCGACCAGATATGCCAGGCGGTGCACCAGGGTGCGGGTTTTCCCGGTGCCGGCTCCGGCAATAATCAGCAGCGGTCCATTGATTGTTTGTACTGCTGCGCGCTGGCTGGGGCTGAGAGAGGAAAGAAGATCAGGCATATATTAATATAAGTGCTGATGTCGCATGAGTGCTGAGTGATGAGTTGAACTGGCTTTCAGCTGTCAGCGTTCAGCTTTCAGCGCTTATTAATTTCTTTAAAATTTTCTCAATCATGAGTTACGAGTTATTCACTCTACACGGAGCTTTGTGCTCTGTGCCGTCCTTTTCCCTGTCCATACGTTCACTTTCCACCTTTCACTTTTTCGCTCTCCACGAATCCCCAGTCCCCAATCCCGAATCCCTGGTTGTTAAAACAGCGCCAGCTGATTCTCCTGCCTCTCCCACGGCTCAAAGACTTTTATGACGCCGTACTCCCCGTCATAGCCGGGGCTTATGTGAACGTTGCCCGCGCGGATTCTTTTGAGCGCTTCAGCGAACAGGCTGTAGCCCGCATCTTTAAGCTGTGAAAGCGAACAATCCCGCAGGATAAAGAATTCATTGCCGAAGGTTTCCAAAAGTTTTTGGTAGTGCTGCGTGACCTTCTTGCTTTTAGCGCCCACGCCGTATACCTCTCCCAGCACCTCGGACATCGGTATTGCGCTGAGAAACGGAAAGGCCTGCTGCGGTTTACATCCCGCTTCCCGGTCAGAAAGCAGTGCTACCCGGTGCATAACGCCGACGGTAACCTTTTTGCCGCACGCCGGGCAGAGGCCGCTTAACGACCGGGTCTCTTCAGGGCTCATACACCTGCTGCAGGCGCGGTGGCCGTCATAATGGTACTTGCCTTCCTCGGGGAAAAACTCGATAGTGCCCAGAAACCGCTTATGATCCTTTGTCTTTAACGCATCACGCATGGCGAAATAGGAGAGCTCACTGTCAAAGATATTTGCCTCCCTGCCGAGCTTTTCCGGAGAGTGGGCATCAGAATTGGAAACCAGCACAAAGGGGTCAAGCCGCGAGACGCGCCAGTTCATGGCCGGGTCGGATGAGAGGCCTGTTTCCAGGGCGAAGATCTGCGGCGTCAATTCTTCAAAACACTCTTCAACCGCGTCAAAGCCGCTGGCAGCACCAAGAACGGAGAAGTGGGGGGTCCAGATGTGGGCCGGGATGCAGGTATTGTCGGGGGAAGCGTCCAGCACCAGCTGCAGGAGGAGTTTACAGTCCATGCCCAGGATCGGCCGGCCGTCGGATTTAATATTGCCGCGCTCCTGCAGTGCTGCATTGAGTTTTCCGGCACTGATAAGGTCAGGGGCGAGTATCACCGTATGGATTTTTCTGGTGCGCTCGCCTTTTTTATAGATGGTGCTTATCTCGGCCGAGAGCATAAACCTGACAGCTGCGCGGCAGGTCGCGGGGATTTCGCTATCCCGGCTTGCGGCATAGTTTTTTTTGAGCTGAAAGAGACCGGGCTCGGCAGGCTCGAGTTTTTCCCTGAGTTCGGCAAACCATTGGGGATGGGTAAAATCTCCGCACCCCACCACGGTGATGCCCTTGAGCTGGGCCCACTGGTAGAGATTTTCAAGGTTCATCTGGGGGCTGGTAGCGCGGGAAAATCGTGAATGGATGTGGAGGTCGGCGATGAACGGCATAAGGGAACGGAGCTCTCCGGCAGGATGGAGGGTTTATTTATTCTACACTGTCGGAACCATCTGCCCCGGTGCTTTCAGCTTCCGGCACACCCAGGCAGTCCGGGCAGTATGCTACTGCCTTGCCGCAGTGACACACGTCATCATAGCCGCCCTGGGACTGCTGGATTTTTCTTCGGTTATTATATGCCCAGTAGTTGCGCACCTGGACTTTGCGGCGGTTTTGCCTTTCTGATTCTTTCATAAGCTCTTATAGTGCTGCGTCATAATGCGCATTTCATAGCATGTTCAGGCAGCGGGCGCAAGGTGTTTGTGGGCAGGACATTCCGCAAAATTAAGTCATAGAAAACTGGCAAACGGCATGATTGCAGTGAAAAAGTGAAAAGGAGAATAGGTGAAAAGGTGAAGAGGCAAAGCGGTTTTACCTTTTAACCTCTTAGCCTTTTGGCCTTTACTGGGCTCTAACCCCGCGTTCCCACACCCTGCTCTCGCGTAACGACCGCTATATACATTTTGAGGAACGACCTGTTATTAAAATAGTTGCAATACGCACTGCAGGTATTATACTATTAACAAATATAGCTCATTACCCATGTTAATTAAAAGGAAGGGAGCAATGGCAACATTTAAATTTATAAGCTTCTTAGCTATTCTTGCAGTTGTGGCAGGTTTTGTTTATGGAAATGCAACTGTTGTCCCGGTCAAGTTTTTTGGTTGGGAAATGGCTTCAATGTCACTTTCTCTTCTGCTTCTGGCAGTTCTTTTTGTTGGTATTATCGTAGGGTGGAGTTACTCTTTTTGGACATTCAGAAAAAAAGATGCCAGAGATGAAGACCTGAAAACATTGTAGATGTAAGTAACTATCCATATCCAGACAAGGAGGGTACTACTATGATCTCGGGATTATCGTTTGTCATCTCAATTGTAGCATTGGTTTTGGCGTATCTTGCCTTTCAACGAAGCGGGGGAAACCTGGAGCTCAAATCAAAGGTTGAGCAGCTGGGCATCACCACCGACACCATGCGGGACAAGCTGGCTGATGTTCTCAGCCGCATGGAAAAGGCCGTGCGGGGCATGCAGACAAAACCTTCCGCACCGCCGGAAGACCAGCAGGCCGGTTCTTCATCGCAGAAAGATAAAGATATCCTGTAATTACTGTAAGGTGGTGAATGTTCGCCTCAGGCACGCGGGAAGGCAGTTAATTGCTCAACAGCGCGCCGGGATCGGGAAGGTGCAATACATCTTTGCCGAGAATTGCCGCTGAGATACCCATGCCCAGGGCAAGCGTCATAATAATAATGACCGCAAGTCCTGCCTGGCGCGGCTTTAAACGGTGCATCTCCTGCAGCCCGAGAAATATAAGGTAAATGCCGTAGAGCGAGGCAATGGTTCCGATAAAGGGAATCCAGGCGCCAAGGTCCGTGACACTGGAGTAGGCTATGATGCGAAAGGTTGCGGCAAAGGGAGCGCTGCCGCCAAAGGCCCTGGTCGCCAGTGCATGCAGGAGGCCGCTGACGATAACATCGGACAGCATATTGGAAAAAAACAGGATCAGAAATAAGCGGTAATCCCCGTTCAGGATGTTTGCCATACACAGGGAAGACAGAAACACGCACAGGGAAAGAAACAGCAGCGGGTTGAGCAGGCTGCCCTGCTGCGGCAGGCCCTGAAAAAAAACCACGGGGCGAACAACTACTTCCTTACAAATCCGCGCAAAACTTTCTACCAGCTGGGAAGGACTGAATTCCATTTCTGCATCACTCCGCATTAACAGTAGGTCTCTCTTCTGATTTCTCGAAATTATAACAACCTTACGTCTGGATAACAAGTTTAAAGACGCATACAACCCCATGGCAGCAAAAAATAAAACAACAACAGAAAAGAAGCAGCTGGAAAACCTGGATAAGAAATATATCTGGCACCCCTTCACCCAGATGAAAGACTACTGCCGCACGAGCCCCCTCATTATTGAACGGGGCCAGGGATCATGGCTCTATGATATAGAGGGGAACCGCTATATCGATGGCGTCTCCTCGCTCTGGGTTACCATCCACGGCCATTGCAAGCGGGAAATCGACGCGGCCATCATCAAGCAGGTAAAAAAAATCTCGCACTCGACGCTGCTCGGCCTTACCAATGTGCCGGCGGTCAGGCTGGCACAGAAGCTGGCACAGATTTCCCCCCGGGGGCTCGCCAAGGTTTTTTACTCTGATAACGGCTCAACAGCGGTTGAAGTCGCTTTAAAGATCGCTTTTCAGTACTGGCAGCAGGCCTCCCGCGCAGCGCGGACAAAAAAATCTTTTGTCACCCTGCGCAACGCCTACCATGGTGATACCATCGGAGCGGTGAGCGTCGGCGGGATTGATCTTTTTCACCGCATCTATAGACCGCTGCTCTTTAAAACCTTCCAGGTTGACTCACCGTACTGCTACCGCTGCCCGCTCAAGCGCGCGTATCCGGCGTGCGGCCTTGAATGTTTGAACGCCCTGGAAAAGACCCTGAAAAAACATCACGCTGAAATTGCCAGCCTCATCATGGAGCCGCTGGTGCAGGGCGCGGCCGGGATGATTGTCTTTCCCCGCGGCTATGTCAGCGCGGCCCGCAGCCTCTGCGCGCGCTACAACGTTCTTTTTATTGCTGACGAGGTTGCCGTGGGGTTTGGCAGGACCGGCAAAATGTTTGCCTGCGAGCATGAAAAGGTGCAGCCCGATCTCATGGCCCTGGCAAAGGGAATTACCGGCGGGACCCTGCCGCTTGCCGCCACGCTGGCCACAGACAGAATTTATAGCGCGTTCCTTGGCGAGTTTCAGGATTTAAAGACCTTCTACCATGGTCATACCTATACCGGAAACCCGGTTGCCTGCGCCGCGGCCCTGGCCAGCCTTGAAGTATTTGAACAGGAGCGCGTGCTTGCCGGCCTGCAGCCCAAAATCAAGTTTTTAAAAGAGCGCCTCAAGGCATTTTATCATCTGCGTCACGTCGGTGATGTCCGCCAGTGCGGATTCATGGTGGGCATAGAGCTGGTGGCAGACCGTGACACGAAAAAGCCCTTTCCGGTGAAGAAGAAAATCGGGCAGCAGGTGACAGCTGAAGCACGGCGCCGCGGCGTCATCATACGGCCCCTGGGAGATGTGATCGTTCTTATGCCGCCCCTCTCCATAGCAGTGAAGGAGCTTGAGACACTGATTGATGTTGTTTATGAAGCAATAAAAGCGGTAACGGAACAATAAACTGCGTGACTTGTGGCCAGTGACCCGTGACTCGGGAAAACAGTGGAACGTGAAAAGTGAAAAACAGACAGGGAAAAGGCATTAAGGCACAGAGCTCACGTGTAGAATGAATAACTCGTCAACTCATGATTGAGATAAAATTGGTTTTCGAAATGAAATTAATACGCGCTGAACGCTGACAGCTGAAAGCCGGTTCAACTCATCGCTCAGCACTCATCACTCGCTACTCAGCACTCGTTACTCAGCACCATGACCACCCCCCACATCACTGCCTTGCTTCTAATCCTGTTTGTAAAGCTTAAAAACCTGACCCGCAACGCTGCTTTTATTCCCGCCTCAATGCAGGCTTAACAAACCTTCTCAAGCATCCCTGACGCACTCATTATCCCCATAAAAAGTTTATATACAAGAGCTTTCATTTATGATAAGCAGTGGCTGTTTTTGCAACAGGGGATACCTCTCAGCTCAGGGGGTAGATAAACAAAAACAGCAGCAGCACAGGGGCAATCTATGAAAAAATCTCTGACCACACGCCTTATCATTTTCGCCGTCATCAGTGTTTTCTGTATTCCCGCAGGCCGCGTTTTTGCCGCCGGATTTGCGCTCTATGAAGGCAGCGCCCGCGGCAATGCCCTGGGCGGCGCGCTCATCGCGCGCGCTGATGATGCTTCCGCCGTATACTACAATCCCGCCGGCATCACCCAGCTTAAAGGCACCCAGATGATCAACCGGCTGACGCTCATTACGCCATCCAATAAGATATATTTTTATGAAAACGGTAAGGATTCGGAGCTCAAGCGCAACTGGTTCTACCCGCCCTACGGCTACCTGACGCGCCAGCTCTCGGACCGGCTGTGGTTCGGGGTCGGCATGTTTGCCCGCTTTGGCCTCGGTACCGAGTATGAAGAAAACTGGCCGGGGCGCAACAACAGCTATAACGCGGTGGTGAAGGGCGTGGAAATAAACCCCAACCTGGCATGGAAGGTTAACGACTGCTTTTCAATAGCCGGCGGGCTGAGCGTGATGCGCCTTGATGTAAAGCTTGAGCAGATGATCCCTATCTTCGATGTGGATTCGAGCCTGAAGGGCCATTCCTACGGCTGGGGATTTAATCTCGCCGCCCATTACAAACCCCGCGACTGGGTCTCTTTCGGCTTTTTATACCGGAGCAAGGTGAAACATAACCTCGGGGGCCATGCGGATTTCATCAAGACTAGTTGCTGCGCAGGGCTGTTCCCTGACGGCCCGATCAGGCCGATGTGCATGCTGCCGGACGAATATTTCTTGGCGTCGCCTTCAAGCCGATTGCAAGCTGAGCATTGAATTTGACGCGATCCTCACCCGGTGGAACACCTTTAATCATATGACGATCAACTTTGACGACGGCATTGCCGGCATGGATGAGGTAACAAAGCAGAAGGACTGGCATGATGTGTGGCGCTACCAGATCGGGGTTGAGTACGCCCTGACACCGATGGTTGACCTGCGCCTGGGCTATACCTATGACAATGAGCCCATTCCGGCGGGAGGGGTTGACTACCTGGTGTCGTCCTACGACCGGCAGCTCTTCAGCTGCGGCTTCGGCCTGCACTGGGGGCACTGGTCAACGGATTTCTCCTATACCTATCTGCGCAGCTAAAAACCGCAACTTCGAAGCGCGCACCGGTTGACGGGGTGCCCAAAAGCAGGCTCCACGACGGGGATGCCTACATCATCGGGGCCGGGATCGGGTATAAATTTTAGCAGGCTGTTTCATATCCCTGCCCATGCAGCGGTTGAAAACATGGGCAGGGAAACATAATTAATCTATTACCTCACGGATATTTGAATATCTGTCCCTGAAAATTCTTTACCAGCAGTGTTCCATTCTCCTCCCCCACCACATATTCCGGAAGCAGCGGGATTTTGCCGCCGCCTCCCGGCAGGTCAATGACAAAGTGCGGAACGCACATCCCCGAAGTATGTTCGCGCAGTGCTTGCATAATGCTGAGTCCTGTGGCCAGCGCGGTGCGGAAATGGCCGGTGCCGCGCGCGAGATCCATCTGGTGGATGTAGTAGGGCTTCACCCGTATGCAGAGCAGCTTCTGCATCAGCTGCTGCATGACCGCGGCATTATCGTTTACCCCCTTCAGCAGCACGGTCTGACAGCCAAGGGGAATTCCCGCATCGCTCAGCAGGGCGCATGCCTGTGAGGCCTCGGGAGTAATCTCCGCCGGATGGTTAAAGTGGGTGTTAACGTACAGCGGGTGGAACCGCTGCAGGGTCTTTACCAGGCGCTTTGTTACGCGCTGCGGCAGCACGCAGGGCACCCGCGTGCCGATGCGGATGATTTCAACGTGCGGAATGGCCCGCACTGAAGCAAGAATATCTGCAAGCTGTTCATCCGCGAGCATCAGCGGGTCACCCCCGGAGATGAGCACGTCCCGCACTTCCCGGTGAAAGCGGATATAGGCAAGTCCATCGCTCAAGGTTTTATCGGTCACCGCAAACTGTTTGCCGATTTTTCGCTTGCGCGTGCAGAAGCGGCAGTGCACCGCGCACTGATTGGATACCAGGAACAGCACCCGGTCAGGATAGCGATGGGTTACATTCGGAACCGGGGAATATTCCTCTTCTGCGAGCGGGTCCTCCATTCCTGCAGTATCCATGAGCTCCGCTTCATCAGGCACCACCTGTTTCCACAAAGGATCTTCCGGCTCTTGTATCAGGCTGAGATAGTAGGGGTTGATCCGCAGGGGATAGCAGTCAATGACCTTTTGCATGGCTTCCCTGTCAATCGGGAAGCAGCGGGCAAGCTGCTCAGCTGTTGTTACCGCGTTTGCTGCCAGCTGCTGCCAGCTGGATCTCCCGGCAGGTTGCATAGAGAGTACGGTGGTGGCTGCTTTTCGAAGCATGGCTGTAGAAAATAATTTGATTTATTTTCAGGCTGTTGAAAAACACCCATCTACTGCGTTGCGCTCATCCTTCGTCATTGCGGCGTACCACAAAGTACGCCTCATTCCTCGTGATTTCGCGTGCCTTGCATCTGAATGTTTTTGACCAGCCTGTGAAAAAACACCTTTTTAACAACCTGTTTATTGTCCGTATAGTGCTATGCCGGCAGCTGTGGATTGTCAGTTGCATGGTTGAACTTTACCGGAATATATCATGGCGCAGCCCATATTTTCAAACAGTAACAGAGCCTGGTCGCGTTTCTGAAAATATTTCTTTATTGCCGGGATAGCGGATATAGTATAATATTCTCAATACTTAAAAGACCGCGGATATAAAACCACGGAGAGAATTGAGAGTTGGCGGGTCGTGGAGTTAAGGAGTTTCGGAGTTCTATAATTAATAACTCCACACTCTCAACGCCTAAACTCCTCGACTCTAAACTTATCTACTCTGTACTCTGTGGTTATTTTTTGACAATACCGGATTTACAGCAGGGGATTCTATGAAACGATATACAAAAAAGCGCTCAAAAAAGTCCTGGATGGCGCCGGGCACGCTCGTGCACATCGGGGAAAAGACCGTGGATATCACCGGGATCACGGTTATTGACTACAGTGAAACTGAGCTGCGGGAAGAAACGCTGCACAGATCGAAGAATGCTTTTTATTAAAAGACAAGCCCACGGTTACCTGGATTAATCTTGAGGGCATTCATGATATACATCTGATTGAAAAGCTGGGGGCATGTTATCAGATTCATCCGTTGACCCTGGAAGACATCCTGAACAGTGACCAGCGTCCCAAAATTGATGACATGGAGAATTATATCTTTATAGTTCTCAAAATGCTGCACTACAATGACCAGGGCACTGATATTGTGTCCGAGCAGGTGAGCCTCATCCTCGGGCACAATTTTGTTTTTTCGTTTCAGGAGGGAATCAAGGGTGATGTGTTTGAGCCGCTGCGGCAGCGCATCAGGGGCAGCAAGGGAAAGATCCGCAAGATGGGGGCTGATTACCTGGCCTATGCTATGTTGACGGGATAGTGGATAATTATTTTACCGTTCTTGAAAAGCTGGGGGAGCAGATCGAGCTTCTTGAAGAAGAAGTGGTTACCGACCCCAAACCTGAAACCCTGCAAAAAATACACTACTTCAAAACGGGAGATGCTCTATATACGACAGGTGCATCTGGCCCCTGCGCGAAGTCGTTGCCGCGCTCGCGAAGAGGGAATCAGACTTGATAAAAGAGTCAACAGAGATTTATCTGCGGGATATTTATGATCATGTGGTGCAGATCATAGATACCATTGAAACATTCAGGGAAATGCTTTCCAGCATGCTTGATATCTATCTTTCATCGCTCAGCAACCGGCTGAACCAGGTGATGAAAGTTTTGACCATTATCGCCACTATTTTTATCCCCCTCACCTTTCTCGCCGGCCTCTACGGGATGAATTTCAAATATATGCCTGAGCTGGAATGGCAATGGGGGTATCCCTTTGTTCTTACCATCATGATATCCGTCGTTTGCATCATGCTGTTTTTTTTCAGAAAACGGAAATGGCTGTGAGCGAGCGTAGATGCACAGCTTATAGTTGAAATCAGGTAAAGCTGCCCTGCTTACGCCGCCGACGGTATAAATAATAGCTACCGTTGCCTTGACAAAAACAAAAAAACAATGTAATTATTCTTTAAATTATAGATTCTCCGAATCACTTTTTCTAAAGCCTTACATGCCATGAAGGGTGGTCAAAAGGGTTGTACTTGAAAAGGTACTGCCTCCCGTTTTTGGAAAGGAGAATTGGTCAAGTAACTATTGGCCAGTTCCGTTCTAATACGGGGCTGGCTTTTTTATTATCACCCCATGGAGTAAAACTAATTATGAAACACTTCCTAAGATACCCATCAATAAATCTGCTTCTGTTTGTATTAATTTTGCTATTTAAAATACCGGCGCACGCAGGCTGGGAACTGTTGACTTCCTGCTCCAACGAGCTATCAGTTGCGCGCAATCTGGGGCACAGCAAGCAATGATATATTTGCAGCTGGTGATTACGGAACGATTTTTCATTACAATGGAACTTCCTGGGGCACCATGTCGAGCGGCATCCCCCAAACTATCTACGGCGTATGGGGCAGTTCTGCAAGCAATGTGTTTGCGTGTGGCTGATCAAGGAAAAATTATACGCTATAATGGGTCTACTTGGAGTTCCATGACCAGCCCTACTGCTATAAGGCTTCGGGATATGTGGGGCTCTTCCTCAAGCAATGTCTTTGCCGTTGGTGAGAGCGGGGTAATTTTACGCTATAATGGCAGCTCCTGGAGCACCATGATCAGCCCGACGACTCTTACACTTCAGGGAGTGTGGGGCAGTGCCTCTAATAATGTATTTGCCGTTGGCGGGCCAAGCGCAAGCTCAGGCGGAGACCGTGGCGTAATATTGAAATATAATGGGAGTTCTTGGACAACCATATGGAATGATCCGTCAATTTTAAGATTTCACGATGCGTGGGGCAGTTCTGGAAATGATGTTTATGCAGTTGGAGAAGCAGGGGCAATCGTGCATACAACGAACGGTGGAACAAGCTGGTCTTTGATGTCAAATCCAGTTCTGGGAAGTACTGTGGTACTTCGAGATATATGGGGAAATGCTGCAAATAATATTTTTGCTGTCGGTGATGGGGATAATCTGACTGATTTTGGCACTACGATTATTCATTATGATGGAACGGCCTGGAGCATCATGAAAAACCCGCGTGAGCAATATATCCTTAAACTTCCACGGCGTTTGGGGTAGCTCTGCAACCAGCGTTCTTGCTGTTGGTGAAGCAGGAACACTCCTGCAATTCGACAGTGATGGTGATGATGTGCCTGATTACCAGGATAATTGTCCAAACGATTGTAATACTGAGCAGCTTGATGCAGATAGCGATACCATCGGAGATGTCTGTGACCAACACCCGGTTGCGGAGGATGCTCCGGGGTACAGTGCGAACAGGAGTGCATCCTTCCAGATACGGATAGTGATGGCATCCCCGACTTCAGAGATAATTGCCCCAGTGTTTCTAATCCAACTCAGACTGATACAGATCATGATAGCTTTGGTGACGTCTGTGACATTTGCCCTAACTGACCTCAACAGATGATGCAGATAGTGATGGCGCTTGCGGGAGCGTTGACAATTGTCCAGGCAGATGTAACACCGGGCAGCTCGATGCGGATAGTGATGGTATAGGGGATGTGTGTGACCCGACACCTGGGTGTGGGGGCTGTGGTCTACCGCAGTGCGAACAACAATGCTGAGATAATTTTATTGTTTTTAATATAAGATCATATTTTACGAATTTATATTTTTCTCTTGACATATTTCAAATAATAACTTATTGTTCTAAACGATTCTATATTCTCCGAATCACTTTTTCTAAAGCCTTAGATGCCATGAAGGGTGGTCAAAAGGGTTGTACTTGAAAAGGTACTGCCTCCCGTGTTTGGAAAGGAGAATTGGTTATTGAATAATAGCCAGTTCCGTTTCTAATACGGGGCTGGCTTTTTTATTTATCAATTAACGTTTAACAATTTTTATTAATTTGAGAAGGAGGATTTATGATTAGGAAGTTATTAAGTCGTATTATGTTTGCAGGTTTAATCATGGGGCTGGTATTTTTTACGTACGGCACGAATGCTTTTGCAGTTGTAGCCTGCGGCTGGAATCTGCAATACAACCCTGACCCGGATCCCAATGCCAATCAGCTCCGGGCAGTGTGGGGAGCATCTGGAAGCGATGTGTTTGCAGTTGGTGATATTGGGACTATACTACACACTACAGACAGTGGCAGCACTTGGACCCCAATGACCAGCGGGACCGGTGTAAATATTTATGGCGTGTGGGGCACTTCGGGAACGAATGTCATAGCTGTGGGTGACAGTGGAAATATCCTGAGTTTTAATGGAACTTCTTGGAGTGCTATTGTCAGTGGCAGTAAGCGACTGAGAGATGTTTGGGGTACTGCAGCTGATAATGTAATAGTTGTTGGTGAAGATGGCATGATTCGAAGATATAATGGAAGTTTATGGAGTCAAATGACCAGCAATACGACCCTGACACTACAAGGCGTGTGGGGCAGTTCGGCATCTAATGTGTTTGCTGTTGGCGGGGCCAAGGAAAACCAGACCGGCAGTGCTATTGTTCAAAAATTTGATGGTTCAACCTGGAGTAATATTTTGACTTATACCTCGATTCCGCGATTCCACGATGCATGGGGAACTTCTGATACCAATGTCTATGTTGTGGGCGAGGCTGGAACCATTCTCCATACAACCGATGGCGGGACAAGCTGGAATGCAATGTCAGTTCCATCGGGAGTTAGCACAGTGACGCTTAGGGACATCTGGGGAACAGCAGAGAATGATATTTTTGCGGTTGGAGACGGACCTGCTGTACCCAACGGAAGCACCATTCTGCATTATGATGGCAGTGACTGGAGCATCATGAGTCATCCACGGGATAACAAAATAGTGAAGCTGCATGGTGTCTGGGGAAGCGCTCCTGACAATTTCTTTGCCGTTGGCGAGCCCTATATTGAACCAGATCTCATCACCAAGCATGGCACCATCGAACACTATTATGGTCCATGCACAACCTTAATCAGCCTCTCCTCATTTACCGCAACCCCTTTCAGCAAAGAAGTAGTTCTTGAATGGACAACCGCATCTGAGATTGATAATGCAGGGTTTAACCTGTACCGCGCTGAATCTGAAAACGGAGAATACGTAAAGATTAATGATGAGTTGATTACAGCCCGCGGTTCATCAACTGAAGGCGCTTCGTATGAGTTTGCGGATGATGGCCTGCAGAACAGAAACACCTATTATTACAAGCTTGAAGATGTAGACTTTGACGGCCAGAGCACCTTCCATGTCCCGAAAAAGGCAACGCCCCGGTGGATTTATGGGAATAGGTGAAACGTGTAAAGTGAATACACACCGTGAAAAAAACAGGGAGTGAGATATGAAAAAAGAATATGAAGCACCAAAAGTAATAACGTACTCTGAAGATGAGCTCATTGAAATGCTCGGTCCGGCCCAAACCTGCTCACCCAGCCCGTGCCCGACCTATCAATGATAAAAGTCGGTAAAAACCATCGAACGTAAGGCAATAAGGCGGGGCCGGAAATGGCCCTGCCTTTTCTTGTTTAACAACTGAACCCTTGAAACATATAAAAACGCATTATGAAAAAAATATTTTATTTCGTCATTCTGTTTTTTTTGTCACTCAGCGCTGCACAGGCCGAGTGGTCGGTTCAATATAATCCTGACCCTGATCCCAATGCCAACCAGCTCCGGGCCGTTTGGGGCGCATCAGGCACTGAAGCATTTGCGGTGGGTGAATATGGCACCATATTGCATACAACAAATAATGGAACCGTCTGGAATCTTATGCCGGCTGGTATCATACAAACTATGTACGGTATCTGGGGCAGCTCAGCGACTGACATTTTTATTGTAGCCGATACAGGTATAATTCTGCGCTATGATGGCACTACTTGGAGCACCATGACCAGTCCGGTAATAACACGGCTGCGTGATGTATGGGGCGTATCTGAGACGGATGTGTTTGCTGTGGGCGAAAACGGGGTGATACTGCATTATAATGGTACAGCATGGAGCAACATGACCAGCCCGACGACTCTAACGTTACAGGGTGTGTGGGGCACTGCAGGAAATAATCTATTTGCTGTAGGCGGGCCCAGTGCAAGCTCCGGAGGAGATCGCGGCACTATTTTAAAATATGACGGGGGAAAGTGGAGCATTATCTGGAACGATCCGTCAATTCTGAGATTTCATGACATCTGGGGAAGTTCAGCTACCAATCTGTTTGCCGTGGGAGAGGCCGGAGCCATCGTGCATTCAACCAATGGCGGAACAAACTGGGAAGTTATGGATAATCCCGCGCAAGGCAGTTCGGTCACACTACGAGACATTTGGGGAAACTCCGGGAGCGATATTTTTGCCGTCGGCGACGGTAATCCTGCAAGTGATTACGGCAGCACCATCCTGCATTATGACGGCAACGCCTGGAGCATTATGGATAATCCGCGCAGCGCAACATCCACAAAGCTGCATGGTGTCTGGGGCAGTGCAGCAGATAACGTATTTGCCGTCGGTGACAGATATATCGAAGAGGACGGGTTAACCACGCATGGAACGATTATGCATTATACCGGGACTGCTGCATCCACTTCCACAACGTCCAGCACCTCCTCTTCAACGACCACCGCGCCGACTACATCGAGCAGCTCAACCTCCAGCACCTCCTCTTCAACCACCACCGCACCGGTCACATCGAGCAGCTCAACGTCCAGCACCTCCTCTTCGACCACCACCGTACCGACTACCTCGAGCAGCTCAAGTTCCAGCTCCTCCTCTTCTACCACCAGCAGTATCAGCGGAGGCAGTACCACCTCCCCATCTACCACGACAACATCAGCGGCAAGCACCACTACGACAGTGCCGGTAACAACCAGCAGCACAAGTACCGCTGCTGCAACCAGCACCTCTACCAGCTCTTCAATCACTACCAGCTCTGTCCCCATAACCAGCACCACTACCACCACGGTCTTCTGTGTAGTTGAGAAAATCTTTGATGGTACGGACAAGCCTGAAGTTTCCATGGTCCGATCGTACCGGAACACGCGGCTCACTAAATCATTTACCGGCATCATGTTGATGTATCTCTACTATACTCATTCTGAAGAAATGACACAGGTCTTAACCGCGCACCCGGCACTCTCTATGAAAGCTGCCGCACTTGCTAAGGAACTTATTCCTTCCCTGCAGTCCGGCCTGCAAAATAACAGTGCTATTGTTCTGACCGGGGACCAATATAACCGGGTGCTCGATATCCTCAGAGAGATGAGGGAAAAATCATCTCCGCGATTAGCCGGCGCCATAACTTTTGTTCTGAAAAAGCTTGCATCACCGGAACAATTAGAGAAAACAGGGGTGCTCGTGCGGCGCTGACCGCCTGATCCCTCATGCAGGAAAGATCTCATATGAAACAAAGAAAATACATACCCTCTTTGGTCTTGGCTCTTGCCATTATCCCGATGCTTTTGCTGCTGCCATGTCTATCCGCCCATGCCGGCTGGGAGGCACAGAGTACCGTACCGACCAAGAACCAGCTCCGCGCGGTATGGGCCAGCTCCGCAACTGACGTGTTTGCAGTGGGCGATTACGGCACGATTGTCCACTATGACGGCACCAGCTGGGGCAGCACCACGGTGGGAGCCTTTAATATTTACGGGGTGTGGGGAACTTCAGAAACGGATGTTTATGCGGTTGCCGATAAAGGCATCATCCTGCACTATGACGGCAGCGCCTGGAAAAATATGACCAGCGGCACCGTGCAGCGCTTGAGGGATGTATGGGGTTTTTCCACGACCGATATCTTCGCGGTCGGTGAGAACGGCACCACCCTGCATTATGACGGGACTACCTGGAGCCGCATGAGCAATGCCACCATCCTCACGCTTCAGGGGGTTTGGGGCATCTCCAGTGATGACCTCTATGCTGTCGGCGGCGCCAGCGCCAGCTCCGGACCGGGTAACGATATCATGGTCCATTATGACGGCAGCACCTGGACGCTGGTGCACACCGGCAGCCTGGCACGGCTGCATGACTTATGGGGAAACTCTGCAGCAAATCTTTTTACGGTGGGTGAATCCGGCGGAATCTTTAACTATAATGGAACGAACTGGACGAGCGTTGATAATCCAGTGAATGGCAATGCTGCAATAACGCTGAGAGATATATGGGGTTCTTCAGGAAGTGATATCTTTGCTGTCGGCGACGGCGGAACAGTCTTGCACTATGACGGCGCGCAGTGGAAAAGCATGGACAGTAAAACCAGCGTCAAGCTCCATGGCGTGGCCGGCGTTTCAGCAAGCGAAGTTTTTGCCGTGGGCGAGTCCGGCACCATTATCCGCTATGACGGCAAAGATGATGGCGGCAACAATGGGAACTGCATCTTTACGGCGATCTTAGGGAAAGGCAACCCGCAGCTTGATACCCTGCGGCGGGTGCGTGATGATGCTCTGGTTAAGAGCGCGCTGGGGGGGGGCTGATAGCATTCTACTATACCTGCGGCAGGCTGCTGGTACCGCTTGTTGAACAGCAGCCGCTGGTTCGGCAGGGCGCAAAACAGTTTCTTGAATCACTGCTGCCGCTCATAGCAGCAATGGCACCTGCTCACGAGATCAGGCCGTGAGCTTTCAGCCGCCGCACCACCAGCGGGACCAGCGCCGAGCCGGCAGCGCCGAACAGAATGTTCATGGTGGACCCTATCAGAGCTTTTTTCAGCATGATGTCGTAGTCCATCTCCACCAGCCAGTCGATTCCCATGGACGTAGCATAGCGAAAGGCTGCTGCAATCGCGCCGACGATTACGCAGGCCGGAATGCTGAAGGCAAGTCGTGAATACAGAAGCGCTGCAGCGTCCACAATAATACCCGGCAGAACAAACTTTATTATAAGCAGCGGCCCCTCCTTGCCCATGCCGAGCATGGTGCACATGATGCCCGCGATGAGCCCCACCAGTGTTGCCGCTCCCAGCCTCTGCACGCAGCCCCTGCCGAGAATCAGAAAAAACATGGTAAAAAACATGCGCGTGCCCGGGAATGTTCAGTTTCAGCATCAGCGCTGCGCGGGTTATAATGATAAATGTCGCGCAGAAACCAAGCCAGATGGCCTCGCGCAGGGTAAATCGCTTCCACACCATTGCTTTAGTGTTACCCGTCATGGGGTCTTCTTTATCTCCATGTCATTGACAGCAGCAGTTTTGCCGCGGAAGTTTTGATAGTTCGCTGAATTCCAGTAGCTGCGTTTGGGATGCGAGCCGAAAGCGCGGGCCTCTGCTGAAAGGGCTGCCTCATCAGCGGTCTTCAATGCCCTGATGATAAGCGGCAGCAGCAGACAGTTCAGCAGGTCCGGCCAGTTGCGCGGGTTTAAGAGCTCTCGGGGAGCCAGACGCGCGCCGCGCAGCCGCTGGGCCATGGCAATTTCCCGGACTTCCCGGGCAAAAAAAGGAATAAACCGGAGGCTCGTAAAAACCAGAAACGCCATCCGGTAGGGCAGGATTTTGCGCATGCTGTACATCATCTGGGATATCCGGGTCGTTCGCAGCAGGATTATACCGGGAAGAAAGAAAAGTAAAATCCGCAGCGAGGTGCGCAGGCCCAGCCAGATTCCCTCCGGTATGCCGTAGCGCAGCATATAGAGCACTAACACCACCGCCATCTGGATCAAAAAGAACCAGAGGTCCCGCACCAGCTCCGCGACACTCAGGCGCGCCAGGAAATAGTAGCCGGCATTAACGGCAATCAGCGCTGCCAGCAGCCAGGGATTGCTCGCGCCGATAGCAGCCGCGCACAGCGCTGTGCCGAGAAGCAGCTTCCAGCCCGCCCCCATCCGGTGAACCGGGGAATCTGTTGCCCGGTACTGAAACGCGTAGTCATTTGCCCGGGGCTGATTCTGAATGGCTGATGGTTTAATTACATTCAATGGCGCCATGCTCCAATATCAGTATCCGGTCTGCCCAAT
>CAWDOY010000039.1:0-94910 GCA_963803975.1 uncultured delta proteobacterium
GTATAATGGTATGCTGAGTAATAAATTTTACCATCAGTAGCAATCGCCATATCTCCATTGGGCGTACCAGCATAATTGAGACGGGGGAGGATTGTACCACTCTTTCCATCAACACCAATAAAATCGGTAATTGCCGAACTGCCAGCCACCATATACAGTATTTGATTTGCATCCATAATCATGTTTCCATTGATTGGGGAACCAATATTTGTGGACCACTGAATGTCACCACTCTTGCTTGTATCTAAACAATACACAGTGCTATCGCTGTCAGCATCTGCCACAAGATAGATAAGTCCTGTAGGTCCCAAGACTGGTTTTTGGGTTGTATATATCCCCCCCGATCCGAGTTCCTTTTTCCAAAGAATCGTTCCTTCAGTGCCATTATCCTTAATTGCGAAAAGAAATGTATGAGCGCCTTCAGGCCAGTTTTTAGAAGGATCAGCAACGACAAGAACCACATAGAGTGTTCCATCTGTACCAATTACAGGGTCAAATATCTCAGTTGGGTTATATTCTACCTGGTCATTTAATTGAAGAAACCATTTCGCATAAAGATTATAGTCTTTGCTGATTGCATAGATTCCATAGTCATTTGCAATATACACTCTGCCTGCTGGGCCTATACTGAAATTATTTCGGAGGTAGGATGCATCAGCAGATGGCTGGTGTTTCCACAAAAGAGTACGGTTTTTCTTATAAACAGCAAGGCCGTCTTTTATAGAGAAGTATATGTTTTCATCTTTGTCGATCATCACTGAGGATATGCCGGAACTGAGGTAATCCGGGGCGAAGCTTGTTTCCTGCCAGATAATATTGCCCGTTTTAATATCAATGCCTGTAGGGACGCCCTTGCTGTCATCATTTTTATCAGGGATATAGGTATAGACTACCCCGTCAGAACTGATGGCAGGCGAAACACCACCCCATCCGCGAAATACTCGCCAGCGTACAGTTCTGTTGACAGGATCAAATGCTATTAAATTGCATGGATAGTGATGCTCATTGAAAATCAGGATATTGTCTGAGGTAATAAGCATATCCCCTTCAAGGTTAGTGACAGAGGATGACGAGTCTTCAAATGGGGTTGGTTCTTCGTATTGAAACAGGGGTGATACGCTGGGGTTGGTACCAAGTGTCAACTTTGAAAGCCCGGAGTGTCCAGCGTCATGACGCATCATGGCCCAGGGTATTTCAGCTGCTGATACCCATGGTGACGACAGCAGACACAATAAAAATACAATAAGGCAAAAAAAGTATCCTGTGAAATTACATATTTTTTTTGCAGCAGGGTTTTTAGAAAATAAATTAATTTTTCCTTTATTCATAGCGCCCTCCCTTTTAAAAAAATATTGTCAAAAGATAACCACTCCGTGTCAAATATAATAAAACCGCCGGCAGATTTTGTTCAATCTGAAGGCGGTTTGTAGTACTCATCAAAATCAACAGCAGAAATATTGCCCCTAATGCTCATTATGACTTGATCCTGATTGATGACTTTTTATATTAGTATATAAATTAAATCGACAAAATAATTTTTATAATAATTAAAAAATGATAACAACGATATGATAAATTATCCTGGCTGTCAATAAAACTATGTGGATAACATTAATGAACCACAACAAGGTATCTGGTACCAGCAGCTATTTGACCGCTTGCTGCTTGACCTGAAATTGAGAAGATGTTACTAATGGCTGAAAGATAGTCTTTCACGGAAGTGGAAAGGGCACTGGTGGCCCTCCTGGACTTCAAATCCAGTGGGAGGCGTGAGCAACGTCTTCGGTGGGTTCGATTCCCATGCACTTCCGCCATATTTTAATGAGGCAGGGAGTTTAAGAGTTGGGGAGTTAAGGAGGTAATTATAGATTCAAACTCCTCAACCCCTCCACTCCTGAACTCCTCAACTATTCAAAGGGTTAACATGAAGAAGGGGCGGATTTTCAGCGGCATTCAGCCGACCGGCGTGATTCATCTGGGTAACTACGTGGGCGCCATCCAGCAGTGGGTGAAGCTCATGCATGATTATGACTGCATCTACTGCATTGTTGACTATCATGCCATGACCCTCGAGTATGAGGTGCAGGCATTGCGGGACAATATCAGGGAGGCGGCCATAACGCTTCTTGCCTGCGGCCTTGATCCGGAGCACTGCACCCTGTTTGTGCAGTCACGGGTGCCGGAACACACTGAACTCACCTGGATATTTAACTGCCTGTCCCCGATCGGCGACCTTGAGCGCATGACCCAGTTCAAGGAAAAGTCCCAGCAGCACCGCGAGGACATCAACATGGGCCTGCTGGGCTACCCGGTGCTGCAGGCGGCAGACATCCTTATCTACAAAGCAGGCTTTGTCCCGGTCGGCGAAGACCAGGTGCAGCACGTAGAGCTCACCCGAAGGATCGCCCGGCGCTTCAACAACCGCTTTGGCGAGACCTTCCCCGAGCCCCAGGAGGTCCTCACCCCCACCTCACGCATCATGGGCACCGACGGCAAAACCAAGATGTCCAAGTCTCTGAACAACTACATCGGTATTCTTGAGCAGCCGGAAGCAATCTGGGAGAAGCTCAGGACCTCGGTCACTGATGAGCGGCGGATACGCAGGACTGACCCGGGGGACCCCGGGGTCTGCAACCTTTTTACCATGCACAAGGTCTTTTCATCTCCCGAAGATATTGCCCGCATCAACCGCGAATGCCGCACCGCGGAAATAGGCTGCGTTGAGTGCAAAAAGCTTCTATTCAACAACATGATGGCCCACCTTGAGCCCATCCAGCAGCGCGCGCGGGAGCTGCGCGATACACCGGAAATGGTTGCCGCTGCCCTGGAGGCAGGCGCAGACCGCTGCAAAAAAATGGCTGAGCAGATCATGCAGGAAGTGCGGGTAAAAACCGGGATCCGCTAGCAGGTTGTTAAAAAAACTGTTTTTCCCAGGCTGGTCAAAAATGCACAGATGCAAGGCTCCCGAAATCCTGCGAAGTGAGGCGTACTTCGGGGTACGCCGCAACGACGAAGGATGAGGGAAACGCCGCAGATGGGCGTTTTTCAACAGCCTGATAGACAGTCCCAACTGTTTAATAAACCCCGGTGCTAAAAATCCCTCAGCCCGCCTCCCGCATTTCACTTTTCACTTTTCACGTTCCACTTGTTGACCAACTTTTTTAACACGCCGAAGTCACCCGTCCTCCGCCCGCCTTCCGACCCTGCTCCGCCGAAGCGCTACGCAAAGGCGAGAGCACGCTTCCCGTCCTCCGCAGTATGCTACGGAGGAGGACGTGCGGAGGGCAGGTAGCACAGTAAAGTGCGGCCAGTCCAAATTCAAACGTATACTTAGCAATCCCCAATACGTTTTTTTAACACTGCGGAGGGTGGACGAATCGCGAGCCCCGCGTGCATCACAACTTGTTACATACATTTTACATTACAGATATTTACAGGATACATAGCTCTGCTATAGTTACAGCAACAATTGACAGAGGTCATTCAAACTGCACCGCAACGGTGTTAAAGTTCCTATACGAAAGGAGAGATTACCATGACCAAAGACAAAGAATATGTATTGAAGATGGTGAAGGACCAGAAAGTGCGGTTTATCCGGTTCTGGTTCACTGATGTTCTGGGGTTTTTGAAAAGTTTTGCCATCACCCCGGATGAACTGGAGGGAGCTCTTGAGGAAGGCATGGGGTTTGACGGCTCCTCCATTGAAGGGTTTGCCCGCATCGAGGAGAGCGACATGGTGGCAATGCCTGATCCCAGTACCTTCTGCATCCTTCCCTGGCGCGGCACCGAAACGCCGGTCGCCCGGATGTTCTGCGATGTTCTGCAGCCAGACGGCAGCCCCTATGACGGCGACCCCCGCTATGTTCTGAAGCGCATGCTGAAAAAAGCTGCCGACAAGGGCTACACCTTTTACACCGGCCCGGAGCTTGAATTTTTCTTTTTCAAAAGCCAGGAGGGCCCGCCCATCGCTCTTGACCGGGGCGGCTATTTTGACCTGACCCCCCTTGATGTGGCCAGTGACCTGAGGCGTGATATTGTTCTTGCCCTTAACGATATGGGCATTATTGTCGAGTACAGCCACCATGAAGTGGCTCCCAGTCAGCATGAGATTGACCTGCGCTATGCTGATGCTCTCACCATGGCGGACAATGCCATGACCTACCGGCTGGTGGTGAAAGAGATTGCGATGCGCCATGGCGTCTATGCCACCTTCATGCCCAAGCCCCTGTTCGGACAGAACGGCAGCGGCATGCACTGCCATCAGTCGCTGTTCAAGGGCGACAAAAATGCTTTTTTTGATGCCAAGGATCAATACCATCTCTCCGCTTTGGGTAAATCCTATATCGCCGGCATCTTAAAGCACGCGAAGGAAATCTGTTCTGTTCTCAGCCAGTGGGTCAATTCCTACAAGCGGCTGGTTCCCGGGTACGAAGCGCCGGTCTATATTTCCTGGGCGCGGCGCAACCGTTCCGCCCTGGTGCGGGTGCCCATGTATAAACCGGGAAAAGAGAAAGCTACACGAATCGAGCTGCGCTGCCCCGACCCGGCATGCAACCCCTATCTTACCTTTGCGGTAATGCTTGCGGCAGGTCTGAAAGGCATTGAAGGAAACTACAAACTACCTGAGCCGGTTGAAGAAGACATTTTTGAGATGAGCGAAGCCGAACGGGAGCGCCGGGGAATCGCGTCTCTTCCGGGCAGCCTCGATGAAGCTATCGTCGAGACGGAAAAGAGCGCGCTGGTCAAAGAGGCGCTCGGCGACCACGTCTTCAGCAAGTTTATTGAAAACAAGAAGATCGAATGGGATAACTACCGCGTCCACGTTTCTCAATACGAGCTTGACCGGTATCTGCCCATCCTGTAAACAATTCGCTTGAAGCGATGGCAGAAAAGACATTCTTCATCCCTGAGCATGAAGAATAAGTAAGGACCGGGAATTATTAAACCGCGGTGCGGTAACAGAGCCTCTCCTTAAAAAGGGTGAACTTTTTCAAGGAGAGGTTCTGTCTGCAAGACACCTGCACTATACTAGAAAAATAAACCGGTACAAATAGTATCTGTTATTCAACAATCGCGAGGTAATCATTATGCCGGTAAACTGGGGACCGCATTTTATCGTTCCGTCAAAAAATCTGGTTAATCTGTCAGGCAAAGTGCTGCTGCGGGAAAGCTTTGATGATGAGCTCCTAAAAGAAGATTTGACAGAGCTTGGGTTTTCAGGCATTCCCTTTCGGGCGGTAAATCCCTGGTATTTTAGAAAAAAGAAAACCGAAACGTGGATAAAAATAGGTGAATCCTCAGACCGGGACAACTGGTTTTCAGTCCCCTGGGACACGACCGCCCTCAATAACGGTGACTACCAGATACTGGGCCAGATGCATGTACACATTAAGGAAGGAGACCGGGAGCTGATACTGTGCCGGCAAAACATCGTCGATGTCAAGGTTGAAAATCCCTCCTGATAAAAAAGCACGGTCCGACGAAACCCGCGCCCGGCGGCAAATTCAATTTGTATCCAGGGCAAATATCTGGTAAATATTTAAAGATTTATTAATTAAGGGTCGGTGGTATATTCTTTAAAAATATTATATATATAAAGGCATAGAAGATACATGGAGAATAGCTTCATCCCCAGCATCCTCTTTTTTTGTTGCCAGAATTCAGTGTCTTCCCCTAAAAAGCTGGTTGAGGAATTCGAGCACCCTGAGCATATCAAGGTGGTTGAGCTGCCATGCACAGGGAAAATGGAGGCCATCTATGCCTTGCAGGCATTCGAGAAGGGACTGGATGGCGTGTGCATAGTCGCCTGCCTTGAAGGCACCTGCCATTATCTGGAAGGAAACCTGCGGGCGGCAAACCGGATTCATCAGATAGCGGTCATACTGAATGAGCTTAAGCTGGGAGAAGAGCGCGTCGCGATGCTGCACCTGGACTCTACAAGCAGTGCTCTCTTCAAACAGTCAGCCGGAGACTTTATCCGCAGGATACAGGCGCTCGGCCCCAATCCGTTAAAGCAGGCGGCTTGATTCTTCGCGTGCGGGTTTTAACCATTCTCCAGGAATACCCCGGTACGTTGTTTATAATTTCCTAACCCGGACAAGCCGGAACCAAAGTTAACCGTAAAGACTAAACAAGAAACAAAGAAGATTGAATTTGGAACTCGGGAACTCACAAAGGTAAAAACAAAATTTTCCTGATTTCTTGAGTTCCAGATTTTTAAATTTTCTTTCCATTTTTGCAAGAAATTTAGTTTTAAGGTCTTATACAGGAATGCGCTACCATGCCTAAAAAATATCATATCGATTTTAAACCAACACTGCCCCGGTACACGCCGCAGGGAAAGTCCGGGGTTGTTGATTTCAGGGAAGGCTGCCAGCGCTGCGGTAAGTGTGCAAAGAAGGCCTGCGTCTACAATGTCTATGACAAGCGCTGCTTTGACAGCGGGCAGATGACAGACTCCATCGATTATCTGTGCAAGAACTGTTTCCGCTGCGTGCAGTCATGTAAAAAAGGCCTGCTCAACAAGTCGGTAAATCCTGAATATGTAAAGATGGGCGATGCGTACTGGACCCCGGAAATAATCTCCACCAACTGGACCCAGGCAGAAACCGGCAAGATTCCGGTCTCCGGTGCCGGCTACGGCGGGCCATTCAGCGGGCCCGGGTTTGACAGCATGTGGACCGACATGTCCGAGATCGTGCGGCCCACGCGTGACGGGATTCACGGCCGGGAGTACATCAATACCTCGGTTGACATCGGCAGGAAGCTCGAACGGCTGCGCTTCGGGGCAACTGGCGAGCTGCTCTCTGAGCCCCCGCCCCTGCTGGAACTGCCCCTGCCCCTGGTGATGGCCACGCCGTCCTTCGGCCACGTAACGGAAAAGGTGCGGCTGACGCTGGCCATGGCAGCAGCACGGCTGGGGACTTTTTTTATCGTCGCGGCAGAGCAGTATGACAAGAGCCTGGCGCACTATAAACAGCATATAATTCCCCGTATCTCTCAGGAATCATATCCGTCGTTCAAAGGAAAACTTTCCGGCCATCGCGCGGTGGAGGTTATCTATTCAAAAAACATGCGCCCGCTCTGGCAGGAAATCAAGCAGAACCACCCGGAGATGCTCATTTCCATAAAGCTCCCCCTTGACGGCAATGAACTGCCGGCCGTCGAAGAGCTGGCGCTGCAGGGAGCAGAAATAATACATCTCTGTGCTGATGAGCACGGCAATGAAATCGGCGCCGCAACCCCGCGCTTCATTAAAGATATGGTTCGCAGGGCTCACCTGCATCTGGTGGAGCGGTCGCTGCGCGACCAGGTAACGCTGCTTGCCAGCGGCGGCATTGCCATGGCAGAGCATGTGGCAAAGATAATTATCTGCGGTGCTGATGCGGCGGTGATGGATATTCCCCTGCTCCTGGCTTTTGAGTGCCGGCTGTGCAAAAACTGTGAGAAGAAACGCCCCTGTCCGGTGACCATGGACGCTATCGAGCCGGCCTGGGGAACGCAGCGCGTTCTCAACCTCATGTCTGCCTGGCGCAACCAGCTCCTTGAGATTCTGGGAGCCATGGGCATCAGGGAAGTGCGGCGTTTGCGCGGCGAGGCGGGACGGGCAATGTTTTTTGAAGACCTGGAAGCTGATATTTTCGGAAAAATATTTGGTGAGCGTATATGAAGGCAAAAAATAACAAGAAATCAGCCGCGGCAGAGCAGTGGTCAGCGCCCGGGGTGAAGAGCAGCCCCTCCCGCTTCAGAAATCCCATCGGCAAGTACAAAATCAGGAGAGGCCCGGAGTGCATTGCCTGCGGCAAGTGCGCAGAGCTGTGCCCGGAAGGCGTGCATGTAAAAGCCGGGGCCAAAATGGAAAAGCCCAGGGATTTTTACTGTCTGGGGTTCTGCTGCCGGAATAATCCCTTCTACTGCATTGATAAATGCCCGGTACAGGCGCTGCGCCTGGTGGAAAACCCTCTCTGCGAAACCCTTGGTGATTACCGCTGGCCGAGCGACCTGCTCATCAGCACCTGGTACATGGCAGAGACCGGGGAGGTGCCGCGCTCAGATATAGAATACTGCATTGGGAGAAGCAATGGCGGGTTTGACAAAATGCGCTTTAATTTTCCCGATAAAATGCCGGAGCCGGTAATTCCTGATGATGAAATTTCAACAACCATCGAGCTGAACCGGAGAAATGACGGCAGGCCCCGCATCACCATTCAACTGCCGGTCTATGGCGGCGGCATGTCCTTCGGCTCGGTGAGCCTCTCCACCATGCTGTCGCGCGCGCGCGCGGCAACGCTCTGGGGCACCTTCGGCTGCACCGGCGAGGGCGGCTATCCTGAGCATCTTGCTCCGTATGACGATCACATGATAACCCAGGTGGCAACCGGCCTGTTCGGCGTCCGCGAAGACACCATTCAGCGGGTGCGCATCGTCGAGTTCAAATACGCCCAGGGAGCAAAGCCCGGACTCGGCGGCCATCTGCTGGGGGACAAAGTTACCGCCAGCGTGGCAAAAATGCGGGAAGCGGTGGTCGGCAACGCCCTCTTTTCACCGTTTCCCTTTCACAGCGTCTATTCCGTGGAAGACCACAAGAAACACGTTGACTGGATCAAGGAGATAAACCCGAAAGCCCTGGTATCGGTCAAAGTCTCAACGCCGACTGATGTGGACATGGTGGCGGTGGGCAGTTACTATGCCGGCGCCAACATCATCCATCTTGACGGCAGCTACGGCGGCACCGGCGCAGCGCCGGACATTGCCAAGAAAAATATCGCCATGCCCATAGAATACGCGATTCCCAAGGTGCACCAGTTTTTAAAAGACGAGGGCATCCGCGATCAGATTACGCTCATTGCCAGCGGCGGCATCCGCACTGCCCATGACATCGCCAAAGCAATCGCCCTTGGTGCCGACGGGGTGGTGGTGGGCACTGCCGATATGGTGGCGCTTGAGTGCGTGCGCTGCCATAACTGCGAGAGCGGCCGGGGCTGCGCGCGCGGCATTGCCAGCACTGACCCGCGGCTCTCGGAGATGATCACCATTGAATGGGGCGCGCAGCGCGTGATAAATCTCTACACGGCGTGGCGCAAACAGCTGGTGCAGATACTGAAAAGCTTCGGCATGCGCAGCATCAAAGAGCTGGTGGGCAGAACTGACTGCCTGTACCACCTTGACTACCAGCGGGAGAAGGATGAAGGCAGGAGAGCGGTTGGCGGAGGAAACTGAAAGGTACGGCAATGTCAAATTACAAAATCCAAATTTCAAAACTGTTGAGGATTCAGATAGCAGGTTTCAGGATTTATTAATGAACGATTCAGCTATTGCACAAAAAATTCTCGCTTCGCGGAGGCGGCTCATTGATCAAGCCTCCCGCACCACATCGCTACAAGGCAGAGGAAGAAGGCGGCTGCGGTGTCACCGGGTTCGCTTCCTCCATTCCGGTCGGCGGCAAACATATCTTTGAGCCGTCGGTGCAGATGCACAACCGGGGCAACGGCAAGGGCGGCGGCATTGCGGCTGCAGGGCTGTGTGCCGATGACCTGGGGGTTTCCCGGGAGATTTTAGACGACGACTACCTGCTGCAGATCGCGTTTCTTGACCCCGCTGCCCGGGAACAGGTCGAGCGCGAATGCGTGCTGCCGTTTTTTAAAATTGACAGCTCAGGTAAAATCCCCGCGGTTGATGACTACCGGGATATCGAAGGCCTTGAGACGCGGCCGCCCGATGTATGGCGCTACTTTGTGCGGGTGCAGGAGAATGTTCTCAAAGATTTCATAGCCAGGAGCGGGCTGCAGGCGATGCCGCAGCGCAAGGCTGAAGATGAGTTCGTCTATCAGAATTCATACCGCCTGAACCAGCAGTTCTATGCCTCCCTGGGCGAGAAAAAAGCCTTTGTCCTGTCACATGGCCGGGACATGCTGGTGCTGAAAATTGTCGGCTACGCTGAGAAGGTGGCCCAGTATTACCAGCTCGAAAATTTCAAGGCCCATATCTGGATCGCCCACCAGCGCTACCCCACCAAGGGACGGGTGTGGCATCCGGGCGGCGCGCACCCCTTTATCGGCATGCATGAGGCGCTGGTGCACAACGGCGATTTTGCCAACTACCATTCAGTGAGCGAGTATCTCCGGCAGCGCAATATCGTTCCCCAGTTTCTCACTGACACGGAAGTATCGGTACTTCTGTTTGACCTGTGGAACCGGGTTTATGAATATCCTCTTGAGTACATCATCGAAGCGCTGGCGCCGACCGGCGAGATGGATTTTGACTGTTTGCCCCCGGAAAAGCAGAAAATCTACCGCGCCATTCAGGCGTCCCATATTCACGGCTCACCTGACGGCCCGTGGTTTTTTATCATCGCCCGGCACGACCCCTACACCCGGCGCTATCAGCTGATCGGCATCACCGACACCTCCATGCTCCGGCCCCAGGTTTTTGCCCTGCAGGAGGCGGACGGGGTGCAGATCGGACTGGTCTGCTCGGAGAAGCAGGCCATAGACGCGACCCTGCACAGCCTCTCGCAGGAGGACAAGCGCTTCAGCCCCATAGCCGATAAATACTGGAACGCCCGCGGCGGCAGCCACACTGACGGCGGCTCGTTTCTGTTTGAGTTTACCAAGGACAGCTCGGCCAGTGCTGCAGCCGACTTTACTTGTACGGATAAATTCGGTAAGGTTATCTCAACGCCAAAGGACAAGTTGCCCGCTGACCGCACCATAGAGATCTTCTCCACGCCCGCCGCTGAAGCTGTCTCTGAGATGGAAAAGGCGCTGGAAGAAAAAACCGCCTGGCAGCTGTTTCAATTTATTCGTGATAACCTGGCCCGCTGGGATTTTAACACCCTGAGCTGGTGCTGCCAGAGAATCTCCGCTTACGGCGCCGCGGGAGATGACTGCAGGGAAAAGGCCATCGAGGCGCTCACCCTGCTCATTGATTTCCGCTATGATACCGGCGCCAAAAAACGCAGCTCAATACTTGAGATACTGCACCGCAGCCTGCATGAACTGTTTGCCGGTGTGCCGAAGATTGCCGGGAAGGCTTCCGGCCGCTTTGTCTGGATTGACTGGCAGACACGCGCCAAGCTGCGCAGCCCGAAAAAAACGGAAACAACCCTTATTATCTACGCCAAGGAGTTCCCGCCGGAAGGCGATGAGTGCGATGCGCGGCTGATCTGCGCGGCCTTTGAGCTCGGGTGGAAGCGATTTATGGTATATGGTTTGCGCGGCCAGCGCTTTCAAGGGTGCGGACTGGGCCCTGATACTGACGGGGTGCGCATCGATGTCTATGACAGTTCCGGCGACTACCTGGCATCAGGAATTGACGGACTGGAGATCTTTGTCCACGGCAATGCCCAGGACCAGCTCGGCCAGATACTGAAAGCAGGCAAACTGGTCATTTACGGCGATGTGGGGCAGACCTTTCTCTACGGCGCAAAGGGCGGTGAGGTGTACGTGCAGGGAAACGCCGCGGGCCGCCCGCTGATTAACGCCGTGGGCCGTCCGCGGGTCGTGATTAACGGCACCTGCCTTGACTACCTGGCGGAATCATGCATGGCCGGCGATCCCCTGAAGGGAGGAGGATTTGTCATCCTGAATGGCCTTGAGTTTGACGACAACGGCGCAATACGTGAGCAGGCCGCACCGTACCCGGGCTCAAACCTGTTCTCGCTGGCCTCCGGCGGCGCCATCTATGTGCGGGACCCGCAGCACACGGTGGTTGCGGAACAGCTGAACGGCGGAGCAATTATCCAGCTGACTCCTGAAGACTGGAGCCTCATTCTCCCCTACCTGCAGGAGAATGAAAAGCTGTTCGGCATTTCCATAGAAAAAGACCTGCTGACCGTCAACGGCGCGCGCAAAAAACCCGAAGAGGTGTACCGCAAAGTGGCAGCGGTCAAGCTGGCCGTGCTCACCGACGTTGATGACGACGCCTGAAAGCAGTGCTGAGTAAAATATAACATTTCAGTACTCATAGCCCTCAGCACGTATTCATCTGCACACAGCAGCGACACTATTATGAAAGCAATCCTGGCCCTGGAAGACGGAACCGTATTTGTCGGAACAGCGTTTGGCGCAACCGGCGAGCGCTACGGCGAAGTAGTCTTCAACACCAGCATGACCGGGTACCAGGAGATACTCACCGATCCCTCCTACAAGGGTCAGATCGTTACCATGACCTATCCCCTCATTGGCAACTACGGCATCAATGATGAGGATGCCGAGTCAGCACACCCCCAGGTAGAAGGTTTTGTGGTGCGCGAGGTAAGCCGCATCGCAAGCAACTGGCGCTCGCAGAAGTCACTCGTCGAGTACCTGCAGGAGCACCAGGTTGTGGGTATTGAGGGCATTGACACCAGGGCCCTGACCAAACATATCCGCACTGCCGGTGCCATGAAGGCGGTGCTGTCAACTGATGACCTTGATGAAAAACGCCTGGTACAAAAAGCCCGCGACTCCCGGGGACTGGTGGGAATTGATCTGGTACAAGAGGTAACCTGCGAGAAGCCCTACTCCTGGAATGAGTTTATCCGGCCTTCAGCCGCGCGGGAGAGAGAGTCCCGGCCTGAGATTGAATCGTTTCCCTACCGGGTAGTTGCCATAGACTGCGGCATCAAATATAACATCCTGCGCCTGCTGCGCAGCGCCGGCTGCGATGTCACGGTAGTGCCTGCGACAACAACAGCCCGGGAGATTGCCGCGCTCAATCCCAGCGGTATTTTTCTCTCTAACGGCCCCGGCGATCCCGCGGCAGTGCCCTATGTGGTTGAGACCCTGCGCAAGCTCATGCCTGACTATCCGGTGCTCGGCATCTGCCTTGGCCATCAGATGCTGGGCCTGGCCTGCGGCGGTAAAACCTATAAGCTTAAATTCGGCCACCGGGGCGGAAACCAGCCGGTACAGTACCTGCCCACGGGAAAAGTTGCTATCACCAGCCAGAACCACGGCTTCTGTGTGGACCTTGACTCGATCAACCGGGATGAAGTGGAGCTGACCCATATTAATTTAAATGACCGCACGGTTGAGGGCATGCGCCTTAAAAAATATCCGGTCTTCTCCATCCAGTATCACCCTGAGTCTTCTCCCGGGCCTCATGATGCCCGGTACCTGTTCAATGAGTTCGTAAAATTAATGCACTGACAAATCGCTGATATAACCCATGCCGCGCAGAACCGATATCCGCAAAATCCTCATCATAGGCTCAGGTCCCATCATCATCAGCCAGGCGTGCGAGTTTGACTACTCCGGCGCCCAGGCCTGCAAGGCTCTGAAAGAAGAGGGCTTTGAGGTCGTGCTGGTAAACAGCAACCCGGCCACCATCATGACCGACCCGGAGATGGCTGACCGTACCTACATTGAGCCCATAACCCCGGATATTGTTGAGCTGATTATCAAGCGTGAGCGCCCCGATGCGCTGCTTCCCACCATGGGCGGCCAGACCGCCCTTAATATTGCCTCGCAGCTTGCTGAAAGCGGCGTGCTGGAGCGCTACGGGGTAACAATGATCGGCGCCAACTACGAGGCGATCCGCAAGGCAGAAGACCGCAACCACTTCAAGGAGGCCATGAAAAAGCTCGGGCTTGATCTCCCCCAGAGCGGCCTTGCCTACACCATGGCAGAAGCCCGCGCTATCGCGGCGGAGCTCGGCTTCCCGCTCATCATCCGGCCGAGCTACACCCTGGGCGGCACCGGCGGCGGCATTACCTATAACATCCGGGAGTTTGAGGACATTGCGGCCCAGGGCCTGCAGAACAGCATGATCAGCGAAATACTGGTGGAGGAGTCGGTCATCGGCTGGAAGGAGTTTGAGCTTGAAGTGATGCGCGACCTGCAGGACAATGTGGTCATCATCTGCTCCATTGAGAATCTCGATCCCATGGGTATCCACACCGGGGACTCCATCACCGTGGCTCCGGCTCAGACCCTCACCGACAAGGAATACCAGGAGATGCGCGATGCCGCCATCGCCATCATCCGCGAAATAGGCGTTGAGACCGGCGGATCCAACATCCAGTTTGCCGTGAACCCGGCCAACGGACGCATGGTGGTGATCGAGATGAATCCCCGGGTCTCGCGCAGCTCAGCCCTTGCCTCCAAGGCTACCGGCTTTCCCATTGCCAAGATGGCGGCAAAGCTCGCCGTGGGCTACACGCTCGATGAAATTCCCAATGATATCACCAAAGAAACCCCGGCATCCTTTGAGCCGTCCATTGATTACTGCGTGGTGAAAATTCCCCGCTTCACCTTTGAGAAATTTCCGGAGACCGATCCGACCCTGGGCATCTCCATGAAGTCCGTGGGCGAAACCATGGCCATCGGCAGAACCTTTAAAGAGGCGCTGCAGAAGGGCTTGCGCTCTCTTGAAATCGGCCGCTCCGGGCTCGGGGCGGACGGCAAGGACCCCCGGGTGAGCAACCAGGATGACTGGCTCGCCACGGTCCGGAAAAAGCTTGCCAGCCAGAACTCTGAGCGCATTTTCTATATTCGCCACGCGCTGCAGCTCGGCATGAGCGTTGAAGAAATCCACGCGCTGAGTAAGATTGATCCCTGGTTTCTCTGCAACATACAGCAGATTGTGGAGACCGAGCAGGAAATAAAAGACGCGGTCGCACGCGCAGAAAGTGGTCTCATGGCCCTGGAGGATACCGCATTCCTGCGCAGGGTAAAGGAATACGGGTTCTCCGACCGGCAGCTCGCGCATCTCTGCGGCTCTGATGAGGACAGCGTGCGCCGGCTGCGGCTGCAGGCAGGCGTCAAACCGGTGTTTAAACTGGTGGACACCTGCGCCGCGGAGTTTGAGGCCTACACCCCGTATTACTATTCAACCTACGAGCGGGAAAATGAGGTCAGAAAGAGCGCCCATAAAAAGATTATGATACTCGGCGGCGGGCCGAACCGCATCGGCCAGGGGATCGAGTTTGACTACTGCTGCGTGCATGCCTCGTTTGCCCTGAAGGAGCTCGGGTTTGAGACCATCATGGTGAACAGCAACCCGGAAACCGTGAGCACGGACTATGACACCTCAAGCAGGCTCTACTTTGAACCATTGACGCTTGAGGATGTGCTCGCTATTGTGGATGAAGAAAAGCCCGACGGTGTCATTGTCCAGTTCGGCGGGCAGACGCCGCTCAACCTGGCAGTGCCGCTGGCGCGCTGCGGCGTGCCCATCATCGGCACATCGCCTGACAGCATTGACTGCGCTGAAGACCGGGAGCGGTTTAAAGAGATTCTTTCAAAGCTCGGCCTGCACCAGCCGCCGAACGCCACGGCCCTGTCCGCAGGTGAGGCGGTGCGCAAGGCAAAAGAGCTGGGATTTCCGGTGCTGGTAAGGCCGTCATATGTTCTGGGCGGCAGGGCCATGCGCATTGTCTATGATGAAGAGAGCATAGAGCGCTTCATCCATGAGGCCATGCAGGTCAACCCCGACCACCCGGTGCTGATTGATAAATTTCTGGAAGATGCCATCGAGATTGATGTGGACGCGGTTGCGGACGGAAAGCGCTGCATGATAGCAGGCATCATGGAGCATATCGAGGAAGCGGGCATCCACTCCGGGGACAGCGCCTGCGTGCTGCCGCCCTATTCCCTGCCTGAGCATATTATTGCCATTATCCGCCAGAACACCAATGCCCTGGCCCGTGAGCTGAACGTCATCGGGCTCATGAATATACAGTTTGCCGTGAAGAACGATACGGTATATATTCTTGAGGTAAATCCCCGGGCATCGCGCACCGTGCCGTTTGTCAGCAAGGCCACCGGCATCCCCTGGGCAAAGATTGCGGCCAAGGTCATGGCGGGCAAGACCCTTGATGAGCTTGGCATAACAAAAGAGATTGCCATTACCCACTATGCCGTGAAAGAAGCGGTATTCCCGTTTAACCGCTTCCCCGGCGTCGACACTATTCTGGGCCCGGAGATGAAGTCAACGGGCGAGGTCATGGGCATTGACGGAGATTTCGGCATCGCTTTTATCAAGTCCCAGATTGCCGCAGGCCAGCGCCTGCCGCAGGAAGGAACCGTGCTCATCAGCGTCAGTGATAAGGATAAAGGGCCGATTGCTCCTATTGCAAAAAAGCTTGAAGCGCTCGGCTTCAAGCTGCTGGGCACCCGGGGCACTGCCCGGTTTCTCAGTGAGAAGGGAATCGCTGTCAGCCCGGTGGCAAAGCTTGGCGAGGGCCGGCCGAACATTTTAGATTTGATAAAAAATTCAGAGATCAGCCTGGTCATCAATACCCCGTCCGGAAAAGAGGCGGCAGCAGACCAGATCACCATCAGGCGCAGCGCCATCAGCTACGCCGTCCCCTACATCACCACGGTGCCGGGTGCTGCGGCAGCAGTCAGGGGTATTGCATCGCTGCAGAAGGGCGAGATTTCGGTCAGGACCATACAGGAATACCACGGGGATATACATAATAAAATCCAAATGTCAAAGAATCCAAATGTCAAAGAGAAATAGTTTAATTTGACATTTGACATTCATTTGGAATTTTGGATTTTGACATTTGACATTATAAGACGGCGTTGTTTTTGCGTATGAAAAAAACTCCAGACTCATGCAGAAAGCTCCCCCGATACACTCCTCTGTCCCGCAGCCTGCGGGAAGAGTGCGGCATCTTCGGCATTTATAATCACCCGGATGCCGCCAGCATTACCTACCTTGGACTGTATGCGCTGCAGCACCGTGGCGAGGAGAGCGCCGGCATTGTTGTTTCTGACGGCAAGCGCGTTATCGGCCATAAAGGCATGGGGCTTGCGCCTGAAGTGTTTGACCCGGACATCCTGCAAAAGCTTTCCGGACACCTGGCGGTCGGGCATATCCGCTATTCCACGACCGGGTCTTCCGAACTTAAAAATGCCCAGCCCTTCCTGGTAGAGTACTCTCAGGGCCCGGTAGCTATCGCCCACAACGGAAATCTGGTCAATACCAGGGAACTGAGAAGCAGCCTTGAACAGCGTGGTTCTATTTTCCAATCAACCATGGACAGTGAGGTAATTGTCCACCTGCTGGCCTGCTCGCAGAAACAGGCCATCGAGGACCGGCTCATAGAGGCCCTCGGGCAGGTTACCGGAGCCTACTCGCTCATTTTTCTCCTTAAAGACAAGCTCATCGGCGTCAGAGACCCGAGGGGATTCCGGCCCCTGTGCCTGGGAGTTCTGGACGGCTCGTATGTGCTTGCCTCTGAAACCTGCGCCCTGGACATTATTCAGGCCCACTATATTCGCGACATTGAACCAGGGGAGATTATAATTATAGATGAATCCGGAATACGGTCGCTCTACCCCTTCCCGAAACAGAAACATGCGTTCTGCATTTTTGAGTTCATCTATTTTTCACGTCCTGACAGCATGATTTTCAGCAAGGGGGTGTATGCGGCACGCAAGGAACTCGGCAGGCAGCTTGCCTATGAGAGCCCGGCTGATGCTGATATCGTCATCCCCATGCCTGACTCGGGAAACTGCGCAGGGCTCGGGTTTTCCGAGGCTTCGGGCATGCCGTTTGAGATGGGCATCATCCGCAATCACTATGTGGGCAGGACCTTTATCCAGCCGGTACAGTCGTTCCGGGACCTGCGGGTCAAGATCAAGCTCAACCCGGTGCGCGAGGTGATAGAGGGCAAACGCATCGTGCTGGTGGAAGATTCCATTGTGCGCGGCACCACCAGCAGGATAAGAATTAAAAATTTTAAAGAAGCAGGCGCCCGGGAGATTCACATGCGCGTCAGCTGCCCGCCCCACCGCTATCCCTGCCTCTACGGCATTGACTTTCCCACCCGCGAGGAGCTGGTAGCTTCCTCCCATACGGAAGAAGAAATACGGCAGTTCCTCGGGCTTGAAACCCTTGGCTATTTAAGCATCGAGGGAATGCTCAAAGCCATGCCCCTGCCGGGTGAAGAATTCTGCCTGGCCTGCTTCACCGGCAACTATCCGACCTGAGATATTTATTCAACATTTCCGGCTGAGCCGGTTTGAGGAAAAGTGGAAAAGAAGAAAAAGTTTTACAGCGTCGCGCGGGGACGAAACACCGGGATATTCAGCGCGTGGTTTGGCCCCGGTAATGCCGAGTCGCAGATAAAGGGATTTGAGGGTGCGCGTTATAAAGGATTCCCCACCATCGAGGAGGCCCGCGCGTGGCTTAAATCCATGGAGAGCGGGAGCGGGTCCTCATCCGGTAAAAGCAGCGCCAGAAAAAAGAGCGCTGCCGCGGCTTCTGCTGCTTTTCGCGAGCTGGTGCCGGAAGCAGGAACCGTTCTGATGTACACTGACGGCGGCTGCAGTTACAATCCCGGGCCCGGCGGTTACGGCGTGGTGATTTTGCGCGATGGACAGCGGCTGGAGCTTTCAGGGGGATTTCGCCTGACCACCAATAACCGCATGGAGCTCGCAGCCTGCATTGAAGGGCTCAAAGCGCTTGAAACCCCGTCAAAGGTCACTGTTATCTCTGATTCAAAATACCTGGTCGATGCTGCGACAAAGGGCTGGGCGCGCAAGTGGCAAAAGAATGGATGGATGCGGACCAAAACTGATACGGCAGAGAACTATGATTTATGGGAGCAGCTCCTTGACCTGTGCGACAAACATAGCGTTGAGTTTGTGTGGGTGAAGGGCCATGCGGGAAACACGGAAAACGAATGCTGCGACCGGCTGGCGGTTGCGGCAGCTGCAGGCAAAAACCTGCCGCCGGACAAAGCCTATGAGAGCGGCGCAACCAGGGTTATGAAAAAAAGCTTACCCTAAGCCCCTCTCTGCCGTTACTCTGCCGGCTTTTGAATATTTCGCACCAGCCGGCGCCTCCGGGGGCCGCGCTGCTTTATGATGAGCCCGTCCAGAAAACGCCGCAGCAGCTGGTCCCCGCACGCCCGGTAGTTTTTGTGTTCCGGATTTCTGAAGAGCGCACTCAGCTCCGAGCTGCTGATCTCGAAATCTGCAAGTTTCAGAATTTCAATAATATCAGTATCGTGCAGTTCAAGTGCTATTCTCAGTTTTTTAAGAATATCGTTGTTAATCACGTCATCCTCTTGCGCGCGGAAGCCGGCTATTAATCAATAGTATTAACCTTGATCCATGATTAGTAACTGGTGGCCGAAAAGCTCGTTGCTGGCCTGTCGAACCGTGAATAGTGAATAGTGCCCTCTGACCCTTACCCCTTTCCTCAGCCCGCTTTTTGCGCAAGCTCCCTGCCAAGTGCGCGGCACTTCTGCCGCGCTTCTTCTGCATTGGACGGGTTCCGCTCAATGGTTTCGCCTACCTGTTTAAAGAAGCGGTTGCCGAATTTCTCCAGGCTCTGCTTGACGATACCGCCGCCGCCGTGGGAATAAAAGAATGCCGCGGGTTTGCCGGTCACTGCTTTTCCTGCCTTGTCCCACAGATACAGATCATCAAAGAATGTTTTGAGCGTGCCGGCCACGTAGCTGTAATAGTCGGGCGTGCCGATGGCAACCGCGTCGGCGCTCAAGAACTCGTCAAGCGTGACCCGCCGCTCATTGGTATTGATCTTCTCTACCTGTGCCCCGGCCTCACGGGCACCTTCGGCAAGCGCGTCTGCAAGCTCCCCGGTGTGGCCGTATTGCTGGCTGTGATACATAATGATAATTTTTCCCATCTGCTTCTCCTTTGTAGTTGAGTTCCGTTTCCGGTATCTGCGGAAGATAAATCAGAGTGTAACATGACTCGGTATGATTTACCGGCAGTAAGTTTCTGACAGATAAACTTATAAGAGAAGATTGCCGGTGAGTCAATACAATTGAGGCGTGAAGATAAAGAGGGATAGCCATTGTGCTGCCAAGGCCGCGCGAAGAGAAGCGTGCCAGAGATTACGGGTGGATGGGGTTGTTTAGCTCGCCCAGGAGCTCTCTGGCAGCTTTATTTTTAGGGTCCAGCGCATAAGCCTTTTGCGCATAATAGAGGGCTCCAACCGGGTTACCCACCTTAGAAAATAGTGTTCCCAGGGCGACACAGGCCTCTATATCATTCGGGTTGAAATTTTCCGTATAGGCAAGGTAGCACCGGGACTGTGTATACCTGTCGCCCTGAGCGGAATACTGTTCAGCACGCGCAAACAGGGCGCTCCGTATCAGCGCCAGATCCTGCGCGGGACTGGCAGATGCGTTCATCGCGGTTTTAAATTCTATGATGGCTGCCTTCATGTCCCCTTTATTTCCCCGCTCCAGGAGCGCTTTCCCCAGCCAGAGGCAGAGGCTGCTGTCCTTCTGCTCAAGCTTTACTGCTTCCTTGAAAAACCGGACTGCAAGGTCATATTCCTTCTTGTCAAAGGCGCTCTGACCGCCGGCAGTCAAAACAGTTTTCAGCCTGCTGCTGATGCCGGCCTCCGTTGCGGCAGCTGCCATGGCCTGCTGAGCTGATTTTAAAGCAGCTTCCGGGTCCCCCTTCTTCAGGCTGCACTCTGCCAGGTAAACATATCCCTCCCGCAGATCAGGCTCCTTTCGCAGGGCATCGACAAATTTCAAGGAAGCCTTTTCACAGTCACCGGCATTATAAAGAGCCACTCCCGCATTAAAGTCTTTTTTGCCCTGCGTAGCAGGAAGGATTGCGCACCCGCCCATAAAAATAATGAAAGCGCATGTGCAATAAAAAACTCTGGGCATGGTGTTTCTCCGCTCATGCAAAAAAGCCGGCTTTCCCGCCGGGTAACGCATTTCCCTGAAAGCCGGCTTTTTTATAAGATCACTGTTAAACCCTTATCCCGGTTATTCCGGGCGCAGCCCCTAAGCGCAGGCTGCGAAGAACATGCTATACCTATTTCCTGAACGAATCGCCAAAGCAGTACACATGTCCGTTATAGGACCCATAATAGACATGGCCGTCTGCCAGGGCGACCGAGCCCAGGGTATAAAAAGATACCTGGTACGGATCATGCCCCTTGACGACAAACTCGCTGTTATCGTCTGCGAGAAACTGATATTCCCATACCTGCTTTACGGTGTTACACAACGTAGCATAGTTGAAGCAGAACAGCTTTTCCCTGCCCTTGGTCCCGCTGCCCTGCCAGGCCCGCTCAAAGTCAGTCCCGCCTATATATAATAGCCCCTGCGCAGGCACTATCGCCATGGCGCTGGCACCGGGGAACCAGTAACCAGATTTGGGCTGCCCGTCTTTGGGCTTCCAGTTCGGCACGCCCATGTAGGTTTCCCTGATCAGCCGACCGGTCTTCATATCAAGTACGAATATATGGCCGGTGTCGGAAGCCCCGAGCACCCAGCCGCGGCGCTCATCAATTGCCATGGAGGATGCGATACCGGTCGCTCCCATGGCGCAGAACCCGCCGTGGTAGGTCCATTTAACCTGGCCGGTGGTTATGTCTACCGCCCATACCGCGCCGTCTCCTTCCGGGTAAAAGATAGTATTGTGCGCCAGGGAAATGGCCGGGTTGCCGCCCTGCGCCAGGGGGATCGGCCCCACGTGCCAGAGCTTTTTCCCCGTATTTATGTCGCAGGCCGCCATCTGGCCATAGTGATAGTCAATAACCGTATCAGCATTGAAAAATACTTTGCCGTCAGCGACCGGGGGAATGTTGGTAACCCCGCATCCGCCGGGGTCCCAGCCCCACAGAATGTTGCCGGTGTTTTTATCAGCGCAGTAGGTCCAGCCGTCCCGGCCCACCCAGTACATCTTGTAGTCTTTATCAAATGACGGCCAGCCCGGAACGCTGTGGCCGGAGGCATCAAGGATAAACGGGAAGGCCTTGAACACCCAGTAAAAGCTCGGAAGAAATGATCCAAAGAAAAGCTTGTCGTTATATACGGACGGCGGAGACAGATGCCAGGCAAATTTTTGGTCATACCATTTTCTGCCTTCGTTGGGCCCGCCCGACTCTTTCCACGGCTGCTTCTCCCACAGCTCTGTGCCGTCGTTCAGCTGCCTTGCGATGAACCGGCCGTCCATGGTGCCAAAGTAAATCCGTGCGGGGCTGGCATCAGTATCAATGGTTGCAGCGGTAAGAAACACGCCGTATTCCGGCGGGAAGTGCAGCGGGCTGATGAGAGAAAGGCCGAACAGGTCACTGCCGTCGGTATTGCAGTCATTGGGCTTGTCCTTGCATTCATAGCACCAGTCCGGGCATTTCCCGTCTATGGTGTAACCGCAGACCCCCAGGTTGGTCTGCAGATCAGGCGAAGAGCCCTGGCACCAGTCCGGAGGCGTATCAGCAGGGTCCGGCGGGCGGGGTATCCAGGTGTATGTATTTGTCCATTTTAATTCCCCGGTATATTGATCGCGCGCTTCAATAACGCCTCCGTTGCCGGTTGTTATAACTATGTCATCTCCCACCACCACCGGTGTTGAACAGCGTGCGGGTGTGCCCAGGGGCGGCTCATTGGTGCGGGTTTTGTCCCACAGCAGTTTTGCGCTGGTCGGGTAGCCCCGGTCAGGCACTGCGCCGGTGTTTTGCAGATCATGCCGCCATGAAAGCCATGGGTAGGTCGTGGCCCGGGCCTGCGGAGTGATCAGAACCGCGCTCAGGCACCAGGCAAAAATGACCGCGGCCATGAGCAGGCGAAGAAATTTTTCCTCTTTCATACGTACCTCCCTGTGTTTGTGAATAGGATAACGTAGTGGAGTGTTTGCTGCCAACCCCCCGGTTAATTAAAACCCTCTTTCTATTAACCGGTCATATATATATATAAGTTATTGAGGGAACTATTGCAATGAAGTTTTAAAACAGGATCAGAAATATATCCAGGGATAGGAATGAGACTGTTTTATCGCGACACAGTACACAAATACTATATCGTTCCCTACCCTTGGTGTTGCTGCTGAAAAAACTGCGTGTCAAGGCTACGGTTCGCATTATCAAATAGACCATCCCGGGTTTTTTGCTGATTTTCAAGTATGCAGAAAAGCCGGGAACTGGTATAAAGGAATAAAAAGACCGGGTGCGGCTGTCGGTCTTTTTCCGGGAGCATGCAGTTATTTTTATTGACACGCACCGTCCCCGTTTTTATACTGTATTGCCTGTACAACCGTGTTCTTACGAGGCCGGCAGGGAGACGGTCTGCTTTGCAGTCTTCAGTTTCTATGCCGGCAATGATAAAACATTTTAACTTTTAGAGCTGGAAGGGGAAAACCATGGCACAAGTATATGATGTGGTGATAGTTGGCGGTGGGCCTGCGGGACTCATGGCGGCAAAGGTGGCGGGGGAGAACGGCCTGAGCGTTGCTTTGCTTGAACGGAAAGAAAGCATTGCCGCAATTCAGCGCAGCTGCCAGACAATGGTTGCTATTGAAGACGAATACTATTTCGGCGAGCGGATGTTTTTAGATGAAAACAAGCACCGCATAGTTTTCCCGGTCAATAATTTTTCGGTGCGCTATGACGGCCCGCATAAAAATTTCTACGCCTGGCACGTTTATACCCCGGACGGAAAGCACTGCGTGAAAATGGGTGATTATGAAGCAAACAAAAGCGGCGGCAGCAGGACCCGCCTTTCAGCCTTCTACAGCAAGCAGCACCTGCTGCAGGGCCTGCTTGATGACGCGCGGGCGAGCGGCGTCCAGGTTTTTTCGGGGACCAATGTTATCGGCCATAAGCGCGTTGGAGAGACCAACGCAATCCTGACCGCCGAGGGAAAGACCTATCGCGGCACCTTCACCATAGCTGCTGACGGCATAAATTCGCGGCTGGTGAAACTCCTGGGCCTGAACCGGGAGCGCTCATTTTTCGGCACCCTGGTAGGGGCCGGCTATTACATGAAGGGCGTGAGGCCGCCGTATCCTGAATCAATAAACTACCCGATTCTCTACCATAAGGGACTGCCCTATCCGATCATGATGTGGGTCGGGCTGAGCCCGTACGGCGAAGACGAATCATGGGTATACGCGGGCGGCTGCTCGCACCCGGAAATAAATTATAAAGAGGTGCTTGACCGCGCCATCCAGGACAGCCCGTTTTCATCCTGGTTCAAGAATGCCGTAATTCTTCGGCAGCACGCGCATGTGGCAAACATCTGGTCACCGGTGCCGACCCCGTTTCTGGATAATGTCCTTATCACCGGCGATGCCGGCTGGACCGTTGAGGCGGAATGCACCGGGTCAATGATGACCGGCCGCAGAGCCGCGAACGCCATCACCGAGGCGCTGCGCGATGGCCGGCCGAACCGGGACGGTGTGAAGAACTATATTGACTGGTGGCAGAAGAATTTCCCCGGCTTCATGGATTACCGGGAGTTCCTGACCCTTATGACCTCAGGGCTTGCCGGAGAAGATATCGCCAATTATCTCTACAAGCTCGTGACAGAAACCCTTCCCTGTTCGCTTAACCCCTACAACCTGATAAAAAATATCAACGGGTCGATTATGGGAAAAATTGCCACCATCCAGAAAGAGCGGCCCGATATTATCACCATGATGCAGACCGTGGCCACCATACCGGTTGAAAAGCAGATGAAACCGTTTACCATAAACGGGTTCCCTAATTATTAATAACGAACGCAGATACCAGACAGGACAATACAATGGCTAAAACATATGATGTCATAATTGTAGGAGCGGGCCCGTCGGGACTGCTTGCGGCAAAGGCCGCGGGGCAGGCCGGATTTTCTGTTGCGCTGCTGGAGCGAAAGGCTGATATCACCCGCCTGGAGCGGGCGTGCGGCCAGACCCTGGTTTCAGTAAATGACTACTATTTTGACGATGTGGTCCACTATAACCGGAAGGGGAAGCGGATCGCGTTCATCAAGAACGGGTTTTCCTTTGCCTATGACGGGCCGGTGAAAAACTGCGCTGCCTGGCACATTTTTTCTCCTGGCGGAAACCGCCTGCCGTTCGGCCTGCCGGAGGAAACCAGAAAAAAAGGAGATTTCGGCGCGGTGGGCATTGCCTATGATAAAGAGATACTGTTCCGCTGCCTGCTTGATGAGGTGCGGCAGGCAGGGGTGGAGGTCATTACCGGAATCGATGTCGCCGGTGTTACCCCGGCCGATGCTGGCGTCACCGTGAAGCGGCAGCGGCAAAAGCTTTGAGGCGGAATATCTCATTGCCGCTGACGGCTGCAACTCGCGCATCGCGCGGATGCTCGGGTTTAACAAGGGCCGGACGTTTTACAGCTACCTGCTGTCCAAGGGCTGGTACATGCGCAATGTGAAGGCTCCGGCCTCTGATCTTCTAATATCGAGCATCACGCAGAAGACCATTGCCCCGGGGCTGATGTTTATCTTCCCCCGGCCCTACGCGGATGATCTTAATGTGATATTTCTTACCCTTGACCCGCGGGTCAGCCTGGACGAGGTTGCTGATTATTTTACAAAAGAAAATCCTTTCTTCTCGAAATGGTTCCAGGGCGCCGAGCGGCTGAAAGAATCTGCCTCTGCCCAGTATATTTATTCTCCGGTGCTTGAGCCCTATTGCGACCGGGTGCTGCTTGCCGGCGATACCGGTGCCTGCCAGGAGCTGGAAAATTCCGGGGCCATGATCAGCGGCTGGAAGGCAGGGAGCGCGGTTGCCGCAGCACTGAAAGAGAACCGGGTGGGTCTGGCCTCCCAGGCTATTCCACAGTACGTAGCGTGGTGGAAGTCAACCTACATTGAGAAGTGCCCGCATGAAGCATACCTCATGAACTTCGCGCTGCCGTATGTGATGGACCGGGAAGAGGACCTTGATTATATTTTCAGCCTGGTTAAAAATCCGCTGCCGCCGTGCTGGAATCCCTATGCCGCAATAGCCCACATGGGCGGGCTGATACAGAGCCTGGTCCCAACCATACAGAAAGAGCGGCCTGATCTTATGCCGAAGCTTGCGGCCATGTCACGCCCCATGACTGAGATTCTTAGCGTCACCACTGCAGCGTGCAGCCCGCTGCAGGATCTTGACTAAGCCTTTCAAAATGTAAAGGGGGCGGTGCCATGGTAATCACACCGTCCCCTTTTTTCTGCGCACTCCCTTATTATCTTTATTATAAACAGTCAGCTTTTCAGTAACGCCGGCAGGAAAGAATTATCGTAATGCCTCAAGGTCCTGTTTCAAGAGCAGGTGCCCGGTGAACGAGGCCGGGTCACGGGCTGCCACCAGTGCTGCGTAGCTGCCCCAGATAGCGGGAGGGTCCCATCCGGAGCGGTCGATGTTCGGATTGAGGAAGGCCCAGCCTTCGCTCTCCGTGTTGTCAGGCATGAGGGCGTTTACGGCAATTGCGTACTGCTTCAGCTCTTCAGCCAGGCCCAGGGTGAGGCGGTTTATGGCCGCCTTGGTCACGTCATAGGCAATGCCGGTAAAGGGCTGATGATGCAGCTTCTGCGTCACCACTGAAGATATATTAATAATATGGCCCTGCTGCTGCCGCATCATGGCGGGCAGCACCGCGCGGGTGCAGAGCACAGTGCCCCGCAGGTTGACCTCCAGGATCCGGTCCCAGTGTTTTTGCGGCATTTCATGAAAGCAAGCGGGGAAATTGGTGGCCGCGTTATTGACCAGGATATCGATGCGGCCCCATTCAGCGAGCGTTTTTTCAACCATCCCGGCCACTGATGTTTCTCTGGTGACATCGGTTTTAAATGCAAGGGCGCTGCCGCCGCAACTGCGGATTTCTTCGGCTGTGGTTTCAATGCTGCCGGCTATGACCGGAAGCTCGCGAAAGGTTCTGGCCGCAACCACTACGCGCGCTCCTTCCCCGGCCAGGGCAATGGCGATGGCCTTTCCTATGCCCCGGCTGGCGCCGGTGACGATGGCGACTCTGTCATGTAATGTCATGGAGTTTGCTGTGAGATAGTTTTTTTTACGCTGCTGCCGGGTATTGTAAATGTATTACCGTAAGAATGCAAACAGAAGAAAAAAGGGGGCGCAGCCGGCGCCGTCTCCAACCCCTCTTCCCCGTTATCCAACTCTCCTCTTGACTACCCACTACTGCAGGGATATATGCGTATAACAGGTACGGGGGGATACCCACTGCTGCTCAAACTATTACCGCTCAGTGTCGGCGGGGAGCAATAAATAGTACTGTCTGATGAAACGGATAAAAAAAGAGGAGGCAATCATGAGCAATAATTCTGCAGCTGCTTTATTAGTCGCGGTACTGGCTATTGTTTCCGGCACCCCTGCTCATTCTGCGGGTGTGCCGGGTGAGTGCAGAAATCCTGCAGCCTGTTATCAATGCCACGAGCAGGATGCAATCAAGGATGCCGACCTCGGATGCGACCGGGGACGCTGGTCCCCGACAGCACCGATAAACATCCCGCGGGACCTTGCCACGAAAACGGTTCTCAGGGACGGGCGGGTGCTGGTAACGGGCGGGGCAATACTTCCTGATTTTACCACGGTAACAAGTGCTGAAATCTTTGATCCCGAAACCCTTTCATTCACGCTCCTGTTATCAACGCTGTCAGAACCCAAGTGGAGCCACGAAGCCCTGACCCTTGCCGACGGGAGAGTGCTTATAGCCGGGGGCCGCAACGCCCAGAGCCCCGCTGCCCCGGGAGCGCGGGTGCTGAGCAGCGCTGATCTCTTTGATCCGCAGACCAATACCTTTACGCCCACAGGATCCATGCAGGTTGCGCGCAGAGATCCCAGTCTGGTGCTCCTTGATGACGGCCGGGTACTCGTCACCGGCGGGGGACCGGGAGTTTCCATAAGCACAACCATGGGCCTGGACAGCGCTGAAATTTATGATTCCAAGACCGGCACCTTCAGGCTCCTGAGTTCAAAGATGAGTTCATTGCGCATTTTCCACCACGCGATTAAGCTGCCGGATGGAAGGGTGCTCGTGGCAGGAGGGTCACAGGGCCCGGGATTTAACAATGCCCTCAAGACAGCCGACATCTTTGATCCCAAAACAGAAACGTTTGCGCCGGCAGGAGAGATGCATACTTCACGGTTAGTGCCTGCCGCGGTGCTCCTGCGGGACGGCCGGGTTGTGTTTGCAGGCTCGTTTAATAATCCGCCTTTCAGAATCGGAAATGAAGCAGAAGTATATGATCCGGCTGCCAATACCTTTACCCCTGTGGAAAAAACTTTTTTCCACGGGCAGGGTGATCAATATCCCGTGCGGCTGCTGGACGGTACTGCCATGTTTCCCGGCGGCGTCAATACCCGCAGCCAGATAGCGAGCACCGTGTACCTGTACCGGCCTGAGTCCAATGATTTTGTGACAACGGACTCGGCGCTGTTCGCGCGGAAATCCTGCAAGACGGTTGTCCTTCCTGACGGCAGGCCGGTGCTCATCGGAGGTTTTGACTTTCGAAAAATCGTGGGCATCGGAGAGGTCTATACGCCTTCGGTCGTGTCGCAGGCACGGGGGCTGCAGAACGTGATAGCCGACGCGCCGGCAGCAGCTTTCAGGCTGAGCGTTTTCAAGTACATCATGGCATACTGGGCTGACATGGCATCGAGCCTGATTGAAAAAGAGAATTACGAGCTGGCCGGCGCCATTGCAGAGAACATGATTCTAAAGCGCATCGACGGCTGTTCAGGCGGCAGTGCAGTTTTTGACTGGATCAGGGAATGCGACGCACAGATAAAAATTTACGCGCCCGCCAGGCTGCTGGTCAGAACACTCAGCCAGCTGACCGGGAAAATACAACCGCCGGCATTAAGTTCCAGCGCTGACGTTACCTCAGGCGGCATTCCCCTTGAAGTGCACTTCACCGGCACCGCAGCCGCCACCAACGGGACCATAGTGCGCTACTGGTGGGATTTCGGGGATGGCAAAAGCAGCACCGAACAGAATCCCGCGCACACGTACCAGTGTCCGGGGAGCTATGAAGCCACCTTCGGCGTAGTTGACAATAACGGCAACGGCACCCTCGACAAGGCGATCACAATCAAAGGCGACTACCCGGAGGGGAAGACCACCTCTTTTTCGTGTGATTTGCTCCCCTTTTACAAGGCCATGGTATGCACCCAGTGCCACAACCAGAATGCCGATTCAAAAGCAGGACTTGATCTCAGCAGCTATGCCGGACTTATCAAAGGAAGCAAAAACGGCCCGGTTGTGATCCCGGGTGACCCGGACAACAGCGTGCTCGTGCAGATCACCGGCCCTCCCAGGAATCACGCGGCAGATGTCGGCGCAAAGCCCTACCCAAAAGAGATGTGGGACCGGCAGCGGGCGTGGGTAGCGGAGGGAGCCCTGGACAATTAACCGGCCGGCGAGAAAAAAGGTGTCTGTTTAAGCAGATGCCTTTTTTTATTTTTATAACGGCCCATAAGAAAGCTTGAAAAACTCTCTCCAGGTACTGTAATATAAAAATCTAAAACCGGGATGAAAGTAAAACCACAGAGACCGCGGAGAGGTTCTCTGTGACCTGTGGTTAGGTTTAAAATCGGAGGAAGAATATATGAAATGGGATTTTACCGGTGAACAGGTTGTAAAGGCCGAGGTTGACTATAGCCTTGAGGAATTCAGGGAAGATTTTTATCTGGAGGTACAGGAAAACTTCCCTGAATATGAGAAGAAAGCGCTCGATTCCATCTACCGGCTTGCCTATGATGTCTGCTACTGCGTAGCTACCCAGCGCGACCTGGCAGAGCTGCTGAAGCACTGCAAAAAAAAAGGCATCAAGGCGGACTTGAAATATCTTGAACTTATCCGCGATTCCAACCTGGAAAATATTGATATGCTGAAAGCGATCTTTGCCAGAAAGGTATCGGAATTTATGGATGCGGGGCTCAACAGCAAGGACGCTTTAAACAGGCTGGATGAGTATCATAAAACCGTTATATCCGGCTCTTAGTCAGAGGGTTGAGGGCGTAAGTGCCAGGGGCACAGCAAACTAAAAAATGACATTTGAAGGTGTGCCCCGTTAGTTCCTGTCAGGCAACGTTTCCCGGAAGCTGTGTGCAGAGGTAACCTTTGTCCCCGCTGCCGGCGTTACGGTTTCAGCTCTTGGTGTCGCCGATGAGGTGGTCTTCCAGTTTAAGGAACGATTGATAAAATTTTAGCTGCTTATAAATAAACGAGAAACCATCTGTAGCGGCTGCACTTCCATGCTCTACGCTGCAGCCCGGATTCCATCTATTTCCCCAACCACTTCCAATCCGCGACAGTATACAGGGGGAGCATAGGAATAAGGACCGGGGTAGTTCTGCCATACTCCTGATATGCGGGGTCTGATCCGTAATTCTTGTTCTGGCGCAGTTCCAGCCTGCGGGTTGAACCGAACATGACGTAAACTAAGCCGATGTATCCTGCAAGCGAAAAGGCAATCTGGAACCATCCGGATAAACAGGGCATGGATGACACAAAGACTCCGGTCCAGACAATAATTTCGCCGAAATAGTTGGGACAGCGTACCATCTTGAAAAGTCCCCGGCTGCAAAAAGTTTTGGGGTTCTCTTTTTTCGCCCTGTTTTTCTGCGCATCGGCAACAGTCTGCAAAAGAAAGCCTATGGCTACCACGACAATGCCGGCATACAGCCACCCGGCATAAGCTTCCTGCAATCCGTTCTGCAGTCTGAAGAACACCGGCGACACCTGCATCACATACAGAATGGAGCAGAAAATCCAGATAGGGATTTTAACAAAAAACGGAATTTTCTTAAATCCGGTTGAGGCTTCATCCAGGACCTTGCGGTACGCGACGTTTTTATATTCACGGATAACAACAAAAATTCCAAGCCGTGCCGCGTACACGGCAACGATGGCAAGGAGAATAGCAACCGGAAGTGTAAGAGACGTCCCAAAGCCGATCAGCATGGCAACAGCCAATCCAGCAACGGAAAACGCGTATCCGATGGAAATGAAATAAACAAACTTGTAAAATCCTGCAGCGGTAATGACGGCAGCGACAGCAAGTAATACGTAAAACATAACAGGTCTCCTTTATTCAAAAACAGGTTTTAGACTTGAAATGATGAAATTCAAAATATTGCAGCAGATCTTTATGTTCTAAAACTGTAGCTAATGTACCAGCAGCGAGAGTAGTGAGTCAACCATAAATTTATTGCAGATTTCTTTCCGCAAAGCAACACTGGCAAGCAAAAAAAATCATCGTACGCGTGAAATTTAACCAACAAGATCACACCTCAATATATTGATGCAGAAACAGCAGGACCATCGCTGACCCTGACGCTGGTGTGTAATGTGATTTATTCTCTTGAATCAGTGCCATATATTAAATTACTAAATATATATGGCGCTGATTCCCCCCGTTTCCACAAGAAAATAAATCTGATCCCATTCCCCCTCCACTGGTGCCAAATGGCGCTATGAAAGTCTATCACTGATACAATGTGTCTTTGCAATAAATAAGCACGCCTATTTTTATGACATTGCATAAAGAGGGCATACTTCTATATAGTGTATTAAACAAAATTTAACACACTAAATATAGTTTTTTTTCTTGACAAAAGGATATTTTTAACTATATAGGTAATTTAATATAAATAAAAATAAGTTAATTTTATTCTGTTTTTCGCAATCTTCGTTTTTATTGTTCCCTTTATTGTTGGAAGAGAAAATTCTCTTTGAGAAGCTATATGATTTAAATGCCCGGAACAACAGAAGGCATTGAATCTATTTGCACTCTAAATAGAGACATTAAAGACAACAATATTAGTCCTGGGAAATGCCAGGAAAGGGGGTAATATGCGGAAGATAGCAATTATAAATCAAAAAGGAGGATGCGGAAAAACAACCACAGCTATAAACCTTGCTGCCTGCCTCGCTGAAAAAGATAAAAAAGTTCTACTCATTGATTTAGATCCTCAGGCACATTCAACCATTGGTCTTCTGAAAACCAATGATGACCTTGATAAGACCATTTTCGATGTGCTGTGCTTTCCTGAAAATATTTCCATAGATGAAACCATAATAGTGCTGGGGGAATATTTTTCTCTAATTCCTTCACATGTCATTCTCAGTGCAGCCGAGCAAAAGTTATCAGGGGTATCTGGCCGTGAGGACCGGCTCAGAAACAGCATTGCAGCACTCAATAATACATACCAGTATATACTGATTGACTGCCCGCCTTCTATCGGGCTGCTAACCTTTAATGCGCTCAAAGCATGCACTGAAGTAATTGTGCCTATTGAACCAAGCATCTATTCTCTTCACGGCCTTACCAAACTCCTGGAAACTATTGATATTATCCAGCATGAGCAAAATCATTACATTTCCATTAAAGCCCTTGCGACAATGGTAAATATGCACACATCTTTTTGCAGAGAAATTATTAACAATGTCAGCAATCAATTTGGACCCAATCTGTATCACACGATGATTCGCTATACCACCCGACTTAAAGAAGCTGCTTCTTATGCTCGCCCTGTCTTATGCTATGATAAACATTGCTCAGGATACCAGGATTATTGCCAGTTGGCTGAGGAAGTAATAGCAGAAGAGACCGTAACGACCAGGGTCAGAAAAGATAGTATGAAGGCACAGCACGTTAGCCCCAGGAAAGTTGAAAATGGAGTAATATTTACTTTAAACGCCCCCCTTAATGCACAAGTGCTTCTTGTGGGTGATTTTAATGCCTGGTCTGCAGAGCACGGCGAAATGACCTATGTTCCGGAGGAACAGGTGTGGAAGCGGTTTGTTTCACTTCCTCCAGGGAAATATCACTATAAATTCATTGTGAATGGTGAATGGCTTTTTGACCCGGCAAATCCTCATGAAGGAGAGAATGCTTTTGGTGGCAAGAACTCAGTCATACAAGTCAACTGATTTCACGGAAAATCAGGAGGAAAGAACATGTTTAAGATAAAAAAGACCGCCAAAGTTAACAATGAAGCACAAAAAATTAGCGGCATAAAGAAGGAATACCTTGCGAGCGTAAACATGTGCAAGGTAACTTTCACGCTGCCAAACAGTGCTGCTCCTGATTCAAAGAGCGTTCATCTTGTTGGAGAGTTTAATAATTGGGATATAAACGCTCATCAGATGAAACGATCAAAGAATGGAGAGTATACTATCACTCTCAAAATTGCGCCGGGAAAGGACTATGAATTTCGTTATCTCATCGATCAATCTAAATGGGAAAACGACTATCATGCTGATAAATATGTGAGAAGTCCCTTTGGAGATAGTGATAATTCAATTGTTACCGTTTGAAAACTTTTGTTTGCTGATAAAGTCATACGCATTGCACCGAAGTTGAAGAAAAAAAAAGGGGGGGGTCAGCACCGAGAAATAAATTAATCTGTTTCATTTCAGTGTAGATTTGAAAATCAGCCATTGTCCGATGGAGTTAAAACCATATTTCAGAAACTGCCAGTTCAAATCCAAATTGCTATAAATTAGATTGCAGATGGCTGCTCTAACAACTGTTTTGAAACAGAACCGACGTTACATTGTTAAAAAATTCGGAAAACCCGATCTGACCCGCCGTTCCATATCATCCTCCCGGTTCTCGCGCAGCTTGATAAGCTTTTCCAGAATCCCCGGCCGTTCATCGCTTATGGTACTCATCAGCTCTGCATAGGTCCTGCCGATGAGCCTCACCATTTCAATAAATTCCATGGTCTGGGGAAGCTTCCTGCCGGGAAGCTCGGCAAGATAGTCAAGCTCTTCCGGGCTCAGGTAGTCCTGGAAATCAAGCGCGCTGGGAGTGGCTGCGCCGTGGGGTTTATAAAAATAGCGCTCATACCACTCAAGATAGCTTCTCAATCCGCGCTCATTACGATTGCCTTCATTAAGCGCAATGGCTGCAGCCTGCCCGGCCATCCATCCGCAGCTGAGGGCCCCCACGTTGCTGATCTCCCGGCGCCAGCACGCATCGCCGATCAGCAGCACATTATCCTTATACGGCCGCTCTATGGGGCTGAACACATTTATCACGCAGGATGTTGCGTGAAGCAGCTTTGACTGTTTGAACCAGGAAGAGAACGTGGGATCTTTATGGAACAGGTACTGTATCAGCTCTGCGGGGGCTTTATCCCTGCGGTAGGTGAGCGCATAGACGTGGTAGTGGTTTGTCTCCGCTGCGGGAAGCATCGAAAAGAGCCCCTCCGGGGTTATCATAAAAATGAAACCTTCGGCATCGGGACAGTTGAGGCCTTCAACCTCCCAGGATGTATCGCAGGAAGTGCCGAAGAACCGGCGCCCTTCATTAAAGCCCCAGATTGCGGGCAATGCGCGAGTTGATGCCGTCAGCAGCAATTAAAAAACTGCCCTCAAAAAAATTCCCGCCGCCCTCAACCAGAACTCCCTGAGGTGTTTTCCGTACTGACGTGATATTCGTGTCGGGATATATCTCCACCGCGTATTTTCCAAGATTCCTCCAGGATGCCGCGCAGCAGCAGCTCTTTGCTGGTGGCTACACCGGTGCGGTTTTTCAGCGGGTCTTTTTTCAGTTCGGCAAAATCCCCCAGCTCCAGCTTTTTGCCGCCCGGAGAATATATCTGGTAGCCGTATATATTCTGATAGGGCCCGGCATAGGGGATGGTGAACCCGGTAACCGGAAAGGCAAATGAATGTTGTTCATCGTGGAATGTTGCGCTTTGCCCGAAGGTATAATGGTTGACCCCGATCACCCCGCCGCAGGAGCGGTGAATCTTCGGGATGTCGGCTTTGCGGTCCAGCAAGGCAACCTTCAGCCCGTTTTCCCCTGCAGCCCGCGCTGCCATAAGCCCTGCCGGGCCCGCACCGACTATTATCACGTCGTATTTTTTGGGCATAGAATTTTCCCCTGCTGCTGTATTCTTTGTAAAAGGCATTTTAATGCCGGAAGAGAGAGCCGGCCCGACCGGGAGATGAAAAACAAGTCTTTATGCGCAGAGCTTCTGGCAGCCGGTTACCTTCAGCCCGATAATGTCTACAAACGTTTTCATCTTTGTAATGTCCAGACTATGCTTCGCGGCAAACGCCTGTATCTGCGTGCAGCTCAGAGCATCATTCTCCGCTGTTGCCTTCAGCTCTGCTTCAAGCTCCGCGCTCATCCAGGGTTCTCTTTTAGCATTATTCATTTTTTGCTCCGGAAAATGACAGGCACAGAAGTACTGCCTCAAATTATATTAATTATTTTATGCCTGCAGCAAATAGACTGCCGCAACTCCATGTTCTGATGTAACGTGTTTATCAACTAAGAAATGCGCTTCGGCAATCAATGGCTCTAAACCTCCCCGCGCCCTGAAGTCGAGGTAATGAGTGTAGTGTTCGCGGCCTGCCGTAATCTCAAAAAACCTTCTCAAGGCCCTCCAGAGGTACCCCATGGGAAACGGATAGGGACCAAAATTAAAATCTATGACCAGGACACGGCCATCAGCTTTTACGACGCGCTTGCACTCGGATAGAACGGCAGAACGCAGCGCGGCAGGCAATTCGTGCAGCACCAGGACCATGGTGACCAGGTCAAACATTTGGCCCGGGAAGGTCAAGTGCGAGGCATCTTCCAGACGAAGCTCGGCGGCGTCACCCAGTTTGCGCCGCGCCTTTTCAAGCATCGACTGCGAGGTATCCACCCCGAACAGTTTGCAGCCTGCTTTACGGTACAGGGCCAATTGTGTTCCCGTTCCACACCCGATGTCGAGAATTGATATATTCTCCCGGGGCGGAAATACCTTTAGGCCAATCCTTCTTAAGATGCCGGCTGATGGCTCGCAGAGCCAGTCATATGCCTTTGCCAGGCTCAGGTACGGGTCTTGTTTCATATTGAGTCCCTCCCTGCTTATTTAAAACTGCATATATATCTGAGGAGGAAAAGAGTCAACAAATACTTCGTGAGCCGTGACTAAGTGGCGCGGGGTTAGGAGCTGGGGAATGGGAAAATAAACGTGAAAAGGGGTGATCTCATTTCCTTCCATCCCCTTTCAACGCGGCGGCGCAGGTTGACTGACCGGGGCCTTCCCCGCCTGCGCTGCGTTTGCCGGGGTGCTGACTGTTGCCTGGGCAAGAAGCTCTCCGGGCTTGAGCAATCCCTGCGCAAACTGATGAACGCTTTCAGCGGGGAAGTAATATACCAGCAGAACCGCTGCATCCCCGTAAAAGCGGTTGGCTGATGAAGCTATTGAAAAGCTGAAACCGTCCAGCGCTTTCCTGTTGGTGAATTTCTGATCAAGATAGACCAGCAGCTTTGCAATAACAGAATCAAAAAAAGGTTCAGAAGACTCTTTTTTGTTCGTGTCCAGCCGCGCCATTGCATCACCATAGATGAGAAGGGTATGAAAACATCTCTGGCCTTTATAGGTATCAATTGAGGCAAACAAAGTAAAATCTGCAAGGCTGGAGGCGCTGGCGGACTCAAGCTCTTTCTGCAGACGGCTCACATTGAGCCGGTACAGCAGCAGGTCAAACCCGTACTGGTCCCGGCATCTCTTGTCCAGGGACTGAAACTCAAGGTCCTGCAGCCGCTGCTGTGCCAGCAAGGTATAGTTGCTGCGGGAATTTTTCCGAAGAAATTCCCTGTAGCCTTCCATGGTATCAGCGTCTTCAACCCGCTTGAACTCCAGCTGCGCAATTTTTTCAGCAGCCCGTGAGCTGTTGCGGTTTGCGGGAAAGGTCTTTGATGAATTCCCGGTACCCATCAATAGTGTCTTTCTGCTCACAGGGGGCAAACTCCAGGTCTTCAATAGTGCCCCTGGCTATAGGAATAAACATGTTCTCCGGATAGTTTCGGATGAACTCGCGATATCCCTCGATATTGTTTTTCTGCTGATAGGGCTTAAACTCTGCCTCCTGCCGCATCCGCTCTTCCTGTTCACTGTGAAACAGGGCGCCGCACCCCTGCAGCAGCGACAGCATGAGCACAAGACAGCACCACGTTTTAATAGTTGAGCTTTTCATATAACGTCCTCTGTTACGTCCGGATAGTTATTAAAAGTGTCACGAGTCACGAATTTACCCATTCATCGATTTTCCCCACTCATCGCTCGCTGTTCGGCCATGAGCCCTCCGTAGCACTGATAAGGCTGGACAATCGAAACTAAAATTATACTTCGAAATAACCAATAGGTTCGTTCCTTCCTAACACTGCGGAGGGTGGACACTCAGCACCTTACTTTGTGCCTCTGTGCCTTTTGCCTTTTTCCCCTTCTCCACTCCGCACACCGTATCCTTAAGCTGCGCGAATTTCCGGCCGTACTCTCCACCACCGAAATCCTGAAAACGAATTTTTGTTGCTGCAATGACCTCGCATGCATCTGACTGTTTTCCCAGCTGGGTAAGCGACCACGCTGTCCCGGTACCGCGCTTCAAACCACGGGGGAGTTCCCTGCTTCAGGCCCTTTGAAAACTTCCGCCACGTATCAAATGCATCCTGCCACTGCTCCTGCTTCTCAAGGATAAGGCCGAGGCCGTGCATTGCTTCTGCTGATGCCGGGTCCTGCTCAAGCTTTTTCCGGTAGAGAGCTTCCGCCTGCTGCGGCTGATCAGTATCAGCGTAGAGTTCAGCAAGCCGCATTTGCAGGTGATCATAAAGATTTTTTCCTTTTAGCATCCGCTGCAACAATGCTGCTCAGCTTCTTATAGACGGCAAGCGCTGCCTGAGCTTTCTCTGCTGCCAGGGCGGTGTCACCCTGTGCCCGTGCATCACGGGCCTGCCGGTAATACTGGTCAGCATATTCGTTTATACATGCAAGGGTTTCCTGGTCAGCCGGCCCTTTGGCCGCGATGCTGCTGATCTCTCGCTCTGCGTCATCGAGCCGGCGCAGCTGCAGATAGCATTTAAGGCGCAGTTTTTTTACCAGGCCGTACAGAAGATCCCGCTGCCGGGTAACGGGGTACCTGCTCTCAAATCCCTGGAGCATTGGCAATGCCTTCTGCGGGTTTGGCTCCGGGCCGTTAACATAGAGCCGCGCCAGGAGATACGCCATATGCGCATCAGGCTCACTGCCGGCTGCAGCGCCTTTTTTCACTGCTGTTTTGTGCCAGCCTTCTGCCTGTTGCAGCGCTTCACGGTACAGCTGCAGCGCTTCATCTGACTGCCCCGCACCCTGGCGCACCAGTGTCTCAATCTTTTCAATTTGTTCCTGCAGCGTATCTATAACCGGAAGCAGTCCTGCCTGCTGCGCCTCGGCAAAGTGCGGGCGAATCGCTTTTGACCAGCGCAAACTCCTGCAGCGCTTCCCGGGCCCTGTTTTTATGCTGATAGTAGCGGCCCAGCTGAAAATGCGCTTCGCTTTTGTCCCGGGCATCGGGGCAGTTTTTTACATAGCACTCGGCAGCCTTTATGTAGCGGCTGTAGAATGCCTCGGCCGGGTTTGCCTTATAGGCACGCACGGCAGCCACGTAATAGAGGCAGGCTGCCTTGCCGTTGAATGATGATTTGGGAAATTTTGCAAACAGGGTCTCAAGGCATGAAAGCGCCTCCTGCCACTGCTCTCTTTGCGCCAGGGCATACGCCAGGCGGAAGCAGACATCATCAAGGTGCCGTTTTATAAGGGTGTCGGGCGCGCTGTAGAGGCGGCGGTAGCGCTCAATGGCAGGGTCATACTGCTTGCGCTCAAAATACCAGTCAGCCATGGCCATGGTCGCCCATGCTCCCCAGCTCGGCTTCAGGCACCTTCGCAAGCGCCGCGGCGTGGTCCCGCACATACTGGTAGAGAACCGGTGCCTGCGCATCGCTCGGCATCTGCGAGGCGCTTCAGCTCCTGCACTGCTTCCCGCTCAGACTTGCCGGCAGCGCTGCCCTGGGTTTCCGGCTTCTTCTCCGCAATGCCGAGCGCAATGGCTGATTCTAAATTTTTGATCTTTTCCCGCAGCGGCTGGGGCATGGCTTTCGGCTTAACCGTCTCTTCAAGCTCCTGCAGCTGCTTTACGGCGAGATTCTTTTTCCCTGTCTGATAACTGATCAGAGCCCGCTCATATCCGGCCTGTGCGTAAAGGGGATCTTCGCGGGACGACCGTTTCATCACCGCCTGCAGGTCTTCCAGCGCCTTGTCATATTGTTTCAGCTCCTTGAAGCAGAGTGCGCGGCCCAGGATGCAGCGGCCGGCAAGCGATTGTTCCTGAAAATTTATCCCGGCGCGCGTAAACCCGGAAACCGCCTCTTCCAGCAGGTCCGTCCGTGCTGAAGCGCGCTCCGTATAGAGCAGTGCCGCGTAGTAGCTGTTCCAGCCAAGCCAGTAGCCTGCAAGAAGTGTCAGGTACTGCGCCTGCTGCCATTCAGTCGAGGCAAATACACCTTCTTTATCCGCAGCACCGCCATGCTTCTCCTCCAGCACATCATCAATCCGGCCCTGGTTGTACGCAATCATGCTCCGCAGAAGCTCACCGTTTTTCAGAAACAGCGCTTTAAACTCGTCCTGCCGGGCAGCCTGCGTCAGGTCAGCATTCTGGCTCAGGTCAACAAGCCGGGTAACGCATTCTCCTGAGCGTATTGCCAGTCCTTTCTGCAGGTCAAAAGAAAGCTGGTTTTTTTCTTTCACGTCCGCAAAGCCTTTTTCCAGGCTGCGCAGCGTGCTGCTCACTTCGGCAAGAGAGCTCATCCCGCTCGCGCCACGGGCTGCCGCCGGTAATGAGCCGCAGAAAACAAGCACAGCGACCACGATACTGCCCTGTTTCATGGCATCAGCGAGAAGCTTCATATACGGTTCCTGCATCATAAATTTTTCAAAAACTCATCCAGGTACGATTCCCATTTGGTGCCAAAGGCAAGCACGACCATCTGCCTGATCACCTTCACCTCGTCAAGCATGAGCGCGCTTTCTCCGCCCCCGGCCTCTGCAAGCTGCCTGAATTCAGGCATAACCGTCTGCCGGCTCTGCGGATCAACAGGCTGAAGGCTTCTGATGCTGGTATCAAGCGTTGCCACCATGCCGCCCATCTGGTTTCTGAATTTTTCCACCAGCTCGCGTGCTTTCAGCATGTCCTGTTTGTGCGGGGGCGCATCGCCGATCAGAAGGATTATCTTCTTTGAGTTCTTCTCCCAGTTAAACTCGCTGACCGCAACGCGCAGTCCCTCGTCAACCGCCTCTTCGTAGTCGGTTCCGCCTACCGGGTCAATGCCCTGCAGGAACTTCTGCAGCTGCTGCGTCTTATGGGTGAGCGGGATATTTTTTCGTGACAAAATCATCTCCCCGGTCGCGGTATGCAACCAGCCCGATCCGTGTGGTGGGAACCAGCATCTTAAACGTCATGCACAGGTTTGCGATCTTTATCTTCACCTGCCGCAGAAACTGGGCCATGCTGCTGGTTGCATCAAAAACAAACACAACATCCAGACCAATTTTCCGCACCCCCTGAATAGTCCTGCTGAATGACCCGAACGATTTGTCTCCGAGCCCGTAGTACGGCAGGCCCTTCCCGCCGATAGTATTTGCCGGGCCTCTGGGGCCGGCAAGCAGCGAGCGGTCAAGGGTCGGCGCGCCGATACGGTTGACATCCTCCCGGACCCGTATATCGGGGGTAAACTTCATGTCAGGCACCGGAGCATTTGATTCGATTTTAGGGATCGGCAATTCCTGTTTTTTTCAGACTTAAGCTGGTCAAACGCATCAGTGCCCCTGACTTTGAACTCTTCAGGGGTTTGAGGAGCCTGAAAGGTAAACTGAAGGTCGTTCTGCTGCGGGGGAATGATGGATATGACCGGATTTTCTTCCAACCCGTAATGCGGAATAAAGGCCCAGTTCACCTGGTAAAACGCCAGTATCAGCACACGTGGATAAGGCAGGACAGTATATATGCCGGGGGATGTTTTATAAAATGCCGTATGGTTTTGGCATTGCGCATGCTGCAGCTCTTTCAATCGTTGTGGTAATGCTATCCCGTGCTTCAAGCAGCACTGCGATCCATGGAGACGCTTTCCCGCTACTCAGGCCTGGCACTAGTCATGAGGAAGTAAATTCGTCATCAAAGGTATGGATCGAAGCGCTTAGCTCGCCGGCGCTGCTGCCGGCGACTGGTGCCGGCGCTCGGTGGTCAGGCTGATGTTGTGCATGCCGCCGGCTTCGACCTGATCGATCACATCGACCAGCATCGCAATATCAACCTTCTGGTCAGCGTAAATCACGGCACACTCGGGCTGCTGCTGCATCAGCAGCGGTTATTTTGTCGGTGAGCAGCCCCTGGGTTACCGGCTCATTGTTGAGATACACGCTGCCGTCGGGCTTTACGGCAATGATGATGTTTTTGGTCGGTGTCTGCTTCTCTGATGAGGATTGGGGAAGCTGCACCTGAATGGAGTTGAGCACCATGACCGGGGTGATGATCATGAAGATAATGAGCAGCACCAGGGCCACATCAATCAGCGGGACCATGTTGATATCGCTCAGAAACGGCGTTTCAGAGGTATTTTTTATGTACATGATTATTTACCTCCGCGGTATATGAGCACGGTTGCAATGTGATCCAGTTCAAGGCTCAGCTTTCGGGCTCGTTTCAAAAAGTAGTTGTATGCCACGACTGCAGGGACTGCTACAAACAGGCCGGCCGCGGTTGAGATGAGCGCCTCGGCAATGCCGCTGGCAACGACCGACGGCCCGGCGCTTGCCTTGAGCGCGATGGCCTGAAACGCTCTGATAACCCCCACAACTGTCCCGAACAGGCCGACAAAGGGCGCGATATTTGCTATGGTGCCGAGCGCTGCAAGCCGGTGCTCCGCCTCCCAGCGCAGGCCCTTTGCCTCCTCACTCAAGAGAGCACCCAGAGCTTCTGCGGACTGCTGACTATGTTTAAGCCATGCCTGGACCAGCCTGCGGTGAGGAGTGTCCTTTGCCTTTAAGAAAGCCATGATCTCCGTGTATCCGTTCCGGGCGTTTTCAAGAAACTGCACCAGTTCCGGGCCTTTTTCCCTGCTTGAAAACAGGTAGTAGGCCTGATTAATCATCACCGTGACAGAATAGACAGACATTAAAGCAAGAATGATAAATGTCGGGTTGGTTAGATACAGGGCTACGTTATCGTAGGTCATGGCATTTCTCCTTTTATGGGGCCTGCTTTTTATAACAAACAGATATAATTATCTAACCTCATATATACCTGCGGTGATGGTGAGTCAATGGCATAGTGACATTGCGCAAGGTGGAATGAAGAAGGTTTGCTGTGAAAAGGGGGAGAGTGAAAGGTGGAAAGTGGAAGGTGAAAAGAGATTCGGGATTCGGGACTGACAGCGCAACACTGATGGCTAATTTCAGGATACCCGGCTCAGGTAAAAAGCCCGAGAACGAACCGGTTCATTTTTGCGCCGATACCGGTATATATAAAAAGCGCGATAAGCGCAGTGACGCCCAAAGCCACCAGCCATTTCTGTTTGACGGTGAAAGCGCTGCTGCGCAGCAACGCGTAGATACCAAGCGGCGGGAATGCCTGCAGGGAAAAAATAACTTTTGCCCGGTTGTTATACCATTTCGTTTTCTGCTGCTCTTCCATTAAATCTCCTTTATGCCGGGGTGTTGGTCAAAACAGGCGCCGGTTTTTTTCTGGCATGTATGTCCTGCTGCGCAACATTAGCACACAAAAAAAGCAGGGGCTTATTAATAATCAACAGAGGTCCCCTGCCGGTGTAAATGCATATATATGGTTGGCGGGAATGAGTCAAGGAATTAGTGCGGGGTTGTGAAAGGTGCAAAGTGAAAAGGGAAGGTGAAAAAGGCAAAGGGTATAAAGGCACAAAGTAATTTCGGGACTGAAAGCTGATAGCTATTACTCAGTTACAAGCTTCAGCTTTTGGCAGCAGGTGGTGCCTCTCCCCGGGCATGGCTGCAGAAGTCTTCAAGATATTTGGCAAAGCTTCCCTGCTGCACGGCAAATATTTTTTCCATCTCCGTTATGTCGCAGGTGCTGCCTCCGGTAAATGCCGATACCAGGCCACGCGCATTGTAGCGGCAGTTGGTTGCAAAATCGATGCATCGAGGCAATAAAATTTGTCAGCGGCAGGGGGATAAAAACAAAGCGGACTGGTTTGCCGATGGCCTTGCGAAAAAGCTCCTGGAACGAGATAAAATCATACTCCTCCTTGCCTGCCACCTCGATCACCCGGCACGATGCTTTCTGATTATCAAGTGCGTCAGCCATGCACCACGCCAGGTCTGCCAGCAAGATCGGCCGTATTTTCTCGTGCGGCTTCATAAAAAGAGGGGCCCAGCCCTTTTTGATGAGGCGGCGACCGAGCAATAACGACATGTCCGTGGCAAGGGTGGTGACCCTGAACACCGTGTAGTCAATCCCGCTCACGGCCAGCAGGTCTTCCACCACCTTTTTTATTTTACCGTGCTCAAAGTTGCCGAACTTGGCAAGGCCCCAGTAGCTGACAAAGATAAACTTTTTAACCCCTGCTTCACGGGAACATTTAATCAGGGAAAGGTTGCCCTCGTAATCATTCTCCCAGAGCGTTGCCGCGCTCCGGTCCTTTACAATATTGGTGGCAAAACTGCTGATGACCGCATCAACGTTATGCAGCGCGGCGGATAGAACCTTCCTGTCTCTCAAGCTTCCGCGGATGATCTCGACCCCCGTCTTTTCAAGCCGTATTGTATCAGAGTCCTGCCGGACAAAGCACCGTACCTTTTTGCCTCTTTTAAGCAGCTCTTCGACGACCGTGGTGCCAAGAAGCCCTGTTGCTCCGACGCAGAGAATCATGATTGTGCACCTCCTGGTTGCATATACATCTGCATCTAATGACGGGCAGAGCTGACAGCTGATCGCTGACAGCTTTTTTAATTACTGCTCATGCCGTCTGATGCAGCGCGGTTTTTCCCTGGAGGAGAAACCGGATGCCTTCATCAAGCCCTTCCAGGGTCAGCTCAAACATGGGGAACAGCTCCCGTATCATGAGAATTGATTTTACCGAAGCCCAGCGTCGCGGCGGCAGCGGGTTGAGCCAGATCACGTCCCGGAAGGTGTCGCGCAGCCGCTGCAGCCAGACAATCCCCGGCGTATCATTATGATACCAGTAGTCCACTGCGCCGTTTACCCAGGTCAGCTCGGATGGCGCCATTTCGGCATCACCGACGATAATCACCTTGTAATCCGGCTCCACGGCTTTAAAAAAATCGAGCGTCGGGATGGTGCTGTCGCCCTCCATGTCGGTGCGCAAATCCTGGTAGATGCAGTTGTGAAAATAGAAGTGCCTGAACCTGCTGATCTGGGCTGCCGCTGCAGAGAAGAGCTGCTCGACCATTTCTGAGTACGGGGTCATGGAGCCGCCGGTGTCCATAAAGAGAATCACCTTGGAGCCCTTCTTGACCCGGCCTTCCCATACCAGCTCAATCTCCCCGGCGTTTTTGCAGGTGGCGTCGATCGTGGCGTGAATATCGAGCTTGTCGCCCTCGCCCGCGGGCAGCAGCGAGCGCAGGTGCGACAGGGCCACCTTCATCTGGCGGGTGTCAAGCGTCCGGTCGCTCGAATAATTTTTAAACGCCCGGCGCTCTGCCACCTGCACGGCGCGTCTGGTTGCGCGAAATGCCCTGGCCGATGCGGATGCCTGCCGGGTTATATCCCCAGGCGCCCTGCGTTGACGTGCCGCTGGTGCCGATGGCCCGGCTGCCGCCGTAATCGCTTGAATAATCCCTGTCGTTGCGCTGCTCGATGAGCTGGCGCTCGAAATTTTTCAGGACTTCATCAAGGTCAAGCTCTTTAAGCTCTCTTTTTTCCTCATCAGTCAAGCGCAGGTCTCGCGTCTGGCGCAGGCAGGCAAGCACGCGCTCAAGAAGCTCATCAGTGGTCTCAATTCCGGCAAAGGTATCCAGAAACGCGACGTCATAGCGGTCGAAGTAGATCTCACTTTTGACCAGGATGGAGCGCGCGACGTGGTAGAAGCGGGTCAGGCTGCAGTCGCTCAAATTCGCGGCAAGGGCCCGGTGCAGCGTCATCCACTCGTGCAGGGTGACCGGCACGCCCCTGGCCTTGAGGTTCAGGAAAAAATTAATAAACACGCCGCGACCTCTTGCTGGTTGAATAGGAATAGTGGGGGTCTGCGGAGTTGTTCACCAGGTCCTGGTCCTCTTTTTTCTTTAAAAGCGTGCCCACAAACGGCAGCTCCTTTTCAATTTTGGCGGACGGCACGCCGCCGATAATCAGTGCCTGCAGCCAGTCAAGCAGCTCGCTCGTCGAGGGCTTTTTGCGCAGCAGGTCAAACTGACGGATCCAGTAGAACTTCTTCAAGGCTTCTCGCAGCAGCCGCGTCTCAAGAGCGGGGAAATGCACAGCCACGATCTCTTCCATCAGCTGCTGGTCCGGGAATTCGATATAGTGAAAAACGCAGCGGCGCAGGAACGGGTCGGGAAGCTCTTTTTCGCTGTTGGAGGTGATGATGACAATCGGCCGGTGTTTGGCTGCAATGGTCTCCCCGGTCTCCGGGATATAGAAGCTCATCTCGTCCAGCTCGTTCAACAGGTCATTGGGGAATTCAAGCTCTGCCTTGTCTATCTCGTCAATGATAAGCACCACCTGCTCTGAAGAGGCAAACGCCTCGCCCAGCTTGCCGAGCCTGATGTACTGGCTGATGTCAGAGACATCACGGTCGCCGAAGCGCGCGTCATTCAGGCGCTTGACCGTGTCATACAGATAGAGCCCTTCCTGGGCCTTGGTGGTTGACTTGATGTTCCAGGTGTAGAGCTTTTTCCCCAGGCCCTTGGCAATTGCCTGAGCCAGCAGGGTTTTCCCGGTGCCCGGCTCGCCTTTAACAACCAGCGGCCGTCCCAGGGCAATGGAAACATTGACGCTGTCCCGCAGCTCAGCTGAGATGACATAGGTGTCGGTTCCTTTAAAATAGTCCATGGCTTTCATTCCTTCCTTCTGTCCGGATGAGAGATTGTCAGCAGTGTGTGAGGCTGCAAAGAGATGCAAGTATAGAAAATCCCGGGCCGGGTGTCAAAAGGAAAGAACTGGGAACAGGGTCTGGGGGTTAGTGGTTGGGGATTAGTGATTGGAGATTGTCGGCATGCGCACTGTGAAAATTAGTGACCAGTGAGCCGTGTCTCGTGTAATAAAACGAAAAATTACATGGAGGTAAAGATTGAAGAAATTTATTTAATTGTAATAACTTAGATTGAATATGACAGCAGTATAGCACTGAATAGCTTTGCTCAATGCAGCCCCCGCTTTAAATTCAGCAAAAGCAACAAGGCTATAAATACTATTATGACATAACCTTAAAATACCCCAGCTTTTCTTCAAGCCTTTTGCCCTGCTCATTGAGGTCATTCATTCTTTTGTTTAACTCATCAGTTGATAAATGATTGACCGTATCTTTACAGTTTAAAATTGATTTATTTAAATGTGCCTGCGCCTCCTGGATTGCAGCCAGCTTTTCCCTGAGACTTGCAAGCATTTGATTGATATTATCCGTTTCTCTATACAGGTAATCATATTTTCGGAGCTGGATGGGAGCCGGCACGACACCCTCTTTAATTGCCTTAAAAATAAGATTGAAGCGATAGATCGGCCCGGTTATTCTGTGAGAGATGAAAATGGAGTGGCAACCCACAGCAACAAGGGACAATAATAATGCAAGCCAGGATTTCTTAAACAGGTACAGGATCTGGTTTGCTGCAATGAGCACATTGTCTGAAGATATGCTTGATTTATCCAGTTCTATCAGCAGCGAGGTAAACAAAAACAGCCCCACAACAGCACAGAAGAGAAGCACGTAACTAAATGATATGAGCATAAGTGCTAATTGCAATTTTCCATAGACAATATATTTTCTTCTTTTAAAAATTCCGGGCATCAGATTTTTTAACATTTGATTTCCTCCAGATAACCTCTACAAAACCATAGGGGACCCATTAAAGGTTCCTTGTCAAGAGAATAGTCTTCCCCTGTGACAAAAAGCTCTACTGTTTTGCCTTGGGAAAACCATCGTGCAGCAAGGCAGTCTCCGTTTTTTCTCCCGTTATTTCTTTTATTCTGTAGATAACGGAATAACCATTCCGTTCCAGTCACCCATCTGGCTCAAGGCAGATACAATAATTCCCGCACGTAAAGTCATTTTTACCCCCGCCCCAGATATATCCCCGAGGGGAGATCTGCGTTTGTAGGGCAACTATGAAAGCCTGTTTTTTCTAAAACCTGCTTTTTAACATCAGAAAAGAATTCCCCTCGGTGCAGCAAGCTTTGGACCATACAGCATTTTCTGACCATAGACCTGTAATTTATAGTAGTAGGTTATGTTACGCTTCACTTGTTCATCGTCAAATGTGTACAATGCCCCCTTAGCGGAAGAGCCCTTGGCCTTGATAAGCTCATTATTAATTTTCACATATGTTCCATCAATTGTTTCTGAACGGTATATATTAAAGCCCTTATTCTTGTTTTCATTTTTAGTAACCCACAACAGGGTCACTTTTGAACGGCGAGGTAGTGCAAAAAAAGAGCGCATTTCAATAACAGGCTCAAAAAGTTTATTCTCATAGAAATACACTTCGTTTTCTGTTGAACCAGTGACAACCAGATCAAGATCACCATCCCCGTCAAAATCACTTAAAGAATTATCTCCTGGTCCTTTCACCGTATCGTCAATAATATGTTCAGTAAAATTCATCCTGCCATTTATCATGCTCCCTTCGAGCCAGGATATTTTTGAGAGCGCTGTGCCGCCAGTCATGGGGAAGGATGATACAACTATGTCAGGTATGCCGTCAGCATTTATGTCACCGGTGGATAAATCCATACCAGCAATGTTTTCTGCAAGTACATGTTTTGTCCATGTACCATTACTCTCTGATGGAGCCTCATACCAGAACACGGTGGGCACTGAAATATTAGTCGCTATCACATCTTTTTTACCGTCGCCGGTAATATCAAGACAGAAGGAATCAAAGGTTCCTGAAACACTATCAATAGCGTTTCTCTTAAACACAAAAGATGCATTGTTATATGCAACATCAATATATTCAATGTTACCAGAGAGCGCGTTTGAGCTCAAAATATCAACGTTTCCATCACCGTTAATGTCATCAAGGTTAATATATACGCCGGTTCCATCTGCTAACGAATGCTGTTCCCATGTAGCATTAACACTGTCAGGATTTCCAGGATTAAGAAAAATGACAGCTCGCTTATAACCTCCAGCTATTATGTCTTGAAAGCCATCATTATTGAAATCAAACAAAAGTATTGTTGCAAAGGAGTTCCCTGCATCCTCTTCTATCTGAAAGCGCTGCCATATCCCGCTTGAGGCATCCACAGGTGCTTTGTACCAGTATATAGTCCCTGCAAGCGTTGCCACTGCCACATCTATACGCCCATCGTTATCAATGTCTCCTGCAGTAATACCGTTAGCGTTCTTAACTGTATCTTCCATGGGGTCATGTGCGTTAATAAGTATTTTATCCCATGCAGCGCCACCGCCATTGTTGCGAAACCAGGCAATTTCTGAATTATATTCACCCGGGTGATAGTCGGTTGTTGTCAATACATCAAAGTCTCCATCCCCATCAATATCCTCTACATAGAGATACGCCGGGTGGAGTTGATACATGCTTTGTTTTTTCCACCCATCTGAAATCCCACCATATGCAATTGAAACAAAAAAGCATATTGCAGTTTGTAAAAGAAAAATTTTCTTTATCATATCGTTTGCCTCCTCGTCTTGCAAAACCTTCTAACCTTAATATCATTACTGAGGGAGAATACCCCAGATAAGACGTGGGGTGGCAACAGCAGGGCCGTACTTTCTGGTCCGTACCGGATTCTTCACCGCTTCCACCATATAAAAATATTTTGTCCCGTTCTCAAGGTTTTTATCTATAAACTGGTAGCGCTTTAAACTTCCACTACCTCCCTGTGGTGGAATCAGTTCATCATTTATTTTCTCATACTCTCCATCAGCGCTGCTTGCCCGATAGACATTAAATCCCTTGTTGCCAGCCTCATTACTCGTTACCCAGGTAAGTTTTACGGCGCTGTTGCGTGGCGCTGCACGAAAGAAGTTAAGGTCAATAATGTCCGGCAGATTGATTGCTTCAATTATTGCTTTGGCTCCTGCTTCCACAAGCAATTCCCTGCCCACCCCCTGGTTATTGCCAAGAAACGTACCGCATAGTATGACCCTGGTTGGTTTTTCCTTACTTCCCTTATAAACCGGGGAGTTGCTGCTGCAGGTCTTCGGATCCTTTAAACATCCGGGAGGACCGGGCCAGCCAGTCCCATCAAACACCTTCACCGTAAAACCCTCTTCATCAATATCAGCAGGGTTATACTTTGTGCCATCTGCATCAGCTTTATCACGTGCATAACTATTCTGACTGAATATATTATTACCTAAAGCCTCCTCCCGTGTCCCCCACCAAACATCGGTATCATCAGTAAAAAAATAGCCGTGGAGCACTATGATAGTATCAAAATTACTAATCCCGTTATCTATTGTTTCTCCCAAAGCATTAACATACGTACCATTAATTGATGTATCTATTGTTTCCCCTACACTTATTACATTGCCAAATGGCTTATCAGTACCCGGCGGGTCAAAGGTGGACCCTTCTGAATATTTAAATGGGGCGGTAACCAGTTCAAATTTACCATCCCACGAAAAATTATCTTTAATCCTTTTGCGTGCTCTGGTCACTACATCATCTGCCATCCGGTAATAACAATCACAGGCCTGGGCATTCTTATAGCCATTATAATAGCCGTATTGCGCAAGAATAACCTTCAATGAGCTATCCTTTGAAATATTATATTTACTGATTGTATACTCAAGCATCGCAAGCACTGCAGATTCATACTCTTCAAAATTGCCAAAGGCACGGGTAAATCTTAAATCTATAGTCGCTTTATTGGTTTCAGCAAAATATTTTGCCAAGGGTAACGGATGTTTCCAGTGCTTTTCCCATGGCTTGTTTGAGAGATAGGCATTCAGATCTTCTGTCGCAGCTGGACCTGCCCCGTCGTTTATATCTTCAACGCACTCCTTGAACGTCTTCCCAGGCACATTGCTTATTCCCGCATCGTTGTTGTCATACCAGTCGTGTCCATATTGGGTTAGATTTGCATGAAGAACCTCTGGAAATGAAACAATAATTTTTTCCACCTGCTCTTTATTAATAAGCTCATCAATAGCTGTCTCTATACTGTCAGGCCACTTTTGGGGCTTCCCATAGATATCTACATTTTCACGATAGGTATCCCATGCACGGCGGTATACAAACCGATACTGTGGCATTAATTCCTGCAGTCGATCTTTGATGTTGAGCAGTTCCGGGTCGTCAGGGGGATAATCCGGCGCATCATTCCCGAACCACCATTTTTCAAGCTGTTTTCTGTAGGGAATTTTATTGTTTGGCTCCCGCGAATATAATTCCATCAAAGAGAAACCGTCTAATTCCAGAAAATCCGCAATCCCGATTCCGGTCTCCGGCAGGGTCATCCACATGAGGCCCCCATATCTTTGCCCCGGTCTTTGGATCAATGGTGCTGTGGCCAAATGCCAAGGGAGCCCAGGGAATCGGAATACCAGCTGCAAAACAGTCATCCTCAAAATCTGCAATACCATTGCCACTCGCATCTTGCAGGTGATCAATCAGTGTATGTATCGGGTAGGAGCCGGCATACTGGTTGCAGAAAACATCTATGGTCGTTCCCTCGTCCACGCCGCAGATGGCAGCCTCAGCTTCATTTGCATAGTGGATGAGGGTGTAACAGGTCTTTCCCTCAAGCGGCCCGCCGGCAAAAAATCCCGGATCAAAAAAATCAAATAATCCATTGAAGTATTGTGGAATCCAGTCAGGCGCGTATTCATCAGCGGTACCGGCATGAAGAAATAATATCCCAATATTCTTTTTCTGTGCACTGTCAGCTGATGAAGTCACACATAAGAAAGCAGCGCACAGCAGAAGCATTGCTAATGACCGCTTTACCGTTTTTTTGTTAAACATATTTCCACTCTTTTTTTGGTATTATTTTTACAATAAAAAAACTCCACCAGCGCCCAGGCCGATAGAGGTCAATTTTAATCTTTCTTGAAATTATCTGCAGCAGTATTCCTGACCATAGGATACCTCTGATCATTGTGATTAAATAATACGCATCTTATGAAAGAAATTCAACTATAATCTTTACCCAATTTATTATAATTATAAGCAAGACTACTAAGCGGATATAGTGTGGTGGGCATTAAACGCGTATTTTTTTGTATCTTCATGCTCCCGCGGATGGCTATTATCTGTGCCCGGCCATGTACGCCTCGCGTGCGGCGTAATACTGTTTTCCTGCTTCACGGATGCGCTCCCGGATGGGCAGCTCATAGGGGCAGCGTTTTTCACATTCGCCGCAGTCGATACAGTCGGGGATCTTCTGCATGAATTTATCCCACTCGCCTTTGAATATGCGCTCAGGGTCAAAGCGGGTGAGCGCCACCGGGGTGTACATGATGGCTGATATCAGGATCTGCTGCGGGCAGGGCTGGCAATAGTTGCACATCCGGCAGAATCCGCTGCCAAGCTCTTTGCGGATGCGCTCCATGTCCTTCAGCTCCTCCGCGGTAAGCGGTTCAGCTGCTTCAACAATCCGTATTACCTCTGCCATTTCTCCCGGCCGGGCAATGCCGATAAGCGTTAGCGTATCCGTGAACTGCTGCAGGTACTTAAAGGCGAGCACCGGTTTTTCAAGCATGCCCCCGGCCATGGGCTTCATGATGATTATGCCGATGTCACGCTCGCGCGCCAGCGGTATGAGCTCTTCTGCTGCCTCGGTGTTGACAAAGTTAAGCCCTATCATGACGGTTTCAAAGCAGTCAGTGAGAAGCGCCTCTTTGGCCACTGAAAGGCGGTGTGAGGTGATGCCGATGTGCCGCACTTTTCCGGCATCGCGGGCCTTGCGCACGACCTCGTAGGGCCCTCCGGGGGCAAACACTGCCTGCAGGTTTTCTTCAGAGCTTACATTGTGAAACTGATACAGGTCAACATAGTCGGTCCGCAGGTTTTTCAGGCTGGTCTCAAGATCAGCCGCAACCGCTTCCCCGGTGCGCGAGGCTGACTTGGTAGCAAGCACCAGATCCTCTCTCCGGCCGGCGATGGCTTTCCCGATGCGCTCTTCGCTATTGGTGTACATGCGCGAGGTGTCAATAAAGTTTATTCCCAGGTCAAGGCTCTCCTGCACGAGGCGTATTGCCGTTTCCTCGGGCGGGGTCTGAATGGGTATGCCGCCAAAACCTATTTTAGTAACCTTTAAACCGGTCTTACCCAGCCGGATTTTTTCCATGAATGTATGCCTCCTGATATAATGAGCGGGCTGCGCCTGTTACCGTTGTTTTTTTCGCCGGATACGGAGCCTGTCCAGATTAAGCTGTGCTTCGGCAACACCATTCTGCGCCTTGCCGAACACCTCGCTCATGACCGTGAATACCTTTTCCAGTTCACCGCACACGTAATCAGCACAGTCCGCACAGGTTTCAAGCCCCTTCTCCCGGCAGCAGCGCCGGATTTCACACATGCTGCAGTAGCCGAGATGCTCACCGTCTTCAAGACAGCCGACGCAATTGATCCGCTCCGGAGGGATCTCCATGCCGTAGAACTCCGACTGCTCGGCTGCGTAACTGCGCCGCAGCTCATCATTGTTTTCTATGGTGGCGATGTAAGCGGGGCACTTTGAGCACTCGACCCCGCAATAGCCAAGCATGTATTTCATACGTACAACTCCTTCTGGTATTGTGAGTATTGGGTTAAAACCCCGGACGCGGCGTCAGGGAGACCGATAGAACCCAGCTCACAATACTGATGAGAATCGATCCTAAAATTCCTCCCCCCAAACCGCTGATATAAAACCCCGGCACAATAAACGAAACCAGCCCCAGCAGCAGTCCATTCAGAATCAGCAGAAAGAATCCAAAGGTTACCACGGTCAGGGGCAGCGTCAGGAAAATAAGGATGGGCCGGATTACAGCATTAATTATTCCGAGGATGAAAGACGCGACAAGAGCTGCTGCAAAACCATCCACCCGCATGATCCCCGGGAAGAGATACGCGATGATCATCATAGCAACCATATTTATTATAACGCGGGCTATAAACATAACAGACATACCCTCTTTCAGACCGGGAAAAACAACTTTTTCAACAAACTGCTTTGCATGTTTCCCGGGTTAATGTGTTGGCTTCCCTGCATCAGGCCGCGGGGAAGCCAAGGAGCGCGGTCAATGCATTATTCCCAGGGGCAGTTCCATGAATCAGGATTTACTCCGGGAGCTGTCCACAGGGCACGCTTGATCCCCTTAACCATGTTAAAATACTGCATCATTTCAGGAACGATTTTGGTAACAATGAGAAAGTCCGGAATTACTGTCTGACCAAAATCAGCCAACTGCCTCTCCACATGCAACAGTTCGCACCCGCGCTGCCACTCTTCATCACCTTTATGAAAGACCTGCGCATTTCCCCACATCCGCAGGCCGCGGGTTGATTTGTAGCCGAAGTAGGGAGAGATAAGGCCCACACTGCAGCGCGCGTTGCGCTCAATAAACATCTTCTTCCACTCTATCACCTTATTCTTTTCCCCTGCGTGATAGAACGTATGGCTCATGCCTTCGGACACCACATAAAGGGTTGCTCCATCATTGCGATATTCAACCGGGATGGCCCGGGGCACATTATTATAGGCCAGGGCGAGAGTACAGATGTTATTTATTTCAAGATATTCAACAATTTCCCGGTACAGCTCTTCCTGAGTGAGTGTTTTTTTCGCTACAGCTTTTTTTTCAGGTTCTGCCATGCTCTTCTCCAATGCTTTTCTTGTGGATAGTTTCCCGGTTGCCTGGGCTTTTTTGAAACAGGATTAATCCCTGCTGCATACTAACGGCATATATAATAATTATACGGGCGAGAGAGGGGGAGTCAAGGAGATAGTTGGAGGAAAGTGAAACGTGGCAGGTGTAACGTGAAAAAGGAAAAGCTGGAAGGTCTAAAAAACAGGCTTCAGGAGGCAGGGACTGTTGTCCCCGGTTCCTGAAGCCTGCGGACAGCACGATGCAAAAGGCTTTGTCGTGATGCGCTGCTATATCCTGGTTGCGGTTTCTTCAGAAACCGGGTGCTTCTCAACCCGCTGGAAGCGGTCAGGGATTTCGTAATCGACGGTCTCCGGGTGATGCTCGAAGATCGGGAAATACCGGGCAATCAGGGCGAAGAAGAGGATATGGGCAGCAATGATGCCTACCGTTACCACCGACTCCAGAAAAGAAGGATAATAAGTCTGCTGGTTCTTCTGGATCATCCCGAACATGGAGACGTTGAAACGGTTCAGGATCAGGCCGAAGAAGACCACCATCGAGGCCGCGCGCAGCTGCAGCGCGCCATCGGTCCTGATGCGCTTGCCCATGAACAGTATCAGCGGCACTATGATGCCCAGCACTATCTCCGCCAGGAAAAGAACGGTGAGCACCGGCCGGTCAAAAAGCGGCCGCGCGCTCAGGAACGCCAGAGCATAGAGCTTCAGGCACAGGTAGATGGCCAAGGAACCAGGGGATGATCTTTGTCAGCGTCGCGAGCAGCTCGGTCTCATCCGGCTGCTTCAGGTAGCGGTGCACCAGGACGGCCTCCACGATAATTATGCACATGCCGGTGAAGACCGCTGAAATCCAGAACAGAAGCGGCAGAATCGGGCTGTACCAGAGGTTATGCAGCTTGTCCACGGCGATGAGGAAAAAGGTGCCGATGGTCGACTGATGCAGGGTGGCAATGGATGCCCCGAGCACGATAAGCGGCACCTCGATGGTGCGCAGCACGCGCAGCGGAACATGCAAGCCGAACTTTTCGCACACCGGGGAAAGAAACTCAAGCAGCGCGACCGTCGTGTAGGACATGACGCACAGCGCTACTTCAAACATCGGTGAGTGTAAATTAGGATAGGCGAACACGTGCCACCCCCGCTGCGGCTGCCCCAGGTCAAGCAGCAGGCCGATGCACACCAGCGAGTAGCCGAGAAATCCCGTGACAATGGCAGGCCGGATCAGCGGCTCCAGCTTTTTAATGTGAAAGCAGTGAACGATGGCCCCTAGCACAAAGGCCCCAGCTGCCAGGGGAACTGAGGTCACCACGTCAAAAGAGATCCAGAGCCCCCACGGGTAGGTGTCGCTCAGGTTCGTTGTAGCACCGAGACCAAAGATGAAGCGGGCAATACCGGCTGCTGCGCCAGCGCCGACGAGCAGTATGAGAAGTTTTAGAAACGGGTGGTAATTATCTACCTCCTGTCTGATTCTTTGTAACGCGGTCATGATCTGTCCTCCTTGTGCTCAGGGTGCGCCCCTTTTCCTGCTTCCGCCTCTTTGCGCAGCCGCTCCTTGCGGTGTGTCAGCCAGGAGATGAAAGAAAGAGTGCTGCCCATGGTGATAAAGACGGCCGGCACAAAGCGCAAAGCCGCCCAGGTGAAAGAGGGGAGCGGGCGCATGGTGACCTTTTTGAACCCGAGCTCATTAAAAGGCAGCGCCGACAGGTAGAGCACGCTGGTCCCGCCAGCCTCCTCCAGTCCGTAGATCCTGTTCACATATTTATCCGGCCTGGCGGCGAGACGCTGCTGAGCCTTCTCCACCATATCCTCGCGGCTGCCATAGCTGATGGCCGAGGGGCATGCTTTCGCGCAGGCCGGCATAAGTCCCTCTTTGACCCGGCTGTAGCAGCCCGTGCACTTCATGACCAGCGGGCAGGGCCTTGCTCCACTCGTATTTAGGGATGCCGAAGGGGCAGGCGATCATGCAGAAGCGGCAGCCGATGCAGCGCTCTGCATCATATACCACCGGGCCTTCCGGGGTCTTGATGAAGGCGCTGACCGGGCAGACCGAGACGCAGGCAGGATCATTGCAGTGCATGCACATCTCCTTGTAGAAAGCGAACTCGTTCTGACCGTGCTTCTGATAGTCACGGAACTTGATGGTGGTCAGGGTGTGCTCCGATGTGGTCGGCGGGTTCTGGTAGCCCTCGCCCTTAAAAAAGCAGGTCTTTTCCGCCTCCAGCTGGTTCCACTGTTTGCAGGCCACCTGGCAGCCGCGACAGCCGGTGCAGCGGGTCAGGTCAATGAGAAAGGTCCGTTGCCGGAAAATATCCGTTGTCGTAGCAGCACTCATGCCTTGTTACCTCCTCTCTCTACTTTTTCTATATTACAGAGAAATGCCTTGTACTCGGGGATGTTTGAAACAGGGCTCTGCGCCTCCGAGGTGAGGACGTTGGCCGTGTCTCCCGTGGCCATGCCCGCGTAACCGAAGTGCCACGGCATCCCTACCTGCTCGATTGATTTGCCGTCCACCAGGAACGGTTTAAGGCGGGCGGTGACCAGGGCGTATGCCTCGATGGAACCCCGCTGGTTGAAGACACGCACCCGGTCGCCGTTGCTGATACCCTGTGTCTCGGCCAGCGATTCGCTTATCTCCACGAACATATCCGGCACCAGCTCCACCAGCCACGGGCAGGCTGCGGGTCATGGAGCCGGTCTGCCAGTGCTCGGTCACCCGGTAGGTGGTTCCGATATAGGGGAATGCTTTGATGTCAGATGCTGGTGTCCTTGGGGATCTTGACCATCGGGTTGTTCTGCACTTTGGAGAGCAGGTTTCTGGCCGGGCTCTCCATCGGTTCGTAGTGCTCGGGGAACGGCCCGTCCTTCATGGTGAGGGCATAGAGGCGCCCCACGTCCTTCGGCAATCATGATGAACGGGGAGGTGCCCTTCTCGTCTTCCATCGGCGGGGTGCCGCCATCAGGCACATCCCCTTCCCATTTTTTCTCCGCCGGGTTCCAGGCGATTACCGGGCGCTTCGGGTTAAAGGGCTGCCCGGCCGTGATTGACCGAGGCGCGGTTATAGATGATGCGCCGGTTGACCGGCCAGGACCAGGCCCACTTCGGGATACATGCCAAGACCATTGGGCAGGTCAGCCGGGTCGCGGCGGGCCATCATGTTTCCCTTGCCGGTGTAGGAGCCGCAGTAGATCCAGCAGCCGGACGCGGTGGAGCCGTCGTCCTGCAGGGACGGCAAATGCCGGCACCTGCTCGCCGGCCTTGTAATTCAACGGTCTTGTCTTTATCTTTTACGCTGGTGTCCCGCGTGAAGTAGCCGTTTATCTCGCGGGCCACCTGGTGCACGTCCGGCTCGTGGCCGGTGCCGTAGTCCCAGGCCAGCTTGGTGATCGGCTCGGGAACCTGCCCGCCTTCTTTTTCATAGAGGCTTTTGAGCCGCTTGTGAAACTGGTCAATGATCCAGAGGTCGCTCTTGGCCTCTCCCGGCGGCTCTACCGCCTTGTAGCGCCACTGGGCCCAGCGGCCGGAGTTGGAGATGCTGCCCTCTTTTTCCATCGACGCGGCAGCCGGCAGCATGAAAACCTCGGTCTGGATTTCCCGGGGGTTCACGCCGGGGCGTTTCCAGAAGATGGAGGTTTCCGTTTCCCACAGATCGACCGTTACCAGCCACTTCAGCTTGCCGAGGCCTTTGCGCGCATGGTGGGAATTCGGCCCGCCCACAGCCGGGTTCATCCCCATGCAGATCATCCCTTCCAGCCCGCCCTTGCAGGACATTGTTGCGGATCTGCAGGTAGGAATAGTTGCCGCTTCGTTTCGGCAGGTAGTCATAACAGAAGTCGTTTTCAGCAGTGGCCTGCTCGCCCCACCAGGCCTTGAGCAGGCTGGTCATGTATTTGTCGCCGTTCTGCCACCAGTTGGCGCTTTTGGGCTCGCTGGTCTTTGGGGAATATTTTGCCGATGTAGGCGTTGCGGTCGACGTCGCTGTACTCAGGCGATGGCAGGTAGCCGGGCAGCACGTGGAAGAGCAGGCCGTAGTCGGTCGAGCCCTGGACATTGGACTCGCCGCGCAGGGCATTGACGCCGCCGCCCGGCGATGCCCATGTTGCCGAGCAGCATCTGCAGCATGGCCACGGCGCGCACGTTCTGGGTGCCGTGGGTCGACTGGGTGATCCCCATGGCGTAGAGGATGGTCCCTGCCCGGTCGGGCCGGCCGGTGCTGCAGAAGGCTGCCGCAACCTTGAGGTAGTCGTCTTTTTTCGTCCCGGTAATGTTGCAGACCATGTCCGCGTCATAGCGGGAATAATGTTTTTTCAGCAGCTGGAAGACGCAGCGCGGGTCCTGCAGCGTCGGGTCGCGGCGCGCCTTGCCCGGTCGCATCCGTGTCGTAGGCCCAGGCTTTCATGTCGTAGGCCTTCAGCATTTCATCCCATTCGCCGAACATGCCTTCCTCAAAGCCGTACTTGTCACCGACGATGAACGCCGCATTGGTATAGTCGCGGACATACTCGGCGTGGATGAGGTTGTTCTGCAGGGCGTAATTGATCAGCCCTCCCAGAAAGGCGATGTCCGTGCCGGGCCGGATCTGGGCATAGATGTCTGCCTTGGATGCGGTCCGGGTAAAGCGGGGATCGACGGCGATGAGCTTCGCTCCGTTCTCCAGTGCCGCCTCGATCCATTTAAAGGATATGGGGTGGTTCTCGGCCGGGTTGCAGCCGATGGCCATGATACAATCGCTGTTTTTCAGGTCGTTCCAGTGATTCGTCATTGCACCGCGTCCGAAAGAGGCCGCAAGACCTGCGACCGTGGACGGAGTGTCAAAGACGCGCCTGGTGCTCGAGGGCGACAATCCCCGTGGAGCGGGAAAATTTACTGAGCAGGTAGCACTCCTCGTTGTCCAGCCCGGCCCCGCCCAGCATGGTTATCCCTTCGGTGCGGTTGACCGTGTACTGTTTGCCGTCCTTCTTGTTGACCTCGCGTGGCCTTGAAGGTCCGGTCGCGGGTTTCCTTCATCAGCCGGGCGATCCGGTCCAGGGCCCAGTCCCAGGACTTTTCCTCCCAGTGGTCTTCCCCGGGGGCGCGGTACATGTACCTTCTGCAGCCGACGCTCATTGTTCGCCACCTGAAACACTGCCTCTCCTTTGGAGCAGAGCGAGCCCTGGTTGATCGGATGCAGATCATCCCCCTCGATGTTGACGATCTTGCCGTCCTTGACGGAAACAACCATGCCGCAGCCGACCGCGCAGAACGGGCAGATCGTGGTTGTTGTCTTGAGGCCCTTGGTCCGGAGTTCAGGCGAGTTATAGCCGGCCGCAGCCGGTTTCCCGGTGATTGCCAGTCCTGCTGTCGCGAGGCCGCCCCGGGTCAGAAATTGTCTTCTCGATATCCGCATGTCGATTCCTCCTTGCGCATCCAGTAGCCTTTCAGCGAGCGTTTACCGGAATGTGCCGAAAAATCCCTCACCCTGCAGCGGGGACACATCGGCACGAAGTTTATTGTTTATCCATGTCTCCTGTCCCTTCCGGGCAGACAGTGTTGCGAGACATGATAGCGTTTAACATTAACCGCAGGGAACTCAGGAAGCATATACGCCGGAGAGTTCAGGTGTTGAAAAGGGAATGGTCTGTTGACTCCGGAACCAAATGAGCTGTGCGGTTACAAGAATTCCATTTTTTTACGGATTGGGGATATACCGGCGTGACAGATGAATAGCCGGGAAGTATGTGCGGCAACGGGGTGGCAGGTTGATTAAGAGAGTGTCCGTTATTAAGGATATAACTACGTGACACGGGAGAAGCTGGGGAAATTCAGCTTACCCTACTGATTAACAGCGACCCTACAAGCGCTCCTCAGAAATCATTACATAAAATCCAGTCACAAAATTCCGCCCCGGTCCCGGCATCAATCCATGTGTCGCCAGCGAAAAAATCCGAATGTTGCTCCAGTCAAGTGTTCGTTCAGTAGAATCAGTATGAGTCGCAGTGCATCATTGCCTGTCTCCGGGCACGGGAATGCGGTAAGAAATCCTGTGTGTCGGTATGCTCCCCGGAGATGGCATGCAATGGTCATAGCGGATACTATAAAAATGAGTATACTCCTTTTTTATTATATAAGCAATCAGTATCAGCACCGGCTCAGATAAAAATTAATACCGATTGTAATGGAAAAAGCGTATGTGGTATGTAAAATTTCTGGCAGATTTTTCCCCTGGCGTTAAAAAAACCTTTCTCTAACCATAAACCGCACTATTTATTTGCAGGAAAGAATCGCCGCCATGAATACACTCTACGGATGGACCGGGAAGCTGCTGCAGGCAGATCTGACAGCAGCGGAAATGCACGGAGCGGAACACGCTTGATTATGCAGAGCGCTTCATCGGCGGGAAAGGCATTGCCGCAAAAATTTACTGGGACAGCATGGCGCCGCAGCGCGATGCCTTTCATCCTGACAGCCCGCTTATTATAATGACCGGACCGCTTGCCGCAACTGCCGCTCCGGCTGCCTCGCGCTGGCTGGTGGCCGGAAAATCCCCCTCGCTCTACCCGGAGAACTTTGCCTGCGCGCATCTGGGCGGTTTTTTCGGCGCGGCCCTGAAAAAGGCAGGCTATGACGGCCTCATCATCCAGGGCAGAGCCGCAGGCAGGGTCTATCTCAGCCTGGACAATGAAAAAGTCGAAATCAAAGAGGCGCGCCATCTGTGGGGCCTGACCACCCGGAAAACAATGGAAGCCATACGGCGTGAACTGGGAGAACGGGTCAGGATCCTTACCACCGGCCCGGCAGGAGAGAACCTGGTCAGGTTTGCGACCGTGGCCACGGATGCCGGAGGCAGCGGCTCAGCAGGGTTCGGCGCGGTCATGGGCGCGAAAAATTTAAAAGCCGTGGCCGTGCGGGGGAGCAGCATAATACCGGCGGCAGATCCGGAGTCTTTGAAAGCAATCAGGCAGAAGATAAAAAAGATGACCGGAGAGGGCTACTTCAACCTCTACGGCAATCCCACCCCCATTTCCGAAGCAGAGATTATAAAGCCGGTGCGCTGTCACGGCTGCCCGCAGGGGTGCTGGCGCTCGCTGTACCGGACAGCCTCAGGAGAAGAGGGCGTCAGAAAATGCCAGTCCACTTTTTTCTATTCCCTGTGGGACAAAAAACTGCACGAGGACCTGACCGCGGCGTCCTTTCACGCTACGGCGCTTGCCAATGACTACTCGCTGTGCAGCATGGAACTCCCGGGGCTTCTTATCTGGCTGGAGCAGTGCATTGCAAAAGGCATCATCACGGAAAAGGAAACGGAGCTTTCCCTGGCAGAGGCAGGAAGCGTCGAATTTATTGAGGCCCTGGTTAAAAAAATAGCTGCGCGGCAAGGGTTCGGGAATGTTCTTGCCGAGGGCGTGATGCGGGCGGCAGATGCTGTCGGCAGGGGCGCGAAAGAGCTGGCGCTCGATCATTTCACCCAATCAGGCCGGGGCATTGCCTACGGGCCGAAGATTTTTTCGCCGTCGGCGCTTATTTTTGCGACCGAGCCGCGGCCCTCTGTTACCGAGCTGCATGAAATATGCGAGCCGCTCATAAAATGGGCCCTCTGGTATACAACGGAAGGGACCTTTTCCTATGTATCTACAGAGTTGCTGAGGAAGATCGCTGAGCGCTTCTGGGGGAGCGCTGAAGCGGTGGACTTTTCAACCTACGCCGGCAAGGCGCTGGCTGCCGCAAAAATCCAGAACCGGCAGCATGCCAAGGATTCTCTCATCCTCTGTGACTTTGCCTATCCCCTCTATGATGACGCAAGCTCTGAAGATCATGTTGGTGACCCGGCACTGGAGAGCCGCCTGTTCACTGCTGTTACCGGGATAGCGATGGACGAGAGCATGCTTGAGCGGGCAGGAGAGAGAATTTTCAATTTAATCCGGGCAATCCTTCTGCGGGAGGGGCGAAAGGGCCGGGAGGATGACTATGTGCCGGAAAGCCAGTATATAGAGCGGGAGGAGCCGGTTTATGACGCGTTCGGCATGTTCAACCCTGATCTCTTTCTTCCCGGCAGCGGGGACGAGGTTATTTCAGTGAAGGGAAAAGCTCTCAAGCGGGAGGGATTTGCCCGGATGCTCAATGAATATTACGGAATTCGCGGGTGGGATGCCGCGACCGGCTTTTTCAAAAAGAAAACGCTGGAGGAGCTTGATCTTGCGGACCTGATTGAACCGTTAGCGGGAAAGGTAGGGAAAGTGAAATGGGAAAAGGCACAGAGGCATAAGGCAAAAAGTAAAGTGCTGAGTGCTGAGTAGCGAGCGATGAGTGGGTAATTGGTTACCAGTGGTCCGTGGCACGTAATTGAGAAAATTAAAACGTGGCAGACGAGAAGGCACAATGCATTCAAAGCTGAAAGCTGACCGCTGATGGCTTGTAAACGAATTTTTATTTTCGCTGTTTCCTTTGCTAAGCTTAAAGCAGTACCGACAAGAGAAGTGCGGCCATGAAAAAAAAGAGCGCCCTGCTGATTGTTGACGTGCAGAATGATTTCTGCCCGAACGGATACACTGGCAGTTCCGGAGGGGGATGCCATAATTCCGGTCCTGAATAAATATATAAAAATCTTCTCTGCCGGCAAGCTGCCGATTTTCGCCTCCCGCGACTGGCACCCGAAAAAGACCTCCCACTTTAAGGATTTTGGCGGGCCGTGGCCGGAGCACTGCGTCCAGGACAGCCACGGCGCCCGTTTCCATCCAATGCTGCGGCTGCCTGAAAGCGCCATCATCCTGTCCAAGGGCATGGACCCGGAGACAGACAGCTATTCAGCGTTTCAGGCTGTTGACGCAAAGGGAAATGATTTCGCGCAGTTGCTGAAAACATTTTCCATTAAAGAACTTTTTGTGGGCGGGCTGGCAACTGACTATTGCGTGCGCTGGACCGTGCTTGACGCCCTGAAATTCGGGCTCAGGGTCTTCCTGCTCATGGACGCGATAAAGGGCGTGAACCTGCGGGAAAAAGACTCAGAGTCAGCGGTAGAGGAGATGGTGAGCCTGGGGGCGAAAAAGATTACGATTGAGAAATTGTCCCGGATGTTCGCCGGGGAAAGAGGTTAGGGCTGTGAAACGTGGGATTCGAAGTGGGAGAATAGGGGAAAGGCGAACAGGCACAGAGGCAATAAGGCACAAAGTAAAGTGCTGACAGATGATCGCTTCTTTACTCCGAACTCGTTACTCAGTACTCAGCACTACTCAGGCGGCTGACCGCTGACAGCTTATGGCTAATCAGCAGTCCTACCAGCCGCGCACCCGGCCGGTATCGATGTGGACAAAGTCCGGGTACTTCCCCACTCCGCCGGCCGCTAAGGCGCTTTGCCGTGCGGGAGATATCCCTGGTGCGGATACCCGGGATGGAAAAATCTACGGCCAGGCCCTGCAGGTGAAGACTTTCTTTTGCCACGCAGTGGCCGGTGCAGCGCAGGTATTCGTTGTATTTGCGCGAGCGAAAGCCAGAAATTATTTTCACTTCCCTTGAGGAGCCGAACCGGTCCTTAATTCTGCAGAGCAGGTTTATTACATCAGGGTCTATGGGTTTTATTTCATTGGTGTAATGGCAGCGCAGGAAATAGTTGATTCTTTCCAAGTCATCTTCCCGCCAGATACCCTTGGCGCTATAACGCAGGCTGAGATGCTCTCCGGTGTTGATGTTGTCAAGCCTGAGTGCCCGAACTTTGGATTTGGCAAGAGCAGCAAGCACGCTCTGTGAGGAGAGCACCTGCTCAGCGATACATAGCCCTGTTGCGGCAAAGAAGGTCTTTAAAAAATCTCTTCGCGAGGTCATAGCGTAACATCCTCCGCAATGCCTGATTTTTCATCAACAATACTGTTTATTTTGTTCCAGTCAACCTTATCAGAGAGGCAGCATTTTTCGATGTGCTTCATCACTTCCCCGGGAAGGGATTGCATTCTTTTGTAAATATCCCGGTGCACCTCAAGAAAAACCCGGCCTTCACTGCTTTGCGCGAGTTTGACCGGCTCATAGATAATTTCTCCCCTGGTGCCGACCGCAACCAGAGGGAAGAACTTTTCTATGTGCTCGGGCAGCATCCTGATACAGCCGTGGCTGCGCCACTGGTGCACAGTGGTGGGCCAGATGGTTGCATGGATCATGATGTCAGCCAGAGAGGTTTTGAACGCATATCTGCCCAGGGGATTGTCCGGCCCCGGCTCCACGAACGTTTTAACCGGCAGGCCGTTCATCTCCATTTCTTCCTGAATTGACACGGGCACATGCCAGGTAGGGTCCTTTGCCTTGGCGGTGATGGTAAACCTGCCCAGCGGCGTTCGCCATTTTAAATCAGACTTTCCCATCCCGACCGGCAACGTGGTAAGCTTGCCAGCCTTGAAAAAATAGAGCATCCCTTCGGGGATATTGATAATAATTCCGTCTGCCAAAGACTTAGGCACGATCCGCCGGGTGTTGACCATCAGCTGGGTACCGATTTTGAGCCACGCAGCAGTGTCGAGCTGGTTCTCTTTTGCGATATTCTGCCAGTTGACCCCGAGCTTTGCCCCGATGCTGATGAGGCAGTCACCCTGCTGCACCACGTAGCTGGTATCGCCGCCGATAATCATGTTTGCAAAAGAGATGCCGGGTGCCAGGATAATAAGAAGAAACAGCAGACGGAAAAGAAAAGCGGATGAATAGTTCACGGTTCGGTGTCATCCAATTCAGTAAAGCACAGCATGCATGGCGATAATGGTAACAGCAGAGCCTAAAAGCCGCAGGAAGCAGCGTCTCATTTTTTTCAGGGGCAGTATAAAAAAAAGCAGCTCTCGTGTCAACATGTGTATTGTATTTAAAATGAAAAATCTACTGGGGTGCGCTGCTGTTTACGCAGGCACCGTATTGCTTATTTAAGATGCCCCCGGGATATTGCGCCTTGTTGTATTTTTCAAGCTTTCGGGTGCTTGCCCAGCCAGCAGTAGAGGCACAGCTTCTCGCGCGGCAGGCCGATGGCCTCAACCATGTCATCCGCGGTCTGGTAGCGGAGCGTGGTAACGCCTAAATTTTTAGCAACCCGGCTCACCATCTTCCGGTATTTCTCCGATTTGTCATCCAGGTATTCTTCCATTTTAATCGGCTTATCTCCCTCAAGCTCCTTGATGGCCTGCCAGGCAGCAAGCTCGTGACTGCTGCGCGTTGACAGGTTGAAGCGGCAGGGATACATCAGCGGCGGACAGGATGCCCGCACATGAACCTCGCGCGCGCCGCAGTCCCAGAGCTTTTTTATGGTAAAATTTTTGAGCTGGGTGCCGCGCACAATCGAGTCCTCGCACACCACAATGCTCTGGCCTTCAATTATTTCCTTAATGGCAATGAGCTTCATCTTTGCAATCAGGTCGCGGGTGTCCTGGGATGGCGGGGTGTAGCTTCTTCCGTAACCGGGAGTGTATTTTACCAGAGGCCGGCGGAAGGGCTTTCCTGACTCCATGGCATAGCCTATGGCATGGGAGGTGCCGGAATCCGGGATGCCCGCTGCTATATCCACCGTGATATCTTTATCCCGGCGGGCCAGCGCCCGGCCGCAGCGCTCGCGCACCACTTCAACGTTTATCCCCTCATAATTGGAAGCAGGGAACCCGGTGTAAATCCAGAGAAACGAGCATATCTGCTGCACGCCGCCGCCGGCTTTGCGCTGCACCATGCCGCTTTCGTTCAGGAGAACGATTTCTCCCGGCTCAAGGTACTTCACGATGGTGAAATCATTATTGATTAAGGCAATAGTCTCGGAGGTGACTGCCCACGCATCATCGCGCCTGCCCACCACCAGCGGCGAATAGCCGAACCGGTCGCGGGCAGCGTAAATGCCGTCCTTGTGCAGCAGCAGCAGCGAGCAGGAGCCGGAGATCATGTCAAACATCTTCTCAATGCCGCCAATTATGTCTTTGCCCTGGCTGATGAGCTTGGCAATCAGCTCGGTCACATTTGCCGCGCCCTTGCTCACCTCGCTGAAGGTGATGCCGTTCTGCATCAGGTCATTGGCCAGGGCTTCGGCATTTTCTATGATGCCGTCGGTTGCAATGCAGAAGGGGCCGAAGCGGGATTTCTGATATATCGGCTGCTCGTCAAGGGCGCTGATGACGCCGATGCCCATGGTGCCCTTCATGCGGAGGTAATCTTCGTAGAATTTTGCCTTGAACTGGCTCTGGCTGATGTTGTGGATCTGGCGTTCAAACTGCTCGCCGAGGACGGCAAGGCCGCCGTACTCGGTCCCGAGATGCGAGTGATAGTCAGTGCCGTAAAAAAGCGTCTGCAGACAATCGTTTTTAGAAGCTACCCCGAAAACGCCGCTCATGGCTGTCCTCCCGTCTGGTTTTTGATGGGCTGGTTTAGTAAGAAGCCGTGACAATAGCAGAGGAGAAACAGAAAATCAAAGCAAAGTTTGCCGCGCAGCAAATAAATCCGTTGCTTTTATGGAGGGATATTTATAAATTGGCAGTTATAGAAAGGAGAATACTATGGCACACAAATCACTCACCCAATTCTGTTTTGAAACACTGGCAAAAGAGATAAAACTGGAGAAAGTCACCGGTCTGGAGGACATTGAAAAGGTGAAGCTCTTGAGCGGCGAGGATGGGGGCGGCATCAGGCTCTACAAGGCGGACAAGATTGCTAAAGTCTCCCTGGTTGATTTCAGATACGCAAGCGGCGTTCCCATCCCCCATCATGACAACGAGCTTTCGGTGGGCGCTGAGATATTTCAGATACTGCCTGATTTTTCCTATAAGCTTCCGATCTGGGGGATTAATTCGGTCATCTTCAAGGACGGCAGGTATAACTTTGACACAGACCTGTCATTTGGCTTTGACCTGGTGATGGATTATGCCTTTACCATGAAATACCTGGAGCCGTTTGATGCGCTGCACAAAAAGTTTTTGACCCACAAAGACTTCCACATGGTGACCATGGATAAGACCACCACCTGGGTGCGGACCTATATTTCACCGGTTTTTGTCATCGCGGAAACGCGGGTGGAGAAAATGGACATGGTATTTGAGCTGTGCGCGGAGTTTATAAAGCTCTGGGTGAGGATGTACAATGAGGCGGAAAAGGTTGATGACGCGTTTAAAGAGAAACAGAAGCAGCGCATAAAATGCCAGTATGACGGCATGCGGCAGACTGACCGGATGGGGAAAATTCTCCTGGGAGTATATGGCAAGGATACGTTTGCGAAATTTTTTAAGGCAATGGCGTAATTAAGTGAAAAGTAAAAAGTGTGAAAGCTGAAAAGTCACAACACTTGAAATCTTAAACTTGAAACTTAACGCCCCGAACTTTAAACTGTTATTTAGCTTTGAATAACCGCTTCAATTTCTGTATTCAGGCAGTACGGCTGATCAAGGGCCTTTCCCTCAGCGATAATCTTTTTGTTCTCAAGCTTTATCCTTCCCTCGGCAAACGCCTTCACGGTCTGCACCACCAGCGGTATTTCACGCCGCGCTCCCTCCTGCCGGATTTTTGCAAAGAGCGGGTTCTGCTCCCCTTCCTTTTTCACGATCTCTGCCAGCATTTTATGCTTAAGCTTTTTTTCCATCTCCTGCCACAGGGGGTCAAACTCCGGCCCGCGTATGGGGAATGTGCAGTAGGTGATAGGCGGCCCCTTGTCAAGCTCCTTTGTCACCAGGTGCATCATGTTGCCGCTCTCCTGCGCCCGCTTATGTATCAGCAGCCAGATCACCTCCTGCCAGGTGCCGGCCGGCCCATTGGGCGCTGCCGGGTGGAGGTTTATCATATCATGGATTTCACATATCTCCTCGCCCACGACGAGCATGTAGCCGGCAAGCACAATAATATCAGCCTTCACCCCTTCCATGCGTTTCATGACTTCCCGGTCATAGGCAATGCGCCACTGCTTCATTGCCGCGGGGTCTGCCTTTCCCGCGCTTCGCAGGTCAGGCATGAATTTTTTTGATGAGAACGAAATAAGCGGGATGCCGTAATCCTGCACCTGTTTGATATACCGGTCGCTGCCTTCTGCTTCGCCCTGCTCCCTGCTGCAGACGACAAAAGCAATGTTCAGCGTTTACCTCTCCGTCACTGATGGCCTTCACCATCGCATTGAGAAGGTTCATGGAACCCTGGCCCCGGCCCGTGGAAAACCATCCGATCTTATAGGTCATGGATCTATCCTCATACGGTGTTGCGGATTATTATTGTTACTGCCGGTGTCTATGCATACTGTATCCTCTATAACACTGCAGCGCGGCAAAGGTACAGTATTTAAAAAAAGGGCAGGGCCACTTTCGTGACCCTGCCTTTAGAAACTAGTCTGTATGCTTTCGAAATGTCTTGTTTAAGAAGCCCTTTGTAATAACAAATGGAATAGATACCACATCGCGGACAGTTCACATTATAGGTGACCGGGCTTTAGACCCAGTAACAGTATAGCCCGCCTGTTATGGTATTCCCGACTACTTCAGCAGGAAAAAATGAGTAGCATTAGGTGTATCGAATATTAAGATCATCACCGGTAATGCCAAGGGCTTCTAGATCAATATTAAAGGTAAAGGTAAATCTTTGGATCCGCGGTAATATGCCAAAGCCAACTCTCACCGTGCTCGGACTAATGCTCTTAATTTGACACTCTGGCGCTGCAGTTGATGTAATGGTAAATGTTGTCTCACAGTTGATCGTTCCAGAAGTATTTTTTGCTATAAGCTTGCATTCGCTGGTGGCCGCATCACCTTTAACCGTGATATTTACCGTTCCCTCAGCCTTATTGACCGGAAATTGCATAATTTCCCGTATTGACGGTTATATACTGAGAGCAAGCATCAGAGAAGCTGACTTCAAGACCCTCCAGATCAGCCTCAGTCAAGCCTTCTGCATCTATCGTAACCTTTACATCCTGGGTTACGTCAGTCGTACCATCAACCTCGATCTCAGCAGGATCAATAGTGAGGATACATCCGGCTGGCGCTGTAGTAGTAGTTGTTTCGCTCGGAGTAGTAGTTGTTGTTTCAGTAGTTGTAGTAGCTGGCGTTGTCGTTGTGGTGTTAGCCGGAGCACAGGTAGGTATGACATCCCAGACATGATTGTTTAGTGATTTCCATGGCGGCAGCAGCAATCAAGGACAAAGTCCCGTGTTGCCTCTCGGATGACATACTGATACATGCAGATGATTCATACATTTTTACCAGGTGCTCCACCGGGATGGCAAGTAGCCACAACTACTATAGCTGCATGCAGCAGTATGCAGTCCTGTACCTGGTGGTTGCAGGATGGCATGTTAAACAGCCCTGGTTAACGTTTGTTCCAGGCAAATCCTGCCTGGGGGGAAAAGAGCAGCATGGCTGCACAGATTAAAAACATCGTGGTAACAAGTTTTTTCATTGGGTCCTCCTTCTTAATAATTAATTATATATGCCTTAGTTGCTGTTGCCTGTATATTAATGCGCGATATTAATCGATATTGATTAATAATGCTATACCGGATATCGCGTTAAAACTATTGGTTTTTTTCTGGCTTGTTAATGGGTTACTATAGGTAGATTGATATTTAAGATATTTGCATACTAAAATTATAATGTCAAATTTTTTTAACAGTTTTTTTAACAGATTTTTTCATAGTGACCTGTTTACACGTTAAACCGTATATTCAAAATGTCGCCGTCCTCCACAATATAGTCTTTTCCCTTGGTATAATATTTCCCGGCATGCTTGAGCTGGGCTTCTGTTTTATGCTCCATCAATTCATCAAACTTCATGACTTCCGCCCGGATAAATCCCCGCTGCAAATCGGAATGTATTGCACCTGCAGCCTCCGGCGCGGAGGAACCGGCCCGTATCAGCCACTGCCGCACCTCATCTTCCCCCACGGTAAAAAATGACATCAGGCCCAGAGCGGTTATGCAGCGCCGGGTGAGCATATCAAGCGCCGGCTCCTTTATGCCCAGGGCCTGCAGAAATTCGCTTTTCTCCGCTTCGGTTTCAAGGCCCGCTATTTCCGCTTCAACCTTCACCGCCACCTGGATAAAATCTATGTTAAGCGGCGCATAGGTTTCCTGCAGCTCGTGCAGGAGCTGCTCGTTCTGCACATCAGCTTCAGAACTATTAAGTACGACTATCATTTCTTTTAAGGTAATAAACGGATAGCTGGCGATAATTTTTTTCTCTTCTTCCGACAGCTCCAGCAGCCGCAGGGGGAGCTCTTTTTCCAGCTGGGGTTTCAGCTTTTCCAGGAGCGCCTTCTCCTGATGCAGGCGCTTGTCCTGAATCTTCTTAATGTCTTTTTCAATTCTCTCCAGGCGCTTTTCGACAAAAATCATGTCGTTTAAAATCAGCTCCGCGTTAACGCTCTCAATATCCCGGCGCGGGTCAACCGAGCCGCTCACGTGATAGATCGAGTCATCCTGAAACGCCCTTACCACGTGACACACTGCATCCACATCAGCAATGTCTTTAAAAATATTTCCCTCCACAATCGATTCTTTTTCTATGGTGGGGAGAAGCGACAGGTCAACCTTCGGCCGAGCCTGTTTTCTCGGCGCGTACATTTTAACCAGGACTTCAAACCGCGGGTCTTTTATTTCAGCGCTGCCGACCAGTGTTTTTCTCGCGTCAGCCGTGCGTTCCATCCCATGCCCGGCGGTTAAAATCTTAAACAAAGTTTTTTTGCCTGTCTGCGGCAGGCCGATAATACCGACTTTCATATTCTTCATTCCTTTTCAACTGATAGCTGCTACGATTCTTACCTGGATACATCTGAGGTGAGGATTTTTATCTCAGGCTGTTTCAGAAACAGGGCATCCTGCTGTAGGAGCGGCTTCAGCCGCGAAACCATCCGTTCGACTGCGCACGACAGGCGCGCATAAATGCGCTCCTACAGAAATATCAAATATCCTGGGCTTGTGCTTTTTCTATAAAAGCTCTAACTGCTTCATTGAATTCCCGGGGCTTCTCCAGCATGGCCATATGGCCGGCGCCGGGGATTATTTTCAGAAGCGCCTGCGGCATGAGCCCGGAAAGCTCTTCTGCGTCTGCGGCTGGGGTTATCCGGTCATCACTGCCGCAGAGTACCAGCGCCGGCACTGAAAGCGTTGCAGCCCACGGCCTGCTGTCAAAGGCTTTATACGCACACAAATCGCTGTACAGCGCTGCGGGACCATTACGGGTAAGCATCTTACCGCCCTGCGCAGATACCGCGTCTGCTGTGCCGGGAGCATATGCTGCCAGACAGGATGCTTTGACTGCTGCCGAAAAATTATGCCTGAGCGTTTTCAGATACTCGGAAGCGATGGTCGCATGCGTACCGGTTCCCGCCAGAATAAGCCCCGCCACTCTGTGCGGAAACGCGCGGCTGAACTCCTGTGCCACGGCGCCGCCGAGAGAGTGGCCGGCGAGAAAAAAAATCCCCATCTCCAGCCCCCGGGTAAATGCATCAAGCCACAGGGCATAATCTTTTGCAGATGAGCGCAGCGGGCCGTCTGACCGCCCGTGCCCGGGAAGGTCGGGGGCAATCACCGGGATGTTTTCGCTGAGCTGCTTCTCCCAGACCGAGCTGTCACCGCCTGAGCCGTGGAGCAGTATCAGTATATGCCTGTCTGCAGCTGTTTGGTCTTTATTGGTGCGATAAAAATAGCGTGCTGCTCCAATTCTTATATGCGGCATTAACCCTATCCTGTCGAACATCAGGCCGTAAGCTTTCAGTTATCAAATGTTAGGCAAATTTTACGCTGATCGCTGACCGCTGAAACCTGACAGCTTTTCCTCAATGCACCTCGCTCCAGTTGTTTCCCCAGCTTATATCAACCTTCAGCGGCACTGACATTTCCAGAACCCCTTCCATCTCGGACTTAACCAGATCACGCAGTCTTTCTATTTCCTGTTCCGGCGCTTCGAAGATGAGCTCATCATGCACCTGCAGGATCATTCTGCCGGTGAACTGCTCCCGCCGCATCCGGTCATTTATGCGGATCATGGCAACCTTGATGAGGTCCGCAGCAGTGCCCTGTATGGGCGCATTAATTGCGGTGCGCTCGGCAAATTTCCGGGCGGTCACATTGCCTGACTTGATTTCCGGCACATAACGGCGCCGGGAGAGAAGCGTTGCCACGTACCCTCGCTCCTGCGCAGACGTGATCACCTGGTCAATGTAATCCTGCACCCCCTTGTATTTGCGGAAATAGTCATCGATATAGGCCTGGGCAAGCCGCGGCTCGATATCAAGCTGCTGGGAAAGCCCGAAGGCGCTCATGCCGTAGACAATGCCGAAATTAATTACCTTTGCCTCGCGCCGCATCTGCGCGGTAACGTCTTCAGGCTTAACGCCCCAGATTTCAGCAGCAGTGCGGGTATGGATATCCTGGTCATGCACAAACGCATCAATCAGGGTTGTGTCGCGGGACAGGTGGGCAAGGATGCGCAGCTCAATCTGCGAGTAGTCTGCAGAAAGCATTTTCCAGCCGGGCTCGGTGATGAACGCTGCCCGGATTCTTTTTCCCTCATCAGTGCGGATGGGTATGTTCTGCAGGTTCGGCGCGCTGCTGCTCAATCTGCCGGTGGCGGTCACGGTCTGGTTGTAGGAGGTGTGGATGCGGCCGGTTGCCGGGTTGATGAGCTCCGGCATGCTGTCAATGTAGGTTGATTTAAGTTTGGAGAGCGTGCGAAATGACACGATTTCAGCAGGCAGCGGGTGCACTTTAGCCAGGCCGGTGAGCACCGAGATGTCGGTTGAATAGCCGGTCTTGGTCTTTTTAGCGCCGGGGAGCTTCAGCTTTTCAAACAGTATCTTCCCCATCTGCTGCGGGGAATTGATATTAAACTCCTCTTCCGCAAGCTGATAGATTTTATCGGTTGTTGACGCAAGGGTTACTGCATACTCTTCGGACAGCTGTTTGAGCAACGCCGCGTCAATTCGTACGCCGGCCATCTCCATGTCTGCCAGCACCTCCAGGAGCGGCAGCTCCACTCCGGTATAGAGCTCATCAAAGCCGTCTTCCCGCAGCTTTGGCAGCAGCATCTTTGATACAATAAAGGTGATGTCTGAGTCTTCACAGGCATAGTCCTTAGCAGCCTCCAGGGGAACCAGATCAAAGGTTACGGCATTTTTCCCGCTGCCGGTTACCTCTTTAAACGTGGTCGTGCGGTAGTCAAGGTAATCCATGGCAATATCATCAAGGTTGTGGTTGTGCTTGGAGGGGTTAAGCAGATAGGAAGCGATCATGGTGTCGCAGTAGATGTTGCGCAGGGTTATGCCGCAGCGCTTGAATATAATATATTCATACTTTATGTTCTGCCCTATCTTCTTCAGGCTCGCGTCTTCGAGCAGGGGCTTCAGCTCTTGTAATAATTCCTCCCGTTCAACCTGGCGCTCCACATTTTTGTGGGCAACCGGGATATAAAAGGCCTCATGCTCCTGAAAGGCGAATGAGATGCCCACCATTTCAGCGCGCATGGGATCTTCTGATGTTGTCTCAAGATCAAGGGCAAAGCTGCCCTGCTCTCGCAGGCGCAAAAAGAGCTGCCGCACTTCCTCCATGGTGGTGAGGAGATGATAGGTTTTTCCCGCAGCCTGCTCCCGGGGGAGGTTTTTAAGAAGCCGGGTGAACTCAAGACGCTTGTAAAGCCCGCGCAGCGCTTCTGTGTCAGGTGAGCCGCTATGCAGCTCGGTCCAGCGGCGCTCAAGAGGAACGCAGGTGTCAATCGTCACCAGCTGGCGGCTTAAGAACGCCTGCTCTTTATGGGTGAGCAGGGTTTCGCGCACTTTCTTTTTCGTGACGTTATCCAGATTCCGGTAGAGATTTTCAATGCTGCCGAACTGCTGTATCAGTTCAATGGCGGTCTTGTCGCCGACGCCGGGAACTCCCGGCACATTATCCACGCTGTCTCCCATCAGGCCGAACACTTCTATTGCTTTATCAGGCGTGACGCCGATCTTTTTTTTAACCGCCTCCTCATCAACGAGCACGTCCTTCATGGTATCAAACAGGGTGATATGCTGCGTGACCAGCTGATACAGGTCCTTGTCCCCGGTAATAATGGTCACGTCTGCCCCGTCTGCTTCAGCCTGCCGTGCCAGGGTGCCGATAATATCATCAGCCTCATAGCCCGCCTTCTCAATCACCGGAATATTAAAAGCCGCGATAACTTCCCTGATAAGAGGAATTTGCGCTGCCAGGCTGTCGGGCATTTTCGGCCGGTTGGCCTTGTAGCTTTGATAAACCTCATGCCTGAAGGTGGGGCCCGGCGCATCCAGCACCATAGCCAGGAGAGAAGGCTTATAATCATGTATAAGCCGTTGCAGCATCGTGGTGAATCCATAGACCGCGTTGGTTGGTATGCCGTCAGAGGTTGAAAGCTGGGGCAGGGCGAAAAACGCCCGGTAGATATAGGAGCTGCCGTCAACGAGAATGAGTTTGTTATTTTTAGTCATGGTTGGGAAAAGTTTTTATGATTACCGGTGATGACCAGTAGTATCACAAGTACGGTTGCGAGGTCAAATGAACAGAAAAAGCTCTGCCGCGGGCAGCCGCTGCTTTCAAGACGGTAGGGATGACCGGTGACAGCTGCACATTGCTTATTCTTTTGAATTTCCCGGGCTGAACAGGTAGAATATAGCAGGCTGTTGAAAAACACCCATCTGCTGCGTTACGCTCATCCTTCGTCATTGCGACGTACTGGAAAGTACGACTCATTCCTCAGGATTTCGCGCGCCTTGCATCCGGATGTTTTTGACCAGCCTGGAAAAGATTACTTTTTGAACAGCCTGATAGTTATTATACCCCACAACCAAAGGGCATGGCGTGCTGAAGACCGTTGCTGTCTGCATTACCTTTACACTGATGTTCGCACTATCGCTGTTTGCCGGCGTGAAACAGCAGACAGCTTATTTTAGTTTCGCCTTTCAGGAAGGAGATGCCCGGGCGGCAGCCACGCTCCTGAAACAAGCGGACACCATCGCACAGGACATTATTGATGAATTCGGCCTTGCCCTCCAGAAACCTGTTGACGTCATCATCGCCCCGACCGCGGAAGCATTCCACCGCATGCAGCCGGCAGGAGCGCGTGTTCCCGCCTGGGCCATCGGGGTTGCCTATCCAGCAGATAATCTCATCATACTGCTCTCCCCCCGGGTCCGCCAGCGAGGGCGCATCGACCTGATAAAAACCTTTCAGCACGAGCTTATCCATATCGCCCTCGGCCAGGCATTTAGGGGCAGCGAGCATGTGCCGCGCTGGCTTAACGAGGGGCTGGCCATGATTGCAGGGCAGGAGTGGAGCGTTGCGCGGCTCTCCACCATTACTTTTGCCGTGCTGGGAAGAAAACTGATTCCCATGGACAAAATAACAGAAACATTTCCCTGGGATCCCGGGCAGGCAGAGCTGGCGTATTGTGAAAGCTTCTATTTCATCTCCTTTTTAAAGGGCCGGTTTGGAAACGATGCCTTCAGAAAATTTATGGGGGCATACATCACCCATAAAAATTTTAAAGAGGCGCTGCAGGATGCGTACCTGGTGCGCTGGGAGGATATGGAGGAACTCTGGCTTTCCTATCTAAATGTCCGCTTCAGCTGGATTCCGCTCATCACCAGCTCTACAACGCTGTGGTTTCTGGCAACGCTGATTTTTCTTCTTGGCTATTTGAGAAAAAAAAGAATGAATCGCTTGAAGCTTGCGGAGTGGAAGAAAGAGGAAGAGTTTTTATATCCGCCGGATAAACACCTGCTGCATTAACGCTGTCTTGCATTTTTTTAATCCCAATTTCCAAACCCTGCATTTCATTTTTATTGATGCCCTCCCTTTAAAAGGGGAGGAATACTTCTGTGTGGTTCTGTGCTTTTCTAAGGCTGAACTTTAAAAGCAGAGGCAGAGATTGCTCTGCTTTTTAATCCCCCGCTGTATCCCACGGCAGGGCATAGTCATTTTCTGAAAGCTGAAAAATTTTTTCTACTGGTCCAATGACCAGCCCCTTTTCAATGTGCAGCTGCGGGTAGGTTTTGCGAAAAGCAGTTATTCCGGATGTATCGCCGCGACCCGGATTACTGCTCGATTTAATCTCTATGGGGTAATAGATGCCGTCCCGTTCAAGAACCATATCCACCTCTGCACCGCCATGGCTGCGCCAATGATAGATATTGGGCTTTGGCGAAAGCACTGAGCACAGTTTTCGGATCTCCCCGGCAACGGCAGTCTCAAACAGAGCCCCCCATAACGGATGACCACCGATTGCCCGTGGTGACGATATGGCGCATGCAGTGCAAGCAAGTCCGGTATCTGCAATACCTTGATAATTAGTATTGACAGTACTAATTGTCAAGGTATTTTTATATTGATTTCGTATTATCTATTATCTGATTGCCACGCTATTGCGCAGCGTTCCAATCCCCTCAATCCTCACCTCGACCACATCCCCGACCTGCATCGGCCCGATTCCTTCAGGCGTACCGGTGGCAATCACATCTCCGGGCAGCAGGGTCATAACCCGCGATATAAACGAGACCAGAGCAGGTCACCGGAAAGATGAGGTCGCGGGTTGAGGCTGACTGTTTTTTTTCTCTGTTTAAGAATGTTTCAATGAGCACATCCGACGGGTCAAACGCTGTTTCAATAAAAGGCCCCAGCGGCGCAAAGGTGTCAAAGCCCTTGGCGCGGGTCCACTGCCGGTCTTTTTTCTGCAGGTCGCGGGCAGTGACATCATTAACGCAGGTATAGCCAAGGATATAGTCTGAAGCCTGCTCAACAGTAACAGACTGACAGTGCCTGCCGATCACAACCCCAAGTTCCCCTTCATAATCAACCCGTTTTGACATGGCGGGATAGATAATCTTTTCTTCCGGGCCGATGACTGCCGTGGACGGCTTCAGAAAGAGTATCGGCTCTTCCGGCAGTTCCATTTTAACTTCTGCCGCATGGGTGCGGTAATTGAGCCCCACGGCAACTATTTTTGAAGGAGCGCAGGGGGCGAGAACCGTAAGCGTGTTCAAAGGGAATCTGACATCAAGAACCTGATAGGTGCCAAAGATGTCCCCGGCAATTTCCTGCACCGCGTCTCCGGAAACTGCGCCGTAGAATATTTTATGGTCTTTTACAAACCGGCCTAATTTCACATTTATTTCCTTTCGATCAGCTGTTCTTTTGCAGCCAGACTCCCGACATTAGCTGGAATGCAAGGAAACTGTGGCAAAAGCTATCAGCGGTCAGCCTTCAGCTTTCGAGCATTCGCTTTCCGCGTTTCGCTTCCCTGATCCCGAACCCCCAAAACCCAGTTCCGAATCCGAGTTCCAGATGTAATCATTTTTACTTCACCCGTCAAGCCTGATTTAAGCATAAATTGACACCCGCTGCGGAAGATGTTACAAAGATTCTCTGTTTTTGTTTCAGGCGGTACCTATTAATATATATAATATATAGATAGCTATGAGTTCGACAATAAACACCATAGAAGTAGAACATCTCACAAAATTCTACGGCTCAGCACGGGGAGTTATTGATGTCTCCTTTTCAGTAGCACGGGGGGAAATCATGGGGTTTCTCGGGCCGAACGGCTCCGGAAAAACCACCACCATGAGAATCCTCACCTGTTTTTTCCCCCAGACCAGCGGCACGGCACGCATCTGCGGATTTGATACGGTACAGGACCCGCTTGAGGTGCGCCGGAGGATCGGCTACCTGCCGGAAAGCGTGCCGCTCTATCTTGAGATGCCGGTTTTTTCCTATCTCAGATTTTTTGCAGAAGTGAAGGGCATCCCCCGGGCTAAAAGAAGGGCTAAGGTTGACGAGGTGATTCAGCGCTGCGGCATTGATAGCGTTGCCTGCCGTCTCATTGGAAAACTGTCCAAGGGCTACCGGCAGCGGGTGGGCATTGCCCAGTCACTGCTCCACGATCCGGACGTGCTTATTCTGGATGAGCCCACTATCGGTCTTGACCCGAAGCAGATTATCGATATCAGAAATTTAATCAAGAGCCTCGGCGGGAAGCAGACCGTTATTTTGAGCACCCACATACTTCCCGAGGTGAGCATGACCTGTGACCGGGTCATCATCATCCATGAGGGCAGGCTGGTTGCCGTGGATACCCCGGCAAACCTGATCAAGCATCTGCAGGAAGTTCCAACGGTGTTAATAAAAGCAGAGGGTCGGGCACGCGATATTATGGATGCCCTCAGCAAAGTTCCCGGGGTCCTGAGCGTAAAGGAAGCGTCCAGTGCCTATGATGTAACCGGTTTTCATGTGGAGACACAAAAAGAGGGTTCTTTGATAAATGAACTTGCCCGTACGGTCTGCGATGGCGGCTGGAAGCTGCGGGAAATACGGCCGGTAGACATGACCCTGGAAGAGATATTTATAAAACTGGTAACGAGGGAGTAGGGGTCACGGGACTTGTGACCAGTGGCCAGTGACTTGTGAGCTAAAAAAACGGATCACGAGTCACAAGACACGGGTCACTATTTAAGCTGACAGCTGTCAGCTCCTTGGAAAAAAGCAGAGACTATGAACATGTTTGCCATACTTAAAAGAGAACTGAAGGCATACTTCACCTCTCTCATTGCCTATATCGTCATAGCAGTATTTCTGGTCATTTCCGGGTACTTCTTCTACACCAACCTGGTCATGTTTGTCATGTGGGTAGGCTCAGATGTGAAGACCGGGCTCTGGCAGTATACCTTCCAGGATATGCGCTTTATTCTGCTGCTGCTGCTGCCGCTGCTCACCATGCGCCTGTTTGCCGAGGAGAAGAAGCTGGGCACTATTGAGCTTCTGTTTACCAATCCGCTGCGGGACAGCGAAATACTCTTTGGCAAATATCTGGCATGCCTGGCGGTTTTTGTGCTCATGCTGGTTCTTACCGTGCTCTATCCCATACTTCTTGCCATAGTCTATAACGTTGACATCGGCCCGGTTGCTGCCGGCTATGCAGGGCTTTTTCTGCTGGGTGCCGCGTTTATCGCCTGCGGCATTTTTATCTCATCGCTCACTGAAAATCAGATCGTTGCTGCCATAGCAACCATGGGCGTGCTGGTGTTTTTCTGGTTCATTGACTGGAATGAGGGGATTGCCGGTGAAAAGGCCATGGTTGTGCTTCACCAGTTTTCCCTGTTTGAGCATTTCTTTAACTTTACCAGGGGCGTGATTGAGACCGAAGACATTGTCTACTATCTGAGCCTGATTGCATTTTTCCTGTTCCTGACCCAGCGGTCAATGGAATCGAGAAAGTGGCGAGGCCTGGCATGAATCCTGGGCAGCGGACATCAAAGCAGGTTCTGGTGCGCTGGGCAGAGCTGGCGCTGCTGGTCTCTTTTTTTACCGGCATTCTTATCCTGGTAAATATTATGGCCTACCGCCACAGCACGCGCTTTGATTTAACGCCGGGAAAGAAGTTCACCCTTTCTCCCCAGTCACTGCAAATTCTCTCTTCCCTGACCGATGATCTGGAAGTAACCATTTTCTACAAAAAGGGGGAGGAGGGGACCTATCAGGACCTTCTGAAAATGCTTTCCCGGGCCAGCGATAAATTTCATTACCATGTAATCGATCTGGATAAAAATCCGGCCAGGGCGCAAAGCTACGGCGTCCGGGACTATGGTGCCGGGGTTGCCGAATACCGGGGCCGGAGGGAGTTCCTGCGCGTCACGAGCGAGGAAAACCTGATTAATGCAATCCTGCGCCTCAAGGATACTGCCGTAAGGACGGTGCGCTTTATAACCGGTCACGGGGAAAAAAGCATTACCTCCAGCGATAAAAAAAACAGTTACAGCAATGTCAAGAGTGCTTTAGAGCTGGAGAACTACAAGGTGGAAGAACTGCTTCTGCTCCAGACCGGTAAAGTCCCCGACGATACTGCCGTTCTGTTCATAGACGGCCCGCAGAAAGATTTTTCTTCGCAGGAAATTTCAGCTGTTGCGCACTATCTGGAAAAAGGCGGGCGGGCTCTGTTTCTGTGTGACCCGTCTCCCCTGCCGCGCCTGGAAGATTTTCTAAAAACCTTCGGCCTGGAACTTTCCCGCGATTTTGTCGTCGACCGCGAAAGCAAGCTGTATGAGCTTGATGAAATGACCCCCCTGATATTTCCGGATAAGAACAGCCCCATCACCAGCCGGATGAAAGAGGCAGCTCTGTTTCCGCTATGCAGATCAGTCATTCCCGCCGGGCAACCCCGGAATGATCTTTTTGTCACGGTTATCGCACGCTCCGGCCCGCGCAGCTGGGCAGAGCGAAACACCCAGAGCGTGTATAATGGCAGTGCGGGATTTGACAAGGAGAGTGATGATCCGGGGCCCGTGCCGGTAGCAGTAACGGTGGAAGGCGCACCGCCTGCCGGGCAGGAAGCGCAGCCGTCCGGCCGGGTTTCGCGTGCAGCACTGCGCCTGGCGGTGATGGGCGACTCAGACTTTATCACCAATCAGTACCTGGATGTCCTGGGCAATAGGGACTTGTTCTTGAACACCATCAACTGGCTTGCAGAGCGGGCAGATCTCGTCACCATCAGGCCTAAAACAGAACAGACCGCAGTCTCCATGCTGTTTCTGACCGAAGGGGAGAATCAGCTTATTCTCTGGGCAGCAGTTATCATTGAGCCGGCGCTGGTTGTGCTGGCCGGTATAGCAGTGGTTCTGTGGCGGAGGCGGTTCAGGAGATGAAGATACAACGGCTGCTTCTCTTTGCCGCAGTGTTTTGCGCACTGCTTGGCTATGTGGTAATCTTTGAGTCACCGGCCCCGAAAAAATCAAAGGCAGTTCAGCAACAGCTGGTCAAAGTATTTTCCTTTCCGGAAAGCGCTATAAAGAGCATAGAAATCCGCAGAGGCCCTGTTCAGGCAACACTCACCCGGCATGACCAGCTCTGGGAATTGTCATCTCCTGACCATGCAGTACTTAATCAGGATCAGGTCGAAAGCCTGCTCTCTTCCATAACCGGCCTGGTAAGAATCGAGGTGGTGAGTGAGGGGACAGAAGAGCTGAGCCAGTATGGCCTGGTAAATCCTGACATGAGCATTACCCTCGCCCTTGAGGCAGCACCGCCGGTCACGCTCTTTATCGGCACTAACTGCCCTACCGGGGTCAGCATGTATGGCCAGATAAAAGGAACTAAAGAAGTGATTCAGATTGGTACCCTGCTCAGGTTTTCCATCAATTCCTTTCTTGATATATTTGCCCGCCCTGCTTCTCGCTGAAGGCTTCAGTGGCGTGTTGTATGCCCCCACATTTTCTTAAGAAAATTCAGGCAGCATTTTTTTATTTTTTTATTGATATTTTTTTGGTATGTATGGTAAAAGTTACTTTTTGCTTTTCCCCACCGCAACAGGCAATAGAGTCTTAGGGTAAAAAAGAAATACAGCAACGAAGGGAGACGTATGGAAGAACTGCTTTTAAGCAACGAGGCGCTTGTTCCATGGCTGACCGAACTTCTGGCAAGCGGCCGGGAAGTTATCGGCGTGAAACGGCATCTGCAGAAGTACCGGTTTGAGAAGCTGGAGAAACCCGAGGAGGCGGTACTGGACTATGATGTGACTCTGCAGTCACCAAAGAAATTTATCTTTCCTCCCCGCGAAGACCTGGTAACGTTCAAGGGCACCGAGGCAAGCAGGCCGCAGGCAGACAAAACCGAGCGGATTATCTTTGGCGTGCACCCCTATGACATTCATGCCATTTCCGTGCTCGATGATGTATTTAGTGACGGTCAGAAGGACCCGTATTATCTTGAGCAGCGGGCCCGCACCATCATCGTGGGCGTGGATGTGCAGAAGCCATCGCTCAATGCCTTCTGCTCCAGCATGGGTACCGCAACTGCTGAGGACGGCTTTGACCTGATGCTCACCCCCATCGAAGGAGCATACTTTGTGCGCGTGGCAACTGCAGCGGGAAAGAAAATCCTTCCGCAAAAGCTCACGAAAACCCCTGCCGACAGCCAGCGTGCCCAGTTTCAAAAAGAGCAGGGAAAGGCGCAGGTGCGCTTTGCGCTGAACCGCGTTACCACCCCGGTGAAAGAGCTGCCCGCGCTGCTGGAAAAAAATCAGCACCACCCGGTGTGGGAAGAGCTGGAGAAGCGCTGTCTGGGTTGCGGCTCATGCAACCTGGTATGTCCTACCTGCTACTGCTTTGATGTCAAGGATGACGTGGCGCTTGACATCTCCGGCGGGGTCCGCTACCGCACCTGGGACGGGTGCCTGCTCAAGGATTTCACCCGGGTTGCCTCCGGTGAAGTGTTTCGCGAATCACGCGCCCACCGCAACCGGCACCGCTTTTTCCGCAAGGGGAAATACATGATTGAAAAATACAACAAGCCCGGATGCGTCGGGTGCGGCCGCTGCACAACCCACTGCCTTGCCGATATCAATCCGGTCGAGGTTTTTAATGCCCTAGCCCAGAAGGAGGTCCAATAATGCAACCAGCAGAACAATTGAGCTCTCCCTATGTACCGGAAAAGGCAACCATCAAAAAAATTACTCAGCTCACGGAGACTGAGAAGCTGTTCCTGGTATCTATTGACAGCGGACGGAGCCTCGGGCACGCACCCGGACAGTTTGTAGAAGTATCGCTCTTTGGCATCGGCGAAGGGCCTATCTCCATCTCCTCTCCCCCGGCCAGGGACAACACCTTTGAGCTCGGGGTGCGGGCAGCAGGAAATCTCACCAAGGCGCTCCACGGCCTGAAAAGCGGCGATGCCATCGGCATTCGCGGGCCGTTTGGCCATGGCTTTCCGGTTGAGAACCTGATGGGCAAAGACCTGCTCTTTGTTGCCGGCGGCATCGGCCTGGTTCCGCTGCGCTCCCTGATCAAGTACAGCCTGGAGCACCGCGATGCGTTCGGCCGCATCATCATCCTGTTCGGCTCGCGCTCGCCACAGGAGCGTCTGTTTACCGATGAGCTTGCCGCGTGGTCCAAGCGCAGCGACATTGAGTTTCTGGAAACGGTTGACCGGTCTGATGACGGCTGGAAGGGAAACGTGGGCGTCATCACCACCCTGTTTAAAAAAATAACCATCGAGCCGCGGAAAACAGCGGTCATGATCGTGGGCCCCCCGGTCATGTACAAGTATGCGCTTCTTGAGGTCAAGGAAAAGGAAGTGCCCAGAAACAGAATATCTGGCTGTCACTTGAGCGCCGCATGAAATGCGGATTGGGCAAGTGCGGTCACTGCCAGATCAACAACTACTATGTCTGTCAGGAAGGCCCGGTGTTTGCGTATCCACAGATAGAAGAGAAAGAGGAGGCCCTGTAACATGAAACCAAAAATTGCATTTTTTGATTTTGCCAGCTGCGAGGGCTGCCAGCTCCAGGTGGTCAACCTGGAGATGGAAATACCAACCCTGCTCGAACTGGTAGACATTGTCGCATTTCGCGAAGCAATGACAGAAGCGAGCGATGATTATGCCATTGCCTTTGTCGAGGGATCAATCACCCGGGAATCAGACATCCCGCGCTTGAAGAAGATCAGAGAGCGTGCCACAGTATTAGTAGCGCTGGGTGCCTGCGCCTCCAGCGGAGGGCTGAATGCCCTGAAAAACAGAATGGGCATGGATACGGTTAAAAATATTGTGTACGGAGACAAAGCCGGCCAGTTTGAAACATTTCCGGCCCGGCCCATCCATGCGGTAGTGCCGGTGGACGTTCACATTCCCGGCTGCCCGATTCACAAGGAAGAGTTCGTGCGCGTGGTGCAGGCGCTGCTGCTGGGGAAAAAGCCGGAAATTCCTGATTACCCGGTGTGCGTTGAATGCAAGCTTAAAGATAACCTGTGTGTGTATGAGCTGGGGCAGAAGTGCCTCGGCCCGATTTCACGGGCCGGATGCGGGGCCTGGTGCCCGAGCAATGTTGACGCCTGCGAGGGATGCCGGGGGTTCATCAGCGAGCCGAATAAGAATGCCCAGACGGATATCATGAAAAAATACGGTCTTACTCCGGAGATGATCATGAAGGAGTACCGCTTATTTAATGCCTACACGGAGGACAGCAATGAGTAGTCAGAATCTTTCCATTAATGTTCATCATGTGACCAGAGTCGAGGGCCACGGCGATATCGAGGTGAACCTGAAGAACGGGACCATTGAAAAATGTTCCTGGAACGTGGTGGAGGCGCCCCGTTTTTTTGAGGCGTTCCTGCAGGGCCGGCCCTACAAGGACGTGAACCACATAACCTCGCGCATCTGCGGCATCTGCTCCATCGGCCACCAGCTGGCTTCGCTCAAGGCAACCGAGGCTGCCATGGGAGTAACGATTTCAGAGCAGACCCGGCTGCTGCGGAAGCTGCTGCTGCACGGGGAAAATCTGCAGAGCCATGTGCTGCACACCTATTTTCTGGTGGCGCCGGACTTTCTGGGCGTTGGCAGCGTGTTTCCGCTGGTGAAGACGCACAAGGATGTGGTGGTGCGGGCGCTGACGCTTAAAAAACTGGCAAACGACCTCTGTGATGTTGTGGGCGGCCGTACCGTGCATCCCATCCGCTGCAAGGTGGGCGGTTTTTCCTGCCTGCCCAAGGTCTCGGAGCTTGAACAGGCCCGGGCGCGGCTCGAAGCGGCACGCCCCGAGATTGAAAAGACCGCCGAGCTTTTTGCCACGCTGAAAATACCCGCCTTTGAGCGCGAGACCGAATATATCGGCCTCTATTCAAAAACCGAATACCCGCTCTATGAAGGAGAGCTCTGCTCCTCCGATGCGGGGACCTATAAAGACGAGGACTATCTCGCGGTCACCAACGAGTATATCGTGCCGCAGTCAACCGCCAAATACGCCAAAAACAAGAGGGACGCCTACATGGCAGGGGCCCTTGCCCGCTTCAACCTGAATTATGAAACGCTGCACCCCAAGGCGAAAAAGGCCGCTGCCGCCCTCAACCTGAAGGCGCCCTGCCACAACCCCTTTATGATTTCCGTGGCCCAGGTGGTTGAGATTGTCGATTCACTTGAAAACGCCATAACACTGATCGATACCATTCTAAAGCGCGGCCTCCAGGAGGAAGCGCTGGAGATCAAGCCCCGGGCCGGCCGCGGCGTGGGCATCGTGGAAGTCCCCCGGGGGATCCTGTTCCACGACTATACCTATAATGAAAAGGGCGAAATCCTGAAGGCAAACTGCATCATCCCGACCAATCAGAATCATGCTAATATCCAGAAGGATATGGAGAAATTTCTGCCCATGATTCTTGACAAGAGCCAGGATGAGATCCGGCTTGGCCTTGAGATGCTGGTGCGGGCCTATGACCCGTGCATCTCATGCTCGACCCATTATCTGGATGTGAAGTTTATTGCATAGCGGCGAAGTCAGCAGCGGGCCGTTACGGGCAGTGCGCGCGCCGCTGCATACCATGTCAACACTCTTAATAGGAAAAGAGGGAAGGCAATGAAAAAGATTTTAATCGTTGATGATGATCCGGATATCGTGGAAGCAATGCGCATGGTTCTTGAAGCACAGAACTATGAAGTGCACAGCGCCGTAAACGGAACCGACGGGCTCAAGAAGGTCAAGGCCGTAAACCCTGACCTCATAATCCTTGATGTCATGATGGACCAGCTCACGGAGGGGTTTCAGGTCACGTACGCGCTGAAGAATGCCGAGCCGGGGTCTGAGTATGCGGCGTACGCACAGATTCCCATCCTCATGCTCACGGCCATCGGCAAAGAGACCCACATGAAGTTCAACCCGGAAACCGACAACGACTACCTGCCGGTACAGGCGTTTCTGGAAAAGCCGGTGCAGCCAAAGATTCTGATTGAAAAAGTGCGCTCTCTGCTCGGCATGACGTAAGGATGGCGCTCTCCACGGACGCAGAGATCCTGATTGCCGGGGTGGGGCATCCGCTCATGGGCGATGATGCGCTCGGGCTGGAAGTGATACGGGAGCTCGAAGACAGAGAGCCTGCCTGAGCAGGTGCGCCTCGTATATGCCGGAGCATCACCTCTTGATATCCTGGGAGAGCTTGCCGGCATACAGAAGCTGATTGTGATCGATGCGGTGACCGGGATTGCACCCGGGGAAATTATAAAAAAACGCTGTGCGTTAAACCATTCAGACATTCCAATTAACGAGGTCGAGACTCACGGGATCGGCCTCGTTCAAACCCTCAGACTGGCTCAGGAACTACATCCCGGCATAGTGATTGTACTGATAGGGGCAGGCATCGAGCCTGCAGCTGCTCCCGGCACGCCACTGCATGACTCCCTTCGCCAGATGATTCCGGCACTCATTGAAACGATTAAAGATGAAATCACTGCATAGCTTCTCAAGCAGCTGACGGAGGGATTTCTTTAATGGGCATTTTCTCAGCGCTGGGTAAAAAATTCCTGCCCGGCGAACTTTCACGGGATGCCGACCCGCACGTCCTGCCGTATTTCCTGGCTGACGGGCAATACTATCAGTCGGGAAAACACCGCGCAGAAGAAGCCGCGATGATTGCCCAGTGGCTGGTGCGCCTGCGCTGGGTTGCCATCTGCGGCTTTCTGGTGCTGGCAGGATGCTTCCTCATTTTCTTCCGCGCGCTCATGCCGATAGGGGCGCTGTACGGTTTATGCGGCGTCATCTTTCTCTATAACCTCGCTTTTTTTCTGTTTTTAAAAAGCCAGAAAAGCACGGCCTACCAGACCGCCCTCTTCTCCATCCGCCTGCAGGTTTTCCTGGACTGGCTGGCGCTGCTGCTGTTCATCCATTTCACGGGCGGCATCTTCAGCCCGCTGATGTTTTTTGTCATACTGCATGTCATCATTAATGCCATGATATTTTCTCCCCGGCAGTGCTACATGTATACGGCGCTGCTGCTGTCTGGGGCTTGCCGGGCTGGTGTTTCTGGAATACGTGGCAAAGATTTTTCCGGTCAACAGCCTCTGGCTGGGACCTGCTCCCCCGCCGCTCACGCCGATTCCGATGCTCCTGGCGTTTCTGCTCTTTTCATTCGTCCTGTTCGGCTCCACCTTTCTTGCCACCGCCATCATGGGCCGCTTCCGGGAGCGGGAGAACGAGGTGCGGCGCCTGACCGCTTCCCTGCAGAAGGCGCTCACCCGCATGGAGACATTGTATGAAACCACCAAGGTAATGGTTGCCAGCTACGACCTCAATGCCGTGCTGGACCTCATCGTACAGGACAGCGTGCGCATCATGGAGGCCAAAGGGGCTGCGGTGCACCTGCTGCAGGATGGGGGCCAGGAGATGATCCTGGCCGCAACCAGCGGCCTGTCGGATGCGTACCTGCAGAAGGGCCCGATAACACCGGAGGACGGGCTCACACCCAAACACTCTGATGAGGTCATCATCGTCGAGGATGTTCAGCATGACCAGCGCATTAAATACCCGCGGGAATCACAGCAGGAAGGTATCCGGTCAATTATCTCGATTCCGCTGGTGAGTAAGGGAAAAATCCAGGGCGACCTGCGCCTGTATGCAGCAGCGCCGCACCATTTCACCCCGGACGAGATATCGTTTCTGAAAATTCTGGCAGGAGGCGCCGCCGTGCTCATAGACAATGCCCGGGCGTGGAAGGCCCTTGAGGAGAGCAACAAGAGGATTATCTCCTTTGCCTATAAGATCGGGCATGACCTGAAGTCACCGGTGGGTGCCGTCCAGAGCCTGCTTTCTGCCATGCAGGACGGATTCGCGGGAGAGGTGCCGCCCAAGCAGCGGGAGATTCTTGAGCGCTGCATAAAAAAGCAGGAGCAGCTCCTGCAGCTCATCCGGGATCTGCTGAGCCTGGCAGAGGGCCAGATGTCTCCCGAAGGGCAGAAGGTGGTGCCCATCGACCTTGCTGCAGCAGCCGCGGAATCCGTCAAGCTCCTTGAAGCCGTATCTCAAGCGAAAGGGGTTGTCATCCGCTATGACGGTCCCGGGCAGCCCCTGCTGTTTCAGGAAGTGCTCGGTGATTTTCAGCGCCTGTTTTCCAACCTGCTCGATAACGCTCTCTGCTATACACCGGCCGGCGGCAGTGTAGAACTGGAACTGCGCAGCGATGGGCAGAAAATTTCCATACTGGTGAGGGATACCGGGATCGGGATTGAACCGGAATACCGGGAAAAGATTTTTGAGGAGTTTTTCAGAACCCCCCAGGCCAAACGCTGCCTGTCCAACGGAACCGGGCTCGGGTTGGCAATTGTCAGGGGAATTATCCAGCGCTACCATGGAACTATCAGCGTCGAGAGTGAGCCGGGGAAAGGCACGGCGTTTCATATCGCGCTGCCGCAACCATAGGGTGCCAGGGCCGTTCGAACCGTTTTTCCCCTCCCGCCGTATCCTGCATTGACATCAGCAGAATCTTTAGGTAGTTTACTGATACGATTATCGTGTCTCTCTACGCCTGTTCCCGTACGCTAACATGCATAAGGTGCTTCAGCCGGTCATGAATACGAAAAGATTATCCATTGCTGCCTGTTTGGTTTTTACGTTTAGCATCATCAGCGCGCCGCTGCTCAATCGAACCGCACCTGCTGCGGTCAAGCGTGCATCTGCGTCACTTCACAACGCACCATCGGCAGCTCTGTCTTCTCCGGCAAAAAAGAAGAAGGCCGCAGCGGTGAGGAAGAAATCTTCCCGCCGCCGCACGCGGGTAAACCCGCTGCTGCAATCCCATGCCGCCCCTGAGCCCGGCGCGGGTCAGGAGCGAAGTGCCGCTGCTGCCGGTTATCGAGAAGGGCAGGTCTCTGCTGAAGGCGGAGAAAGTCTCCTATACCCCCTGGACCAGAAGCCACGCTGAAAAGCGCGAGGTGAAGCTGGCACTGGCCAATCTTAAAACCGGTTCAATACGGATTGTTTCCGGATGGACCAGGGGTGAGAACCTTTTCCTGAACGACGGGGATATTGTTTTTGAGATAGAATGGTGGAACGGGTTTAATTCAGCAATTAATATCCTGAAGCCTGAACACACGGCGGTGGTTGCCATGCTCTACGCGCTGGAGCCAGCGCGCCGCAGTTTTTTCAGCAGAAACGCCATCCTCTACACGCCCTATTCAAGCGCGCTCATGCAGCCCGAGCTGGTGGCGGCAGGGAAAACCTATCTGCTGGAAAAGATAGCCAGCGCCCGGCAGGAGCTCAAACATATCGGCTCGCAGGCATTCCCCGGAAGGTCTCTTGCCAGCAGCCCGGCCTTTACCGCGGAAGATTATCTTGCGGTGATCGTTACCGAGCAGATGGACCCGGGGCGGTTCTATGCGATAGTTTCTGACAGCGTTCTCCTCAGCCGTCAGCAGAACGCCGAACTTGCGCGCCTCGCAGAGCGCATCCTGGTAATTATCGGCGCGAACCGGGAGGATGCCTACCGCTTTACCGGCAACTATGCCGGCGCCCGCGGCATCACCCAGTTTACCACCATGGGCATGCGGGTGGTATGGGACAATTATCCGACATCAGGGATCAGCAGCAACTTCCATAAGGCGACCAGCGAGCACGTGAGCGCCATCAAGGCGGAAATCTGTCTGCTTGACAGGTACCTGGCTGAAATTGCCGGGGAGCACCCGAAGCTGCTCGGTTCAGGGTTTGAAAAATATGCTGCAGCAGCAGCATACAACGGCGGGCCGGAGCGGGTGAAATTCGGGCTTGAACATTTCGGCCTCAAATGGCTCAACCCGCGGCAGCGGCGCGCCATTCTCTCGGGACGGCAGAAGATGACCCACCGGGAGCAGCTTGAGTACCAGTGGCTCAAAACCAACCAGTACCACGAGACGTTTATCTACCTTATGAAGCTCCACGCCCTTGAGCAGTCTTCATGGCCCGCTGCCTCAGGGGTACCGCCGGTGCAGCCGGTAATAAATGCCGCTGCGGAAACAGATGTAACAAGAGATTAGTTGCAGTTTGCCTCTGCTGCCGTGCGGGCCGCCGCCACCCGCTTCCTTTTTGCGCGCAGTCTCAGCACGATAAACATAGTAAGCAGCGCACCGTAGTTCAGCGCCATGAACCAGGGCCTGCCCCAGGAGATGCCGTCAACCTTAATATCAGAAAGCGGCCAGAGAAACGGAGTGGGGTAGAGCAGCAAAGTGTGACTTGGTATGTCAATCAGGATGTGCAGCAGCCAGCCAAACATTTCCCGGGGCGGTGTTGCGGGTGTGGCTGCAACCACGGGTAATTTCACGCCGCGGTAATAATTGAGCCGGTACCAGCGCGCGGCCCAGACCAGAAAGAACACGGAGGCAAAGATTATAAGGCTGTGCGTCGGGTGGTAGAGGGCATTGGTCAGGCGGAAGATGAAAAACTTCGCGCGCACCTCGGGCGGCAGCAGCTCGGGCCGCGGCACTTCGGAAAAGTGAACGCCCTGCATCAGCATCAGCCACAGCATCCAGCATATCGCCGGCGTGAAGGAGGCCAGGTCCGGCATCACCCCCCAGAATAACACCCATCCGGTGCGGATTTTTTTTTGCGCAACACTGTTGGCTGTTTTCGCAGCTGCCACAGCCCAGAGCCCGTGTGCAAGCGTGTCCATGAAAAATCATCTCCTGATTAGATTGAGCTTATCCACAGTACCTTCAACCGGCTGATAATTCGTGCAACGGTTATTATTTCTTACCATGTATAAGCACTTCTGTGAAGCCACCTCTCAAAAGAGTGCAACTTTTAATTTGACGGGCAGGCGGTTTTGCATTAAGGTGTTTCCTGACTCAAGGTAGCGAACTGTGACAAAGGGTTAAATTTGGCTGCGGGAAAAAAGAAGCTATTTGTCCTCGACACCAACGTCATCCTCCACGACAGCTCCTGCATCTATCAGTTCCAGGAGCATGACGTCGTGGTCCCCATAACCGTCCTGGAAGAGCTCGACCAGTTCAAGAAGGGCAACGACACCTTGAACTTCCAAGCCCGCGAGTTCGTCCGCGCACTCGACCTTTTAAGCGGTGACAAGCTCTTTAACGGCGGCGTCAAGATCGGGCCGAACCGGGGACGGATTTCCATCAAGCTTGAGCAGACCTTCCACGAAAAAATTGCTTTTAACTATCCCGCGAACAAGCCCGACCATCATATCCTGAACACCGCCTATCTCCTCTCCATCGACAATCCTTCAAGAAGCGTTATCCTGGTCACCAAGGATGTCAACCTGCGCATGAAGGCAAAGTCAATCAGCCTGATGGCTCAGGACTACACCACCGACCATGTGAAGGACATTTCCGTACTGTACGCGGGGCGGCGCATCGCAGAGCATGTTCCGGAAGACCTGATCGACCGGATGTACGCAGAGCCCTACCAGATCGAGGCGGCGGTGCTTCCGCTCGCTGCACCGCTCATTCCCAATGAATACCTGATCATGCGCAATGACAAGAAGTCGGCTCTTGCGACCTATGATCCGATCGGAAAGGCCATCAGGCGCATTGATAAGGCCTCAGCCTATGGCATAACCCCGCGTAATGCCGAGCAGATATTCGCCCTGAATGCCCTGTTGAATCCTGACATCCGCCTGGTCACTATTTCCGGCAAGGCCGGCACGGGAAAGACGCTGCTGGCACTTGCCGCGGCACTGGAGAAGCGCAAATACTACCGTCAGATCTATGTTGCCCGGCCCATCGTGCCCCTGAGCAACAAGGACCTGGGATATCTGCCGGGCGACATCCAGGCCAAGCTTGACCCCTACGTGCAGCCGCTGTTTGACAACCTCGGCGTCATTCAGGACCAGTTCCAGGAAACCGATGCCAACCACCGCCGCATCAGGGAACTGCGTGAAGAAGGCAAGCTGGTGATTGCACCGCTGTCCTACATCCGCGGCCGCAGCCTGGTGAAGATTTATTTTATCGTTGACGAAGCGCAGAACCTGACGCCCCATGAAGTCAAGACTATTATCACTCGCGCCGGCGAAGGCACCAAGGTGGTCTTAACCGGGGATATTTTCCAGATCGATCATCCCTATCTGAACAGCTATTCTAATGGCCTGAGCTATCTCATAGACAAGATGCAGGGGCAGAACCTGTATGCCCATGTCAACCTTGAAAAAGGCGAGCGCTCAGAGCTTGCAGACCTTGCGAGCACTATCCTGTAAGCCTGCCTATGCATGATGCAGCCACCCACCGCCCCGCTCAACCGATGAAGCCTCCCCGGATGCCCCGGCGCCTGAACCTGGTGCTTCTTTTTTTCACCTGCAATCTCATCTGCTATATGGACCGGATCAACATCGCCGTCACTGCTCCGGTAATCATGAAAGAGCTGGGCTGGAACGAGGCAGCGCTGGGCATTATCCTCTCCTCATTTTTCTGGGGCTATACCCTGCTGCAGATACCGGGCGGATGGCTGGCAGACCGCTACGGCGGAAAAAGGGTTTTAAGCATCGGGGTGCTGTGGTGGTCGTTTTTTACCCTGATAACCCCGCTGGCGCGTACTGCCGGCGCGATGGCAATAATGCGCTCTCTGATGGGACTGGGCGAAGGGGTCAACTTTCCCTCCATTCAAAGCCTTGCTTCAAAGTGGATTCCGGTTGGCGAGCGGTCCCGGGTATCGGGCTTTATCCTGTCCGGCATTTCCGTGGGAAATATTATTGCCTTTCCTCTGGCCACCTGGATCATGACCGCTCTGGGCTGGCACTATGTTTTTTATATTTTCGGCCTGTTCGGCTTTTTCTGGTTTATCTTCTGGTACCGGTGCGCGGCGGAACGGCCCGAGGAGCACGCGGGCATAGATCCGCAGGAGCTTGCCTATATCACCGCAAACAGGCCGGAGCTTCCGCCGGTGGAAAAAATTCCGTGGTCGCTGCTGCTTTCAAAGCTCCCGGTGTGGGCACTGGTGGTCAATCACTTTTGCGGGAGCTGGGGATTTTTTATGTTCCTGACCTGGCTCCCCACGTATCTGGTCAAGGCCCACGGCTTCTCCATTAAGGAGATGGGGCTCTACTCGATGCTGCCGTATCTGGTCATGGTGATTGGCAGCAACGGGGCAGGGTGGCTGGCGGATTACTGTATTAAAAAGAGCGGCAACATAACGCTTACGAGAAAAATTATTCATACCATCAGCCTGACCGGGGGCAGCATCGCACTTATCTATCTGGCCGGTGCTGAAACAAAGACCGCCGTCATCACCCTTGTTTCCTGCGCTCTGGGCTTTCTTTCCATGACCGGCAGCACCACCGGGCCCAATGCCATGGACATCGGCCCCCGCTATGCAGGCATCATCATGGGCATGCAGACAACCGCCGGAAATATTGCTGGCATTGTCGTGCCGGTGGTGGTAGGTTTTATTGTATCAGCATACAACCGCTGGGACCTCATCTTCTATATTGCGGCCGGCGTGCTGATGTTTGGCGCTCTCGTCTGGGACCTGTTTGCAACCGGAGAACAGGTGCTGGAGTAAAGCTCGGGGTTGGGATCCGGGACTCGGTGAAAAGTGAAAGGCTGAAAGCTGAGAGCTGACAGCTTCAACGCTTTCAGCCAGGAACAGGGAGGTGACGTATGAAGCAAAGAGTATGTATCATTCTTGCCGCATGGCTGATCGCGGCTTTCGCGGGGTTGCTGGTGCCGGGTGTCCAGGCAGGCGATGTCCCGCGCATTACCAAAGAGGAGCTGAAACAGAAGCTCTGCTCGCCGGAGGTGATTATCCTTGATGCACGGGCTGCCGGGAGCTGGGGAAAAAGCAATCAAACGATTAAATGTTCAAAGCGGGTGGATCCGGACAACGTTGCCGCCTGGTCAGGCACGCTGCCAAAAAATAAGGAAATCGTTTTGTATTGCTCCTGAACAGCTGAGCACACCAGCGCCCGGGTGGCGCAGGAGCTCTTGTCTAAAGGTTTCACCAAAGTGAAGGCCCTGAAAGGCGGCTGGAACGAGTGGGTGGAAAATAAATATCCGGTGGAGAATAAGTAGTATGAAGCTGTCAGCCGACAGCTGTTAGCTATCAGCTGCAATAATTTTTTCTCTGTGGTTCATTGTTGCTGCGCGTATTTCACATCAGGAGGGCGGAATGGAAGAGAAGACACTGCCGATCAGGTTTAATGAGATTCTGCGGGAGGAGATGGGGAAGGTTTTTGCAGCTGAAGCCGCTGCCGCTTGATCCGGACTTTGCCCTTAAATATCCCAGCGAAGAAGATAAGAGCGTCTGTCTCAAAAACGAGCTGCTGGCCTGCGACAAGACCTCCGGCATCCGCATCGGCGCCATGGATTTTGCCGGCTCCATGCTGGTGCACTTCGGCAGCGCGCAGCCGGGCAAAGATTATGATTTCCCGGTGTTTGGCTACACCTTTGCTTATTCCAGCAAATTTTTAATAGCTGTTCTTGATCTGCACCCCGTTGCAAAAGACAGGGAATACACGGAGAAATACATTGCCCCGCTCCAGGCTATTTCTCAAAAATATGCCTGGATACCCAAGACCGAGGGCGGACGCTCGGAAGTGCATGACTGGGCGAAAAAATATGACTCAGGCTGCGCCCTCTACCGCTGGTGCGACCCGCAGTATGTGCCGAACGTGGAAGAGGCATTCCGGGATTACCTCCGGGCCTTTTGCCAGTGCATTAAAAAGGCGGAGCCGCTCACCGATCCGTCACTGCGCAAAAGGCGCGACCAGTATCTGGAGGACTACCGTTATGACTATATAACCTATGATCCCGGCAGCGCCCCGCTGCAGCATCATTTCGGCGAGGAATGGGGCGAGCGGTATCTGAAGGAGTTTTTGTTCGCCGGGGAACAACGCAAATAGTTAATAAATTCACTTGATATAATTTGGCAGGACTTGCAGCAGCTAAATATTGTTGCAAGTCCTTTTTTATTATTGGATAACCTTACTATGTTCAATGATAATCACAGATATATAAAAATATCTCTGCTCATCCTTATTCTTTCAGTCCTGTGCTTGTACAGCTACCGGGAAAGTAAAAAAATATATATAGACCTTGAAATGTGCCTTGCCAATGCTGGGCAGTTTGACGGGAAAGAAATCATCCTGGAAAGTTATGTTTCCGTGAGCAGCGTCTTAAAAGACCGGTTTGAAATAGAGCAGGAGGGCAAAAAGATATTGGTCATGGGCACGCCGGAGGGCCTTTCCCCCGGTGATGAAATAGCCATCCGGGCAGTCTTCCACCGGGAGGGCTATCTCTTGCTCCAGGAGATGCACATCAAAAAATTGCGGACCATTAAGATTATCATATCCCTTGCCGCCGCGCTGTTTCTTATCTGGCTGTTTTTCTCACGATACCGGTTTACTCTCAAGGATTTTCAGTTTGTGGAGCGCACCTGATGCCGGACCTGATTACGCACCTGTCCATCAGTTATTTTCTCAATAAGCCGTTTAAAATCTTCAGATACAGTACGCTCTTTTATGTCGGGGCAGTGCTGCCGGATATTGCTACCCGGGCTGTTTCCATACCCTATCATCCCGCTGAGTTTGCGGTGTATCCGCTGCATACGCCGATGGGAATTGTGCTGCTGTGCCTGCTGCTCAGCTTTTTCTTTGCGGAAGCTGAGAGAAAACAGGTGTTCGTAAGCCTTATTGCCGGATCGTCACTGCATCTTTTCCTTGACCTGTTTCAAAAACATATGCAGCCGGGCTACACCCTGCTGTTTCCCTTTTCCTGGAGAGCCTTTGAATTCGGCCTTTTCTGGCCGGAAACCATAGTAAGCATGG
>CAWDOY010000040.1:0-63259 GCA_963803975.1 uncultured delta proteobacterium
CATGTGAAGGACATTTCCGTACTGTACGCGGGGCGGCGCATCGCAGAGCATGTTCCGGAAGACCTGATCGACCGGATGTACGCAGAGCCCTACCAGATCGAGGCGGCGGTGCTTCCGCTGGCTGCACCGCTCATTCCCAATGAATACCTGATCATGCGCAATGACAAGAAGTCGGCTCTTGCGACCTATGATCCGCTCGGAAAGGCCATCAGGCGCATTGATAAGGCCTCAGCCTATGGCATAACCCCGCGTAATGCCGAGCAGATATTCGCCCTGAATGCCCTGTTGAATCCTGACATCCGCCTGGTCACTATTTCCCGGCAAGGCCGGCACGGGAAAGACGCTGCTGGCACTTGCCGCGGCACTGGAGAAGCGCAAATACTACCGCCAGATTTTATGTCGCCCCGCAGCCATCGTTCCCCTGAGCAACAAGGACCTGGGATATCTGCCGGGCGATATCCAGGCCAAGCTTGACCCCTACGTGCAGCCGCTGTTTGACAACCTCGGCGTCATTCAGGACCAGTTCCAGGAAACCGATGCCAACCACCGCCGCATCAGGGAATTGCGTGAAGAAGGCAAGCTGGTGATTGCACCGCTGTCCTACATCCGCGGCCGCAGCCTGGTGAAGATTTATTTTATCGTTGACGAAGCGCAGAACCTGACACCCCATGAAGTCAAGACTATTATCACTCGCGCCGGCGAAGGCACCAAGGTGGTCTTAACCGGGGATATTTTCCAGATCGATCATCCCTATCTGAACAGCTATTCTAATGGCCTGAGCTATCTCATAGACAAGATGCAGGGGCAGAACCTGTATGCCCATGTCAACCTTGAAAAAGGCGAGCGCTCAGAGCTTGCAGACCTTGCGAGCACTATCCTGTAAGCCTGCCTATGCATGATGCAGCCACCCACCGCCCCGCTCAACCGATGAAGCCTCCCCGGATGCCCCGGCGCCTGAACCTGGTGCTTCTTTTTCACCTGCAATCTCATCTGCTATATGGACCGGATCAACATCGCCGTCACTGCTCCGGTAATCATGAAAGAGCTGGGCTGGAACGAGGCAGCGCTGGGCATTATCCTCTCCTCATTTTTCTGGGGCTATACCCTGCTGCAGATACCGGGCGGATGGCTGGCAGACCGCTACGGCGGAAAAAGGGTTTTAAGCATCGGGGTGCTGTGGTGGTCGTTTTTTACCCTGATAACCCCGCTGGCGCGTACTGCCGGCGCGATGGCAATAATGCGCTCTCTGATGGGACTGGGCGAAGGGGTCAACTTTCCCTCCATTCAAAGCCTTGCTTCAAAGTGGATTCCGGTTGGCGAGCGGTCCCGGGTATCGGGCTTTATCCTGTCCGGCATTTCCGTGGGAAATATTACTTGCCTTTCCTCTGGCCACCTGGATCATGACCGCTCTGGGCTGGCACTATGTTTTTTATATTTTCGGCCTGTTCGGCTTTTTCTGGTTTATCTTCTGGTACCGGTGCGCGGCGGAACGGCCCGACGCGTCCATAGATCCGCAGGAGCTTGCCTATATCACCGCAAACAGGCCGGAGCTTCCCGCCGGTGGAAAAAATTCCGTGGTCGCTGCTGCTTTCAAAGCTCCCGGTGTGGGCACTGGTGGTCAATCACTTTTGCGGGAGCTGGGGATTTTTTATGTTCCTGACCTGGCTCCCCACGTATCTGGTCAAGGCCCACGGCTTCTCCATTAAGGAGATGGGGCTCTACTCGATGCTGCCGTATCTGGTCATGGTGATTGGCAGCAACGGGGCAGGGTGGCTGGCGGATTACTGTATTAAAAAGAGCGGCAACATAACGCTTACGAGAAAAATTATTCATACCATCAGCCTGACCGGGGGCAGCATCGCGCTGATCTATCTGGCCGGTGCTGAAACAAAGACCGCCGTCATCACCCCTTCCTGCGCTCTGGGCTTTCTTTCCATGACCGGCAGCACCACCGGGCCCAATGCCATGGACATCGGCCCCCGCTATGCAGGCATCATCATGGGCATGCAGACAACCGCCGGAAATATTGCTGGCATTGTCGTGCCGGTGGTGGTAGGTTTTATTGTATCAGCATACAACCGCTGGGACCTCATCTTCTATATTGCGGCCGGCGTGCTGATGTTTGGCGCTCTCGTTTGGGACCTGTTTGCAACCGGAGAACAGGTGCTGGATTAAAATCAGCTCGGGGGTTAGGGGTTCGGGACTCGGGCGATACGGTGAAAAGTGAAAGGCTGAAAGCTGAGAGCTGACAGCTTCAACGCTTTCAGCCAGGAACAGGGAGGTGACGTATGAAGCAAAGAGTATGTATCATTCTTGCCGCATGGCTGATCGCGGCTTTCGCGGGGTTGCTGGTGCCGGGTGTCCAGGCAGGCGATATCCCGCGCATTACCAAAGAGGAGCTGAAACAGAAGCTCTGCTGGCCGATATCCTTGATGCACGGGCTGCCGGGAGCTGGGGAAAAAGCAATCAAACGATTAAATGTTCAAAGCGGGTGGATCCGGACAACGTTGCCGCCTGGTCAGGCACGCTGCCAAAAAATAAGGAAATCGTTTTGTATTGCTCCTGAACAGCTGAGCACACCAGCGCCCGGGTGGCGCAGCTCTTGTCTAAAGGTTTCACCAAAGTGAAGGCCCTGAAAGGCGGCTGGAACGAGTGGGTGGAAAATAAATATCCGGTGGAGAATAAGTAGTATGAAGCTGTCAGCCGACAGCTGTTAGCTATCAGCTGCAATAATTTTTTCTCTGTGGTTCATTGTTGCTGCGCGTATTTCACATCAGGAGGGCGGAATGGAAGAGAAGACACTGCCGATCAGGTTTAATGAGATTCTGAGGGACGAGATGGGGAAGGTTTTTGCGCTCAAGCCGCTGCCGCTTGATCCGGAGTTTGCTCTTAAATATCCCAGCGAAGAGGATAAAAGAGTCTGTCTCAAAAACGAGCTGCTGGCCTGCGACAAGACCTCCGGCATCCGCATCGGCGCCATGGATTTTGCCGGCTCCATGCTGGTGCACTTCGGCAGCGTGCAGCCGGGCAGTGATTATGATTTCCCGGTGTTTGGCTACACCTTTGCTTATTCCAGCAAATTTTTAATAGCTGTTCTTGATCTGCACCCGGTTGCAAAAGACAGGGAATACACGGAGAAATATATTGCCCCGCTCCAGGCTATTTCTCAAAAATATGCCTGGATACCCAAGACAGAGGGCGGGCGCTCGGAAGTGCATGACTGGGCGAAAAAATATGACTCAGGCTGCGCCCTCTACCGCTGGTGCGACCCGCAGTATGTGCCGAACGTGGAAGAGGCATTCCGGGATTACCTCCGGGCTTTTTGCCAGTGCATTAAAAAGGCGGAGCCGCTCACCGATCCGTCGCTGCGCCAAAAAGCGCGACCAGTATCTGGAGGACTATCGTTCTGACTATATAACCTATGATCCCGGCAGCGCCCCGCTGCAGCATCATTTCGGCGAGGAATGGGGCGAGCGGTATCTGAAGGAGGAATTTTTTGTTCGCCGGGGAACAACGCAAATAGTTAATAAATTCACTTGATATAATTTTGCAGGACTTGCAGCAGCTAAATTTTGTTGCAAGTCCTTTTTTATTAGTGGATAACATTACTATGTTCAGCGATAATCACAGATATATCAAAATATTTCTGCTCATCATTATTCTTGTGCAGTTCTGTGCTTGTACAGCTACCGGGAAAGCAAAAGAATATATATAGACCTTGAAATGTGCCTTGCCAATGCTGGACAGTTTGACGGGAGGGAAATCGTCCTGGAGGATTACGTTTAGTGAGCAGCGTCTCCAAAGACCGGTTTGCGATTGAGCAGGAGGGCAGCAGGATACCGGTCATGGGCGCACCCGAGGAGCTTGCGCCCGGTGACGGAATCAGCGATCCGGGCAATCTTTCACCGGGAGGGGTACATGATACTCCAGGAACTGCACGTCAAAAAATTGCGGAACATTAAGATTATTATATCCATTGCAGCTGCGCTGTTTGTTATCTGGCTGTTTTTCTCACGATACCGGTTTCACTCTCAAGGTTTTTCAGTTTGTGGAGCGCACCTGATGCCGGACTTGATTACGCACCTGTCCATCAGTTATTTTCTCAATAAGCCGTTTAAAATCTTCAGATACAGCACGCTTTTTATTGCGGAGCAGTGCTGCCGGATATTGCTACCCGGGCGGTATCTATACCATATCGTTCTGCTGAGTTTGCCGTGTATCCGCTGCATACGCCCTTGGGAATAGTGCTGCTGTGCCTGCTGCTTAGCTTTTTCTTTGCGGAAGCTGAGAGAAAACAGGTGTTCGTAAGCCTTATTGCCGGCTCGTCACTGCATCTTTTTCTTGACCTGTTTCAGAAGCATCTGCAGCCGGGCTACACCCTGCTGTTTCCCTTTTCCTGGAGAGCCTTTGAATTCGGCCTCCTCTGGCCGGAAACCATAGTAAGCATGGTACCGCTATGGCTTGTTATTAGGGGTGCAATTGAATTTCTTTCCAGGCTGAATAAAGAAAAGTTCTGAGTAACGAGTGCTGAGTGAAAGATTAGTGGCTCGGGACTAGGGATTCGTGGTTGGGGAAAAGGCAACCCGCCTTCGCCATCCTCTTCGGGGAAAGCGCGAAGGGTAAAAAGTACGGCGCGGCATGAAAAGGAGGACAGCATAATGGATGCAATTCTTACCCGACGAAGTATTCGCCACTATACAGCTCAGCCGGTAGCGGAGGAGCTGATTACCGGTTTTCTCAAGGCGGCCATGGCAGCCCCATCAGCAGGAAACGAGCAGCCGTGGGAGTTTGTTGTGCTCACCGAGCGAACAATTCTTGACCGCATCCCATCATTCCACCCCTACGCCGCAATGCTCAAGGAAGCTCCTGCAGCAATTCTTGTCTGCGGTGATTTGGCGCGCGAAAAGCATGAAGGATACTGGGTCCAGGACTGTTCGGCGGCCACGGAAAACATTTTAATCGCCGTGAATGAGAAAGGGCTGGGAGCAGTATGGCTGGGAATATATCCCCGGGAGGAGCGGGTGCGGGGTTTGCGGCAGCTTCTCAGTATCCCGGAAACCATTGTGCCGTTTGCCCTGGTTGCAATCGGCTATCCCGCGGAAAAGAAAGAGCCTGCTGACCGGTTTGATGCTTCACGCCTGCACTATAATTCCTGGTGACCGGAGCACACATTAATCAAGACTCCCTCTCAATTTTTATTTACTGTCGATATTGAACGCATGGGGTTAATAGCACGTGACCAGTGACTCGTGACACGGGACTCGAAAAAAGTGCTGAATGTAAAAAAGCGGGAATGGAAAATCCATAACCCGGAAAACAGTGATATTTTCAATTTTCACCTTCCTGCCTCTTCACCTTTTTACCTCTTAACCTATTCACCATTTTCCTGTAATCATGCTGTTTGCCGGTTTTTGATGCGTAACTTTGAGAGAACCTTCATATATTAATCCCATATATTAATGGCTTGACTAAGATTCTGATACATTATAACATTGTAACAAGTGGGCGATTAGCTCAGGTGGATAGAGCGTTGGCCTCCGGAGCCAAAGGCCGGGCGTTCGAGTCGCCCATCGCCCACCATTTTTTTATAATGCGGCCCTCAATCTCGTGGCACGCTTGCGACATCACTAGGCGCATCCCCTGACGAGAGAGGGAACATTGAGCGCAATTACTCGCAAAAGGTAATGAGGTGCTGATCGGCGGGCGGGCGCACACGGTTGCAGAGGCTGAGTTCATAGCGCAGGCAGGGTTTCCCTTTGCGGAGATAAGCATCCGCACCCCTCAGGAATTAAAACGAGAGATGGCTTCATTCAGGCGCCTGCAGGACCGGTTCGGGATCTTCTATGTGGCGCACGGGCCTGAGGAACTAAACACCTGGGAGCCGGAAAAGCTCCGGGCAGACTTTCTGCCGCTGATCAGGTCGCTTCTTGACTGCGCGGCAGAGCTTGCAATTACGGTGTTCACCCTGCACTTCTGGCTTGACCGGCGCTTTGTTGCTGATGACATCGCGTCAGAGAAGATAGAAATTTTAAAAGCCATGACGAGCCATGCTGACAAGTGCGGCATCAAGCTCTGCATAGAAAATCTGAGTGAGCAGGTTTCAGACTTTTCCCCGGTCTTTGCCGCAATTGAAGGACTGGGGATGACCCTTGATGTCGGCCACGGTGAGCTTCTGACAGCACGAAACACTGCGTATGAATTTGCCGCCGGCTGGCTCCAGCGCATCTGGCATGTCCACCTGCATGATAACCGCGGCGGAGACACGGTTGAGGATGACCTCCATCTCCCCCTGGGAGAGGGTGTCATAGATTTTGCTGCTATACTTGGCTGCCTCAGGAAGCAGGGTTATGGCCGCACCATGACCCTTGAAATAGCGCCTGCAGCTCTCAAGAGCGGGAAAAACATAATTGAGCAGATCTGGCAGAAAGAGGCGCCGGCTGCTTAAGGAATCAACCCTATGAAAGAATCGGAAATTTTACAGCACCTGGAAGAGATCGCGGAAAAGCTTGCTGTCAAGGTTCAGCAGGTGAACCTGCGGAAGGACTATTACAACTTAAAGAGCGGGCTGTGCAAAGTAAAGGGTGAACACCGGATTATTGTTGATAAACATCTCAACCTGTCTGAAAAGATAGATGTGCTCATCGACGCTCTTGGTGAATTTGATATTGAAGGTCTCTATATTAATCCCTATGTGCGCAGGCTGTTTGAAAAGCGCAGTGCTGCAGGCAGCGTTCCTCTCCTGATAGAGAGCGGCCCTGCAGATACCCACCCCTCCCCGTAATTTTGACCTGCCCCGACCCTGTAACGCGCGTCATAGTGAATCGTAATCGTTCTCAGGTACTACACTATGCAGGCATCTACGAGTACATCCAGTCCGGAGGTTATGTATGACGAAGGGATTGCTTGAGCGGATGTTTAAACTGAGCGAGCGCAACACCACGGTCCGCACCGAGATCCTCGGCGGCGCAACCACGTTTGTTACCATGGCCTACATCATCATTGTCAACCCCGCGATATTGAGCTTTGCCGGTATTCCCCACGGGCCGGGCACGGTTGCGACCATACTGGCTGCGGTGTTCGGCTCGCTCGTCATGGGGCTGTATGCCAACCGGCCGATTGCCGTGGCGCCGTACATGGGAGAAAACGCCTTTATCGCCTTCGGCTTGGCGCCCATGGGCATTGGCTGGCCGCAGCTGTTTGGCGCGGTCTTTGTGAGCGGCTGCGGTTTTTTTGTCATAACGCTGCTGCGCATCCGCTCCTGGCTGGCGAACTCCATTTCTGCGAGCATGAAGCACAGCTTTGCGGTCGGCATCGGGCTGTTCCTGGCGTTCATCGGCCTCTATGAAACCGGCATTGTGACCAGCTTTGTCACCGGCATGTCGCCGCAGGCGCTGCTCTACCCGAACGCTACCGTGCTGCATGCCCCTGATGTGCCGGTCAAGATCGGCAACTTAAAAAGCCCCGAAGTGCTGCTGGCTTTGTTCGGATTCTTTCTTATCAGCATGCTGCTCTATCACCGGGTGCGGGGCGGGATACTGCTGGGCATTGCCCTCACCGCGCTGCTGGGATACATGGTAGGGCTGGGGCGGCCGCCGCGGGCTCTGATGGCGATGCCGTTTACCGGAGACTATAACCTGGCAGCAATCGCCTTCAAGCTGGATATTCCCGGCGTCTTCAAACTCAGCTTTCTTCCTGTGCTGCTCACCCTTTTTTTAATGGGCTTTCTGGACACCCTCGGCACGCTCGTTGGCGTGGGGGCGGCCGGCAACATGGTTGATGACAAGGGAAATTTTCCGCAGATTGAGCGGCCGATGCTGGCGGACGCGCTCTCCTGCATGTTCAGCGGGGTGATCGGTACATCAACCAGCGGCGCCTATATTGAATCTGCCACCGGCATCAGTGAGGGAGCGCGCACCGGCCTGGCGTCGGTGGTTACCGCGGCGCTGTTTGCCGTGTCGCTGTTTTTCATCCCGCTCATAGAGCCGCTGCAGTATCTGCGCTATGCCTATGGCCCGGCTTTGATTGCCGTCGGCGTGATGATGATCGGCACAATCACTAAAATTGATTTCAACGATCTGACGGAGCTGATCCCGGCCTTTGCCACCATCGTGATGATGGTGTTTACCTACAACATCGCCAACGGCCTCACCGCCGGGCTGGTCATATATCCGCTGCTCAAGGTGTTTGCCGGCAGGATAAAAGAATTGAACTGGGGGGGCGTAGTGCTGGCGCTTCTCTGCAGCGTTTATTATGTCTTTGGATTGCCCCATTAAAACAGCTGCTGCTTAAGGCTTCTGTTGTCCCTCGCGAGAATTCCCTGTTGACATGAACGAAGATTATGATGCACAATTAATCGGTGCACAGGGAACCGGCGTACCGGTGCTGTGGAATTTGCAACAGTGAAGAAACAAAACGCTATGTATTTCAGAAGAATAACGCATGTTATCACCGTCCTGTTTATTTTACTCTGCGCCTTGGTATGTCCTTTGCCGCAGGTGCTGTGTGAAGAGTGGCTCGACTACGACCTTGCGCACTGTATAAAGAAAAGACACTGTAAACATGAGTTCGGATTTTATTGCATCAGTTTTCTGCAGAAGATGTTTCACCAAATAATCTCCGGGACTGACTGCTTATTCAATTTCCCGCTCTTTACTCCGTTACGCACCATCCCGGCCCTGTGCTCTTCATCACAGTCTTCAACGATTCTCCTGCTATAACATTTCCCCCGCAGCAGAGCATAGTTTTCAATAGGCAGCGCTGTACGCAGATCTATTTACTGCCTGGCATGTCCGATTTTTTATTACAGCAGGACATTGCAGTGCAGCATTATGTGTGAACCTTTGTCGAGGAGGTCTCTATGCTGGTTTCACGACTAACGCTTATGGTTATTGCAGCATGTATCTGGTATGGGGGAGGGATAGCATTATTGTTTAAAGGCGGTTCACTGGTAAAGGGTGCTTATGCATTAGATTCCCAGTCTGTATGGATTTATGCGGCACCGGTGCTGGGAGTTGTCATTGGTTTTGTCAAAGCACGGTTCATCTTCAATCATGCCTGCAAGAAAAACATTGTCAGAATCAGGGCATTAGTAAATCCCCGCATCTGGCAATGCTTCAGACCGGGAATGCTGATTTTTCTTGCTATCATTATCCCGACCGGGGCGTGGATGTCCCGGGCCGCAGCCGGTAATTTTACCTATTTGTGCTGTGTTGCCGCTCTTGATCTTTCTATCGCGACGGCCCTCCTGACCTCGAGCCTGCTCTTCTGGAAAATGAAAGCATTCTCAAGCGCTGACAGGTAATATTTTTTAGAGCTGTCCGGTACGAATAAACAGGATTTAATACATGACAAATCAAGAGCTAAACGAGTTGAAGAAGCTGGCGAAGTTTCTCTGGAACCAGGCCAACCTTCTGGAAAAGGCTGATACCAATCGACAGCAGATGGTTGACTTGGTTGATTATAGCAGTCGGAGAGCAAAGGCAGATGCCTACCGGCACACCAGTACCCTGCTGTCAATGAAACTGGAAATACTGCAGCGCAACGGGAACAAACAGTAAGGGCTGCGCATAGCGAAGGAAAATACCGGCTGGGTCATGGTAATTGAAAATCATTCCATGGCTGCACGGTACAGGCAGCGCCAATGCTTTTCTTCTGAAATTTACACTTTCTTAACACTTTTTACAAACTTCCCTCACATTTCCCATCCATACTGTAGACGTCCCCAAGATAGAACCACAGAGTTCACGGGGAATTTCCCTGAGAACCCCTCCCAAGGCCCTGTGCACTCTGTGGTTCACACTATTCGAAAAAATTGCTGCTGGGCTTGCTGTGGCAGTTAATTAAAAAAAAGGTAACCTGATGTCAAGGCAGAAGAAGTTGCTGCAGATCTGTTTCCTCTTTGCATTCATCTATATGATGATGTGCCCGGTGGTTCATGCACTGCATGATCAATATATCGGGGATGCGGTGTTTAATTTTCCTCTGCACTCAATAGTCCAGAAATATACCGGGGAGTTAAAGTCACATCAGGAAGACCTGATATATACATTTCTGCCTGATTATGCTGTTGGTAAATCCGTTTTATCACAAAACCTGTCCATCCTTTTTTTCGCTAACCCTTCAAACAATCTCTCCATCGTCACCACCACCAGACTTAACCTGTGATGCTGTAAGGACTGAAGCGCTGGTTTCACAGAGCGAACGAAGGCCCTTGTGTGCCGCTCCCATGATAACCGCGCATTCAGCCCAGGTTTCAATGCCATAACGGGTTGCACTTCTGTTTCATGCGGGTGTCAATAAATATTAATATTTTGAAAAGCAAAAAGCTTTTCTGTAAGAATGGAGGTACCAGTCATGCAGTATTCAATAAAACGTTTAAGTAAAACAATCACCGTGCTGGCACTTGGCCTTTTTCTTCTTCTGCCGCTGCCTTCTTTTGCCGCGGACACCGCGACCGGGCAAACCCTGATTATCTATTATTCGCGCACCGGTAAAAGCAGGCTCATAAGCCAGGTCCTGCAGAAGGAACTTAACGCGCAGGTTCTTGAAATAAAAGACCTGGAGGACCGGTCCGGGACATTAGGGTATGCCGGTGCGGGATTTGATGGTTTTTTTGATCGGCACACCACGATTGACCCGACGAAGGCCGACCTCTCCCCGTATTCCAATATCGTCATTGTATCACCCATCTGGAACTGGAAACTGAGCACCCCCATCCACACCTTTATTGACAACAACCGGCTTGATGGAAAGACGGTGGTGCTGTTTACCAACGGTAACAATGACGTACGCAAATATGAACAGTATGACGATAACGCCCCGTGGATTAAAAGATTTTTCCGCGATTACATACGCGGCAAAAGCAAGGGGAGCAGGGACTATGTTACCAGCACAGCCGGGGGAAATTATGTCCGGCATTGTAATGTTGACACCCTTGAGGCCTCAGATGACCAAATCATCCAGCGCACGCTCAAACAGGTCGGTGATGTGAAAAGCGCCTTCTCAATCAAAACGGCAACAGCAAGCCAGTAGCGCTATCAGTTTTCATGGGCAACGGTAAAGCGGGAATCATTCAGATAAACGGTTGGCCCTGGTGAAGCCCCGCCCGGCGGGCGGGGCTTCACAGATGTTTTTAAGCACGGGTTCTGCGCCGCAGCCGCACCAGGACAATGCAGGATAACACGCGAAGAAAGGAAAGGATAGATGATGGAGTCCAACAATGACACGCACATTATAAAAAGCTTCAAGCGTATCTGCAAGCAGCAGATTGCCATTGACTGTAATAATATGGATCCGGACCTCAGGATGTCTCAGATAAAAATGCTGTCAGCTTTTAACGGCAGCAGCAGCCTTTCGCTGCAGGAGCTTGCGGACAACAGCGGCGTTACGGTTCCCCGCATGGCCGCCATGGTAAAGAGACTGATAAAAGACGGCATCATTGCACGGTGCAAAGATGATAAAGACCGCAGGAGATCGGCGGTCAGCCTGACTCCGCAGGGGGAAAAGCTCCGCAATCAGATTGCCGCAAACCGCCGCAAAGCAGCAAAGGCTCTCTATGCTCACCTGAACAATAAAGACCGGGTGATACTCCTCAATTCACTCGATACCGCGTGCAAAATCCTTGAAAAAATAACGCGGCGCTGAAAGCAGCCTGACAGTGCGCGGAAGCCGGACAGTATGCCTGCGCACGGTATGGCGCTGAGACACGGGAGAGAATAGAGGGAATTGCTGGTGATTACCGTTTGCAATTCCCCGTATAACCGGCGCATGAGACACACGCTGCTGCCAGCAGGCACCGGCAGATGGAACCCAGCGCTATTCATGGCTCCATTACACGAATTAGAAATCACATACCATAAGGAGGATTATCATGCTACGAGCTCTGACCATTGCTCTCTCCGGCATCGTCTATTTCATCCTTTCTCTTCTGATTTTTTTGCCATTCCGCATGAAGCCGATCGAAAATTATAACCTCTTTGCCCTTCCCTTTCTGGCTGCGGTTTTTATGGTTTTATTATATAAGGCCTGTACTGAAATAAAAGAAAGCAAGAGTTATCTCTTTGCCTATTTCGCCGGTATTCTCATGTGGCAGGTTGTGGGTGAAATTCCTTCCATACGGGTACCTTCCGGCATTATTCTGCAGTTCAGTGATATCAATATAAAATTGCTCGGCGGATACTTTTATGTGCTGGCGTCCTGGGTTCTGCTGTACCTTCTGTGGGTAACGAAATCAATAAAAGAACAGGCAGCATTTGCTTTTATGATTTTTCTGGGGATCTGGACCTTTGAAATCTATATGGATAACTACTCATCGAAAGTGCCGCTGGATATGATGCCGGCAATCGCTAATATAATCATGGTTGCAGCGCTGATCGTCAGCAGCTTCATTCTCTACCTTGCCGAGAAATGCGGCCACCATCGTGCGTAAAACAGTTCTGGGAGGGCTTTTATATATAACCCTTTCCATTATAATCATGGCGTCAGGCCAGTGGAAAAAACCCCAGAGTTTTTATTTAAAATATGAGGGGGCTGCCATAGAGCATGAGATAAAAGTGCTGAAAGGGGAGTTGGAGTATATTAATTATTTAAAAAAACAGATGGGTATGGTAGAAGAAGGGACATCACCTGATGCACCCGATAAATAATAAAAGCTGGGAGAGGAGTTAAACGTTTATGGACAGAGTTGACGTAGCACGAAAAGACTATGACCCGAAGGTATCACGCATTCCTGAGCTGATCGGCACACATCCCGGAACCATTGCGCCGCTGGTAATCTGGAAGCCCAATCCCATGCAGCTGGTCAAGCCGGCAAGCGGGTCACGCGTGAGCGGAAAAATAGAGGTGGAGCTGAAAATACGGGAGGGGAATGAAGAGCTGGAAAAAAACCTGAAAAAAATCGTCCTCACCATCGACGGCCAGCGTTTTGAGTTTGACAAGCCGCAGTGCCGGATTGAGTTTGATACCTCGCGCGCGCAGTACCGCCTGATAAAAATCAAGGCAGAGGCAATCGGCAGCAGTGAAGAGGAGAGCGAGGCGGTCCTTGCGTCCTATTACACGTACGTGATTGCTGAAAACGGTGTCTTTGATAAAACCAAACCCCTGCTTCTTTTCAGCGGTGTTATCGAGCCGAAGATAGATAATACACGGGGGACATGGACCCCGGAGATGTACGATGCTGCATTCAGGTTTTCAGAGAATATCATGAGCCATTTAATGCACTATGGGTTCGTGCCTGATTTTCTGAAGGAGGTCGACATGTTTACCGCGCTTATTGACCCCACCCAGCTTGATAAAGGGCTGGAAGAATACACGCCGGCGAAGCTCGTGAATATCCTCGGGCAAGAGTCCGGCCCGGGCTGCGATGGACAAACCTACACGGACATGATCGGTGCAACGCAGTGGATGGAAAAGACCAAGACCAAGCTCGGCACGATACTGCGGGGGTACCATATCCCGGAGGCCGGCCTGTCGAACGACATAGCTGATATTTTTGAAGTGTTTACCGCCCACGTTATCAGCAATTATTATAAATTTGCCCCGGTCGGCGGCATGCGGGGATGGGACCAGACACAGATGCTGTTTAACGACGTTATCGAGGACCTCCGGAAAAACGGCTTCAAGGGGCCATGGGATGTATACTCTCTTATCATCGGAAAGAAGCCGGTCTATCTCGTCGAGAAGATCAAACGGCACATCAAAGAAAATAATATCAGCGGTGTCGTGCTCTATGACTATATTCCCGATCTTTCGGATTTTGAAGACACCAAGGGCATGTGGGAAGAGGTGCAGCACGCTATCGATATTGTGGAGAAGGAGACCGGTAAGAGGCTGCCGCTGTCCATCGTCAACACCACGGAGGGCGAGCTCCTGGGTGTGCAGCCTGACTTTGCCGAGGCTGCCTTCAGAATTACCCGCAATGAGATCGCGACCTGCGGCATCGCTGACGATTTAAAAGTGGGGTTCATCCTGGGCGAGCACGGGTTTCCTCCCGGAAACGGCGAAGATGATGTTATTGATGTGAACATGAGAAGAGTGCGGCAGAATATCCGCAGGGTTTTCGACCGTGAGCTGCCGAAGCTGAGAAAAGGGGTTACTGAATACGCCCTCGGGATGAATGAATTTAACAACCACCCTGATTCACCGCAGATGTCCTCCATGGAACGGATGGTCGATTACCTGCACCGGGGCTTTGACGTGATCATCTTCCAGCCGTACTATTTCACCAATGAAACCATTGATCTTTTTGAACATCTGCGGCACTGGGCCTTTGAGCTTGACGGCCTTGATTATCACCATGAATTCCACGGCGGCCATGAGATAGCGCAGAACTACCGGAGCGATTTTAATTTCCGGGGCGCGCGCATTATTATTACCGGATCGCTCATGGGGCGGTATGAGAAGAACGGTAACGAGCCCCTGGTGAAGGAAGCGTACATGCTTTTCAAGGGCAGCATTGTTGATACCATAGCACGGAAAATAGCTGCGCTGTAAAGCGCAATGGCCGACTTGCGATAGCGCTGGCCCGGCTTTTCATACCATCTGCGGCGCACAGGAGTTTCCTCCTCTTATTCCCTGTCTCCTTCCTATGAGCTGCGGATGTTTTTATTTCTGGCAACTAAGTGAAGGTCATATTGAGATGGTCAGGGAACTGCTGCAGCGCTGCGACGATATAAAGGAGCTATTGGTTCCATGTTCATTGAGGTAACAACCGGAAATGCTGAAGATAAAAAAAACTATATGCGCAAGCTGCTCCGCACTTTCATTGAAACAAAAATGAAAACATATAGTGAGCTTGAGGCACAGAGCGCGGACCATGCTGCTGCAAAAACAAAATACCTGGCAAGCCTGTGGATGGTTTTTTCTGTTACCGGGATCATGCAGCAGGAAGAGATATCACAGCTATCAGGCATTGCACGCGGCCTTCTTCAGGGCTGGGAAAGCGATAAAGAATTTAACGCATCAGTGGAGTGCAACTATAAGGATTTCTTAATCTACATCGTAAATCTGTTTGCCTGAAATGTAAAAATTTAGATTTGAACTGGGGAAATAAGATTTTGATCGTATCAGACAATTGCATCTGACTTGGCGACGCTTCACGCCCATAGTAGATGCCTATATCCCGCGCCTCCGGATATGCCATAAGTTCCCGGAGGTACGATTTTTCGCCACAACTCAAGGCAAGAGCCGTATGCGGTAGTTCCGCACGTACGGATCTGTACGGGGGGTGCTGGGTAACCGGTATTCCTACCGTGACTGATAAAAAATGTACCAACCCTTTTGTTTATGCTTTATCTGGAGATAAAATTACTTTTTGAGCTTTTTTGCGGTAATATATCTGAGCCACAGCAGTTCCGGCTAAAACCCCTGCTGAATCTGCCATAAAATCAAGCCAGTCACACTCACGGTTCGGGATAACGAGCTGATGCAGTTCATCAAGCCCTGCGTAAATGATTCCAATCAGCAGACAGATCAAGAAGGCACGTGACAAGGTCTTTCCCGAATAACTGTGCAAATACCTGAAGAGAAGCATGCTGAAAACAAAGAATTCAGCACCGTGAGCCACTTTGTCCCACTCCCAGAATGAAGCAACGTTCGGGATGGCGTCGCCTGGCAATGAGCTGCCAATGATCATCAGACCGGTCCACACAAACAGCGGCAATTTTATTGTTTTCCAGATGCGTTCCATAGGGTGCTGTCCCGTTAATGGTTTAGTGCAAGACTATATGCAGATGAAGCGAGTGTGTCAAATAATCAGGTATTCATACGAACTGATTGATTTCATTTTTTTTGCTATGTATGAAAAAATAGGGGTCTACATTCTTCACTGAACGATGAACGATTAACCCAAAACGGGCGATAGTTTCCGGAAAATCCTTTCAAACTTTTTCTACGCAGCCCGGCACCGCAAAATCCTCTTCGCAGACATCGGGTTTCTGGTCCTGCATGCTGTAGAGCCGAGCGTAGAAACCGTCAGGTATGACCATCAAATCCTCGTGGGTGCCACTTTCGATAATCCGGTGATTATGAAGCACCAATACCTTATCTGCATTTTTGATAGTAGACAGACGGTGCGCGATCAGGAAACTGGTCCGGCCTTTCATAAGACGAATAAGGCCTTCCTGTATATGCACTTCCGTAAGACTATCGACACTGGATGTCGCTTCGTCCAGGATCAGGATGCGCGGGTCGGCCAGGATGGCACGCGCAATGCCCAGGAGCTGGCGTTCGCCCTGTGACAGGTTGCTGCCTCGCTCGGTCAACACGGTGTCATAACCGTCGGGAAGACGCGATATGAAATAGTGCGCATTAGCTGTTTTTGCCGCGGAAATCATCTGCTCATCGGTGGCGTCATGCCGGGCATAGAGCAGGTTTTCGCGGATGGTCGTGGCAAAAAAGAAGGGCTCCTGAAGAACCACCCCCATGCTGGTGCGCAAATCATCAACCTTGACATCGCGGATGTCGTTTCCATCTACCGTGATGGTGCCGCTGACCGCGTCATAAAAACGGGACAGCAGGTTGATGATGGTGGTCTTTCCCGCACCGGTTGGACCAACGATGGCGATCACCTGGCCTGGATGTGTTTCGAAATCGATGCCTTCCAGAACCGGTTTCCCCGCTGCGTAGGAAAAGTGCACATCCTTGAAGACCACATGACCGCGAACGTCCGTCAAAAGAAGCGGTCGCGGGTTTTCGTTGACTTCAGGTTTGGTGTCCCAGAGTTCGAATATGCGTTCCACCCCGGCCATGGCCGACTGCAGGACGTTGTAGACCTGGGTTATCTGGCGCAGGGGTTCAAAGAAGCGCTGCGAATAGAGGATAAAAGCCGTCAGCAACCCCACGGAGACACCCGCCGCAGCGCCCCCCAAAGCCAACCAACCGCCGACACCCACGATGAGTCCCAGGGTAAGCGAGGTCATGCCGTTCATGATCGGCATGAAAGCGTAGGATATCAGTTCAGCCTCAACACCGGCATCACGGGACGAGGCATTGAGTACTTCGAACTTGTGGAACTCGGCTTCTTCCCGGTGGAAGGCCTTGATTACCTTCACACCCGAAACCGATTCTTCGATGCTGCCTGAAAGTCGGCCGACCCATTCCTGGTTCCGTTTGAAAGCACCACGGATCCGTTTTCCGATAAAACCGATCACGAACGCCATAATGGGTACTACGGTCAGCACCACCAGGGACAGGGGTACTGACAACAGGAACATGGCGACGAGGACCCCGATCATGGAGAAACTGCCGGAAAACAGGCTTTGTACGCCGTTCATCATGGCATTGAAAATCATTTCCGTGTCGTTTGTCATGCGGGAGATGATGTCACCGATACCACGCTTGTCGAAGGTCCCCATGGAAAGGGATTGTACATGCGCAAAAGACTTGCTGCGGATACGCGTGACGATTGACATGGAAACAACGTTCATGATGAAACCTGCCAGCACGTCCACAACCCAGGCGACGAGGTAGATCACCAGAATGATCACCATCTGGTTGACAAAGTGCGGCAGGTTATGACCCAGCTCCAGGTCGTTTTTTATAGCGCCGCCAATCAATGCAGGCGCGATCGTTTTCAGCACAACACTGACCAGAATGGCCAGGGCTGCACCGATCAAACGCCACATCTGGTCTTTGAACATGGATAAAAGACGCTTTAACGCTCCCTTGAAATCCTGGGCTGCCTCAATCCTCATGCTGCCATGACCAATTGGCCCGCCACCGCCCCGGGAACGCTTACTGGACACTGGCGAACCGGATTGCGGTCTTGCTGAAGTAGTTTGATGGTCACTCATACCCGGCCTCCCGAGCGTGCCACAACCTGGGTTTCGCAGATCCTGCGGTAGGTGTCGTTTATTTCCACCAGTTCGTCGTGGGTACCAACCCCGATGATGTGTCCGTCTTCCATCACCATGATACGGTCTGCGTCGCGGATGGTATTGATTTTTTGACTGATGATGATGGCCGTGCGATCGTAGAACTCTTCATACAGGGAGCTAACGATGGTGCGTTCTGTCGTTGCATCCAGCGACGAAGTGACGTCGTCCAAAATGATGATGTCCGGCCTGGCAGCAACCGCACGGGCAATCGCAATACGCTGCCGCTGCCCACCCGACAGACCGGCACCGCGTTCACCGATGTTTTCGTCCCAGGCGGCAGGCTTTTCGTTGATGAAATCGAGGGCACAGGAAAGCCCGGCGGCATGTTCCAGCTCTGCCTGGCTTGCGTCCGGCGCACCAAAAGCGACGTTCTCGCGCAGGGTACCCGTAAAAAGCACGGTTTCCTGCAGGACCATGGCAATACGGCTGCGCAACGTCTTGAAGGAGAGATCCTTTACATCGATCCCATCGATCAATACCTGGCCGTCTTCGGCATCATAAAACCGGGAGATCAGGTTCACCAGGCTCGTTTTGCCCGAACCGGTTGTTCCGATGATACCTACTTTTTCACCAGCGCGGATTGAGAAGGAAATACCGTCCAGCGCTTTCTCACCTGAGCCATAACGGAAGGATACATTGCGAAACTCGATTGATCCCTGCAGACAGGACAAATCGCGGGCATCCGCTTTTTCTTCGATTTCCGGCTTTTCGGACAGTACGCCATCCAGCCGCACGGCGGAAGCGATGGCCATGGAAATGAAATTGAGGACCAAACCCAGCATGAGCAGGGGAAACATCGCCATGGCTGCATAATTGTTGAAAGCCACGAGTTTACCCAGGGTGAGCCCGCCTGAAGCAGCAGCCGCCGCGTCTGACAGCTGACCCAGCAGGGTAGTACCACCGGCCCACAACGCCACCAGCGCCGCGAAATTGCCGATCAGGAAAAAGAGTGGAAAGAAAATTGACAGCTTCCAGCCCACCTCGATTGAAATATCGTAGTTGGCCTTGTTACGCTCCTCGAATTTACGGATTTCTTCTTCCTGCCGTGCGAAAGCCCGCACCACTTTGGCACCCGCCAGATTCTCCTGCATGGTATTATTCATGTCGTCCAGTGCTTTGCGGGCTTTCATGAACAGCGGCCGGATAAACGTTGCCGCAAAAGCAAACACCACCAGGGTCAAGGGCATGATGATGGCCATGATGCTCGCCAGCCCCACATCAGTCATGAACATGGCAATCAGGGTCCCAATGATCATCAAAATAGATTGAACGATCAGGAACGATCCCATGCGAACGAACATGCGCACGGTGTTCACATCCGAATTCAGGCGTACCATCAACTCGCCGGTACGCCATTTGTCCAGGTTGGCGAATGAAAAGCCCATGACTTTCCGGTATAGCGCATTGCGCAATTCGTAACCAAAACCCTGCGAGGACTTGATGAGGGCGAATCCTGAGAGCAGGTTGATTCCCGCCGCAAGCAGCGCTGACAGGATGATTCCACCCGCCCCGATAAGTACAAACGTCAGGGAACCGACCTTGATACCCTTGTCGATGGCCAGCTCGATCAAACGTGGCTGCACCAGACCGAGGCCAGTAGACACAATCAGCAGTACAAACGACACGACAATAGCCCCCGCGTAGTTCCGCAGGAAGCGCATCAGCTTCATTAACGCATTCATGGTTTAATAATACGAAGTTTCCTGGTTGTCGGACAAAAAGAAATTGGGGTCAGGCTTAACAAAGTTTTTTTGGATTCCGCCTTAAGAGTTTGTTTCTGCAATGAACCAGCTTTTGTGCCAGCAGTTAACCATATCCCCTGCACTTCTCTCGCCAGCAAGGAGGCCACTGCCCGTGCCTCAGGTCGAATTGGCTGCTTGCCGCCTCCCCCAATTCATCGGGCACTATACCATAATGTTTGCTTGCCAGCGCTATAATTGCTTCTGTTGTTAATTTAGCATCTCCTCCGTCTAATCAGCCTATCTTCCATATTGCTATAGTTGTATACATGTTATATTATAGTTATTGTTTTCTGAAAAGGGCCGTTCCAGCACTGCGTGCAGCTGTTGACTTGCAGAGGTGTCCTGTTAGTCTGCTGCTTACTCTTTGCAAGGAAAGAGAATTGCCGAGGTTTTATAAAATTTATTGGAGAGAGCCATGAAAAACAATTGCATTGAAATTTCCTGTAATGACCGTAAAAAGTCGCTGCCTGATGTGGCCTGTAATTCAGTAGAGAACAATTTTTTTGTTGTCTGGGCCGCCGTCCCGGGCGAAGACAAGCCAGACTGCAGATAACTTTATTTATGGACAGAAAATTTCAAGCCTGGGAGAGGCGCTGGGCGAGCCTGTTGAGGTGGTGAAAACCGAAGATGTGCTGATGCTGCCGCGCGTGCTGTACAACCCGAACAAAAATCAGTACCTGGTGATCTACTGTCTGGGGGAAAGCTATTTCAATATTCGGGGCGTCATTCTGGATGCGGACGGCAGGGCTGTCGGGGGGCACTTCAAGGTAACCGATGTGCCTGCAAACCAGTTTCATTTCACCATGGCATTCAATTTCAGAAGAAATCAGTTTTTCATAACCTACAACGACTTCAGGGACGACGTCAGTAGTGTTTACGGGGTTATCATAGATGACACCGGCGCGGCAGTGAAAGAAGAATTTCTCATCAGCAATGCGGCAGGGCATCAGGTGAACCCCGTGGCCTGCTACAACCCGCAGGATGATACCTATCTTGTCAACTGGGAGGATTTCAGGGCTCACGGCGACAGCCTCCCTGCACTTGAAACGCTCGAAGTCACATGACCGATATCTACGGCGCGCTGCTTGCCGCAGACGGCACTGTTCTGGTCAATAATATCCCCATGTGCGCTGATGCCAACGGCATTGATGGCGATCAGCGCTTTAACGGTATCGCCTACAACTCAAAAACCAATCAGTTTCTGGCCAGCTGGACCGATAGCCGCGACAGCCTGCAAAACGTCGGCATTATGGGCAGAATCGTGAAAGCCGACGGCACCATGCCGGCGGGAGATTTTACCCTGGTTGATGCGCCCGGCGCACAGATGATAAGCCATACCCTGTATCTGCCGCAGGAGGATAAATACTTTATCGTCTTTGAGCGCGACCGCAATGATGTGGATAAGTTTTATTTTAAGGACATTACCGCGCATCTGGATATAGCGGCCATGTGGCTTGATGCCAATGGTCAGCCCGAGGCCGGCATGATCGATATTTTTAACGGTGACGGGAATCAGCGCTTTGTGCGCGTTGCCCATGACGCCAAAAGCAACACTTTTTTAATGGTCTGGCAGAGTGATTTTCCGGGCGTGTCCGATTCAGTAGAGGGACATATCATGAGCGCCGGCGGCAATATTTTGGGTAAAATATACAAAAAGTAATCTGTCCTGATTCATGTACAACAAAAGGAGCGGCGAAGACCGCTCCTTTTGTATGCTGCAAAATTTATCGGGTACACTAATTTTTTACATCCCCAGCTTCCCTACTGCCTCAGACAATCTCCAGGTTCCCTGACTAATACCTGAGCATAAGCGGGACAGTGGGCCGGACCGGATTATTCGTATTTATGTCGTAGCCGTCATAGATGATCCGGTCCAGAGAGATGCCGTCACTATAGAGCTTTCCCCGCACCGTCACCTCGTCCCCGCTGCTTCGAGCTCTCAGCCCCACGTCAACTGCAAGCGAGTCCGGATACTGCCGGTACTTGTCCTCGTAGCAGCGCAGTTTCATCCCGTCTTTTTCCAGCATCAGGTACCAGGTCCAGAATAAACTTTTCCCGTAATAGGTAACCGGGGCGGACAGCTCAATGTCTTTCCTCTTGTACAGATCATAATGCGCCATGACATCCTTTAGGGTGGTCACAATGACTACGTTCTTATCCTCGTATTGCGCCTGATTCTTCAAATAGGTGTCAATATCAACCTTGATGAGCGGTTTCGGCGCGCAGCCTGCCATGCTCAAAAGCAGCACTATGGTAAGGGTATTTCTTTTTAGTAATTTAATCATCTGAAACATCTCCTGTTATTACCGGCCCTGCTTATTAATTTAATTAAGTTTAACATAAAGAGAGCATTGGAGCAATCTCTTGCACTTTGCTCCTAAAAAACTGCGTTTCTTTCAAGAACAACCCCAAAGTACAGCACCGGGATCATTTGCCCGCAAGGACTATTCTATTGAAACCGGCGCAAAGATAGTATAGTGAACATTTTCAGGACATATAACTCCCGCTGAGATGGCCAGAGCTTATTTACCATGATACTTATTGCAGACAACCTGACCGTAACCAACAGGGCTGTGCAGAGGGCTCTTGATGAGAAAGACCCGGAGCCGATCCGGCACCTGGTGAAAAGATGCGAAGCCGCCGGAGCCGGGGCCATTGACATAAATCCGGGCCCCCTGGGCCGTGACTCAGGCAGCAGGATGGCCTTTCTTGTCGAGACTGCGCAGGGCGTCACCGGTCTTCCCCTGTTCATTGACACGGCTGAGCCGCACGCCATGGAGGCAGGGCTTCGCGCGTGCAGGAACAGGGCGGTCATAAACGGCTTTTCCCTGGAGCCGGCAAAGCGGGAAGCAATACTTCCGCTGGCAAAAAAATATGATGCAGACATAATCGGCTATCTGCTGCGGCCGGACGGCCACGTGTCTTCCAGCGCTGAGGAACGGCTGCAGATTGCGTGCGCAGTATATGAAGCCTGCTGCAAAGCGGGGATTGAACGGGAGCGTCTGATACTTGACCCCATTATAGTTCCCGTGGCGTGGCAGGACGGAAATTTTCAGAACCGGGAGGTCCTTTCTGTCATCAGGCGGCTTCCCGATCTTTTAGGGTTTCCCGTGAGGACCGTTGCCGGCCTTTCAAACCTCACTGCTGCTGCCGGCCCTCAGGAAAAAAAATTGCTTCTGGAAAGCGCCTGCCTGTGCATGCTTGCTGAGGCCGGTCTTTCAATGGTGCTGATGAACATCTTTCATCAGGAAACAGTCAGAGCGGCCCGGGCCTGTCGCTCGCTTATGCAGCCGGGCGTGTTTGCCTGGGAGGAAATTTAATTATTGGATTTTTGGACCAGGCGTAAGACCTGGCACTGCCTGCGCTCTGTTTTTCTGCAAAATAGAACGTAAAATCTGGAACTCAAGGAATCAGGAAATTCCCCCCAGCGTGAGTTCCTGAGTTCCAGATTAAATAGTAGCAGGATAATTTTGCTCAGAGTTCTCCACCGTCAATTTATTCAGCGAAAGGAGAGGATATGAAGGCATTAAAAAGCGTTTTCTGTCTGGTTTGTATCTGCGGCTGCTCTTTTTCTGCGCCGCGCCGGCTGCTCACGCAGCTTCTCTTCCCCGGATGTATCCGACCTATTCCTACCAGGGAAGCTGGAAGGAGATCGGTAAACAGACCGCCATGCATTTCGGCGACACCATAATGTATACCGGCATGGTTTTTAACACCTTTATGAATATTGGAGCAGATGAAACCCGGGCCTACTATGATGAGGTAAAAGAGCTCATCCCTGCATCCATACAGGAGCAGATGGAGGGCCTGGCACAGGGGCTGAATGAGTACTGGTCCGTTCCCTATGACACTGCCTGGACGTGGGTGCTGGTAGCAAACCTCGGCTTTGATATCATGAACAAGCACAGCCTGGAGAAAGAAGTGCAGGGGTGCACTGCGTTTGCCCTGCGCTCTGATCAGGGAACGTTTCTCTGTCACAACACCGACAACTCCTCCGCCAATGTGGAGCTGGGTTCACTGATTTATTACCAGCCCGATAATGGCGACAATGCCTTCCTGTCCTTCTTCTCCCCTGCGTTTGTGGGCGCGGCGCTTGCCGTCAATGACAGCGGTCTCGCCGTCACCTACAATGTGGGCGGCCGGAATAAAAATCCTGCCGCAGGGCTGACCGTGCTGTTGAAAACCCGCGAGGTTATGGCCACCTGCAGCAGCGTTGCGGAAGCTGTTGAGAGCTTTACAGCATTTCTGGATGCGGGGGGGACCTATGGCTACAGCACGTCAAATTTCCTGTTTGTAGATTTTAAGGATTCCTCCATGGCCCGGCTCCAGGTCTGCTCGCATGAGATAAAAGTTACCTACGGACAGGAGCTGAAACCGGGGGTCACCTATATCGGCTACACCAATGAGTTTGACGATGACTTCTCCCCTCGCACCGATGCGGACCTGGCCAAAGCCTCGGTTATCTCCTCGCAGGCGCGCTACAAAAGGCTTATGGAGCTTTTGCCCGGGTTTGAAAAATATGATCTTGAGACCTGCTGGAAAATACTGACTGACAGCTCAGGTGGAGAGTCCGACAATAATACCATCTGCCGCAGGGGCGAGAGCACCATTACCACCATAGCAAATATTTTCTCCGGCACCACGGCCTACTACGCGGTGGGCCCGCCCTGCGAATATCTGTCGGAGTACGGCACACCCATGGCAGTAAACCTTGCCCAGAAGGTGCAGCCTGCAATTACCGGGCAGGTTACCGCTTTAGGCAAACCATTAGCCCATGCCCAGGTTTCCCTGGAGGGTAGCGCCGGTTCGGGGATAACGCTTAAAACCTACACTGATGAGAACGGCGCGTATCTGTTTAACAACCTGGAAAGCGGTACTTATAGAATGCGGGTGAAAAAATTTCCGCATGTGCCCGGAAGAAAGGTTGTTGATTTTCAGAAAGGAAAACAGCAGACTGTGATATTAATTGCTCTGGCTTGTGGCCTCGTAACAGGCTGTTGCGAACAGCTTATCGCGCGAAGAACAGATCATTGACCCGTTCAAGGCCTCCCTGTTTGCCGAACAGTACGGAATAGAGCTTGACCGCCGGGTCGTGGTTTAAAACGGTCTGATGATAGTTCTCAAAATCCGTTTCAGCCTTTTTTCTCTCCTCTTCCGGGGCAGGAGCTGCCTGGTCAACCAGTTCCAGGAATATATCAAGGTATTCGTTGAACAGGTTAAGTGCCAGAGCATCACGTTCCGAGGGCACCTGCACATAACAATGGGCTTTTGACATGATATCGTTTATCTTCCCTTTGAGCGTCAGGGGCTGCGCAAAGAGCTCCCGGTACCGGCCCTTTATGTCCAGCAGACGCTCCTCGACCCTGAGCCCGTCCCACCGCTCGCTGCGCACGGTCGGGTGAATGTCCACCAGAAACGCCCGCTTCGCTCCCATGAGAATTGTTTCCGAGGAAAATATGGGGAGATAGAATTCAGGCCTGGGCCCGAGAAAGATGGAGCGGGAGCACCGGGAAGAGGCCATGAAGTTTGTGGTAAGAACCATCACCCGCAGGAATTTATCAGATTCATATACCTTACCGTCAATTTTGATAATCCCCAGGGCCCGCAGGGGCCGCTCAGGAAACGGGTGCTTCAGGGCCATCTCCCTCAAGCGGTAACGGCTGGTAATCCGGTCAAGAAAAAGGTTATGAATATCTTTTAATTCTTCTGCCATGAAACCGGTCCCCCTGTGCAGCAATGTTAAGTGTCCTGTGCCTTTGCTATTTCTTCAACGAGGCGTACTCCCAGGGCAAAGGTCTGTTGCATTTTTTCCGCATACCGCTGTTCGTCGAAGTTGTGAATAAATCCGACGTAGAGTCGCTTGATGACCTCCACCTCCTCAACCATGAAGTGCCCTGACATCACTTCAAAGCAGGGCTCGGCCATCTCCGCAAATTCATCCCGGGCACTTCCGGTAGCAATCAGCAGAGCCTTTTTCTTAAAATTCTGTTTTACCCGTGCATCAGGGATCCCAATATCACCTTTGGTTTTGTAAAACATGGGAAAGCGCCGTTCAATGAAAGCTTTCATGACAGCGGTAACGGTAAAGTCATACACCGGGCAGGCCATGATGTAGCCATCAGATTCCAGATATTCCCTGAGGATACCCGCCATATCATCCTTGAGAGGACATCTGCCGATGGGCAGCCCGTGGTTTTCATAGACACACTTATAACAGCCGCGGCAATAGGTGATATTATATTTTGCCAGATTAAACTGCTTAATTTCCGCACCTTTGCTGGCTGCACCTCTTAAAACGCTTTCCGTAAACTGGGAGCAGAGACCCCTGGTGCGGGGACTTCCCATAAATCCTAAAATTTTCATAGACAGGTACTCCTTTGGAAATGAATAATTATCAACGGAGCAATAATGTCTTTATAAATAAAAATGAGTATATGAGGATAAAAATGGAGTGTCAATTTTTATAAGAGCATTGCAGATCGAATCCGGGAACCGGGGAACACAGGCCCGAGCTGGTGCAGATTTTTTTTCAATAAAGAACACGGTCGGGATAATTGATACCATTGCCGCAGGTAATTCCCTGTAGTCTGCAGGACTGGAGAGGTAGATATAAAAGCTGCTTAAAAGACTTAAGAAAATAAGAATAGCGCGGTGCCTTGCACATGGCTCCAGGTTGTGGTAAACTTCAAACCATATAAAGTCATGGCGGATAAGACGCTCAGTTTTACGGAATAGTGACACAGCGTTACACAAGCACAAGCAAAATATATACAATTTGAGAACTTTTCACGTGATTTTTAATATCTCTGTTCTGAAAAACACTCCTCTTTACGAGGGGCACTCACCGTATTTTAAATAATCGCTCTTCGCTGAAAAATATTGCCCTAATTCAGATATATCAGCTGGCGTCATCAGAGGCAGTGTGCAACAAGTGCCATACACTTGAGCGAAGCTATTGCAATGGCCCGTCATCATGCCATGACTGCCACAATGACGGTGACTATGGCTTCTTCATTCTGTACAGTTGCCAAACATGGCAGTAGCGTAAAAAATTTCAGGGTATCGCTGACCGCTTGTCTGGGTCTGTAATGTATTCATCAAAGTAAGGGGTATAGTCTCTTGAAAATTCTGGTTGTAGAAGATGATAAAAGGATAGCCTCTTTTCTTTTGAAAGGGTTAAAGCAGGCAGGATTTGTCGTAGATCATGCGGACAATGGCGAGGACGGACTTGCCTTTGCACAGACTGGAATCTATGCCGCAGCAGTTATAGATATCATGCTGCCCAGGATGGACGGTTTGAGTCTTATTGAAGAGCTGAGGCGGGGAAAAGTAAATCTTCCGGTGATCATTCTGAGTGCCAAGCGTTCAGTAGATGACAGAGTTAAGGGACTTCAAAGCGGTAGTGACGATTATTTAACCAAGCCATTTGCCTTTTCTGAACTTCTGGCACGTTTACAAGCGATTATCCGCAGGTCAAGTGCTGCTATTGAGCCGGCCCGTCTGATCGTGGGAGATATCTCTATGGACCTGCTAACCCGGGAAGTTATCCGGGAAGAAAAAGGGATCGACTTGCCGCTTCGTGAATTTGCTCTCCTCGAATATTTAATGCGCAATGCAGGGAAGATCCTATCCAAGACTATGATTATAGAGAATGTCTGGGGCTATGACTATGACCCGCTAACGAATGCTGTTGATGTGCTGGTGTGCAGATTGCGTAATAAGCTGGACAAAGATTTTGATAAAAAGGTGATTCACACCATCCGGGGAGTTGGGTATGTCCTTAAAGTTTCTTAACCTTACCCGAAAAACTATCGGTTTCCGGTTGACCTTGTGGTATTCGATTGTGTTTATTCTGAGTTCTCTGCTTTTCTTTGCTCTTGCATATTTTTTTCTTTCTGTATCTATCCAGCAAAAGGACAGGGAAGTTATTCAGTCTGAGCTCGAAGAGTATATAGCCCAGTATAATGAAGGGGGGGCCAGTGCCCTGCAACAAGGAGTTGACCTGCAGAAAGATCTCAGCGGTAAAAACCCTTTTTTAGTTCGGCTTGCCGGACCTGAAAACGAGACCGTTTTCTTGAATATCCCGGATAAATGGGCGGCGTTTGACCTTCGAAAGCTTGAAAAAAAAGATTACCGGAACAAAGGGCATTGGCTCTATCTGAAAACTAAAAACAACCAGGATATATTAGAAGTAGCGCTGCAACGCCTCTCTGATGGTTCTGTGCTTCAGGTGGGCAAGAGCGTGGCAAACCGAACGGAACTTCTCGGCCGATTTAACAAAATCTTTGCCGGGGCTATACTGCTGGTAGTTTTTATAGGCTTAACCGGGGGTATTCTTTTTGCGGTCAAAACACTTCGACCGATTCGTCACTTACTGAGTACTATCAACTCGATAATACATACAAGTAATATAAGTGCCCGGGTGCCTACCAGACATACCGGTGATGAACTTGATGAGATGAGTATTGCGTTTAACACAATGCTGGAAAGGATTGAAACGTTAATAACTGAACTGAAAATGGGGCTGGATAATGTTGCACACGATTTGCGCACCCCGATGATGCGATTGCGCGGTACTGCGGAACTGGCGTTACAATCGGAACAGACTGAAGAAGTCCTCCGCGAAGCTTTAAGTGATTGTATAGAAGAGGCGGATAGAATTACTGCAATGTTAAATACTCTGATGGACATTACCGAGGCAGAAACCGGGGTGATGAAACTGAATCTGGAGGAGGTTAATATTGTAACTCTGATCGAGGAGGCAGTCGATCTGTACGGTTATGATGCTGAGGAAAAGCGCATTAAAATTCATACAACGCTGCCGGAAGAACTTTATTTGAACGCAGACTGTATCAGGTTGCGGCAGGTTCTTTCCAATTTGCTCGATAATGCCGTTAAGTATACTCAGAGCGGTGGAACGATAGGTATTGAAGCTTTCAAAAAAAAACAACAAGCCACGGTAATTGTCAGGGATACCGGGATTGGAATTCCCGCTGAAGAAGTTTCCAAAATCTGGGACCGCCTGTATCGCGGTGACAAAAGCCGCTCACAGCGAGGGCTTGGCCTCGGGTTGAGTCTGGTTAAAGCTATTGTTCAGGCACACCAGGGATACATTGAGGTTAGCAGTAAGCCGGGTTCCGGCTCTTTATTCTCCATACACCTTCCCCTACTAACCGCTCCGCATCCTTCCTGATAACACTTTCATCATTGTAATGTTTTAGAAAGAATCTTGTAAGCTCCGTGCTGTATTGTAGGATTATAGGATAAAGCAAGTTCCTGTCAATGAGCCATTATTGGTCATGACGATATAGTCTCTCAATAATTTTCCCGAAGGGTGCATGATGAAATATGCTCTAAATAAGAAGGGCGGGATTTTTTCTATTGCTGCCCTTGCACATTCAAAAAAAATGTATTACATACACATAAACTGCGTATACATAAATTTTTCCATACCTGTAAATCATTTTTGTCATTACATTCGCTTACTCGATTATCCCCGTTGTTAAAAATTATTTAAAAACAGATGTAACAATTTTTGTCCTACCGTTAACAATAATGCATACCTTTATCGTGGAGAATGGCAGGTTGAAAAAATATAAACAAAGCTAAAACAACATATTAAGCATAATTCAACCACGTGGCACACTTTTTGTTAGTTGATGAAACAATTTTTCAAAGTAAGAAAACCATATAATTATAAAACACTAACTGATTAATAATTCATTTTATAAGTTGAGGAACATGCCTATGGATAATAAAGAAAGCTTAAACAGTTCAATGCGCAGACGCTATGTAGTGGCGCTGAGCGCCCTGGTGATGGCAACCGCTCTTTTGTCAGGTGCCTGCAAACCCTGGACACATGATGCAGAATGGACTAACCCCCAGTTAAAAGGCACCAAAGACTTTCATGGAACGGTAGTAATCAACCGGGGCAGTTCTACGCTGTGCAAAGCATGCCATGGCTCTGATCTGAAGGGATTAGGGGAGATACCGGGTTGCTATAAGTGCCATTTTGGGCCCGAGGGCAGCCGTTCTCCGTCAGGTTCATCATGGAATCATGGAATGGCTCAGCATGAAAATCTGCGCGCTGAAGAACCGATGTGCAATACCTGCCACGAGCTGTACCGGAGTAACGGGTTAGCGCCAAATACATGCCATGACTGTCACAGTATTTCCCCGGAGACTCATCCCCTGGGTCAGTCCTGGCTGGATAAAAAAAGCCCTGATTTTCATGGTAAAAGCACCCTTGATTGCAGCACGTGCCATGATCTGAAAACCAAATGTTCAACCTGTCATTTCGGGGCAACAGGAAGTCAATCGCCATCCGGTTCAGGATGGAGCCATGGCACCACCCCGCATAATCAACTGGCATCATCCGAGGCAGTATGCAGTAAATGCCATACGCTTGATAGAAGCTATGGCAATGGCCCGGCCACTTGTCATGACTGTCATGGTACGCCTCCCAGTCACGTTCTGGGAGAGCCGTGGTTAAATCAGAAAAGTCCCCAGTTTCACGGCAAGAGCACGCTTAACTGCGCCTCGTGTCATGATCTGAAAACCAAATGTTCAAACTGCCATTTCGGGGCAACAGGAAGCCAGTCGCCATCCGGGTCGGGATGGAGCCATGGCACCACCCCGCATAATCAACTGGAATCATCGGGGGCTGTTTGCAATATCTGCCACGAGCTTGATCGGGGCTATGGTAATGGTCCTGCAACATGCCATGACTGTCACGTTAAGCCACCCCATGTGCTGGGGCAGCCGTGGCTGGATCAGAAAAGCTCTCAGTTCCACGGTAGAAGCACCCTTGACTGCAGCTCGTGTCATGATCCGAACACTGAATGCGCATCCTGTCATTTCGGGGCATCGGGCAGTAAATCACCATCCTCGGGATGGCTTCATGGGACAACGCCGCACAATCAGCTGGCATCATCTGAGGCAGTTTGTAATAAATGCCATAAACTTGATCGAAGCTACGGCAATGGCCCGGCAACATGCCATGATTGTCATAGCGGTGTTGGCGGAGGCGGAAGTGGTGGCGGACATGTTCTGGGAAAGCCGTGGCTGGATCCCAAGAGCGCGCAGTTTCACGGCAACAGCACACTCAACTGCAGCTCGTGTCATGATCTGAACACCAAATGCGCAACCTGTCATTTCGGGGCAACGGGAAGGAAGGCTCCAGTCGGGTCTACCTGGAGCCATGGCACCACGCCGCATAATCAGCTGGCATCATCTGAGGCAGTTTGCAGTAAATGCCATACACTTGAGCGAAGCTATGGCAATGGCCCTGCAACATGCCATGACTGCCACGCTCAGCAGACCCATGTTTTAGGAAAGCCGTGGCTGGACCCAAAGAGTTCGCAGTTTCACGGCAACAGTTCACTCAACTGCAGCTCGTGTCATGATCTGAACACCAAATGCGCAACCTGTCATTTCGGGGCGATCGGGAAGTAAAGCACCATCCGGTTCAGGCTGGAGCCATGGGACCACGCCGCACAATCAGCTGGCATCATCCGAGGCAGTGTGCAACCAATGTCATACACTTGAGCGAAGCTATGGCAATGGCCCTGCAACATGCCATGACTGCCACGCCCAGCAGACCCATGTTTTAGGAAAGCCGTGGCTGGATCCCAAAAAGTTCGCAGTTTCACGGCAACAGCACACTCAACTGCAGCTCGTGTCATAATCTGAGCTACCGAAATGCTCAAGCTGTCATTTCGGGGCATCGGGAAATAAAGCACCATCCGGTTCAGGCTGGAGCCATGGCACCACGCCGCATAATCAGATGGCATCATCCGAGGCAGTGTGCAACCAATGTCACACACTTGAGCGAAGCTATGGCAATGGCCCTGCAACATGCCATGACTGCCACGCTCAGCAGACCCATGTTTTAGGAAAGCCGTGGCTGGATCCCAAGAGCTCCCAGTTTCACGGCGACAGTTCACTCAACTGCAGCTCATGTCACAACACCGAGCACAGAATGCTCAACCTGTCATTTCGGGCCAACGGGAAGGAAGGCTCCGGTAGGGTCAAGCTGGAGCCACGGCTCATCATCGCATAAGAGCATGGAATCATACCAGGCAGTATGCAATAAATGTCATACGCTTGAACGAAGCTATGGCCATGGCCCGTCATCATGCCATGACTGCCACGGTGACGGTGATTAGGGCTTCGCAGGGTACTATTTCCCGAACAGCGTGAAAAAAAGGGATCCCTTCCCAAACTAATCTAAGTAGTATGGGAAGGGTCCCTTACTATCAACAGAGCTGACCCCAATTAAGCAGCATTTCCCCTTTCCCCCTTTTTTTGCTAATTCTGCTTGCATCAACACCGTTTGCCCTCTATACTTTTTAAAATCTTTTATTACAGCACCTGCGCACTATTATCAGTGATTCCCTGAACAGGAGAAACCTATGGAAAAAAAGGCCGTGGAACAGCAAGATATTTTTGGCTGGAGAGGAAAAATACTGCGGGTTGATCTCTCGCAGGCAAAAATATGGGATGAAGAGCTTTCCCGCGCATACATGGACGGTTATATCGGCGGGCGCAGGAATAAATGCCCGTCTGCTCTATGATCTCATGCGCAACAATCCCCAGGCAGATGCCCTGTCACCGGAGAACCCGCTCATTTTCGGCTGCGGGCCGCTGGTTGGCACCACTTTCCCGTGCGCAAGCCGCTTTACCGTAACCGGCAAAAGCCCGCTTACCGGGATCTTTGGTGACACCAATGCCGGCGGGTGGTTCCCGGTACGGCTCAAGCAGGCAGGCTATGACCACATCGTCATCCAGGGAAAAGCCGCGCGTCCGGCAGCGCTTCTTATTGAACCGGGCGCCGCGCCGCAGCTTGTCGATGCAGCTGATATATGGGGTCTTGATATCTTTGATACCGATAAAAAGCTCCATGAAAAATACGGCGACTGTGAAACTGCCCGGATCGGGCCGGCCGGGGAAAACCTGGTGCGGTTTGCAAGTATTTTATCAGGCACCAAACGGACCAGCTCCAATGGCCGCACCGGCATGGGCTGCGTCATGGGCTCAAAGAACCTGAAGGCCATTATTATAAAAGTTAAGAAGGGCGTCGGCATGGTGCCGGTTGCCGATGAACAGGCGGTAGAAAAGATTGCAAAACATTATCGGGACGTCTGGCTCAAAGGCCCGGGAACCTCGCTTAAACGGCAGTACGGCACACTGACGAATTTTTCACAGATTGCCGAGCACACCCGCATCAAAAACGAGCAGGAGCCTTTGACCACCGAGCAGATTGATGCCTATGATCTGGACCTTTTTGTGAACAATTTTAAAACCGGACAAACCGCCTGCTATCGCTGCCCGGTGGCCTGCTCCCAGAAATGGGAAATAAAAGAAGGTCCCTATCAGGGGGAGAAGGGTGACAAGGTTGAATACGGGCACCTGCTCAATCTGGGGCCGAATCTCGGGATTTTTGATTTCGCGACCATGCTGCACCTTGCGGATTTGAGCAACCGGCTGGGCATGGACTGTATCCAGTTCGGCTATAATATGGCCATTGCCATGGAGTGCTTCCAGCGCGGCATTTTAAGCAGCGAGGCAACCGGCGGCATTGAACTGAACTGGGGCAACAGCCAGACCGTGGAAACACTGATGCGAAAAACCGCCTTTCGCGAGGGCTTCGGCAACCTGCTGGCGGAAAATGCCCCGACCATGGCCTCCCGCATCGGGCCGGATGCCGAGCAGTACGGCTCGCATACCAAGGGCATGTCCTTTCCCTTCAGCTGCACCTATGCGCTGCCCATGAGCCTGGCCTCGTCAGTGGCGACACGGGGAGGCGACCACCTGAAGGGCCATCCGTTTGCAGCCATAATCGGGCACCAGGAAATGCTGGAAAAAATGTTCGGCAAAGATATTCCCCCTGAAGCAAGCGATCACACCAGCCCAATTGCCAAGGGAAGGGTTGTCTGGTGGCAGGAAAACTACAAGATGATCATGGACTGCCTCGGGCTGTGCTTTCTTCCCATCATTAACTCCAACGTGTGGAGCGACCCCCTGATTATGATAAAGGAGATGGCCGAGATGTATCAGACCATAACCGGCCGGGACGCCTCCGGGCTGTTTACTGCGGCTGAGCGGGCCTACCAGATTGAGCGCTGCTTCAACACGCTGCAGGGCATCACACGGAAAGACGACACGAGAAAGGGAACCCTGCGGGGAGAGAAAAATCCCATCGATCTTCCGGGCATGCTCGATGAATATTATCTCTACCGAGGCTGCTCTTCGGACGGGCTGCCGACGCGCAAGCGGCTGCAGGAAATAGGGCTTGCCGATGTGGCCGAAGAAATGGCCGGAACTAAAAAACTCTCGGAAGAGGAGCGACCGGCGATAGCCGAGCTGCTGCAGGATTCTACTGATGTGAGGGGGTAGAGTAAAACAGGCTCTGACCCTCCTTCCCGTCGACACCCGTATGAGCAACAACAGGTATGGCTCAATTTCATGTAACAAAAGATGGCAGGCTGATTGATTATCTGACCGGCCTGGGCTACTCACGAACCAAAATAAAGCAGCTTGTGAAATACCGGGCTATTGAGGTGAACGGGCAGGTGGTAACGAGCCTCAACCATCCGGTGCTGACGGGGCATACGGTTGCAATCAGGACAGAAAAAAGAGAACCAGTGAAGGAACCGTCTCTGGGGATCAGTGTCGTTTATGAGGACGACGCGGTCATTGTCATAGAAAAGCCCGCGGGACTTCTGACCATCGCCTCTGAGACGGAAAAAGTAAAGACCGCCTATTACCAGCTGAATGAATTCCTGAAACAGCGCTCACCCGGGACGCGGGAGAGGATCTTCATCGTCCACCGCCTGGACCGGGACACGTCGGGCCTGATGGTGTTTGCAAAGAGCGAGGCAGTAAAAATGACACTCCAGAGCAGCTGGAAAACGGCTGAGAAACGCTACTACGCAATAGTAGAGGGCACGCCCGTAAAGAAGGAGGGCGAGATCGAGAGCAACCTGAGCGAGACGAAATCCCTTAAAGTCTACAGCAGCCGGAAGCAGGATCAGGCAAAACGTGCTAAAACAAAATACCGGGTCCTGAAGCGCAGCCGGGAGTATGCCCTGCTCGATATACTGCTTGAAACCGGGCGCAAGAACCAGATCCGCGTCCATCTTGCGGACATCGGCCATCCCGTGGCTGGTGATAAAAAATACGGGGCACGAACCGACCCATTCAAACGGCTCGGACTGCATGCATGCCTTCTCTCGTTCAATCACCCGGTTACCGGGGAGCGCAAGCGTTTCGAGAGCACCATGCCCGACCGGTTCAATATGCTTATGATGAGATGAGGGAACGGCTGCGGTGAACAGTTGAGAATATGGAATCCTGCAAACACGAAGTCCTGACGCTGGTACCAATTAAGAGCAATAAGCTTCGCTGCCGGCATTGTCATCTTACCATTACAGAGGAAGAGCTTGCCGGCGGCTGCTGCCCGGAATGCCTTGCAGTGCACAAGGTGCGGCGCAATGATTTTGAAAAAATCACTGCAGCAGACAGCGGCACCACTCGCTACTGCTGCGAGCGCTGCGGCATGGTTATTGACTGTTAGAGGGTCAGGGGATTGGGATTCGAGAATCAGGAAAAGTTAGAAAACTATCGTGAGTCTCAGGTACAAATTGATGAGTAGTTCGGTATGAAAAATATGCATAGAGCCTGAAGCAACTGGACGATAGCTGACGGCTGAAAGCTTTTTAACCAGTCAGACAGGAGAAGACGTGACGATAAAAAATATACGGCCCATGGTACTTGCTGCCAGCCTGCTCTTAGCCGCTGCACTGCTGCTGCCCCGCACTGCCGGCGCTGAAATTGAGCGCATAGAAAAGGAAGAGCTCAGCGCCATGCTCTGTTCCCCGCAGATTATATTGCTTGACGTGCGGACCGGGGAGGTCTGGGAAAAAAGTAAAATCAAAATTAAATGTTCCCGCCGCGTCGACCCGTATAACGTTGAATCCTGGATTGCTACCATCCCGCAAGACAAACAAATTGTGCTTTACTGCTGCTCCTGAAGCGGAAACAGCAGCGCCCGGGTGGCGAAAAAGATGATAAAAAAAGGGTTCACGAACGTGAAAATACTCGAAGGCGGATGGAAAGGCTGGCTTGACGCCAAACTGCCGATTGAGGCGAAATAAAAAAATAATGCACAGTTGGCAAGACAGGCTCTGAGCCTGAATTACTGGTAAGGAATCTGTATGGCAGATAACGATATCAAGGAAAAGACCCGGGAGATCCTGGCGTACCGGACGAAATTCGCAGAGAAATACCCTGGCGTTGCGCACGGCTTTGCAGCGCTGCAAAAAAGCGTGATGCAGGATGGCAGGATACGGGCCAGGGAAAAAGAGCTTATCGCGGTAGGGATCTCGGTGGGCCTGCGCTGTGCTCCCTGCATCTATGCCCATATTCGTTCGGCTCTGAAACTCGGCGCAACACCGGAAGAGATAATGGAAGCAGCATCAGTAGCAGTTCTTATGGCAGGAGGGCCGGGTATGGCGCATGTTGTCGAGGCCTTGAAGGCCATTGATGCCTTTACCGGATAATCCTTGGTAACGAGCACAACAGCGCGCGACAGGTTTACACAGGATACATGGCATGACCAGGCTGCTCATCCCCGGCAGCAGCATTGCGGCAGGATATAAAGCCTATACTTTTGCGATACCAAAAGGACGTACTAGCATCTTTATTTCTAATATTGTGTCCTATAATAAAAAAGAGGCTCACCCGTGGAAAATCAAGGTGGACGATTACGGCTATGATTTTTCTAAACCGGCACGGATGCTTTACAGAACAAGCCTGCAATGATTTTAGTCTGATTAACTACTCGCATACCTGATACATAGTCTGCAGTTTTCCGCCTTTGATCCCCACCACAAGATATTGGTAGGAAGTCAACACGCTTAGTAAGTATTTATTTGACACCACATCTGACATCTCTTTCATCATTGTAATGTTTTGGAAAGGGCATTGTAATTTTTATAAGGCATTGTAGTACTATGACAAATAGTAAGTTCCTATTTATGAGCCACGACGACCTGGTTCCAATAATGCCACGCTGAGTTAATAATCACAGATTAAAAGCAGTTGACTCCCCAGAGTCAATGGCCAAACCAGAGTACCCAGGCATTAATAATCGAAAAAATCCACTCAGGCTGTTGATTTGAAATTATTTTATTATTAAGTTTCCAATAAGAAGATTTCGAAATTAAGCGTGAAAAATACAGTCACCATTTTTTTTAAAGGTCATACAAGCACAAGAAAGGAGTAACGGAAATGAACTTATTTTATGCATCTATAGTATGGGCATTACCAATTTCTCTTTTTCTTTGGTTTATCGTTATTCAAATGATTTCAATCTTTATTTAGAGGGAAGCAAAGGGTCAGGTTTTGGCAGGAAAAGGGGGAAGGGGACAGATTAATTTTCTTGTAGAAACGGGGAAAAATCAGCGCCATATATATTTAGTAATTTAATATATGGCGCTGACTCAACAGGATAAACCACATCACGCACCAGAGGCAGGGTCACTTAGACCCTGCCGTTTTTTTTTACATCTACCTATTGTGGTTACTGGTTAAGCACAAAGCCTACATGCTTCTGCTACTATACGCAACAATTCTCACTGCTTAAACAATTCACTCCTTCATTAAGAAGTCATCTCTAATATGTCAGAGCGAATTCAAATTACTGCTATACTGCTGTCATATTCAAGCTAAGTTATTAGAAATATTATGTAGCCGCCGCCGGCCCTCAACTCACTCGTTTTCCTCAACCAGTTCTATGAGAATGCCGTCTGTGTCGTTGGGGTCAAGGTAGGCAAGCTTGGTTTTTCCTGTGTCAAAGATTCCATCCTTGGTAATGTGTCCCAGGTGAATCCCTTTTTCCTCAAGCGCCTTGACCTCTGCTTCCACATCATTTACCTGAAAGGCTATGTGGTTAATCCCCGGAGGCGGGTCGCCGGTCATCTCCCGGAAAAAATCCGACATGGGCTGGATCAGCTCAAGCTCTGTGCCGCCTATCTTTACAAACGCAAACGCGCCCGCGCCGCCGGTATCGTCCGCGCTCATCAGACGGACGTCCTCATCCGTCAGGTCGAAGAATTTTTTAAACATGTTTACCGACTTGTCCAGGTCATTGGTTATATAGCCTACGTGCCGCAGCTTTCTCTTCTGATCATTCATGCTTTTTATTTTCCTTTCTGTCAGGTTTATCAAATTATAACAATAAAAACAGAACCACTGAGGACACAGAGATGTTACGGTTTTGTATATTGAACTTTCCGTGCCCCGTGTAGACATTACCTGAATTATTAAACATATTTCTCGTTAAGTAAAGAGGGGAGAAAAGACATTTTTTATTCGTGCTCCGTATAAGACCACGGGAATAAAAAGCTTGCCGGGCATGAATGTCCTGAGATATACAGCATCTCATAATGCCTCAGGGCAGGCCAAAACAGTCGACTATAAATAAATCACCGGTATTCTAAAACACCATGAAACCCTTATCCGAGCTTATCCTGAAAAATGAGCAGTGGCTGATGAAAAGGACCCTTTCCTATGCCATCACGCTCAACTATGCAAAATACACCTCCACACTGGAAGAAGCATGGCGAACGTCCATAGCCGGGCTATCGCAATCTCTCACGGAAGCGTTTGAACAGAACGAGGCGATACCGGAGATGAATATGGACGAAGATTTCCTGGCAGACCCCATGGCGGCATTCGGTATTCTTGAAGCCCGGCGGCACCGCTCCCGCGGGGTGACCCTGATCATGTTTCTCGGCCTGATGAAATACTACCGCCAGAGCTATATAGACCTCATCATGCAAGCAGATATGGCCCCTTTATGCCGGGAGCACAGCCATCTTTTTATCGAGCGCTTTTTCGACCGGGTGGAACTCGGCTTTGTATCCGAGTGGACCGGCACAACAAAGGACGCGCGCCTGGTAGAGCTGCAGGAAAAAAATCGTTTCATGACCAATGAAAAGAACAAATATCTCACTATTTTTGAAAGCCTTTCCAACCCGGTGATCCTGCTGAATGAAGACCATAAGATTACCAACCTGAACTATGCCGCCGCCGAGCTGTTTTTCGGGCAGAAATCACCCGGGGCGGTTTACTATGGCGAGAACCTGATAGAAGAAACGCTTCCGTGGCTGTCAAAGAGCCTGTCGGCGTTTATTGAGAGCGGCTCAGGCGAGGCGCGTTTTGAAACAGACATCGATACTGAAAAAGGCTGGAAATATTTTGAGATAAAGCTCATGCGCATGCTTGATGTGAGTGAAAAGTTCAAGGGATTCACCGTAATTTGTAATGATATCAGCGAGCGCAGGCTGCTCGAGATTGAGCGGGAAAAATTTATTGCCGAGCTTGAGACCAAGAACCATGAGCTGGAACTGTTTTCCTACTCCATCTCCCATGATCTGCGCGGCCCGCTGCTTACCATTAAAGAACTGACCGAAACGCTTGCCGCGCGCCACCGGAAAATTTTGACTGAGGAAGAACGGAATTATCCTGATGATATCAACCGCGCAGTTGACCGCATGAGCCGTTTTATTGACGACCTGCTTAACTACGCACGCCTTGGGCGCAAAAGCGTATCGCTGCGGCCGCTGCCGCTCAGCTTCGTTATCGCCCAGGTGATGGAGGTACTGTCTTCACGCAGGCAGGAAGCAGGTGCAACGATAATCATGGCTGATGACCTCCCGGATATATCGGGTGACCAGACCCTGCTGCTGCAGATCTTCTCGAACCTGTTTGACAACGCAATCACCTATCGTTCGGATCAGCGCAGTCCGGAGATAGCGATAACCTGGCAACAGGACAACCGGCAGGCCATTATCTGCGTGGCTGACAATGGCCTCGGGATTCCTCCGGAACAGCAGGAACATATTTTCGAGATGTTCTACCGCCTGCACAGCGAAGACGAGTATCCCGGCACCGGCATCGGGCTTGCCATCGTGAAGAAGGCCGTGGAGATGCAGGGCGGCAGAGTATGGATTGAGTCGGAGGTTAACCGGGGCAGTAAATTTTATCTCTCGTTTTTACTGCCCGGGTAATCCGCAGGACAGGAGTTGACGGGGATTTGCTTTTTTAAGATTGCTGCATTACGCTCTGCACCCGGAGCAGGCTCACCGGGGCGTCGATACAGGTATCCTATGCCAAACTTTCGAATATATCTGTATCAAGTATTGTTACGAACAAGCTGCCAACCAGAACACTTTCGTCCGTGTGCTGGCTCCACACTACGCGTGCCTCAAGATTTATTTTATTCATTTCCCTGTTTAATACTTCAATAAAAATCGGGGCGCCTGCCGCAAAATCATCATCCCTGGGAAGTTTTAGACAAGCGCCATTCACACTCATGTCAAGCACGGTACACTCTCTCTGCCTGCTGCGCTGTTCATGAGAATAGTTACCTTTCAGAACGAACTTAAAGCGGTCCCATGATCTTTTATCTTCGCTGGTTCTTTCAAGTTTGCTCATAATTCGTGCCTCAATTTTATTGATAGGGGTCATCGCAAAATTCCACCAATTTCTAAACTATATATCGGCATAACCATGAAATGGTCAATAACCAAAGCTGGTTATTTTGAAAGATATTTTGCATTAGCAGCGCACTGTTTTTGTAGTAATCGCCGCAAATCGGTGCAGGGTAAAAGGGAACGTGAAAGGAGACGCGCAATCACTTGGAGCGCATGAATAAAACCCAGGCTATAAGGATCGAAGCGGCTGCGACCCAGATCGGCACGGTGTAATGCTGGCCGACAATGAACCCGCCGATGAGCGGCGGCAGAAACTGGGTCATGGCCTGTACGGACTGGTTGATGCCGAGTATCTCCCCCTGTCGTTCGTCACCGCCAAGGCCGGAAATGAGCGCCGTTAAATTCGGGTTGGACAGGCCGTTGGTAAGCGGTATGCAGGCAAGAACCGCAAACAGGAGCGGGTAATTCGGCACCAGCAGCAGCACCGGGAATATGCCCGCCGACAGCAGGAGCGTAACGGTCAGGACCTGCGGCGGCCTGAATTTTTTTGATACCTTCGGCACAATCACGGCCTGGGTGAGTATCGACCAGATGCCGATGTAGGAAAAAATCATGCCGAGCTGGGACCGGGTCGCGGCGAACTGATCGATGAGAAAGACCTGGAAGAACTGCGTGAAGAAATTGAAGCCGAAGCCGAGGAAAAAGACAACCAAAAACATGTTGCGGCTCACGGCTTCCTGAAAGGCCCTCATAATGTTGAGCGGGCCGATCAGAAGGTGAAAGTCAGCATGCCTCCTTCTTTCCGGGGGCAGGGTTTCAGATAGCTGCCACGCCACCTGCCCGATATTCGCGAGCGTTAACAGAGAAGACAGCCAGAACGGGGTAGCATAATTAAACCAGGGTCGGATGGCAGGATCGGAAAGAAACCCGCCGAGCGCCGGCCCGATAAACAGGCTCGCACCGAACGCAGCGCCGATGAGCCCGAAATTCTTCGCCCGGGACGTCTCGTCGCTTAAGTCCGCGATGGCTGACTGCGTTACCGCAATGCTTCCGGAAAAGCACCCCATGACGATGCGGCTGAAGAATGCGAGCGCAAGGCTTGCGCGCATGATGCTCACCGCCATGATGACAGAGCCTGCCAGCATGCCGGCAAGGGAGAAGAGCAGTATCTTTTTCCGGCCAAAGCGGTCGGAAAGCGTGCCGAGCATCGGAGAAGCGAAGAACTGGCAGAGCGGGAATATCCCCAGGATAAATCCCAGTATGGTTGTCCGGACCGGGATGCTGGTGCCGACCGCGATTATGCCGCCGCTCTGGTCCAGGCACAGCGGCGTAAAAATGGGAATGGCAATGGTCAGTCCGATAAAATTGAGGAACGCCGTAAAGGCAATGACGGCGAGGTCCCGCCGGAGATGTTTTTGTTCCATAGTAAGTAATCGGGACAACGCCCGGTATCAGTCAGTCAATACGGATTTGAGACTTCTGCTGTGGAGAAACCGGAAACAAACGTTAGCCGCAAAGAGGCACAATAATAATTTCAATCTAAAACTCAGAAAATAAGGGTACTTTGATTTACTTTATGATTTCCTGAGTTCCAGATTATTCATCTTAACACACTGATATGTTCAGATAACAATTCGTTGATACCCGTACTGCTATTTTTTTCTGAGTGCATCCTTAAGCTTCAGGCCGAGTTCCCGTGCCTGTTCCATGAATTCCGGCTTCTCCCGGACGTCATCCATACCCGCAATGGCCCCGAGTTTGCCCACGACCTTCATCTCGCTGTAACCAAGAAACTTCTCCATGACCTCCAGTGTGTGTTCAATCCCGTGGCCTGCCACGGCGCCCACCACGGCGCCGGGTTTACCCGCGAGGGGTTTCCTGCCGTGCATGGGATTTTCCGATTCTTTGCCGATCCCCATGTAGCCCAGGGCGATGCTCCTATCCATCATGCTCTTCATCAGCCCCGAGACTTCGCCGTAATAGCAGGGTGAGCCGAGGACGATGGCTTCGGCATCAAGCATCTTCTTATAGAGGATGTTGGTCATCCCGTCCTGCTGCCAGCAGTTCTCCTCCACCACACAGCGCATGCATCCCGTGCAGTAGCCGAGGTTTAAGTCTATGAGCCATATAAGCTCTGATTCACCGCCGGTCGCTTTCAGGACTTCTTCAATGAGGCCGCCGGTATTTCCCTCTTTTCTTCCGCTCCCGCAGATCCCAAGTATCATGGAGTTCTCCTTTCAAAGTGATGTTATCTTAGCCGTTCACCCTCAGTCTGCGAAGGGCTATGGTTTTCTGATCAGGTGTTCTGCAGATGGCCCGCAAAATAAGAATCATAGGCCCCCAGATCAAGCATGCCGTGACCGCTCAAATTAAAGAGTATGACCCGCTGTTTCCCTTCAGCTTTTGCCTCCAGCGCCTCGTCAATTGCAGCTTTTATAGCATGAGCTGATTCCGGCGCAGGGACAATTCCTTCACACCGGGCAAAAAGAATCGCTGCATCAAAAATCTCAAGCTGGCCATATGCCACGCCATCGATGAGTTTCATGTTATAGAGCTGGCTTACCAGCGGCGACATGCCATGATAGCGAAGGCCGCCGGCATGAATGCCGGGCGGAATAAAATCAGACCCCAGCGTATACATCTTCAACAGCGGCGTCTGCTGCGCGGTATCGCCGAAATCATAGCGGTACTCGCCTCCGGTTAACGAGGCGCAGGCTTTTGGTTCAACCGCAAGGGCGCGGACTTGTTTGCCGGAAAACTTATCCGCCAAAAAGGGGAATGCCAGGCCCGCGAAATTGCTGCCCCCGCCCACGCAGCCAATGATGACATCCGGATATTCCCCGGCAAGCTCCATTTGCTGCTTTGCTTCAAGCCCGATAATGGTTTGATGATGCACCACATGATTCACCACGCTGCCAATTGCATATTTGACCCCTTTGGAAGTCACCGCGTCCTCTATGGCTTCACTGATGGCAATGCCAAGACTCCCGGGGGTATCAGGGTCCTCTGCGCTCAGCTTGCGGCCAAATGCTGTCTGGTCACTGGGGCTCGGATAAATGGTCGCGCCAAAGGTCTGCATGAGTGATTTACGGTAGGGCTTCTGATAAAAGCTGACCTTAACCATATAAACCGTGCACTCAAGGCCAAAAAAACTGCACGCCATAGCCAGGGCACAGCCCCACTGGCCCGCGCCGGTTTCCGTCGCCAGACGCTTGATGCCTTCCTTTTTGTTATAATAGGCCTGAGCAACCGAGGTGTTTGATTTGTGGCTTGCCACCGGGCTGGTGCCTTCATATTTATAGTAGATTTTTGCCGGAGTGCCAAGGGCCTGTTCCAGCCGTATGGCCCGGTATAAGGGGGTAGGCCGCCACAGGGCAAGCATGCCGAGCACTTCCTCCGGGATGGTAATCCACCGGGCGCTGCTCACCTCCTGCTCAATAATGGAATCAGGAAATATCGGCTGCAAGGCATCGGGGCCGCATGGCTGCATGGTTCCGGGATAAAGCGGCGGCGCCGGCGGCACGCCCATGTCAGCGACAATATTATACCATTGTTTGGGAATATCTTTCTGCTGCAAAATAAACTGTCTCTGTTCCATAGCGTGTCTCCCTTTTACCATTCTTTTTTCGCGCTTATATTTTACCATGCTTCTTATAAAATAGCCCATGGGGCAGAGGAGGCTGCAGTAGCTTCTTCCGCCCAGCAGCGGTATTCCTATCACGAAGTAGAAAAGCTCGGCAGTAAAGAAATATACCAGTTTCTGCGCAGAGCGCAAGGGGTAGATGGAGCCCGGCAGGGAAATGGCGGCAAGGAGCGCTGCGGTCATCAGGAAAAAATAGGCAGGAGGGATAACCTTTGCGACCCGGAGCAGGCGCAGGGGCTTCGGAGAAAAGACCCTGCCGTAGGTTTCAGAGAAGAACGCGCCGTGCGGGCAGAGATAGCCGCAGAAAGCTTTCGCGCCCCACTTATAAGTGATGAGCGGTACAATGGCAAAACCCATAAACACGCTTACATAGAAGGCCGTTCTCGGGGTTGCCGGGTCAAAGGCCTGCAGGGAGTGGGGCCAGGGGTAGAGCAGGCACGTCCAGCTCCAGCTGTCGAGAAGCATCGGGAGCGCGAGGATGACTGTGAAGTGGCATGCCGAGAGGATGATGAGGCGTAGCCTGCGTGTTGGGTATTTGACGATAAAATAGATGACCAGGCCCGCCATGATCATCTCGATCAGGAACAGGCTTGACCAGAAAAAGGCGTTCGCCATGCGCAGGGGTTTATGGCCGAAATCCGGATTGAGCTCAAAGATGATTTTTACAAACTCGGAAGCGAAGGTGACGAAGAAGATCAGCCAGAGCAGGAATTTTAAACTGTTCTTGAATTTTTCCATCCACACCCCCTCCTGTGAGGTGAAATAAATAAGCAGTCAGTCCCGAATCCCGAAGGCTTTCGGGATCAGCCGTCAGCGTTTTGAACACATAAAGCGTAAATCGGGACGGTTCTATTTATTACAACCCCTTCACAAATACAGCGTTTTTTTGCATCATCACAAATTCTTCTGCAGAATAAAGAGTTACCTTATATGTCTGTGAGTTCAATGCCGTTATCCGCACACCACTGGCGAAGCGCTTCTTTTGTATGCTGGTTTTCATAGTCATACCATTTTTCAAGCAGATCCTTTGAATCAAGCAACTCTTTGTATCTGGAATAAGCACCCTTCCGCTTGAAAATAGCATGTACTTTTTCCAGCAACTCGGGACACTGTTCAGCGACGAAGTCCATAACCAGCCTGTTGCCAAGGTCCAGCTCATTTTTGTGGGGTATTTCAATGTACTCGTCAGAGTCTTCTATGTCTTCCGGCAAATCATCGGAATCACCCATGCCAGAAATATAGAATATCTCACCCGTCTTTTGAGACAATAGTGCACTGTTAGTAAATTGTGGCGCACTACTTACATAAAGGAAAGCATCTTCTATCTCATCAAGTTTCATAGCGCATCCTCCAACAGGTTGATTCCTGCTCCATTAATAGATACGTTTATTTTTTTAATTCAGAAAGCCTGTACTTCTGTTTGATTCGTCAAGAGCCTGTCTTGTTTACGGCGCTTATGATTACTCTGCTTTTTCGCGTCAGCCTTTCTGCCCCAGTATGCTCCGCAACCCTTTTTAGCACCAGAGTGTTCTGTCTTCTTTACTTCGTATCCCATATCAATTTGACCTCGTCAATGAGTGAATTGGGCGGCAACCACAGTTTTTAAAAGCAATGAGTTATTAGGGTTAAATTTCCTATGTCGCTGGGGCAGAGGAGGAATAAGCTTTCATCTGGAGGGTTAAAAAATGGGTCAGTTAATTCCATTTTGCGCCTCAATTTGGAAGTTTAACTACCAATTTTAATGATAAATGGTTAAGGGCACCTCTAATAATTTGGTTTTACGCTAAACAGCAGGAAGAAAAAACAATATGTTACATTCATTGAGGGCTTTGAAAATTCTATTTTTAGAGTTCCCCTTAAATGTCAAACGCTAAAAAGGTTAACAGTGGAGCGGGGAAAAGGGGTGCTTTTAATTATCGGGATGGCGCTATTTCAAATGCCCCTTTTTTTTATTCTTTTTACTGGAGCCCCAGGTTTTAATGAAAAGCGGAGATAATTGCTGTCAGCTATAAAGCAGCGCGCACTACCCCCGCGCGGCGCGTTTGCGCTTGCTGGCATCAAGCTCTTTTTTCCGCAGGCGTATGGACTGGGGCGTCACCTCCACCAGCTCATCTTCCTCGATAAACTCCAGCGCCTGCTCAAGCGTCAGCACGCGCGCCGGGGTGAGCTTGATGGCATCATCCGAGCCTGAGGCGCGCATGTTGGTGAGCTTTTTTCCCTTGCAGGGGTTGACCACCAGATCGTTTTCCATGGCGTGCTGGCCGACAATCATCCCGGCATAGACCTCGAATCCCGGGCCGACAAAAAGAATTCCCCGCGGCTGCAGCGCGTCAAGGGAATAGGCAGTGGTCTGCCCGTGCTCCAGCGCGAGCAGCACCCCGTTCTTGCGCCCCGGAAGATCGCCCCGGTAGGGTGCGTACTCGTGGAAGATGTGGGTCATGACCGCGGTGCCGCGGGTCTCGGTCATGAACTCGCTGCGCAGCCCGATGAGCCCCCGCGCCGGTATTATAAACTCAAAGCGCACGGTTTCAGCTATGGGATGCAGGGAGACCATGTCAGCCTTGCGCGGCCCCATCTTCTCGATGATCGCGCCCTGGTATTCCGCAGGTACGTCAACCACCAGGTACTCCATGGGCTCGAGTTTTTTACCATCCTTTTCCCGCAGTATTACCTCGGGCTTGGAGACCGCGAGCTCAAACCCTTCGCGCCGCATGTTCTCGATGAGGATAGACAGGTGCAGCTCACCGCGGCCTGAGACCTTGAAGGTGTCGGGGCTGTCGGTATCCTCAACCGTCAGCGACACGTTGGTGCGCAGCTCCTTTAGCAGCCGCTCGCGGATGGTCCGGGCAGTGACGAATTTTCCCTCGCGTCCGGCAAAGGGGGACGTGTTCAGCATGAAATTCATGGAGATGGTCGGCTCGTCAATGGAGACGTAGGGAATGGCAATGGGATTGTCTGCCGCGGCCAGGGTGTCGCCGATGCCTACCTCATCAAACCCGGCAACGGTGATGATATCGCCGGTCAGAGACTCCTGGATCTCGACCTGCTTCAGCCCTTCATACCCGAGGAGCTTTGAAACCCGGCCGGTGGTTATTTCGCCGCCGCGCTTTATCAGCGCCACGGTCTCGCCGGTTTTCACCCTGCCGTTGAAGACCTTGCCGGTAGCGATGCGGCCGATGTAATCGTTGTAGTCGATATTTGCCACCAGCATCTGGAACGGTGCCGCGGGGCTTCCTCCGGGAGGGCGGACATTGCTTTCAATCACGGCAAAGAGCGGCTCCATGCTGGTGGAGGCGGTGTTTAAGTCAAGGGTTGTGCAGCCACGCCGGGCATTGGAGTAGACGATCGGGAAATCGAGCTGTTCATCGGAGGCATTGAGCTCGCAGAACAGATCAAACACCATGTCCAACACTTCGTGCGGCCGGGCGCCGACACGGTCGATCTTATTGATCACCACGATGGGCCTCAAACCCAGATCAAGAGATTTTTTCAGGACAAAACGGGTCTGGGGCATGGGGCCGTCAAAAGCGTCCACGAGCAGCAGCACCGAGTCGACCATCTTCAGCACCCGCTCCACCTCGCCGCCGAAATCAGCGTGGCCCGGCGTGTCCACGATATTTATCTTGTAGCGGCCGTGGTGGATGGAGAGGTTCTTGGCGAGGATGGTGATCCCGCGCTCCCGCTCCAGATCGTTGGAGTCCATGACCCGCTCGGTGATAACCTCGTTGTCACGGAAGACACCTGCATGGCGGAGCATGGCGTCCACCAGGGTGGTCTTGCCGTGGTCAACATGGGCGATGATGGCGATATTTCTGATTCTTTCCTGCATGAGTGAGCTATCTCCTTCTATAAAATCTATTGCGTCCCCGGTAATAACGCCCGGGTGAATTTCATTTTCTCCCAGGGCCCTGATTTCTTCGGCGCCTGTCTTCATCTATGGGTACTGTTTCTTAAAATGGAACTGCCGGTGATAGACTGTTTTGATAACCCCCATTATTGAACATATTTACCATTAAGTAAACAGGAGAGATTTGCCCCGCCGCGATACTGCGACGGTTACCCTGATTCCAGGCAATGGATTAGGACCATGTCTCAATATTGTAATTACTGTGGACTTCTGATATGCTGTTCTCTAAAGGCCTTCTTCGATTAAACACTATGCAAAAAATCCTCATCATCGATGACGATGCGCGGCTGGTAAAAAATGTCGAGACCTATCTGAAGGAGTTTAACTACCGGATAGACTCGGCCTTGAATGGTGCGGACGGGCTGCGCAAGGTGCAGGCTCTGCAGCCGGACCTGGTGCTGCTGGACCTGATGATGCCGGGGCTTGACGGACTTGAAGTGTGCCGGGAAATCAGGAAGGACAGCACGGTGCCCATCATCATGCTCACCGCCCGCGGCGAGGAATCAGACGTGGTCTCAGGCCTTGAGGTGGGCGCTGATGACTACCTCACCAAGCCGTTCAGCCTGCGCGAGCTTGCCGCGCGCGTTAAAGCGGCGCTCAGGCGGGTTAAGGCGGCTGAGGCTCCCCCGCCTGCTGCGGAAAAGCCGCTCACTTTCGGCGACCTCTTCATAGACCCGGCCACCCGGTCTGTCACGCGGAAAAAGAAAGCCATAAGCCTCACCAACACTGAATTCAAGCTGCTCATGCTGTTTGCCGCACACCCCGGCGTGGTCTTCAGCCGCGACCGGCTCCTTGATGAAGTGCGGGACCGGGAGCTTGAGCCGTTTGACCGCTCCATTGACGCGCACATCAGCAACCTGCGCAACAAAATAGAGGATTTGCCCAGAAAGCCCCGCTACATCATAACCGTGTGGGGCGCAGGATATAAATTTCAGGTCTCCTGATATATGAAAGGCTTCAGCAAAAGCATTTACGGGAAGCTGTTTCTGGCTTTTCTTGCCTCAATTATTCTGACCGCTTCCGTCATGGTGCTCACCTATTTTATCTTTGCCCCTGAAATTGAGGTGCACCCCCATATTAAAAAAAGCCTTATTGATGAAACCCGCTCCATTGCCGAACGGATTACGGCTTCACTCTCCGCACCATCTGCATCCCTCGCCGATATCACCAGAACCATCCATGTGAATGAGCAGGCCAACATCCGGGTCTTTGACACGCAGGGCAGGGAATTGGCCGCATGGATGGAACCCCGTCTCAGGGACACGCGCAGGATCTCCACGACCGTTATTGAGGAAACGCTTCGCTCTGGTGAACATCTGGCCCTGATTTTTCCCCGCTGGATCCATGTGGTATCCATGCCTCTGAAGCGCGGTCAGCAGCCAATAGCAGTGCTGCAGGTTTACTACCCGCTCATTGAAAAAAGCATCTTTCCCCAGGGCGCGCCCACACTCATCCTGCTTTTTCTCCTCGCAGGCATGACCGCTGTTTTCTCCCGCTGGCTGACCAAACCCATTCGCGAATTAACCAAAGGGGCACGCAGGATGTCCATGGGCAGATTCGGGGTGCAGGTCAATATCCGCTCGCGGGACGAAATCGGTGAACTGGGGAGCGCCTTTAATGATATGTCCCGGCGCCTGGCTGATTTTCACAAATCGCGCACCGAACTGCTTGCTGACATTTCACACGAAATCCGCTCGCCGCTGGCGCGCATCCAGACCGACGCTGAAATCCTCATTGACCGGGAGATGGAAAAAGAGGCGCAGTCCAAGCACCTGCAGGCGATATGCGAGGAAGTAAACCACATTGATCATCTGATTGATGATTTCCTGATGCTTTCGCGCCTGGAAAATAACGAGCTGACCATTGAGCGCTCCCGCGTTGCACTAGGCGAGGTCTTGTCCCGCGAGGTCTCGCGGTTTCTCCTTCAGGCCGAAGAGAAGGCCATCACGCTCAAACAGGAGATTGCGTCCGGCCTTCCCGCGGTTATGATAGACGAGAAGCGCATCGGCCAGGTTATTTCCAACCTGCTCGCCAATGCCATCCGCTACACCCCGCCAAACGGCACCATAGAGGTAGGAACAAAATCCAGCGCTTCAGAAATTCAGCTCTGGGTCAGTGATACCGGCGCGGGAATCCCACCGGAAGACCTTCCCTATATTTTTGACCGGCTCTACCGGGTGGACAAATCAAGGTCGCGCTCGACCGGCGGCACCGGCCTCGGCCTTGCAATTGCGAGACGCTTTGTTGAGGCACATGGCGGGCATATCAGGGCGGAGAGTGAGGTTGGCAAGGGGACTATGATTGTAGTTACGCTACCTCTGGGCTAAGACGGGCAGGCACTGCTTCCGTGCTGCAGTTCATTCAACAAACGACTCGACAACAGCATCCGCGAAACTTGACTGCTCCATCACGCCGTACACCACCAGCGCAATTAAGAGCACTATGGCCGCGAGATAGACGGTGATTTGCACATAACGGCGCTGTTTAAAAAATTTCAGCATACATCTTCTACTGTTTTTCCGTTTCCTCTTTGAGCCCGCTTATTCTGCAGGGAGATATAAGCACATGCTGCTATAGTTTTGAACTTAAAATAAGCATCTGTCAATAGTCGGCGAAGATTCTACGCCACTTTTTTTCAAGGCTCTCCTTGTCAAGCATCGCATCTTCTTCCTTGGCTAAAAAAGCGCCGGCAGCACCGTGACAACCTTGTCGCAGAAATAGTCAGGCGCAGACACAAGGTTTTCATAGCCCTGCGATAGACACAGCGAGCAATACTGCTTTGCCGCCAAGAACTTGCCTCACACGGCAACAAACAGCCCGAGAACAGGTAATTGTGACAATGATTTATGGTCAATCACCATTTCCCTGCAAGAAGTGGAAACAAAAGACCTTACGGGAGCGTTAAAATCTTTAAAGCTGCTGTACAGTACTCCGGTTAATGCGCGTCACTTTTATGAACGGCTTGTTATATCAGTTTCCGGCTATGATAACGATAGCCGCAATCTGGAGGAAATTGGTGAGGTAAAAGAATTCATCACATTACTTGATGAGCAGTTTCCCTACTGGTTTTATTTTTTTAACAATGAGGAGTTCAATTCAGTTGAGTGGATAACATTATGTCTGTGTGATTTTCAAAAGCAGGGCAAGTTTTACAGCATTGAAAATGATACTTTTAATGACTTTCTTGAAAAACATTTGGCAGCAATGTTTTTTATGTGTCAGCTGGCAGGGTTCAGTAAGGATGAAACAGATGCCTTAACCAGAAAGATATTTAACTGTTATCAGTCAGCATTGAAAGTTGCCGCACGAACTTGTGCTAAATCCATAAAGATAAAAATAGGCGAATAGTTTTTGTCCCTGCGGCAGCGGGTTAAAATATAAAAAATGTTGCGGGAGAAATTATCAACCTCAGACAGTGCAACAAAGTAGATGCTGACTTCTTAATGTAAGATGCAATTGTCTGATACGATCAAAATCTTATTTTAAAAACTGCCAGTTCAAATCCATATTTTTACATTTCAGGCAAACAGATTTACGATGTAGATTAAAAAATCCTTATAGTTGCACTCCACTGATGCGTTAAATTCTTTATCGCTTTCCCAGCCCTGAAGAAGGCCGCGTGCAATGCCTGATAGCTGCGATATCTCTTCCTGCTGCATGATCCCGGTAACAGAAAAAACCATCCACAGGCTTGCCAGGTATTTTGTTTTTGCAGCAGCATGGTCCGCGTTCTGTGCCTCAAGCTCACTATATGTTTTCATTTTTGTTTCAATGAATGTGCGGAGCAGCTTGCGCATATAGTTCTTTTTATCTTCAGCATTTCCGGTTGTTACCTCAATGAACATAGAACCAATAGCTCCTTTATATCGTCGCAGCGCTGCAGCAGTTCCCTGACCATCTCAATATGACCTTCACTTAGTTGCCAGAAATAAAAACATCCGCAGCTCATAGGAAGGAGATAGGGAATAAGAGGAGGAAACTCCTATGCGCCGCAGATGGTATGAAAAGCCGGGCCAGCGCTATCGCAAGTCGGCCATTGCGCTTTACAGCGCAGCTATTTTCCGTGCTATGGTATCAACAATGCTGCCCTTGAAAAGCGTGTAGGCTTCCTTCACCAGGGGCTCGTTACCGTTCTTCTCATACCGCCCCATGAGCGATCCGGTAATAATAATGCGCGCGCCCCGGAAATTAAAATCGCTCCGGTAGTTCTGCGCTATCTCATGGCCGCCGTGGAATTCATGGTGATAATCAAGACCGTCAACCTCAAAGGCCCAGTGCCGCAGGTGCTCAAAGAGATCAATGGTTTCATTGGTGAAATAGTACGGCTGGAAGATGATAACATCAAAGCCCCGGTGCAGGTAGTCCACCATCCGCTCCATGGAGGACATCTGCGGTGAATCAGGGTGGTTGTTGAATTCATTCATACTGAGGGCGTACTCAGTAACCCCTTTGCGCAGCTTCGGCAGTTCCTTATCATACACCCTGCGAATGTTTTGCCGCACTCTTCTCATGTTCACATCAATAACATCATCTTCGCCGTTTCCGGGAGGGAACCCGTGCTCGCCCAGGATGAATCCCACTTTTAAATCGTCGGCGATGCCGCAGGTCTCGATCTCGTTGCGGGCAATTCTGAAGGCAGCCTCGGCAAAGTCAGGCTGCACGCCCAGGAGTTCTCCCTCCGTGGTGTGGACGATGGACAGCGGCAGCCTCTTGCCGGTCTCCTTCTCCACGATATCAATCGCGTGCTGCACCTCTTCCCACATGCCCTTGGTGTCTTCAAAGTCTGAAAGATCCGATATATAGTCATAGAGCACAATGCCGGTAATATTATTCTCTTTCATGTGCCGCTTGATCTTGTCGACCAGGTAGTCCGGCTTCTTTCCGATGATAAGAGAGTATACATCCCATGGCCCCTTGAAGCCCTTGTTCCGGAGGTCCTCGATAACGTCGCTGAACAGTATCTGGGTCTGGTCCCATCCCCGCATGCCGCCGACCGGGGCGAATTTATAATAATTGCTGATAACGTGGGCGGTAAACACTTCAAAGATATCAGCTATGTCGTTCGACAGGCCTGCCTCCGGGATATGGTACCCCCGCAGTATCGTGCCGAGCTTGGTCTTGGTCTTTTCCATCCACTGCGTTGAACCGATCATGTCCGTGTAGGTTTGTCCATCGCATCCGGGTCCGGTCTCGTTACCCAGCATATTCACCAGCTTCTGCGGCGTGTATTCTTCCAGCCCTTTATCAAGCTGAGTGGGGTCAATAAGCGCGGTAAACATATCGACCTCCTTCAGAAAATCCGGCACGAACCCGTAGTGCATCAAATGACTCATGATATTTTCTGAAAACCTGAAGGCAGCATCGTACATCTCCGGCGTCCAGTCCCCGCGCGTGTTATCAATCTTCGGCTCGATAACGCCGCTGAAAAGAAGCAGGGGGTTTGTTTTATCAAACACACCGTTTTCAGCTATCACGAAGGTATAATAGGAAGCAAGTACCGCATCGCTTTCCTCTTCATTGCTGCCGATTGCCTCCGCCTTGATCCTCAGCAGCCGGTACTGCGCGCGCGAGGTATCAAACTCAATCCGGCACTGCGGCTTGTCAAACTCAAAACGCTGGCCGTCTATGGTGAGGACGATTTTTTTCAGGTTTTTTTCCAGCTCTTCATTCCCCTCCCGTATTTTCAGCTCCACCTCTATTTTTCCGCTCACGCGTGATCCGCTTACCGGCTTGACCAGCTGCATGGGATTGGGCTTCCAGATTACCAGCGGCGCAATGGTTCCGGGATGGGTGCCGATCAGCTCAGGAATGCGTGATACCTTCGGGTCATAGTCTTTTCGTGCTACGTCAACTCTGTCCATAAACATTTAACTCCTCTCCCAGCTTTTATTATTTATCGGGTGCATCAGGTGATGTCCCTTCTTCTACCATACCCATCTGTTTTTTTAAATAATTAATATACTCCAACTCCCCTTTCAGCACTTTTATCTCATGCTCTATGGCAGCCCCCTCATATTTTAAATAAAAACTCTGGGGTTTTTTCCACTGGCCTGACGCCATGATTATAATGGAAAGGGTTATATATAAAAGCCCTCCCAGAACTGTTTTACGCACGATGGTGGCCGCATTTCTGGCAAGGTAGAGAATGAAGCTGCTGACGATCAGCGCTGCAACCATGATTATATTAGCGATTGCCGGCATCATATCCAGCGGCACTTTCGATGAGTAGTTATCCATATAGATTTCAAAGGTCCAGATCCCCAGAAAAATCATAAAAGCAAATGCTGCCTGTTCTTTTATTGATTTCGTTACCCACAGAAGGTACAGCAGAACCCAGGACGCCAGCACATAAAAGTATCCGCCGAGCAATTTTATATTGATATCACTGAACTGCAGAATAATGCCGGAAGGTACCCGTATGGAAGGAATTTCACCCACAACCTGCCACATGAGAATACCGGCGAAATAGGCAAAGAGATAACTCTTGCTTTCTTTTATTTCAGTACAGGCCTTATATAATAAAACCATAAAAACCGCAGCCAGAAAGGGAAGGGCAAAGAGGTTATAATTTTCGATCGGCTTCATGCGGAATGGCAAAAAAATCAGAAGAGAAAGGATGAAATAGACGATGCCGGAGAGAGCAATGGTCAGAGCTCGTAGCATGATAATCCTCCTTATGGTATGTGATTTCTAATTCGTGTAATGGAGCCATGAATAGCGCTGGGTTCCATCTGCCGGTGCCTGCTGGCAGCAGCGTGTGTCTCATGCGCCGGTTATACGGGGAATTGCAAACGGTAATCACCAGCAATTCCCTCTATTCTCTCCCGTGTCTCAGCGCCATACCGTGCGCAGGCATACCTGTCCGGCTTCCGCGCACTGTCAGGCTGCTTTCAGCGCCGCGTTATTTTTTCAAGGATTTTGCACGCGGTATCGAGTGAATTGAGGAGTATCACCCGGTCTTTATTGTTCAGGTGAGCATAGAGAGCCTTTGCTGCTTTGCGGCGGTTTGCGGCAATCTGATTGCGGAGCTTTTCCCCCTGCGGAGTCAGGCTGACCGCCGATCTCCTGCGGTCTTTATCATCTTTGCACCGTGCAATGATGCCGTCTTTTATCAGTCTCTTTACCATGGCGGCCATGCGGGGAACCGTAACGCCGCTGTTGTCCGCAAGCTCCTGCAGCGAAAGGCTGCTGCTGCCGTTAAAAGCTGACAGCATTTTTATCTGAGACATCCTGAGGTCCGGATCCATATTATTACAGTCAATGGCAATCTGCTGCTTGCAGATACGCTTGAAGCTTTTTATAATGTGCGTGTCATTGTTGGACTCCATCATCTATCCTTTCCTTTCTTCGCGTGTTATCCTGCATTGTCCTGGTGCGGCAGCGGTGCAGAACCCGTGCTTAAAAACATCTGTGAAGCCCCGCCCGGCGGGCGGGGCTTCACCAGGGCCAACCGTTTATCTGAATGATTCCCGCTTTACCGTTGCCCATGAAAACTGATAGCGCTACTGGCTTGCTGTTGCCGTTTTGATTGAGAAGGCGCTTTTCACATCACCGACCTGTTTGAGCGTGCGCTGGATGATTTGGTCATCTGAGGCCTCAAGGGTGTCAACATTACAATGCCGGACATAATTTCCCCCGGCAGTGCTGGTAACATAGTCCCTGCTCCCCTTGCTTTTGCCGCGTATGTAATCGCGGAAAAATCTTTTAATCCACGGGGCGTTATCGTCATACTGTTCATATTTGCGTACGTCATTGTTGCCGTTGGTAAACAGCACCACCGTCTTTCCATCAAGCCGGTTGTTGTCAATAAAGGTGTGGATGGGGGTGCTCAGTTTCCAGTTCCAGATGGGTGATACAATGACGATATTGGAATACGGGGAGAGGTCGGCCTTCGTCGGGTCAATCGTGGTGTGCCGGTCAAAAAAACCATCAAATCCCGCACCGGCATACCCTAATGTCCCGGACCGGTCCTCCAGGTCTTTTATTTCAAGAACCTGCGCGTTAAGTTCCTTCTGCAGGACCTGGCTTATGAGCCTGCTTTTACCGGTGCGCGAATAATAGATAATCAGGGTTTGCCCGGTCGCGGTGTCCGCGGCAAAAGAAGGCAGCGGCAGAAGAAGAAAAAGGCCAAGTGCCAGCACGGTGATTGTTTTACTTAAACGTTTTATTGAATACTGCATGACTGGTACCTCCATTCTTACAGAAAAGCTTTTTGCTTTTCAAAATATTAATATTTATTGACACCCGCATGAAACAGAAGTGCAACCCGTTATGGCATTGAAACCTGGGCTGAATGCGCGGTTATCATGGGAGCGGCACACAAGGGCCTTCGTTCGCTCTGTGAAACCAGCGCTTCAGTCCTTACAGCATCACAGGTTAAGTCGGGTGGTGGTGACGATGGAGAGATTGTTTGAAGGGTTAGCGAAAAAAAGGATGGGCAGGTTTTGTGATAAAACGGATTTACCAACAGCATAATCAGGCAGAAATGTATATATCAGGTCTTCCTGATGTGACTTTAACTCCCCGGTATATTTCTGGACTATTGAGTGCAGAGGAAAATTAAACACCGCATCCCCGATATATTGATCATGCAGTGCATGAACCACTGGGCACATCATCATATAGATGAAAGCAAAGAGGAAACAGATCTGCAGCAACTTCTTCTGCCTTGACATCAGGTTACCTTTTTTTAATTAACTGCCACAGCAAGCCCATGCATCATTTTTTTCGAATAGTGTGAACCACAGAGCGCACAGGGCCTTGGGAGGGGTTCTCAGGGAAATTCCCCGTGAACTCTGTGGTTCTATCTTGGGGACGTCTACAGTATGGATGGGAAATGTGAGGAAAGTTTGTAAAAAGTGTTAAGAAAGTGTAAATCTTTTACCAGTCCGACAAATAGTGAAACTCCCCGCCTATCCCGAAGTCCCGAGAGCATTCGGGATTCGGGACGGGGCTTGCGAGGCATGAAGCCTGCCTAACCGGCGGTGCTTGAGAATGCTTTCATTTTCCAGAAGAGCAGGCTCGAGGTCAGGAGGGCCGTCGCGATAGAAAGATCAAGAGCGGCAACCCCGCACAAATAGGTAAAATTACCGGCTGCGGCCCGGGACATCCACGCCCCGGTCGGAATAATGATAGCAAGAAAAATCAGCATTCCCGGTCTGAAGCATTGCCAGATGCGGGGATTTATTAATGCCCTGATTCTGACAATGTTTTTTTTGCAGGCATGATTGAAGATGAACCGTGCTTTGACAAAACCAATGACAACTCCCAGCACCGGTGCCGCATAAATCCATACAGACTGGGAATCTAATGCATAAGCACCCTTTACCAGTGAACCGCCTTTAAACAATAATGCTATCCCTCCCCCATACCAGATGCATGCTGCAATAACCATAAGCGTTAGTCGTGAAACCAGCATAGAGACCTCCTCGACAAAGGTTCACACATAATGCTGCACTGCAATGTCCTGCTGTAATAAAAAATCGGACATGCCAGGCAGTAAATAGATCTGCGTACAGCGCTGCCTATTGAAAACTATGCTCTGCTGCGGGGGAAATGTTATAGCAGGAGAATCGTTGAAGACTGTGATGAAGAGCACAGGGCCGGGATGGTGCGTAACGGAGTAAAGAGCGGGAAATTGAATAAGCAGTCAGTCCCGGAGATTATTTGGTGAAACATCTTCTGCAGAAAACTGATGCAATAAAATCCGAACTCATGTTTACAGTGTCTTTTCTTTATACAGTGCGCAAGGTCGTAGTCGAGCCACTCTTCACACAGCACCTGCGGCAAAGGACATACCAAGGCGCAGAGTAAAATAAACAGGACGGTGATAACATGCGTTATTCTTCTGAAATACATAGCGTTTTGTTTCTTCACTGTTGCAAATTCCACAGCACCGGTACGCCGGTTCCCTGTGCACCGATTAATTGTGCATCATAATCTTCGTTCATGTCAACAGGGAATTCTCGCGAGGGACAACAGAAGCCTTAAGCAGCAGCTGTTTTAATGGGGCAATCCAAAGACATAGTAAACGCTGCACAGCAGCGCCAGCACTACACCCCCCAGTTCAATTCTTTTATCCTGCCGGCAAACACCTTGAGCAGCGGATATATGACCAGCCCGGCGGTGAGGCCGTTGGCGATGTTGTAGGTAAACACCATCATCACGATGGTGGCAAAGGCCGGGATCAGCTCCGTCAGATCGTTGAAATCAATTTTAGTGATTGTGCCGATCATCATCACGCCGACGGCGATCAAAGCCGGGCCATAGGCATAGCGCAGATACTGCAGCGGCTCTATGAGCGGGATGAAAAACAGCGACACGGCAAACAGCGCCGCGGTAACCACCGACGCCAGGCCGGTGCGCGCTCCCTCACTGATGCCGGTGGCAGATTCAATATAGGCGCCGCTGGTTGATGTACCGATCACCCCGCTGAACATGCAGGAGAGTGCGTCCGCCAGCATCGGACGCTCAATCTGCGGAAAATTTCCCTTGTCATCAACCATGTTGCCGGCCGCCCCCACGCCAACGAGCGTGCCGAGGGTGTCCAGAAAGCCCATTAAAAAAAGGGTGAGCAGCACAGGAAGAAAGCTGAGTTTGAAGACGCCGGGAATATCCAGCTTGAAGGCGATTGCTGTCAGGTTATAGTCTCCGGTAAACGGCATCGCCATCAGGGCCCGCGGCGGCCGCCCCAGCCCTACCATGTATCCCAGCAGCGCGGTGAGGGCAATGCCCAGCAGTATCCCGCCCCGCACCCGGTGATAGAGCAGCATGCTGATGAGAATGAATCCGAACAACGCCAGCAGCACCTCGGGGCTTTTTAAGTTGCCGATCTTGACCGGCACATCAGGGGCATGCAAGACGCTGGCATTCGGGTAGAGCAGGGCCTGCGGCGACATGCCGGTGACAAAGCTGGTCACAATGCCGGTTTCATAGAGGCCGATGAACGCCAGGAACAGCCCGATGCCGACCGCAAAGCTGTGCTTCATGCTCGCAGAAATGGAGTTCGCCAGCCAGGAGCGGATGCGCAGCAGCGTTATGACAAAAAAACCGCAGCCGCTCACAAAGACCGCGCCAAACAGCTGCGGCCAGCCAATGCCCATGGGTGCCAGGCCGAAGGCAATAAAGGCGTTTTCCCCCATGTACGGTGCCACGGCAATCGGCCGGTTGGCATACAGCCCCATGACGAGCGAGCCAAACACCGCAGCCAGTATGGTCGCAACCGTGCCCGGCCCGTGGGGAATACCGGCAAAGCTCAATATCGCGGGGTTGACAATGATGATGTAGGCCATGGTAACAAACGTGGTTGCGCCGCCGAGGATCTCGGTGCGGACTGTGGTGTTGCGCTCGCTCAGTTTAAACATCCGCTCAAGCAATCCCTTCGTCATACATAACCTCCGGACTGGATGTACTCGTAGATGCCTGCATAGTGTAGTACCTGAGAACGATTACGATTCACTATGACGCGCGTTACAGGGTCGGGGCAGGGCAAAATTACGGGGAGGGGTGGGTATCTGCAGGGCCGCTCTCTATCGGGAGAGGAACGCTGCCTGCAGCACTGCGCTTTTCAAACAGCCTGCGCACATAGGGATTAATATAGAGACCTTCAATATCAAATTCACCAAGAGCGTCGATGAGCACATCTATCTTTTCAGACAGGTTGAGATGTTTATCAACAATAATCCGGTGTTCACCCTTTACTTTGCACAGCCCGCTCTTTAAGTTGTAATAGTCCTTCCGCAGGTTCACCTGCTGAACCTTGACAGCAAGCTTTTCCGCGATCTCTTCCAGGTGCTGTAAAATTTCCGATTCTTTCATAGGGTTGATTCCTTAAGCAGCCGGCGCCTCTTTCTGCCAGATCTGCTCAATTATGTTTTTCCCGCTCTTGAGAGCTGCAGGCGCTATTTCAAGGGTCATGGTACGGCCATAACCCTGCTTCCTGAGGCAGCCAAGTATAGCGGCAAAATCTATGACACCCTCTCCCAGGGGGAGATGGAGGTCATCCTCAACCGTGTCTCCGCCGCGGTTATCATGCAGGTGGACATGCCAGATGCGCTGGAGCCAGCCGGCGGCAAATTCATACGCAGTGTTTCGTGCTGTCAGAAGCTCACCGTGGCCGACATCAAGGGTCATCCCCAGTCCTTCAATTGCGGCAAAGACCGGGGAAAAGTCTGAAACCTGCTCACTCAGATTTTCTATGCAGAGCTTGATGCCGCACTTGTCAGCATGGCTCGTCATGGCTTTTAAAATTTCTATCTTCTCTGACGCGATGTCATCAGCAACAAAGCGCCGGTCAAGCCAGAAGTGCAGGGTGAACACCGTAATTGCAAGCTCTGCCGCGCAGTCAAGAAGCGACCTGATCAGCGGCAGAAAGTCTGCCCGGAGCTTTTCCGGCTCCCAGGTGTTTAGTTCCTCAGGCCCGTGCGCCACATAGAAGATCCCGAACCGGTCCTGCAGGCGCCTGAATGAAGCCATCTCTCGTTTTAATTCCTGAGGGGTGCGGATGCTTATCTCCGCAAAGGGAAACCCTGCCTGCGCTATGAACTCAGCCTCTGCAACCGTGTGCGCCCGCCCGCCGATCAGCACCTCATTACCTTTTGCGAGTAATTGCGCTCAATGTTCCCTCTCTCGTCAGGGGATGCGCCTAGTGATGTCGCAAGCGTGCCACGAGATTGAGGGCCGCATTATAAAAAAATGGTGGGCGATGGGCGATTCGAACGCCCGGCCTTTGGCTCCGGAGGCCAACGCTCTATCCATCTGAGCTAATCGCCCACTTGTTACAATGTTATAATGTATCAGAATCTTAGTCAAGCCATTAATATATGGGATTAATATATGAAGGTTCTCTCAAAGTTACGCATCAAAAACCGGCAAACAGCATGATTACAGGAAAATGGTGAATAGGTTAAGAGGTAAAAAGGTGAAGAGGCAGGAAGGTGAAAATTGAAAATATCACTGTTTTCCGGGTTATGGATTTTCCATTCCCGCTTTTTTACATTCAGCACTTTTTTCGAGTCCCGTGTCACGAGTCACTGGTCACGTGCTATTAACCCCATGCGTTCAATATCGACAGTAAATAAAAATTGAGAGGGAGTCTTGATTAATGTGTGCTCCGGTCACCAGGAATTATAGTGCAGGCGTGAAGCATCAAACCGGTCAGCAGGCTCTTTCTTTTCCGCGGGATAGCCGATTGCAACCAGGGCAAACGGCACAATGGTTTCCGGGATACTGAGAAGCTGCCGCAAACCCCGCACCCGCTCCTCCCGGGGATATATCCCCAGCCATACTGCTCCCAGCCCTTTCTCATTCACGGCGATTAAAATGTTTTCCGTGGCCGCCGAACAGTCCTGGACCCAGTATCCTTCATGCTTTTCGCGCGCCAAATCACCGCAGACAAGAATTGCTGCAGGAGCTTCCTTGAGCATTGCGGCGTAGGGGTGGAATGATGGGATGCGGTCAAGAATAGTTCGCTCGGTGAGCACAACAAACTCCCACGGCTGCTCGTTTCCTGCTGATGGGGCTGCCATGGCCGCCTTGAGAAAACCGGTAATCAGCTCCTCCGCTACCGGCTGAGCTGTATAGCGGCGAATACTCCGCCGGGTAAGAATTGCATCCATGATACTGCCCTCCCTTTCTATGCCGCGCCGTAGCCTTTTATCCCTCTGCGCTTTCTGCAAAGGAGGATGGCGAAGGCGGGTTGCCTTTCCCCCAACCACGAATCCCAAGCCCCGAGCCACTAATCTTTCACTCAGCACTCGTTACTCAGAACTTTTCTTTATTCAGCCTGTTAAGCAATGCCAGCACCCCTATTATAAGAATCCATAGCGGTACCATGCTTACTATGGTTTCCGGCCAGAGGAGGCCGAATTCAAAGGCTCTCCAGGAAAAGGGAAACAGCAGGGTGTAGCCCGGCTGCAGATGCTTCTGAAACAGGTCAAGAAAAAGATGCAGTGACGAGCCGGCAATAAGGCTTACGAACACCTGTTTTCTCTCAGCTTCCGCAAAGAAAAAGCTGAGCAGCAGGCACAGCAGCACTATTCCCAAGGGCGTATGCAGCGGATACACGGCAAACTCAGCAGGACGATATGGTATAGATACCGCCCGGGTAGCAATATCCGGCAGCACTGCTCCGCAATAAAAAAGCGTGCTGTATCTGAAGATTTTAAACGGCCTATTGAGAATATAACTGATGGACAGGTGCGTAATCAGGTCCGGCATCAGGTGCGCTCCAAAAACTGAAAATCCTTGAGAGTAAACCGGTATCGTGAGAAAAACAGCCAGATAACAAACAGCGCTGCTGCAATGGATATAATAATCTTAATGTTCCGCAATTTTTTGATGTGCATCTCCTGGAGCAAGAGATAGCCCTCCCGGTGAAAGATTGCCCGGAGCGCTATTTCATCACCGGGCGCAAGCTCCTCGGGCGCGCCCATGACCGGTATCCTGCTGCCCTCCTGCTCTATTTCAAACCGGTCGCTGGAGACGCTGCTCACTATGACGTAATCCTCCAGAATGATTTCTTTCCCGTCAAACTGTCCGGCATTGGCAAGGCACATTTCAAGGTCTATATATATTTTTTTACTTTCCCGGTAGCTGTACAAGCACAGGACTGAAAGAATAAGGATGAGCAGAGATATTTTTATATATCTGTGGTTATCGCTGAACATAGTAAGGTTATTCAATAATAAAAAAAGACTTGCAACAAAATTTAGCTGCCGCAAGTCCTGCAAAATTATATCAAGTGAATTTATTAACTATTTGCGTTGTTCCCCGGCGAATAAAAACTCCTTCAGATACCGCTCGCCCATTCCTCGCCGAAATGATGCTGCAGCGGCGCGCTGCCGGGATCATAGGTTATATAGTCACAGCGATAGTCCTCCAGATACTGGTCGCCGCAGCAACGGATCGGTGAGCGGCTCCGCCTTTTTAATGCACTGGCAAAAGGCCCGGAGGTAATCCCGGAATGCCTCTTCCACGTTCGGTACATACTGCGGGTCGCACCAGCGATAGAGGGCACAGCCTGAGTCATATTTTTTCGCCCAGTCATGCACTTCCGAGCGTCCGCCCTCGGTCTTGGGTATCCAGGCATATTTTTGAGAAATAGCCTGGAGCGGGGCAATGTATTTCTCCGTGTATTCCCTGTCTTTTGCAACGGGGTGCAGATCAAGAACAGCTATTAAAAATTTGCTGGAATAAGCAAAGGTGTAGCCAAACACCGGGAAATCATAATCTTTACCCGGCTGCACATGCCGAAGTGCACCAGCATGGAGCCGGCAAAATCCATGGCGCCGATGCGGATGCCGGAGGTCTTGTCGCAGGCCAGCAGCTTCGCGTTTGAGACAGACGCTTTTATCTTCTTCGCTGGGATATTTAAGGGTAAAGTCCGGATCAAGCGGTGCAACGGCTTCAGCTTCAAAAACCTTCCCCATCTCCTCCCTCAGAATCTCATTAAACCTGATCGGCAGTGTCTTCTCTTCCATTCCGCCCTCCTGATGTGAAATACGCGCAGCAACAATGAACCACAAAGAAAAAATTATTGCAGCTGATAGCTAACAGCTGTCGGCTCACAGCTTCATACTACTTATTCTCCACCG
>CAWDOY010000041.1:0-15489 GCA_963803975.1 uncultured delta proteobacterium
TAAAAAAAGCTTTGCTTCTGCTGCCTGCGTTTGCTGAAAATATAAAAAGTATAGAGGTTAAAAGCCGTTGATGCAAGAAGAATGAATAGAACAGGGGAAAGCTAAAACAATCATTTATAATAATACTATTCTGTGGGGGTTTTTATGCGGGGAAGAGAAGCTCCCCGCCGTGCAGGCGGGGAGCTTCTGCTGCAAGACCAGTACCTACCAGGACATTTCTGCCGTATGGCGTTTATTATCAAGGTGGCAGGTAAAAGACACGCTGACCCGTTATAGTTCAGGTCCGTCCCTGATTGTCTGACCGGCTTCTGTCATGGCTGTAGAAGAGCGGTCGTTAAAGTGAACCGGCGCCAGTTTATTTGCATCATGACATTCGCTGCAGGCAGTTCTTTCAGGTCCTGGACATGCTTTCTATGTTCGCCGGACGTATAGCTGTTATACTGTCCGGATGATGCGTGACACGCAGTGCACTCAGTTGCAACGTTAATAGACCCCGTACCCCATGCAGGGGTTTTTTTACCGCCATGACAGCTCACATTGGAGCATGTCTGGTCAGCAGTAGCATAGGCTGCAGTACCGGTTTTGGCATTATATCCGGTAAAAGCAATATTCACGGTCATTGTTATAGTGAAGCGCTGTCTGGCTCCCGGCGCCGGCATGACAAGTACTGCAGGTATTAGTGACACCGGTGAGTGCGTTGTGAACCGTATGGGCTCCATTCGGTCAGGATACGTTGTTCCTGAGGGTGGTGTTCGCGTGGCAGGACGTACAGTTGTTTTGCGTCAATGGTGACCCGGCAGTATGACAGATGCTGCAGGCCGGACCTGATCCACCTGACAGGGCAGCTCCGTGACAAAGGGCACAGGCTGCTGCCATGTTTTGCGCGCTCTGGTGGCTGGTGCTGTCAGGGCCTGACCAGCTGACCGGATGGGCGGTACCGGCTTTATGACAGCCACTGCTTTCACAGCCATTGCTGAGCGAGCCTATTGCCACATTAAACCGCGGATTACTTCCCGGGCCTCCGCCTGCCGGCTGTGCATGGCATTGCTGGCAATAGATCAAATTAGTTTTTGCGTCTGCTGCCGTGAGCGGTGAATGGTACAGCATGCGGAGCAGCAATGCCGTGGCAGTCATGGCACGATGCCGGCCCATTTCCGTAACTGCGCTCAAGCGTATGGCACTGGTTGCACACTGCCTCTGATGCGGTCAGCTGGTTGTGCGGCGTGGTCCCGTGCGTCCAGGTTTGACCTGACGGCTATTTTACTTCCGCTCGCACCAAAATGACAGGCTTGCGCATTTGGTGTTCAGATCATGACACGAACTGCAGTTAGTGTACTGTTGCCGTGAAACTGCGCGCTCTTCGGGTCAAGCCACGGCTGCCCCAGAACGTGGTCGCTCTGCGTGCCGTGGCAGTCATGGCACGCTGCCGGGCCATTGCCGTAGCTGCGCTCAAGTGTATGGCACTTGTTGCAAACTGCCTCAGATGCTGCCAGCTGATTATGCGGTGTGGTGCCGTGCGTCCAGGTCGGACCCGTTGGAGACTTATTACTCCGCTCGCACCGAAATGACAGGTTGAGCATTTGGTGCTCAGATCATGACACGAACTGCAGTTGAGTGAACTGTTGCCGTGAAACTGCGCGCTCTTCGGGTCAAACCACGGCTGCCCTGTTACGTGGCCGCCACCACTCCGCTGACACCGCTATGACAGTCATGACATGTTGCCGGGCCATTGCCGTAACTTCGATCAAGTTTATGGCATTTATTACAAACTGCCTCAGATGATGCCAGCTGATTGTGCGGCGTTGTCCCATGAAGCCATCCCGAGGATGGTGATTTACTGCCCGATGCCCCGAAATGACAGGATGCGCATTTAGTGTTCAGATCATGACACGAGCTGCAGTCAAGGGTGCTTCTACCGTGGAACTGAGAGCTTTTCTGATCCAGCCACGGCTGCCCCAGCACATGGGGTGGCTTAACGTGACAGTCATGGCATGTTGCCGGACCATTACCATAGCCCCGATCAAGCTCGTGGCATATATTGCAAACAGCCCCCGATGATTCCAGTTGATTATGCGGGGTGGTGCCGTGCGTCCATCCCGACTCGGATGGAGATTTACTGCCTGTTGCCCCGAAATGGCAGTTTGCACATTTGGTTTTAAGATCATGACACGAGGCGCAGTTAAGCGTGCTCTTGCCGTGAAACTGGGGACTTTTCTGATTTAACCACGGCTCTCCCAGAACGTGACTGGGAGGCGTACCATGACAGTCATGACAAGTGGCCGGGCCATTGCCATAACTTCTATCAAGCGTATGGCATTTATTGCATACTGCCTCGGATGCTGCCAGTTGATTATGCGGGGTGGTGCCATGGCTCCATCCTGAACCGGGTGGCAGCTGGCTTCCTGTTGCCCCGAAATGACAGGTTGAACATTTGGTTTTCAGATCATGACACGTGCTGCAATCAAGGGTGCTTTTACCATGAAAATCAGGGCTTTTTTTGTCCAGCCAGGACTGACCCAGGGGATGAGTCTCCGGGGAAATACTGTGACAGTCATGGCATGTATTTGGCGCTAACCCGTATACTCCGGTACAGCTCGTGGCAGGTATTGCACCTCGGTTCTTCAGGGCGCAGATTTTCATGCTGAGCCATTCCATGATTCCATGATGAACCTGACGGAGAACGGCTGCCCTCGGGCCCAAAATGGCACTTATAGCAGCCCGGTATCTCCCCTAATCCCTTCAGATCAGAGCCATGGCATGCTTTGCACAGCGTGGTACTACCCCGGTTCATTACTACCGTTCCATGAAAGTCTTTGGTGTCTCTGAACTGGGGGTTAGTCCATTCTGCATCATGTGTCCAGGGTTTACAGGCACCTGACAAAAGAGCGGTTGCCATCACCAGGGCGCTCAGCACCACTACATAGCGTCTGTGCATTGAATTGTTTAAGCTTTCTTTATTATTCATAGGTAAGTTCCTCAACGTATATAAATGTATCATTAATCTTAATCAGTTAGTGCTTTAGTTATAATTATATGGTTTTCTGCTTTGAAAAATTGTTTCATCTACAAACAAAAAGTGTGCCGCTGGGTTGAATTATGTTTAATGTATTGTTTTAGCTTTGTTTGTATTTTTTCAACCTGCCATTCTCCACGATAAAGGTATGCATTATTGTTGCTGGTAGGACAAAAAATGTTACATCTGTTTTTAAATAATTTTCATCAACGGGGATTATCGAGTAAGCGAATGTAATGACAAAATTGATTTACAGGTATGGACAGGTTTTTTATAGATTTTAAGTATGTAATATTTTTTTAAAAAAAGTGTGCAGGAATAGCAACAGAAAAAATTCCGCCCTTCTTATTAAGAAATTTCATCATTAACCCTTCGGGAAAATTATTGAGACTATATCGCCATGACCAATAATGGCTCATTGACAGGAGCTTGCTTTATAATAATAGTCCCACAATACTTAACGGAGCTTACACTATTCTTTCTAAAACATTACAATGATGAAAGTCTTATCGGGAAGGGTGAGGAGCGGTTAGTAGGGGAAGGTGTATGGAGAATAAAGAGCCGGAACCCGGCTCACTGCTAACCTCAATGTGTCCCTGGTGTGCCTGAACAATAGCTTTAACCAGACTCAACCCGAGGCCAAGCCCTCGCTGTGAGCGGCTTTTATCGCCGCGATACAGGCGATCCCAGATTTTGGAAACTTCTTCAACGGGAATTCCAATCCCGGTATCCCTGACAATTACCGTGGCTTGTTGTTTTTTTTGGAAAGCTTCAATACCTATCGTTCCACCGCTCTGAGTATACTTAACAGCATTATCGAGCAAATTGGAAAGAACCTGCCGCAACCTGATACCGTCTGCGTTCAAATAAAGTTCTTCCGGCAACGTTGTATGAATTTTAATGCGCTTTTCCTCAGCATCATAACCGTAAAGATCGACTGCCTCCTCGATCAGAGTTACAATATTAACCTCCTCCAGATTCAGTTTCATCACCCCGGTCTCTGCCTCGGTAATGTCCATCAGAGTATTTAACATTGCAGTAATTCTATCCGCCTCTTCTATACAATCACTTAAAGCTTCGCGGAGGACTTCTTCAGGCTGTTCCGATTGTAACGCCAGTTCCGCAGTACCGCGCAATCGCATCATCGGGGTGCGCAAATCGTGTGCAACATTATCCAGCCCCATTTTCAGTTCAGTTATTAACGTTTCAATCCTTTCCAGCATTGTGTTAAACGCAATGCTCATCTCGTCAAGTTCATCACCGGTATGTCTGGTAGGCACCCGGGCACTTATGTTGCTCGTATGTATTATCGAGTTGATGGTGCTCAGTAAGTGACGAATCGGTCGAAGTGTTTTGACAGCAAAAAGAATCCCCCCGGTTAAGCCTATAAAAACTACCAGCAGTATAGCCGCGGCAAAGATTTTGTTAAAGCGATCGAGAAGTTCCGTTCGATTTGCCACGCTTTTGCCCACCTGCAGCACAGAACCATCAGAGAGGCGTTGCAACGCTACTTCTAATATATCCTGGTTGTTTTTAGTTTTCAGATAGAGCCAGTGCCCTTTATTCCGGTAATCTTTTTTTTCAAGCTTCCGAAGGTCAAACGCCGCCCATTTATCCGGGATATTCAAGAAAACGGTTTCATTTTCAGGTCCGGCAAGCCTGACTAAAAAAGGGTTTTTACCGCTGAGATCTTTCTGAAGGTCAACTTCTTGCTGCAGGGCATTGCTCCCCCCTTCATTATACTGGGCTATATACCCTTCAAGCTCAGACTGAATAACTTCCCTGTCCTTTTGCTGGATAGATACAGAAAGAAAAAAATATGCAAGAGCAAAGAAAAGCAGAGAACTCAGAACAAACACAGCCGAATACCACAAGGTCAACCGGAAGCCGATAGTTTTTCGGGTAAGGTCAAGAAACTTTAAGGACATACCCAACTCCCCGGATGGTGTGAATCACCTTTTTATCAAAATCTTTGTCCAGCTTATTACGCAATCTGCACACCAGCACATCAACAGCATTCGTTAGCGGGTCATAGTCATAGCCCCAGACATTCTCTATAATCATAGTCTTGGATAGGATCTTCCCTGCATTGCGCATAAAATATTCGAGGAGAGCAAATTCACGAAGCGGCAAGTCGACCCCCTTTTCTTCCCGGATAACTTCCCGGGTTAGCAGGTCCATAGAGATATCTCCAACGATCAGACGGGCCGGCTCAATAGCAGCACTTGACCTGCGGATAATCGCCTGTAAACGTGCCAGAAGTTCAGAAAAGGCAAATGGCTTGGTTAAATAATCGTCACTACCGCTTTGAAGTCCCTTAACTCTGTCATCTACTGAACGCTTGGCACTCAGAATGATCACCGGAAGATTTACTTTTCCCCGCCTCAGCTCTTCAATAAGACTCAAACCGTCCAGCCTGGGCAGCATTATATCTATAACTGCTGCGGCATAGACTCCAGTCTGTGCAAAGGCAAGTCCGTCCTCGCCATTGTCCGCATGATCTACGACAAAGCCTGCCTCTTTTAACCCCTTCAAAAGAAAAGAGGCTATCCTTTTGTCATCTTCTACAACCAGAATTTTCAAGAGACGATACCCCTAACTTTGATGAATACATTACAGACCCAGACAAGCGGTCAGCGCTACCCTGAAATTTTTTACGCTACTGCCATGTTTGGCAACTGTACAGAATGAAGAAGCCATAGTCACCGTCATTGTGGCAGTCATGGCATGATGACGGGTTATTGCCATAGCTTCGCTCAAGTGCATGGCATTTATTACAAAACTGCCTCTGATGACGCCAGCTGATATATCTGAATCAGGGCAATATTTTTCCAGGGAACAGCGATTATTTACAATACGGTGAGTGCCCCTCGTAAAGAGGAGTGTTTTTCAGAACAGAGATAGTAAAAGTCACGTGAACAGTTCTCAAATTGTATGTATTTTGCTTGTGTAAAGCCGTGTCACTATTCCGTAAAACTGAGCGTCTTACCCGCCGTGACTTTATATAATTTGAACTTTACCACAACCTGGAGCTATGTGCAAGGCACCACGCTATTCTTATTTTCTTAAGTCTTTTGAGCAGCTTTTATATCTATCTGTGCAGTATTGAAGACTGCAGGGAATTACCTGCGGCAATGTTATCAAGTATACCGACCGTGTTCTTTATTGAAACAAAAATCTGCACCCGGCCGGGCCTGTGTTCCCCGGTTCCCGGATGCGATCTGCAATGCTCTTATAAAAATTGACTCTCAATTGTTATCCTCATATACTCATTTATAAATTATCAAGGCATTATAGCCCCGGTATAATTTATTCATTTCCCAAGGAGTACCTTTCTATGAAGATTTTAGGATTTATGGGAAGTCCCCGCACCAGGGGGCTGTGCTCCCAGTTTACGGAAAGTGTTTTGAGAGGGGCAGCAAGCAAAGGTGCAGAAACTAAGCAGTTTAACCTGGCAAAATATACTATCACCTATTGCCGCGGCTGTTATAAGTGTGTCTATGAAAACCACGGGCTGCCCATCGGCAGATGTCCTCTCAAGGATGATATGGCCGGTATCCTCAGGGAATATCTGGAAGCTGATGGCTACATCATGGCCTGCCCGGTGTATGATTTTACCGTTACCGCTGTCATGAAAGCTTTCATTGAACGGCGCTTTCCCATGTTTTACAAAACTAAAGGTGCTATTGGGATCCCTGATGCACGGGTAAAACAGAATTTTAAGAAAAAGGCTCTGCTGATTGCTACCGGAAGCGCCCGGGATGAATTTGCGGAGATGGCCGAGCCCTGCTTTGAAGTGATGTCAGGGCACTTCATGGTTGAGGAGGTGGAGGTCATCGAGCGCCTCTATGTGGGATTTATTCATAACTTCGACGAACAGCGGTATGCGGAAAAAATGCAGCAGACCTTTGCCCTGGGAGTACGCCTGGTTGAGGAAATAGAAAAAGCACGTAAGGATTAATGGTGGAACCCAGGCTATCTAAAACATAAAAACAGCATTTAGCTTCATCTGGCAAGTAAATAGTAACAAATCAAATCTGCAATGAATTGAAGCTGCAAGGCTTCTCTCACGAATGATACATAGTCAGGGCTTCGCGTGAAATCAATTTACCGGGAAAGAATCCTGAACCTGCAGGGCTGCGACAGAGGGGTCACCTGCTTCACGTTATTTCCCGGGAAACCATACGGGGCGCGGGGTGGCGCTGACCGGGCCAAAAGAAGCGCTGCCGCCGGAAAATTCATGCTCAATTTGATAATAATACATGGTGCGGCTTTTAAGAGGCGCATCGCGATACACATACTGAAGTTCCACGGAACTGCTGCCGCTTGATGCAATGGGTGCTTCATTCAATTTTACAAAAGGGCCTGCGGCGGTTTCTGCCCGGTAGATATTGAACCCAATGCTCCCGGCTTCTCCCGCAGTCATCCACGTGAGCTGCACCGAACCACTGCGCGGCTCCGCGGTCAATCCCACAACAGCATTAAGCGCTCTCATTTCGCAGGCCTCATCATGATAGCCGCCGACAGAGTGATCATCAATAGCTTCAAGGATGCTTGCTGCAGCGGCCTGTATAACATATGAGCGTGCGGGGCCGTTGCCCTGCGACAGCACTGTTCCGGCGAGTATGACGGTCGTGGGCTTTTGCGCGCTGCCCTTCTTCACCGGTACGGGTTTGCGCAGCAGTGATGTTCGTGCGGGAGTGCTTCCCCAGCCGCTGGCATCCATGACCTTGACGGTGAAATATTCGCTGTCGAAGTCAGTATCAATGCGGTAGTCGTCACCGTCTTCTGAGTGCGTCTGGCGAAACCATTTTTTGCTCCCCGCTGCGCTCTGCAAAGCATGATTGCCGAGCGTCAATTCCCGGAAACTCTGTATCGTGTCTACATTTTCCGCGTCCCACAGAACGGGGATGGCGATCACGTAATCAAAATTGTCGATGCCGTTATCGATCACCTGCCCCAGTCCGTTCACATAGACGCCGTTGATGGCGCTATCTATATGCTCGCCGGTGCTCATGATGCTGCCCATAGGCTTGCCGCGGGAAGGCGGATCGGCATTGGTGTCCTCAAGAAAAGGCTCTGAAAATTCGTTTACAGCAGACACAACTTCATGCCTGCCGCTCCAGGAATCTTTAAGATAGCTTTCTACCCGCGCAACGGCGCGCGCTGCAAGGCTGTTTTCCATGTTTGAGTAGGCATCACACTGGGCGCCCTTCATATAGCCGCTTGAATATCCGTGAAAAGCAAGAATCACTTTCACTTTTTTTTCACTGCTGATTTGATATCTGGCCACCGTATGCTTGAACATCTCCACTACCGCTTCGGTGAAGGCCGGATAGTCACCGAAGGGCCGCGCAAACGTGATCTGCAAGCCGGGAGCACGTTCTCTTGCCATATGATAAACCTCCGGAAACGCGGCCAGGAAGTTGCGCCAGGGTTTCTTCGCGAGCAGAGTATTGAGGTCCCGGTCATTTTCCGGGCCGTAGCCATCACTGACATCGGTGATGCAGTCATAGTAGGTTGCATTATCAACGCGGCTCACACCGGCAGCGCCGGCATCACGCCAGCAGTAGCCAAAAGTGATAATATTGCTATAGTGAGCGCCGTTGCTGAGAACTATGAGACGATCGACCTTTTCATCTTCAATCAATTCCTTCAGGGCGGTTTCGGTGCTGTCCGGTATTGCGGAAGCCTTTTTATAGGCATCCCGGTTGCGCATGTAGGATTCCCATCCATTGCGAAAGACAATGGTTGTTTGGCTGTCAATTGACTTCTCGACCGCATCCTTGATATTGCTCAGCTCCGGGGCATCGGGCTCATAGCCATAGAGTGCGGGAGCGGCATTTCCGTAAATGAAGCGCAGAAACTGCCTGCGGGACGGATCGATGAAATCCGTGAGGCGGTAATGGTAGTCCATATAGGTGAATGCATACTGCTCCTCAAAATCGGCGAAGCCGATGCCGGGTCCATCGGGATCATCAACATGGGGGCCGAGGATTTCCTTGCCCGTGGATGGATCAATGGTGCTGTGGCCTGAGGCAATAAAATAGGGGAGCACGCCAGGATAGCAATCGGCAAAAAAACCGTTTTTGCCGAACAGCCGGTGTTCAGATATCGAGTGCACAGGATAGCGCTCAAGGTTTGTATATTCTTTGCAGAATATGTCAATTGGAGTTCCCTGCGAAATGTGCTTGCCACTGACCTGGCTGCAGACTGTGGCCTCGGCCTCATTGGCATAATGGATAAGGCTGAAGCAGGTGCCACCCTCAAGCTGCCCGCCGGTCAACATGCCGGGTGTAAAAATCGGAAAAAAATGATCTGTGTAGCCGACAATCCAGTCAGGCTTATAGGTTTCATTCATACCGGCGCCAATAACCAGCACACCGATTTTCTGATTCGCCGCGCAATAGCCGGCTGAATAAATGCAGCCCCAAAAGCCTGCAGCAAGCATAAGCAGCACTGTTTTTTTCATCATGGCCAGTAATCGTCCACCTTGATTTTCCATGGGTGAGTCTCTTTCTTTTTATAGGACACAATGTAAAAATAAAGAAGCTGGTACGTCCTTTTGGGATCGGCAAAGTATAGGCAGGTGGCGGTTGTATGTCAATAAAAATGAGGCTGCAAGATACTGGAAGTAATTTTGAAAGTAATGTGCAGCGTAATTTAAAGATGTCTCTTGATCGCGAATAGATGGACAAAAAATATATTTTTAGATATAGGTTTTTATCTGTTGCGCAATGACTGCGCTTATCAGGTTGTTGAAAAAGTAGTTTTTTCCCAGGCGCTTGTCATGGGCTCGCGCCTCTTAGAAAAAATAGCAAAGACGCCAAAAACATAACATTGCTGCACAGGGGGACCGGGTTCATGGCAGAAGAATTAAAAGATATTCATACCCTTTTTCTTGACCGGATTACCAGCCGCTATTGCTTGAGGGAGATGGCCCTGAAGCACCCGTTTCCTGAGCGGCCCCTGCGGGCCCTGGGGATTATCAAAATTGACGGTAAGGTATATGAATCTGATAAATTTCTGCGGGTGATGGTTCTTACCACAAACTTCATGGCCTCTTCCCGGTGCTCCCGCTCCATCTTTCTCGGGCCCCGGCCTGAATTCTATCTCCCCATATTTTCCTCGGAAACAATTCTCATGGGAGCGAAGCGGGCGTTTCTGGTGGACATTCACCCGACCGTGCGCAGCGAGCGGTGGGACGGGCTCAGGGTCGAGGAGCGTCTGCTGGACATAAAGGGCCGGTACCAGGAGCTCTTTGCAGCAGCCCCTGACGCTCAAGGGGAAGATAAACGATATCATGTCAAAAGCCCATTGTTATGTGCAGGTGCCCCCGGAACGTGATGCTCTGGCACTTGGCCTGTTCAACGAATACCTTGATATATTCCTGGAACTGGTTGACCAGGCAGCCCCTGCCACAGAAGAGGAGAGAAAAAAGGCTGCAACGGATTTTGAGAACTACCATCAGACCGTTATCAACCACGACCCCGCGGTCAAGCTCTATTCCGTACTGTTCGGCAAACAGGGGGGCCTTGAACGGGTCAATGATCTGTTCTTCGCGCGATAAGCTGTTCGCAACAGCATCCCTGCGGTATATTTTCTGCGCGCCACTAATAAAGGCCATGGAATCGTTCCATGGCCTTTATCTTTTTCGCAGCTCTGCGACTACCGGCAATTACGGTTCAGGCACGCCTCAAGCAATGCAGTTAGAACAGCAAATTAATATCTACAGTCTGCTGCGTTCCCTCCTGAAAATTAACAACCTTTCTTCCGGGCACATGCGGAAATTTTTTCACCCGCACTCTATAGGTATCGCTTTCCAGGTTGTTAAACAGATACGCGCCGTTCTCATCAGTGTAGGTTTTAAGCGTTATCCCCGAACCGGCGCTGCCCTGCAGGGAAACCTGGGCATGGGCTAATGGTTTGCCTAAAGCGGTAACCTGCCCGGTAATTGCAGGCTGCACCTTCTGGGCAAGGTTTACTGCCATGGGTGTGCCGTACTCCGACAGATATTCGCAGGGCGGGCCCACCGCGTAGTAGGCCGTGGTGCCGGAGAAAATATTTGCTATGGTGGTAATGGTGCTCTCGCCCCTGCGGCAGATGGTATTATTGTCGGACTCTCCGCCTGAGCTGTCAGTCAGTATTTTCCAGCAGGTCTCCAGATCATATTTTTCAAACCCGGGCAAAAGCTCCATAAGCCTTTTGTAGCGCGCCTGCGAGGAGATAACCGAGGCTTTGGCCAGGTCCGCATCGGTGCGAGGGGAGAAGTCATCGTCAAACTCATTGGTGTAGCCGATATAGGTGACCCCCGGTTTCAGCTCCTGTCCGTAGGTAACTTTTATCTCATGCGAGCAGACCTGGAGCCGGGCCATGGAGGAATCCTTAAAATCTACAAACAGGAAATTTGACGTGCTGTAGCCATAGGTCCCCCCCGCATCCAGAAATGCTGTAAAGCTCTCAACAGCTTCCGCAACGCTGCTGCAGGTGGCCATAACCTCGCGGGTTTTCAACAGCACGGTCAGCCCTGCGGCAGGATTTTTATTCCGGCCGCCCACATTGTAGGTGACGGCGAGACCGCTGTCATTGACGGCAAGCGCCGCGCCCACAAACGCAGGCGGAGAAGAAGGACAGGAAGGCATTGTCGCCATTGTCGGGCTGGTAATAAATCAGTGAACCCAGCTCCACATTGGCGGAGGAGTTGTCGGTGTTGTGGCAGAGAAACGTTCCCTGATCCGAGCGCAGGGCAAACGCAGTGCACCCCTGCACTTCCTTGTCGAGGCTGTGTTTGTTCATGATATCAAAGCCGAGGTTTGCTACCAGCACCCACGTCCCAGGCAGTGTCATAGGGAACGGACCAGTACTCATTCAGCCCCTGTGCCAGGCCCTCCATCTGCTCCTGTATGGATGCAGGGATGAGCTCTTTTACCTCATCATAGTAGGCCCGGGTTTCATCTGCTCCAATATTCATAAAGGTGTTAAAAACCATGCCGGTATACATTATGGTGTCGCCGAAATGCATGGCGGTCTGTTTACCGATCTCCTTCCAGCTTCCCTGGTAGGAATAGGTCGGATACATCCGGGGAAGAGAAGCTGCCGGAGCAGCCAGCGCGGCGCAGAAAAGAAGAGCACCGCAGATACAAAACAGACAGAAAATGGTTTTAAATGCTCTTCATATTCTCTCCTTTCGCTGAATAAATTGACGGTGAAGAACCTGAGCAAAGTTATCCTGCTATTCTTAATCTGGAACTCAGGAACTCACGGGGGAATTCAAATCAAGGGTTCCAGATTTTACGTTCTATTTTGCAGAAAAACAGAGCACAGGCAGTGCTCAGATCTTACGCCTGGTTCAAAAATCCAATAATTAAATTTCCTCCCAGGCAAACACGCCCGGCTGCGTAAGCGAGCGACAGGCCCGGGCCGTTCTGACTGTTTCCTGATGCAAGATGTTCATCAGAACCATTGAAAGACCGGCCTCGGCAAGCATGCACAGGCAGGCGCTTTCCAGAAGCAATTTTTTTTCCTGAGGGCCGGCAGCAGCAGTGAGGTTTGAAAGACCGGCAATGGTCCTCACGGGAAACCCCAGGAGATCGGGAAGCCGGCGATGACAGAAAGCAGCTCCCGGTTCTGAACTTGTGCCGTCCTGCCACGTTACGGGAACTATAATGGGGTCAAGTATCAGACGCTCCCGTTCGATTCCTGCCGCGCGTGTTGCCGCGAATACGTCGCAGGCAATCTGCAGCCGCTCCTCCACACCGGCCGGCACCTGACCGTCCGGCCGCAGCAGATAGCAGATCACTGTCCGCGTCATATTCTGTTGCCAGCGGAAGTATCGCGTCCCGCTTTGCCGGCTCAAGGGAAAAGCCGTTTATGACTGCCCTGTTCCTGCACGCACGAAGCCCTGCCTCCATGGCACGCGGCTCAGCAGTGTCAATCACCAGGGGAAGGCCGGTGACAGCCCTGCACGGTCTCAACGAGAAAGGCCATCCTGCTGCCTGAGTCACGGCCCAGGGGGCCCTGGATTTATGTCAATGGCCCCAGCCCCGACTGCTTCGCACTTTTGCACCAGCTTCCTGATCGGCTCCGGGTCCATCTGATCGAGGGCCTGCTTCAAGCTCCTGTTGGTGATGGTCAGGTTGTCTGCAATAAGCAGCATATTTCTACACACTATAGATTTCAGACTTTAGCTATATGTCCTGAGAATGTTCACTATACTATCTTCGCGCCGGTTTCAATAGAATAGTCCTTGCGAGCAAATGATCCCGGTGCTGTACTTTGGGGTTGTTCTTGAAAGAAACGCATTTTTTAGGAGCAAAGTGCAAGAGATTGCTCCAATGCTCTCTTTATGTTAAACTTAATTAAATTATAAGCAGGGCCGGTAATAACAGGAGATGTTTCAGATGATTAAATTACTAAAAAGAAATACCCTTACCATAGTGCTGCTTTTGAGCATGGCAGGCTGCGCGCCGAAACCGCTCATCAAGGTTGATATTGACACCTATTTGAAGAATCAGGCGCAATACGAGGATAAGAACGTAGTCATTGTGACCACCCTAAAGGATGTCATGGCGCATTATGATCTGTACAAGAGGAAAGACATTGAGCTGTCCGCCCCGGTTACCTATTACGGGAAAAGTTTATTCTGGACCTGGTACCTGATGCTGGAAAAAGACGGGATGAAACTGCGCTGCTACGAGGACAAGTACCGGCAGTATCCGGACTCGCTTGCAGTTGACGTGGGGCTGAGAGCTCGAAGCAGCGGGGACGAGGTGACGGTGCGGGGAAAGCTCTATAGTGACGGCATCTCTCTGGACCGGATCATCTATGACGGCTACGACATAAATACGAATAATCCGGTCCGGCCCACTGTCCCGCTTATGCTCAGGTATTAGTCAGGAAACCTGGAGATTGTCTGAGGCAGTAGGGAAGCTGGGGATGTAAAAAATTAGTGTACCCGATAAATTTTGCAGCATAAAAAAGGAGCGGTCTTCGCCGCTCCTTTTGTTGTACATGAATCAGGACAGATTACTTTTTGTATATTTTACCCAAAATATTGCCGCCGGCGCTCATGATATGTCCCTCTACTGAATCGGACACGCCCGGAAAATCACTCTGCCAGACCATTAAAAAAGTGTTGCTTTTGGCGTCATGGGCAACTCGCACAAAGCGCTGATTCCCGTCACCGTTAAAAATATCGATCATGCCGGCCTCGGGCTGACCATTGGCATCAAGCCACATGGCCGCTATATCCAGATGCGCGGTAATGTCCTTAAAATAAAACTTATCCACAACATTGCGGTCGCGCTCAAAGACGATAAAGTATTTATCCTCCTGCGGCAGATACAGGGTATGGCTTATCATCTGTGCGCCGGGCGCATCAACCAGGGTAAAATCTCCCGCCGGCATGGTGCCGTCGGCTTTCACGATTCTGCCCATAATGCCGACGTTTTGCAGGCTGTCGCGGCTATCGGTCCAGCTGGCCAGAAACTGATTGGTTTTTGAGTTGTAGGCGATACCGTTAAAGCGCTGATCGCCATCAATGCCTTTGGCATCAGCGCACATGGGGATATTATTGACCAGAACAGTGCCGTCTGCGGCAAGCAGCGCGCCGTAGATATCGGTCATGACTTCGAGCGTTTCAAGTGCAGGGAGGCTGTCGCCGTGAGCCCTGAAATCCTCCCAGTTGACAAGATAGGTATCATCCTGCGGGTTGTAGCAGGCCACGGGGTTCACCTGATGCCCTGCCGCATTGCTGATGAGAAATTCTTCTTTCACTGCCGCGCCGGTGTCATCTATGATAACCCCGTAAACACTACTGACGTCGTCCCTGAAGTCGTTGTAGGTTATGAAAAACTGATTTCTTCTGAAATTGAATGCCATGGTGAAATGAAACTGGTTTGCAGGCACATCGGTTACCTTGAAGTGCCCCCCGACAGCCCTGCCGTCCGCATCTAGAATGACGCCCCGAATATTGAAATAGCTTTCCCCCAGACAGTAGATCACCAGGTACTGATTTTTGTTCGGGTTGTACAGCACGCGCGGCAGCATCAGCACATCTTCGGTTTTCACCACCTCAACAGGCTCGCCCAGCGCCTCTCCCAGGCTTGAAATTTTCTGTCCATAAATAAAGTTATCTGCAGTCTGGCTTTCTTCGCCCGGGACGGCGGCCCAGACAACAAAAAAATTGTTCTCTACTGAATTACAGGCCACATCAGGCAGCGATTTTTTACGGTCATTACAGGAAATTTCAATGCAATTGTTTTTCATGGCTCTCTCCAATAAATTTTATAAAACCTCGGCAATTCTATTTCCTTGCAAAGAGTAAGCAGCCAGACTAACAGGACACCTCTGCAAGTCAACAGCTGCACGCAGTGCTGGAACGGCCCTTTTCAGAAAACAATAACTATAATATAACATGTATACAACTATAGCAATATGGAAGTTGGCTGATTAGCCGCGAGGAGATGCTAAATTAA
>CAWDOY010000042.1:0-91364 GCA_963803975.1 uncultured delta proteobacterium
CAATTGCACGTTGTATCCATTCATCTTTTATTATAGCGCTTTCTGCCCTCCTGCATGTATATAAAAAATATTGGGTATATTTCATATACTATTTATCGCATTCACCTTGTATGAATCATGTAACATCAGTATTATGAATAAACCTGTTATATTTTACCGGTTTCTGGAATATTATTTCCTCTCAGTACAGAACATTTCCCAAAAATGATAAGGGAGGCCAGAGCCTCCCCTATCAGTTTTGTTCCCCTCCTTGCAACATCTCTTCCTTGAATTATCTTCAAGGTTTACAGCCTGTTTTTCAGTCAATTATCTCGGCTCGCCGGTCTCCCGCGGGTTATCCGGGTTTGTGCTCCACTCATACCAGCCGCCGTCGTAGTTTGCCGCAGGCCAGCCGAGCAGATAGGCGTAGTAGGTATAGAGCCCGGAACGCCAGCCGGTGCCGCAGTAGAAATACATCTTCTTGTCAGGAGAAAACCCGGCGGCCTCCCAGTTTTTCTTCACAATGCCCATGCTCTGGACCGTATTAATGTCACTGCCGATGAGTTCGGTCCAGTCGCCGATCCACTGCGCGCAGGGTATTCTCGCCTTTTTCGTCAAAGTAGCCGTAATAGGAGTTTGTGACGCCGGTGAATTCATCCCTCGATGGTCATCGGTTACCGTGAAGTACCGCCGGGATTTCACCATTACAGGCTTTTTTACATCGTCCATGGTGGCAAGAAGGTCAGGTCTGCCCGCTGATTCTCCAAACGCAACCGGCTCCAGGGTTTTTGCCGTGCCTTCCGTTGCTCCGCCGTATTTAATCCAGGCGTCATAGCCGCCATTTAAAACACGCACGTCTTTGACTCCGGCAAGCAGCAGTGCCCAGGCGACCCGGCCGCAGCTCATAATGTCATTGCCGTAAACCACCACGGTCTTGTCCGCCGAGATGCCGATTCCGCTCAGGAATTTCTGCAGATCAGGAATGGATTTTACGTTTGCGTCATGGGCGCTGTCATACATGGGCTCGCGGCTCGGGCCGTTTTCAACATCGTAGGTATCCATGAAGATGGCACCCGGGATATGGCCCATGGTATAGTCAGTGGGATCTGATGTATATTCAGGTGTCCATGAGGTTTCGACGATGACATAACCGTTGTTCTGATAGGTCGGGGGGTTGTCACCGCTGATGAGGGCATCAACCCAGGCCGGATAGACAAGTGACTGGTAGTTTTCCATCTTTCCCATAGGAAGTGCTGCATCCGCGCCCCAGTCGACAATCGAGCCGGCGTAATTTGAGCATCTGCTGTAGCCCATGAGACGAAGGATGAAATAACCGAACCCGCTGCGGATACCGACCGTGCAGTTTGCGGTCACTTCCTTGTCCGTGGTAATGCCGTTTCCTTCCAGCAGGCTTTTCAGATCCTCGTAGCCAAGGACCGTTGAGTCAGGGTTAAAAAAGTTCTCATAGCTGACATTGATTGCGCCCGGTACATGGCCGCCGCGGGACTCGCCATAGAGTGTCCAGCCGTTGTATTCCTGGAAGGTGCGGGTATCAAGAACGGCAAAATCCGCATTGTTCAGCCGGGAGGCGATATGGTCCTTTGTCGCCAGCCGGTCGCTCTGCACGCTCGCGGTGAAGGTCGCGCCCTCAAGCTCCATGGCATACATGTCCTCGGTGGGGCGGCCGTCTTCCATCCACTTGTCCCAGCCGCCGCTGAGGATATGCACGTCATCGCAGCCCAGGTACTCAAGCATCCAGAATATGCGGCCTGCTGCGCCCCACGAATAGAGCGCGTTATCATAGATGATGATTTTTTTATCCCGGGATAGTCCTGCAGCGCCAAGCAGTTGCTCAAGCTCGCTCACCGGCTTGAGTTGTATCGGGGTAACCACAAACTCCTGCCAGCGAAGGTTGATGGAGCCGGGGATCTTTTGTGAAGCATTCCCATATGCACGGGCATCAATGATTACCATGTTTGAGGTCTGCGCGTTTATGAGTTCCTCCAGCTGGTCCCCCGTAATAAGCAGGCTGGCATTCGGATAGCTCTTGCTGTCCTGAGTGCAGCCCGCTGCCAGCAGCGTGATCATTGGCACGAGCAGCAGACACCATAATCCATTTCTTGTTCTCTTCATACTTCATTCTCCTTTTTTTGTTACCGCTTTGTTTTAGGTTTACTCTATCTGTAAAAATATTGTTACGGAGACAGGGACAGCCGCAGCTGGGAGGCAAAGACCGGGATACTGCCGGAGTAGGCAACCCCGCAGTAAATCCAGACAAACCCGTACGGCTGGTCGCTGTCGCCGATTTCAACAATCTGGGCTATCATGCCCTTTGATACGCCAAGCCGGTAGATGGGAATTGTGCCCGCGCTGGAAGATGCGACGCCGGTCATGAATATCAGGTCTCCGGCCTTGTCATCTTTTTGCAAAGTGATGCCGAGCGTTCCTTTCCCATGACCGCAACAAAAAACTGCGGGCACCCGAGAGGGAAAGGGCGCTGCCTGGCGTATATCAATACTGTGCGTCATGCCGGGAAGAATGACGCTGACATTAATCAGTCTGTCAGTTGTTTGTGCATGAACTGCCGATGGTGAGAACAGGAAGAACGCGCAAACAATACATCCGACAGCATCGTTTTTTTATTATCTTTTAGTATGTTCATAAATTTCTTGCTTACAGAGTCGCATATTATATTTATCTGGAGGCCGGGTTCGGAGTCGAACCGAACAGCACACTTGCTCAGTGCACTCAACGGGTTTGCAGTCCGCGGGGAGCCCGGCTCCCTAAACCGGCCGCACGGCTTTTTGTGACGCAGGCTATTATATTCCCCGCTTCATCGAGTACAGTCAAATTGATAATCCCTATAGTTCAGCAGCCGCGATATAGAAATTACCAATTTGCATCTTTTGCCGGCTCTGTAATAGACTTCAGGTAACAGAAAATCCATCAACAGGAGGTTACCATGCGTTACAGAAACGGAACAGGAACACATGCAAAAGGAATCGGTAGTGTTGTTTTACTCGTGCTGCTCTCGTGCTCGCTCACTGCCTGCACGCAATCAACGAGCATGCAAACGCTGCAGCAGGCGATCTTGGCCGGAGACACGGCACCTGATAATGAAGAACGGCTGCTGGTGGTAGACGTACGGGACAGCAGTGATTTTATTGCGGGGCACATACAGGACGCGCTCTCCGTGCCGCTGTCAATGATTGCACAGGGCGGCCAGCCGCTCTATACCAACGGTTATGATGAGGTAAGCCCCTCGGCTGCTACCGGCATTGCAAGCTCCTGGCTGGCGCACATGCTGATCAACCAGCTGGTGAATGATTTTTCAAGCACCTATGAGAACTCCCGGATCGTATTTTACGGGGCGGCCGCAGCAGACGGCAGGGAGGCGGCCCGGCTTGCTCAAAGCGTGGGATACAAAAATGTTTCATTTCTCGATGGAGATTATTCTTCATGGAACGGAAAATACAGCGACCTCACCAAGCCGTTCTATGACGGTGTGGAGACGGTTGATGTGTCTGAAGGCTCTTTTATAATGACCGGGTATATCAATAATTCCAATTTTCAGAATGTTTCAACCCGAGGCACCCATCATGGAATCATATACAAACATGGCGGCCTGCATAATAACGGGCTCCTGCGGGTAAATATGGCTCCTTTTTGCTTTCAGGAGTTATTGACCTATCTTGGTGCAAGCCCGGACGGTAACATGGCAGATGGTATTAATTTCGGTACTATGGATGACTGGGGGAGCAAATTTCCTAACGGGCAGAAACGTCGATTACAGTGTTAGTTGGGACGGTGCAGATAAATTTTACGCTTTTCTGAAATCTTTGAAGAAAAGGCATCCGAATATCAGCCCGATCCCGCAGCCTTTAAGCCGGTGGGTATTGAGTCCCGCATTGGCGGCACCAGGGATTCCAACATGAACTGGAATCCGGGCTGTATTTTCTGCTGGTATGCCTGCGTCTGTCGGTATTACGCAGCAATGCCACGGACCAATGAAGACACCTGGTTCAGTGACGGCGGAACCTACGACGAAGACATCCGCGGAAACCGAAATTTTTATGCCGGACGCTATTACCCGAAGATGGATATTCTGCCGGGTGAGGGGAAGCCGATTAAAGTCAAGGTGACTATTTCAAAATAGAACCATACAGCACACATAACCGAGGGGCAGTTCCGGCAGCAGTGAATGGCGACCGGAACTGCCCTTTTATTTATCCATAAGTATCCTCCGTATGCCTCTCAATAATCATTCCCAGGCCATTGTCCTCCGAAAAACTGGTAAAGATACTTGCCATGGTCAGCCTGGCAGCCTATGCCGTTCTGGAGTTCTATTTTTTCAAAATAAATTACAATCCGGCCGGCTATATCGGGGCAGGGCTGCTCATCTTCTTCGGCCTGTGGAGGATTGACAATGAAAAGGACCCCTACCAGAAAGGCGAGGATTATAATTATCCTCTCAGCTTTCGTGCTGTTCTGGCTGATTATTCCGCTGGCCTTCAAGGTGAAGGTGCCCATCCTCGGCGGCGAGTGGGGAAGCTTTCCGGCGATACACACCATCGGGTCGCTTGCATTTTTCATCTACATGGGGATAGTGCTGCTGTTCGGGAAGCGCGTTGACTGCGGCTGGTGCTGCCCGTGCGTCACCGCGCGGGAAACCATCGGCTATCCGTTCCGGGACAAAACGCCAAGAAACGGGCTGTGGTGGAAGCTCAGGCATTTGAAATGGCTGAGCCTGTCGCTTCTTGTCGTGTATCTTGCCCTCATGATTATTGACGCGGGCACTGCCTACAACCGGGCGGGGAAATTCTATTATGATTTTATAACCTACGGCTACTACGCAAGCTTTCTCTTCATACCGCTCACCGGCAACCGCAATTTCTGCCGCGTGCTCTGCCCGTTTGCCGCGCTCTGGGGAGTATTGAGCGTTGCCGGGCTGTACCGGATCAAGGCAAAGAAAGAAGAATGTATTGCCTGCGGGAAATGTGACCTGGTTTGTGATATGGGGATACCGGTTGCGCGGCTGGTCAGGGAGAAAGGGTGAGATTCGCACCATAGAGTGCATGGGGTGCGGCAGGTGTGTGACGGTCTGCCCGCAACACGCACTTTCATTCTATTCTGCAGCGGGATTTTTAAAAAGCCTGTTACCACCGGCTTTCTGACAGATACAGTAAAATATAAAATCCATTACCCCCGCTTTTTCTTTGCAGCCTTCCCTCCAGCTGCCGCCGAATCTGCCTTTTTATGGGCAGACGGTTTTGCTTTGCCGAGGGAAAGACATAACCGCCGCAGCTGCGAGACGCGTTTCAGCCGTGTGGTAATTCCCTGGGCAGAATAGATCAACGCTCATCGGCACTCTCCTTTTTGAGGCGGCTGATGTCCTCAAGGTCTTGACCGCTGCCGCGCAGGGATTTCAGGGCAATCAGACCATCACGTGACACCACCCGGAGCGTGCCATGTTCCCATTCAACCTCCCGGCGGGACTCCCATGCCGGGAGAATTGCCGGTGTGACCAGCAGCAAATCGAGCATCAGCATGTCCCCGGATTCAGGATCAAGTTTTGAGATCCGGCGAATTTCAATTCCCTTATCAGCAAATCGCATGGGGAGCGCTTCTTTTTTATAGCCGAGCTCTCGAGCCAGCTGCATTACAGCCTCAAGAGCTTCAGGCATAATCAACAGATCAATGTCTATAGTTGCGCGGGGAATACCATATACCGCCAGTGCTAACCCGCCGCATAAGGCATAGTCAATAGTATGCTCCGCCAGAAGAGTAACTACCTTATTAAATTCATCATATAGATCTAACATGTTTGAGCCTGATGGATGGTAGGCGCACAGTAAGTCCGTGCGACTGCAGTGGATAGTTAATTAGATAGTAATAAGGGAATTTTGTCAATAAAACATGAAATGAACCGGGGGTTATGAATAATACAAACAGGGGAAGCTTTATTGTGCTGTTAAAGTTTGTCTTGACCATGAGCCCGGTGATGGTGGATACTTATCTATATAAACAGGGTGTGGCGGCAATTTTTTACTGCTCTCACCTGCTGTATATGCCCCCCTCATTTATAAATAGAAAAGGAGGCTTACATGAAAAAAATACTGATTGTCATAATCTGTTTTGTATGCCTTTGTGCTTTTTCTCAGGTCTCTTCCGCTGATACGGTGACCAGGACGCTCACCGTATCAAAGGCGGACATGCTCAATGCATCTGCATTCTCTCTTTCTTTTAACCTTGGCGGGGCACAGGTGAATTTCACCAGAAGCGACAGCGAAGACATAATTGTTAAAGCAGTGGTCACCTATGATGATGCACGACCGGCGCCCGCTCTTACAACATCCGGCTCAGGCGGAACCTTTACCGCGAAATTCACATCGGGCATTGAGAGTGACAACGATCAGGTTCCGGAAATTGAGAAATGGGCGGTAACCATTGGCAGCTTTGACATTGACACAGATCTGGGAATTAACGGCGGCGGTCTTGCCGGCAGCATGGAGCTTGGCGGGCTGCCGCTGAGAACATGCAATTTCAACCTGGGCGGGGTCAGCATGGATATAAATTTCAGTACGCCCACCACCCGGCAGGTGGAAAAGCTGAGCATCCAGAGCGGCGGGATAGCACTCACCATGTCAAATATAGGAAATACCGATTTTGGAGAGTTTCAATTATTGGGCGGCGGGTACATCGGGACGCTTGACTTTCAGGGAACATTGACCAGCCTGCAGCACAAGGCAACAATCATAGCTGCAGGAAGCACTTTTAAACTATCAGTCCCCCCGGACGCAGGAGAAAAATTCAAAATCATTTCTGTGGGTGCCCTGGTATCATTACCAGGCAGCGGATGGAATAAGAAAGGCATGTTCTTTGTCAAAGAGTATACTACTGATGATTATGCCTCCCGTAATATAAAACTGGATTTTGATCTTCTTGCAGCAGGGGCTCTGGTCAGCATAGCCCGGCAATAACCAACTATCTGGCAGGGGCACAGCTACCGGCATCAGGATTAAAAGCTTTAATGCTTGCATTCATGACCAAAACGCTCGCCAGCGTCAATGAAGACCTGAAGGCAGGTAAAACAGTCGTTGTGACTGTTGCCGGGCAGAATGCCGCTCCCCTGCAGCCGGCCTCTGAGGAAAATGCTCCAGACGTGCACGCCGTAACTACTGCCACCTTCGAAAGCGCCATGCACCGCATACCCTTACCCGCTGCCGGCAAAACCAGAAGAAGGCGGAGTAGCAGGTTGCCGGGAAAACAGTTCTTCCCAGGCTGGTCAAAAACATCCAGATGCAAGGCGTGCGAAATTCTCGAGGAATGAGGCGTACTTTTTACCGTACGTCGCAATGACGAAGGATAAGCAGAACGAAGCAGATGGGTGTTTTTCAACGGCCTGCTTTTTATTTGAGCGCCTTCAGTGCTGCCGCGTAATCTGGCTCCTGGCCGATCTCGGGGACCTGTTCGGTATATATCACCTTCCCCTGCCCGTCAATAATCACCACTGCCCGGGCAAACAGCCCTGCCAGCGGGCCGTCCACAATCCGCACGCCGTAATCTTCACCGAATTTGCGCCGGCGCAGCTCTGATGCCGGGATCACCTGCTCCAGCCCTTCCGCGCCGCAAAAACGCTTGAGCGCGAACGGCAGGTCAACTGACACACAGAGCACCACCGTGTTTGCGAGCTTGCCGGCTTCGGCATTAAATTTCCGCACTGCCGCAGCGCACACGGGCGTGTCAATGCTGGGAAAAATATTCAGCACTATCTTTTTGCCGGCAAAATCCTTAAGCGATACATCCGCGAGATCGGTTCTGGTCAGAACAAAATCAGGCGCCTGCGAACCGACTGCCGGCAGCATGCCGCAGGTGTGAATGACATTTCCGCGTAGCGTTATCTCAGCCATTTTCTTCTCCTCCGGTTAATTCATTTTGCAGTTGAGAGCTGTCAGCTGTTCGGCCCAGAGCTCACGGTCGAGGGGCTTCAGCAATATTTTTTATCTCCTCTGTGCTCTGGTGGTTTCATGCATTCTCGCCGTGCTTTGCAAGAAATGATTTAAATTCCTTACAGAGCGGGGACGGGGTCTTTCTCCGGTTAAGGACACTGTAGAAGCTGCGCCGTATGTCTATGCCTTTGACCGGCACTTCCCTGAGCAGGCCGTATTCTTTCTCCCTGACTATCGCCCGCTCTGAGAGAAACGAGACGCCGATTCCGGCAAGTATTGCCTGCTTTACTGCCTCGGTGCTCCCCATCTCTGCGATAACCTTGAGACTGCGATAATCAACTTTCCGCGCGGCAAGGGCTTTTTCTATGGCAATGCGGGTGCCCGAGCCGTCTTCCCGCTGGATAAGCGGTATATGCAGAAGGTCTGCGGGCAGGATGAATTCTCTGGCCCAGAGCGCGCTTTTCCGCGATGCTGCGAGCACTATTCTGTCCTCTACCAGCGTTTGATAGGCGAGCTGCTCTGCTTTTATTTTTGCGCCCACAACGCCGATCTCAATCCGGCCCGCCGTGACCGCATCAACAACCTGCCGGGTATCGCCGATGGTGAGCGTCACGGTTATCTCGGGGAATGCTTCCTTGAAGGCGCCGATCATTGCGGGCAGGATATACTCTCCCGGAATGGTGCTGGCTCCGACGCGCAGATGGCCGGATTTTTTTCCTGCATAGTGGCTGAGGCTCTGGCACGCCTTCTCCTTGAGACGGAGCATTTCCTGGGCATACTGGTAGAGCAGCTCACCGGCATGGGTGGGCTGTATCTCCTTTCCCATCCGGTCAAGCAGCTGCAGGTCAAAAAAGTTTTCCAGCGCGCTGACATGCTGGCTGACCGTCGGCTGGGTTAAATAAATCGCTTCCGCAGCCTTGGAAAAACTTTTCAGTTCAACTACTTTACAGAAAACCTCAAGCTGTCTTAAATCCACCAGGTCGCCTTTCTGTTGCAGAGTAGTTTAATAAATAACAGAGAAAACAAATGAAAGCAAAATAAAGTTTAGGGCCTGTGGGTAGGGGGCGTGACCAGTTTGCTGATGGCAGCTGGTATCAGGGAAATTATCTCATGTATCTGTGTTGCCGGGCTGAGATGGGCCATCTGGCCGGCAAGCCGGTTGGCGGTACAGGCAATGCTGCACGCTTCAGGCAGTTGATAGCCATGCTGCACAAGCCCTGCAACCATGCCGGTTATGGTGTCTCCGGTGCCGCCTACTGGCTCAAGCTCTTCAATCACCGGGCTGCTGATTTCATTAATAATCTTACCCTCAGTACAGATATAATCTCTCCTGCCCTTCACGCACAGATATCTGGCGGCATTACCGCTCGCATAAGCACGCTCGATAAGTCCCGCGGGATTATCTTCGAGCCGGGTGAGAAAGCCTCTGGTATAGGCGGGATGCATGGCCTTATCATCGGCAAGAAATGCCAGCTCTCCCAGGTCCGGCAGGAACAGGTCATAGCAAGAGGCCTGGCCGCTTGCCTTAGCTGCATACATGAACCCCGCATCCGCTATCAGCAGCGGCCGTGACGCCATCTTTCTGACCGAGGAGAGCATCTGGTTGTGCAGCGCGATATCGGGAATAATATAGTGCAGGCAAAGAATCGAAGCATCGAGGCGCGGCAGCTCCCGGATAAGATAGCGATAGACGCTGCGGCTGCCCGTGCGTTTGCCGATATCGCCGCCGATGACGCAGCGCGGCGCCTCATCATTGCAGCAGGCGGCAATTGCGCAGGCTGCGCCGATCATGGCAGCAGTGCCGCGGTTGATGGGAACGCTGGTTCTGCCAATGAGGAGCTTCCCGTCAGCAAGCACTGCCTCCCCGGTGATAAGCTCAAGGTCAGTGCTGGGAATGGTACCGGCAAGCAGCAGGCTCATGGGACGCCGGATAATTTCCGCGCTTCTTCAAAGGCGATGGCAAGGGTATAGGCGCAGAGCGTATATCCTGCATCACGAGGGGAAAGCGCTTCAGCAAGGGTTTTACCAATCATTTCAGCGGCAAGATAGGGGACATCAGAGCAGCCGCCGCCGGAAATATTTACAATCTTCCGGGTGGCTTTTTCAAAAGTGATTTTCATATTTGCTGCCCTGACCATGACATAGTCGCCAAAATCCTTGACATGGCAGATCTCCGTGGGCCGCAGCAGCTCTTCCACAATATTTATTATATCAAGGGGCTGACAGCTGTTTTGCTCCAGGGTCCGCACAATTCCAATTTGCTCCACCAGGGGAAATTCCAAAGACAGGTCACAGCCGGTACGGTACTGGGGCGGCGGCGCAACCACCCGGATATAGTCATACCCTGCTTTTTTAAGGAGCCCCTCGGCGCGAATAACTTCATTGACGCTGCCGTAGATCAAGAGGCCCCGTGCCTCCTCATAGTTCCCGGCAGGCTGCTTTTCCTTCAGACCGAACAATTTCTTCAGCATGGACGCGCGCTGCCTCCTATGGTCTGGTGAGGGTGAGCAGAAATTCGTTTTCCCGCTCTTCCACGCTGACACCCCAGCCCTGCTGGGCTGCCAGACGGGAGATGTTGTCTCGCGCAGCGGCACTGTCGGCAAGCACCTCAATCGTGCCGCTGCCCGCCTCATTCATTTTATTGCGTGCCAGCAATACCGGTTGCGGGCACGAAAGCCCCCGGGCATCAATACGCTCAGCCATTGGTTTCTCCTTTTCCTTAAACGCAGAGTACGCAGTGCTCGCAGAGAAGATATTTTATGTTTTAATTTCCTCAGCGTGCTGCGGTTTAATGTCATTTAAACTGCTTGGTGAATTTTGTAATGATATGCACCAAGATGGAGCTTTTCTTTGCAACAAACTGCGCGGTCCTCAAGGCTGCGAGAAACTCCTGCGGCGTCTCAAACTCATCCATTATCGCGTATGACTTTCCGATCTCCCACGGCTGATGGGCATCGCTTCCCACCACCGGGATAACACCGCGTTTTTTACTCTCTTCAACAAACTCCCTATCCGTCTCCTGAAAAACATCCCGCGAATTAAAGACCTCGATCATATCAACATCTGAAATTATCTCCTCCAGGGCATCCCGGGTGATGCGCGAGGGGCGGAGGGTGTCAAACGGGTGGGGGATGGAGACAAGGCCGCCCTGCCGCCTGATTTCCTGAATGGTCTCCTTGACCGGCAGACCGGCCGGGATTTTTTCAGCAAGGAAATAGCCGATGATTTCCCCCTCCCGGGTTTTAATCTCTTCCGCCACGATAACCTTTATCTGACGGGCCAGGGATTTAAGCTCCAGGGCTCCAGCGATGGTGTTGTGGTCGGTAATGGCAACAGCATTCAGGCCGCGCTTGCGCGCGATCTGCTCAATCTTCCGCACCGGCAGAAAGGCGCTGCAGGGAGAATAAGCGGTATGCACATGAAGGTCTATTTTTAATCTCATTGACATAGGTGTTTTTTTTATCTATACAGTTTTTTCGAGCGCCTGATAAGCACCGGGGTGCAAGCACGTTATTATTATATAACCGCCAACTTCTCAATAAAAATTTTAAACTGCCTTATGAAACAGGTAAGCTGCGCGGTAATTACCGACCACGTCAGGAAGATGTGCCTGGAAGCAAATTTTGACTCTGGGTGAAGATGTGCTGCAGGCATTTAATGCCGCAGAGAAGAACGAGGAGTCTCCCATCGGCAGGGAGATCATGGGCATGCTTACGGAGAATGCCCGGATTGCAAAGGATGAATCCATCCCCATGTGTCAGGACACCGGGTTTGCCGTCTTTTTTGTCGAGCTGGGCGATGACGTGCGCGTTATCGACGGCAACCTTGTTGAGGCCATCAATGAAGGCGTGCGCCGGGGCTACCAGGAAGGCTATCTGCGCAAATCCATCTGCCATCCCTTTACCCGCAAAAATACCGGCGACAATACCCCCGCGGTCGTGCATGTGGAACTGGTGCCCGGAGACAGGCTGAAAATCATCTTTGCCCCCAAGGGCGGCGGCAGCGAGAACATGAGCCGCGTCACCATGCTCAGGCCTTCTGACGGGAAAAAGGGCATAAAGGATTTTGTGGTGACCAGGGTAAAGGAATCAGGCGCCAATCCCTGCCCGCCGACAATTGTGGGCGTGGGTATCGGCGGGACGTTTGAAAAGGCGGCTTGGCTCGCAAAAAAGGCGCTGCTCAGGCCGCTCGGGAGCGCGCATCCTGACCCGGAGCTGGCGGCATTTGAACAGGAGATCTTTGCAGCAATCAATAATCTCGGCATCGGGCCGCAGGGGTTTGGCGGGAGCACGACATCGCTTGCCGTCCATATCGAGCTGTTTCCGTGTCATATTGCCAGTTTGCCGGTGGCGGTGAACATTAACTGTCATGCGCATAGGCATAAAGAAGTGATTCTTTAGAAGGCAACGAGGCAACAGGCAATAGGCACAAAGGAATTGCAGATTGCGGAATGGAAAGTCGTGACTCGTGACCAGTGACTCGTGGCTCAAACAACGGGTCACTGGCGACGGGACACGGGTCACGGATTTGCTGACAGCTGAAAGCTTTGCTTAAAAACACTCAACGAGGTTGCAAAAAACAGTGAGCGAGATCATACTGACGCCTCCGTTAACAGACAGCGACGTGGAAAAGCTGAAAAGCGGGGACCGGGTGCTGGTTACCGGCAACATCTACACGGGACGTGATGCAGCTCACAAGCGCCTGGTTGATTTGCTTGATGAAGGCAAAGCACTGCCGTTTGACATCCGCGGGCAGATAATATATTTTGTCGGGCCGACGCCTGCGCCTCCGGGACGAGCGGTTGGCGCTGCCGGCCCTACCACCAGCTACCGCATGGATGCCTATTCACCGCGCCTCATCGCAGAGGGGCTCAAGGGCATGATAGGCAAAGGGTCCCGGTCGGCAGAAGTGATTGCAGCGATGAAAAAATATAAGTGCATCTATTTTGCTGCCATTGGCGGAGCCGGCGCTCTGATCGCACAATGCATTAAAAGTGCGGAAATCGTTGCCTATGAAGACCTGGGGCCGGAGGCGATTCGCCTCATGCGCGTGGAGAAGCTGCCGCTCTTTGTGGTGAATGATATTTTCGGCAATGACCTGTACCAGGCCGGGCTGAAGCAGTACGCCCGCCTTTGATGACCTGCCTTTTCCTGCGCAAGCACGTATCTAATCCGATTCTCTCTTTATATAATTGCGCGGTTTTACCTTATTGAAATAAAAACTGCTCTGTGGTAGTATCAACCGTTTTTTACCGACGACCATAAACGGAGGATATCAGTATGTTTGTCTGGGTATTTCATCGCATCAGCGGCCTGGTCATGATCGCGCTCTTCGGCTACAAGATATACAGCGGGTTTGGCACCGCAGGCGCACTGGGTAAAGATGTGATTCCCTACTGGACGAATCTGCACAGCAATCTGGCAGTGGACACGGTCGCGATATTTCTCTTTATCTATCACAGCCTCTACGGGGTGCGAACCTGCCTGGTTGACCTGGGCTTAAAAAAGCAGGAAAAACCGCTCTTCTGGGGGCTCTCGGCAGCAGGCCTGGCGCTCTATCTGTTTGTCTGTTTCCAGTGGTTGTTTAAATAAAAAAATGAACCGCAGAGCACACAGAGAACGCAGAGATTTTAGGAGATAGAACAGTTTTTTCTCTGCGCACTCCGCGGCCTCCGCGGTGAATAGAAGGTTACCCCAGTCTATGCTTAAACACGATGTGCTGGTTATCGGAGCAGGGCTTGCAGGCCTCAGGGCAGCGGTCGGCACGTCCACCCGCTACGACACGGCAGTGCTGTCAAAAGTCCACCCGGTCCGCTCCCATTCAATTGCTGCACAGGGCGGCATGAATGCCGCGCTTGCCAACGTCGAAGGCAGTAAAGACGACACCCCGGAAAAGCACACGTTTGACACGGTGAAGGGCAGCGACTACCTTGCCGACCAGCCCGCGGCGCGGAAGATGTGCGAGCAGGCGCCGCTTCTGGTCTATGAGCTTGAGCACTGGGGCTGCCCGTGGAGCAGGCTTGACAACGGTAAAATTGCCCAGCGCCCGTTCGGCGGTGCCGGGTACCCGCGCTGCTGCTATTCTTCCGACCGCACCGGCCACGTCATTCTGCATACCCTGTATGAGCGGGCGGTAGAGCTTGGCGTGAACGTATATGAAGAATGGCTGGCGCTCTCACTTGCCATTGATAACGGCCGGATTCATGGCGTCATCGCCATGGAGATGGCCACCGGCAGGCTGGAAGTTTTTGCAGCAAAAACCGTGGTTATAGCGACCGGCGGGTACGGGAGGCTTTTTGCGCGCTCCAGCAACGCCCTCATCAACACCGGCTCAGGCATCGCCCTTGCCTATGAGGCAGGGCTTCCCATTGAAGACATGGAGTTCGTGCAGTTCCATCCCACCACCCTCTACGGCACCAATATTCTGATGACTGAAGGGGCGCGCGGTGAAGGCGGGTATCTGGTTAATAACCGGGGCGAGCGGTTTATGGAAAAATATGCCCCGTCGGTCATGGAACTGGCTCCCCGGGATATTGTTTCCCGAAGCATTCAGACCGAGATCAATGAAGGCCGCGGCTTTAACCATGAGTATGTGCATCTTGACCTCAGGCATCTGGGCGCAAAGAAAATAATTGAGCGGCTGCCGGGCATCAGGGAAATTGCCATTGACTTTGCCGGCATAGACCCCATTCATGACCCTATTCCCATTCAGCCGGGGCAGCACTATTCCATGGGCGGAATTGCAACCGATGTGACCGGTGCCACAAACGTAAAAGGCCTTTATTCTGCCGGCGAGTGTGCCTGTGTCTCGGTGCACGGCGCAAACCGTCTCGGCGGGAACTCGTTACTTGATACCACGGTATTCGGCAAACTGGTGGCCGAGGCGATCCCGCAGTATCTTGACAGCGGCGCCGACGCGCCGGACGCAAAGATCCTTGCGGCAGAGCTGAAAAAACAGCAGGAGCTGATCACGGGAATTTTTTCCCGCAAACACGGCACGGAAACGGTGGGCACTATTCTGTCTGAAATGAAAGAGACCATGTTCAATCAGTGCGGCATTTTCCGCGAGCGGAAATTGCTTGAGAAGTGCTACGCTAAAATTAAAGAATTAAAGGAGCGCTATAAAAACGTAGCCATACAGAACAGCTCTTCGCAGCGCTACAACCCGGGACTGATGAACACGCTGGAGCTCAGGGGCATGCTGGAGCTGGCGGAGATTATTGTCGCCGGCGCCATCCCCCGCGAGGAAAGCCGCGGCTCACATTCCCGCACGGACTTTCCGGTCCGGGATGACCAGAACTGGCTCAAGCACACCATGGCCGTCAACGCTGCCGATGGTCCGGTGTTCAGCTATACTGATGTGGAGATAACCGATTATGAGCCCAAAGAACGGAAATACTGATCTTCAGTACATCTTTAAAATATTCCGTTTTGATCCTGACCAGGACCGGGAGCCGCGCTATGACACGTTTCACAAGCTGCTCCCCTACGGCACCACGGTTCTTGAGGCTCTGCTGAATATCCAGGAAACAGACGATGACAGCCTGGCGTTTCGCTTTTCCTGCCGCAGCGCGGTGTGCGGCTCCTGCGGCATGCTGGTGAACGGCACGCCGGTGCTTGCCTGCCGCACCCAGCTGGCAAAGCTCATCGGCAGCCAGGTGCTGGTAGAGCCGCTGCCGAACATGGAAATCATCAAGGACCTGGTGGTGAACATGTCCCCCTTCTGGGAGTCATACCGCAGGATCGAGCCCTGGCTGCACACCAATGGTGACAATCCGCCGAAGGAAGAGCGGCTCCAGTCGCCGGCGCAGGAGAAGAAGCTTGATCCCTATATAAACTGCATCCTGTGCGCCTGCTGCTACGGGGCCTGCCCGGTGCTCGGGTTTGATGAGGAGTACCTGGGGCCTGCGGCAATCGCCAAGCTGTTCCGCTTTATGGCTGATTCCCGTGACCAGCGGGGCCTGAAATTTCTCGAGAAGGTTGACCGGCGCACCGGCGTGTGGAACTGCCGCACGATTTTCCGCTGCATTGATGCCTGTCCCAAGGACATCCGGCCGACGGACACCATCCTTGCGCTCAAGCGCAAGCTGACGCTGTACCGGTTTAAGAAGTTTTTCAGGTTGCTGTAAAAAGCTGAGCTAGCTGTTTAAAGGGGTTCTGATGAAGCTCAAGGAATCGCTGCTTTCACGAAGAGATTTTTTTACCGGCTTGATTTACGGAAGCCTGGGCTCAGTGGCTGCCTATCTCGCTTATCCGGTGGTGCGGTTTCTCTATTATGAAAAGAAGCTGCCGCTTCCCAAAGCGGTAACCATTACGCTGGCTGACATCGAGAAGCTCTCTCCCAACTCGGCGGTCTATTTCCAGTACGGGTATCTGCCGGGCATCCTGGTGCGGACCGAGTCCGGAGACATTAAGGCGTTCAGCGCCAAGTGCACGCACCTTGACTGCAATGTGAACTATAAGCCGGACACTAAAACCTTTTACTGCGCGTGCCATGACGGTTATTTTGATATAACCGGAAAGAATATCGCCGGCCCTCCGCCCACGCCGCTGGTGGCATTTAATGTCAAGCAGGAGGCCGATCATATGGTCATTACGTATCCGGAAGAGGGCGGGGAGGAAGCCAAAAAGGCTTGAGGATACATTAATCGCAGGGAAATTGGTTGGTTGAAATAGCACCATGGAAGAACAAAAGATCCAGGTAAAAAAAGCTCTTGATGAGCGGTTCATGCTGGGGGCGCTCATCGATCTGGCGCGCAAGAAGCTGGTGCCGGTCCACAAGCACACCATCTGGTACTATATGGGAGCGCTGCTGCTCATATTATTCATGATCCAGATGGTGACCGGCCCGATACTTCTTTTTTACTACAAGCCGGCAGCTGAAACCGCGTACCAGAGCGTTGCCGAGATCATGGTCAAGGTGCCCTACGGCTGGCTGATCCGCTCGGTGCACCACTGGTCGAGCAACCTGATGATTTTAGTCGCCTTTGTCCATTTTTTTTCCACGTTTCTGGTCAAGGCCTACCGCCGGCCGCGCGAATTCACCTGGCTTACCGGCATGGTGATGTTCCTGCTGGTGCTGTTTCTGGGCTACACCGGCTACACCCTGCCCTTTGATGAGCGCGCCTTCTTTGCCCTGAACGTGGGCACTGACATGCCGGGCGCTATTCCGGTAGTGGGCCAGTACGTTCTGGAGTTCCTGCGCGGCGGTGCCCAGGTGGGGGCGCATACCCTGAACCGGTTCTTTGCCCTGCACGTGGGCGTGCTGCCGCTGGCGCTTCTGGCAGTGCTTGCTATTCATATCATACTCGTCCAGATGCACGGGATGAGCGTCCCGGTGTCAATTGAGAAAAAGGCCAGGGAAGAAAAGAAGAAAATCCCTGCCAAGCCCATGTTTCCCCATTTTGTATGGCATGACGCGGTCAACGGCCTGGTGCTGGTGGGACTTTTGTTTACCCTTGCCATATGCTTGCCCTCAGAGCTGGGATCGGTCATTGATTACCTGAAGCCGGCGCCGGCGGGCGTGAAGCCGGACTGGTTCTTCCTCTGGGTCTACCAGATACTTAAATGGATTCCCACCTATGTGCTGGGCATAGAGGGAGAAGTAGTAGGCATAACCGGGCTGGCGCTGGCGGCAGTGGTTATATTCTGCGCGCCGTTTGTCGACTGGAAATCGCAGCGCAATGAACGGAGCCCGCTGTTTACCGCCTTTGCCGTAGTCAGCCTGTTGGTTTTTTTAGTTTGTACCGCGATCGGATTTTTCTTTTAACCAGGTCGTAACAGGAATCTTTCTATGAAACGCATTCTTGCATGCTCGCTTCTGTTTGCCTGCGCGGCAGCAGGTTTCATGAACTTTTTCATGAGCCCCCCGGCGCATGCCGAAGAAGCTGCCCCGATGAAAACCATACCGGCCACGGAGATAAAGAAAGAAGAAGCCGCCGGCGCCGGAAACATTTCCCCCGAAGAGGTGGAGAAGGCGCGTGCCATAACCGCGGAGCGGATCTACTGGCTTATCGGTTTATGGCTGCTGATACTGCTTGCCGCGGTTCTCATCCGCTGGCAGCTGCGCCATGATGACAAGCTGTATGAAGAGGGCTATTACACCAGGGAGCTTTAGCAGGCTGTCGGAAAAGCACCGGACCCCCTTAACCTCTGAGGCGCACCGTTCCGAATGCTGCGTGTTAACGGACCGGAAGATGGGCATTTTGAAACGTCTGGAACAACTTAAGGTGAGCTATGAAGATTCATGAGTTTCAGGCAAAGAAGATTTTTTCTGAATACGGCATTCCCATTCCGCGCGGCGAGGTTGCAAAAACCCCCGAGGAAGCAAAAGCAATAGCAGAGAAGCTGGGCGGCACGGTGGTGGTCAAGGCCCAGATCCACGCGGGCGGCCGCGGCAAGGGCGGCGGCGTGAAAGTCGTCAGGAATGCGGACGAGGCATACCAGGCGGCCAAAGCCATTATCGGCATGAACCTGGTGACCCATCAGACCGGCCCCCAGGGCACAAAAGTGAAGCAGGTGCTGGTTGAAGAAGGGCTGGAAGTGGAAAAAGAGCTCTACATGGGCGTTGTGATTGACCGCAGCCAGGCAGTGCCGGTTATTATGGCATCAGAAGCGGGCGGCATGGATATTGAAGAAGTTGCCGCCAGGACGCCGGAGAAAATTCTCAAAGTCAGCTGTTGACCCGGCCACTGGATTTACTGCCTATCATGCGCGGAAGATTTCTTACGGCCTTAACCTGAATGCCGACCTCGTTAAGAAGGCAGCGCCGTTTATCTCCAGCCTGTATAAGATTTTCATGGCCAAGGATTGCTCGCTTATCGAGATAAACCCGCTGGTCATCACCAGCGGACGGCAACCTGCTGGCTCTTGACGCGAAGATGACGTTTGATGACGACGGCCTCTTCCGCCATCCCGAGCTGAAAGAGCTCTATGATGTGGATGAGCAGGAGCCGCTGGAAGTGGAAGCCGGCAGGAATAAGCTGAACTATATAAAGCTTGACGGCAATGTGGGCTGCATGGTCAATGGCGCCGGTCTGGCCATGGCAACCATGGACATCATCAAGATAGCGGGCGGCGCGCCGGCAAATTTTCTTGATGTGGGCGGCGGCGCATCTGCCGAGCAGGTGGAAAATGCCTTGCGCATTCTGCTTTCAGACCCGCATGTGAAAGTCGTGCTGATAAATATTTTCGGCGGAATTCTGCGCTGCGACCGGGTGGCAACCGGTATTGTCGAGGCGGCAAAGCGCATTGAGATGAAGCTGCCCATGGTGGTGCGGCTGGAAGGCACTAACGTTGAGGACGGGCGGCGCATCCTCAAGGAATCAGGGCTGAAATTTGACGTGGCGACAACCTTTGAAGATGCGGCACAAAAGGTTTCACGCCTGGCCAAGGCATAAGGAGACGGGAGGCAGCAGGTATGAGCATACTGATAGATAAAAATACGCGGGTGGTTTTTCAGGGAATAACCGGCAGCGAAGGCAGCTTCCATGCCAAACAGTGCATGGAATACGGGACCGCGTGGTGGCCGGCGTGACGCCGGGAAAAGGCGGGCAGAAGTTTGAAGAAACAGTTCCCATCTTCAACCGGGTGATTGACGCGAAGGAGAAGGAGGGGGCCAATGCCTCCTGCATTTTTGTTCCGCCGGCGTTTGCTGCCGATGCCATCATTGAAGCGATCGACGCGGGCCTTGACCTGGTGGTCTGCATCACCGAAGGCATTCCGGTGCTGGACATGGTGAAGGTGAAGAAATATCTGGTCGGTAAAAAGACCCGGCTCATCGGTCCCAACTGCCCGGGGCTTATCTCCCCCGGGAAATGCAAGATCGGCATCATGCCCGGATTTATCCACCGGGAAGGAAGCATCGGCTTGATATCGCGCAGCGGGACCCTTACCTACGAAGTGGTCTGGCAGCTCACCAACCGCGGCATCGGCCAGTCAACCTGCATCGGCATCGGCGGAGACCCGATTGTCGGCTCAAACTTTATGGATCTTCTGCCCCTGTTCAATGACGATCCGCAGACTGAAGCGGTGGTTATCATCGGCGAGATCGGCGGCACCGCCGAAGAGGAAGCCGCAGCCTACATCAAGGCCAGTTTCAAGAAGCCGGTGTTCGGCTTTATTGCCGGCCAGACCGCGCCTCCCGGCAGGCGCATGGGCCACGCGGGCGCGATTATTTCCGGCGGCAAGGGCACGGCAGCGGAAAAGAACGCAGCATGGAAGGCGGCCGGCATTCACGTGGAAACCAATCCGGCAATGATCGGCGCGATGGTGGCTTCGGTATTGAAAAAGAAATAAAGAGAGGTAACGGCTTTTGCTGTCAAAAAAGACCAAGGTCAAATATACTGAGAAAAAAAAGAAGAGCAAATATCCTAAAGTCTCTTTCTATATTTTTGACAAGTGGTGCAAGCGCTGCGGCATCTGCGTGGAGCTGTGCACGCACAAGGTATTTATTGCCGATGACGAAGGATACCCGCGCGCGGTGAAGCCCATCGAGTGCAACCGCTGCGGGTTCTGCGTCAGCCGCTGCCCGGATTTTGCCTTGCGGATAATCGAAGGACGCGGCGAGGAACAAAATACTAAATCCTAAATAAAACTCTAAACAAATCAAAATCTAAATTCTAAATCTTGAGTTCCGTACTCTGAAATTGTTTAGGATTTAGCAGATTAGCTTCGAGATTTAGATACCGGTTTTCAGGCAAGGATTGACAGGAGCTGATGGAAGCAAAACTGTTAATGGGAAACGAGGCCTGTGCTGAAGGAGCTCTTGCAGCGGGGGTGCAGTTTTACGGCGGATACCCCATTACTCCTTCAAACGAGATCGGCGAGATTCTGTCGAGCCGGCTCCCGGCAGTCGGCGGCAGGTTCATTCAAATGGAGGATGAGATCGGCAGCATGGCCGCGATCATCGGCGCCTCGATCGCCGGTCTCAAGAGCATGACCGCCACCAGCGGCCCCGGCTTTTCTCTGATGCAGGAGAACCTCGGCTTCGCGGCAATCGCGGAGGTGCCGTGCGTGGTGGTGAATGTGATGCGCGCCGGCCCCAGCACCGGCATGCCCACGCTGCCGGCCCAGGGTGATGTGATGCAGGCGCGCTGGGGCACGCACGGCGATCACCCGAGCATTGTCCTGTGCCCGTCCTCGGTGCGGGAGGTGTTTGACTTAACGGTCACCGCGGTCAATTTTTCAGAAAAATACCGGATGCCGGTCATTCTCCTGATGGATGAGGTCATCGGGCATCTGCGGGAAAAGGTCACCCTGCCCCAGCCGGAGAGCATCCAGGTTGTCGAGCGGCCCCGGCCCGACTGCCCGCCGGAGTGGTATAAGCCGTTTGAGGACAGCAAAACCGGCGTTCCGCCCATGGCGGCCTTCGGCGACGGCTACCGCTACCACATAACCGGGCTGACCCATGACAGCATGGGCTTTCCCACCACCAAAAAAGATGAGGTGGAAGCGCTCATACAGCGGCTGTTCAGAAAAATCCGCCAGGGGTTTGAAGAGATTATGCTCTATGAGACGTTTCTCATGGAAGACGCTACCGCCGCAATCGTTGCCTATGGCTGCACCGCGCGCTCGGCAAAAAGCGCGGTGCTCGCGCTGCGCAAAGAGGGGATGAAGGTGGGGCTGCTGAAGCTCTCTACCCTGTGGCCGTTCCCGCGCGTCGCGGTTGAGTCTCTGCCGGAACAGGTGCAGGACCTGGTGGTGCCGGAAATGAACATGGGGCAGCTGTACCGCGAAGTGGTGCGGGTCGGTCACGGCAGGTTCAGGGTGAGAAAAGTGTCCCGCATCGACGGGGAGCTTATAACACCGCAGGAGATAATTTACGGCCTCAAACGGCGGGAGCGGAAATGAAAACCGAGCAGACAGATGTGTATCAGTACCTCAGGCATGAAAAAAAGTTTCCCCTGATCTGGTGTCCGGGATGCGGCAACGGGATCGTCATGGGCTCTATGATCAGGGCTGTTGATGCGCTGGGTATGGCCAAGGACAAGACCGCCATCGTGTCGGGCATCGGCTGCTCGGGCAGGGTTTCCACCTACATGGATTTCAATACCCTGCACACCACCCACGGCCGGGCGCTGGCGTTTGCCACGGGGCTGAAGTTTGCGCGTCCCGAGCTTACGGTCATTGTTGCCATGGGCGACGGCGATGCCCTGGCAATCGGCGGCAATCATTTTATTCACGCGGCGCGGCGCAATATTGATCTGACCGCCATCATCTTCAATAACAGCACCTACGGCATGACCGGCGGGCAGATTTCTCCGACCACGCCGCTCGGGAGCATTGCCTCAACCGCGCGCATGGGCAATATTGAGAACCCGTTTGATGTTCCCAAACTTGCCGAAGCTGCAGGTGCGGCTTTTGTCGCCCGCGGCTCCGCCTACCATGTCGATGAGCTTGATGAGCTGATGGCCCTGGCCATCAGAAAAAAAGGGTTTTCCGTACTTGAGGTAATAACCCCGTGCCCCACTATTTATGGCCGCAATAACCGCCTGGGCAGCGTGGTCAACATGCTCAAGCAGCAGCGGGACAGCCTGGTGTCAATGCATGATGTGCAGGGCATGAGCCCGGAAGAGCTCAAGGGTAAAACAGTGCTCGGGGTGCTGACGGATCTGGATAAGCCCGAGTACTGCGAAGAATATGAAAAGCTTATGGAGCGGGCGCAAAAAGCCTGAGCAGGAAATATTCACCGCAATAGGGATTTCTCATGGCAGAGCAGTATGAAATTCGCCTGGCAGGGCTCGGCGGGCAGGGGCTGATCCTTGCCGGCATCATCGTGGCAGAAGCCGCGGGCATTTATGACGGCAAAATTGTTGCCCAGACGCAGGCCTATGGCGCTGCGGCACGGGGCGGCTTCAGCCGCTCTGACGTGGTCATCAGTGATGAGGAGATAAACTATCCCAAGGCCTCAGAACTTGACCTGCTGCTTGCCATGAGCCAGGATGCCTGCGACGATAATTATCAGTATTTAAAACCCGAGGGTATTTTAATTATTGACTCGACCTACGTGTCTCAGAACGCTGACGCGCCGGCGTATGCCATCCCCTTCACGCGGATTGCCCGGGAAAAGTTCAGCCGGGAGAATGTCGCCAATATTGTCGCGCTCGGGGCCATGTCACAGATTTTCCCCCACATATCAGAGTCTGCCATGGAAAAAGCGGTGCTGCGCAGGGTGCCCAAGCAGTTTGTAGAGCTGAATAAAAAGGCGTTTCAGGCAGGGGTTGAGGCAGCCCAGGCAGAAATTAAAAAGAGCTCTTCCCGCGGGGAAAAGCGCTATGATGAAGTATAGCAGACAGCTATCAGCATGTCAGAAAAATAAAATAGAGCTGAAGGCTGAAAGCTGACAGCTTCAGGCCCTTATATGACCGAACAGATCATTCTCCAGACCGAATTTAAGGATTTAAAACTGCTCAACAGGGGCAAGGTGCGGGACCTCTACGACATGGGCGACGCGCTGCTGATGATTGCCACAGACCGCATCTCAGCCTTTGATGTAATTCTCCCCAACGGAATTCCGGGCAAGGGAAAGATCCTCACCCAGCTTTCCGCGTTCTGGTTTTCCCAGCTGTCCGGCATTGTGCCCCATCATCTTATTTCCACCCGCGTTGAGGATTTCCCCGCGGCCTGCCGGCCGTACCGGGATATTCTGTCCGGCCGCAGCATGCTCATCAAAAAAACAAAGCCGCTCCCTGTAGAGTGTGTGGTGCGCGGCTATCTCTCGGGCTCCGGCTGGAAGGATTACCAGAAGAGCGGCGCGGTCTGCGGCATTCCGCTGCCCGCGGGCCTGAAGGAATCAGATTCGCTTGGCGAGCCGATCTTCACTCCCTCGACCAAGGCTGAAATAGGCACCCACGATGAAAATATCAATTTTTCAGCCGCAGAGAAACTGGTGGGCAAAGAGACCGCAGCCAGGCTCAAGCAGCTTACCATTGCCATCTACCAGAAAGCCCGGTCAATAGCAGAGGAAAAGGGAATAATAATCGCTGATACCAAGTTTGAATTCGGCATGCTGAATGGCGAGATCATCCTCATCGATGAGGTGCTCACACCCGACTCATCGCGCTTCTGGCCGCAGGATTCCTATGCGCCGGGAAAAGCGCAGAACAGCTTTGACAAGCAGTTTGTGCGTGACTACCTGCTCAGCCTTACCTGGGACCAGAAACCGCCTGCCCCCACGCTTCCTGCAGAGATCATTCAAAAAACCAGCCAGCGCTACCAGGAAGCCTTTCGCAGGCTTACCGGGAAAGAATTTTCCACTCACTGCTGATACTGATCAGAAGGCAGGGATTGTGCCAGCAACGAGGCGGCACATGATTCCCTGACCCTGTCCGGCTATCTGCAGCATTGCTTTCATGATTATACAAAAACCTTGCGTATAGTATTCGCACTCTTTATCCGGATTTTCCTTCTTTACACCTCATTCGGCTTTGCTGTCGGCGGGTAATAATGCTGGTGCGGAAGCTGTTTGGCTGGTCCATGCTCTATGAAATTGTGCCGGGATTCATCCAAGCACTTGTTGCCATCATTATTGTAAGCCTTTTTGATAATGAGCCCTCAAAGGAAATTCTACAGGATTTTAAAAGAAGTCTCACCTGCGAATATTAGACTTGATTTCTAAACCAGCTTTAGGTTTATATAAATAATTGAAAGAGAAACGCCCCGTGCATTATTGATGAAAGGAGAAGACCATGAACCCAAGGCACAGCAAAGCACTATTAAAGGTGTTATGTCTCATCGGAATGATTCTTTTTCTTGCCCGTGATATAGTGCAGGCTGAAGAGTTGATCATTTTCACCGGCTATTACAACAGGGATAATGCTCCGTATTCAAATCTGTACAGCATGCGTCCCGATGGTTCAGGCAGGACACAGATAACAAACTTCTTTCCCTACTCTGCAAGTCAGCCCGCACTTTCACATGATGGGAAGCAGTTAGCGTTTACTTCAAACCTGCTTTCTTTCAAAAGTCTGAACTATGAAGATATTTTCAGGCTCGAGCTGCAGGGATCAAAACTCATCAGGGTTACCGGCGCAGAATATAATTCAGAAAAGAAGACCGGTTCTGTTAAAGTTTCTGTTAAAGATGATATTGGAGATTACAATGATAACCCTTCAAGCCTCATATATTCATTCCAGGGTTGTAAGGATCTGGTTACCTATGATGCCTATACAAAGGCAGGTGTTTTGCAGGATGTTCCAGCAACCAATGTATGGGTCAAGATCGTAAAAAATAAATGGATTGGCGCATCGGGATTTGTTCAGGTTCCTGCCGGAGGGGAGGAGACTGCTGTGCTGGGCAACTTAAGCGACGGGAATTTTTTAGCCGGGAAGCCATCATTCTCTCCTGACGGGACAAAAATAACCGGTATATCCGGGCTTGCGTACTTCGATACCACTGCCTTGAATCCCGATGGGACGGTGAAAGAAGGTAAAAGCCCGTACGGGGGGTTTGATAAGCTCATGGTTGTGGATTTAAACGGCATTCTGATCGATGATTTCAAAAACGGCAGCGGTGCAGACAATAGCCCGGTATATTCACCTGACGGAACCAGGATTGCCTATTCCCGCGGGGGGATCACCCAGGAGTCAGTTGTTGTGGTGCCTGCCAATAATCTCAACGGGTCAGGTGTCGTTGTTGCTGCTAAGGGCAATGATTATTTCAGCTATCCTCCCCGGAGCTGGGGATACTCATCGCCCGCATGGTCACCGGACGGCAGCACCATAGCGTGCGCCTATACAGAGTATGACAGCTCGTTCAATATGACCAGTAACATCGTGCTTGCCAACAGTGACGGCTCCGGCAACATCCGCAAAATAACTTCTGTGCCGCAGAATGCTGCTGCAACCAGTGCTGACTTCAGCCCGGACGGCCAGTGGATTGTGTACAGCGTGGTGACCTCAAAGAGCACGGTGTTAAATATTAGTGATTTCCTGAGCTATAATATTACCTCTGATATTTATAAAAAGAACCTGTCAACCGGCGAAGAAGTCCGCCTGACCAATGATGGTTCTTCATCAGAGCCGAGCTGGGGCACTGCAGTGGCACAACCTAAAATACCGACTGGCACGACAACCATTCCCGGAGGGGGGACAACAACCATCCCGGGCGGTTCAAAATGCCCGTTTGTTAAGAATATACAGAATGAGGACGAATTGACCGTTCTCAGGAACGTTCGCTCTGCACTGCAGGAAAAAAATGAGCGGCTGGTTGAGGTGTTTTATGAATACGCGCAGGAAATTACCGGGATTGTTGCAGCAGATATAACGCTGCAGGCACAGCTGCGCAAACTGGTTACAAAAAATATCTCTATTGTCAGGGCCTTCAGTGACAAGGGAACGGTACGAGTAAAAAGATCATCAGTGCAAGAGGTCACTGGATTTTTGCGTGAGATCAAGGCACAGGCTGCACCTGGCCTTGCTGTTGTTCTTGATAACCTGATCAAGGATATTGAACAGGGAGGCTTCTTGAAAGATAACGGGGTTTACGTGGAACCATAGAAATTGGAAAGGGAGAGACAATGCAAATAAAAGTTACCGACAAATCTAAAACAAATGCTGGCTGGAGCGGCAAAATTCTTCAGGTGGATCTCACCAATGGCACAATCCGGGAAGAGGAGATCTCCGAAGAGCTTAAAAGTGGATACACCGGCGGGGCAGGCATTAATGCCCGATTGCTGTATGATGCTTTGCGCAAAAATCCAGAGATAGATCCGCTGTCACCGGAGAACCCGCTCATATTCGGCTTCGGCATACTGGTCGGCACCTCGTTTCCCTGCTCTTCACGCATGACCATAACCGCTAAAAGCCCGCTCACCAGAATCTTCGGCGACTCAAACGGCGGCGGCACCTTTCCGGCGCGGGTGAAACAGGCAGGCTATGACCATCTTGTCTTCAGGGGAAAGGCAAAAAAACCGGTGGCGCTTCTCATCGAGAAAGGAAAGACTACCGGAGCTGGTTGATGCAACTGATCTGTGGGGACTTGACACCTATGCGACTGATGAGAAGATACATGAAAAATACGGCGAGTGCGAAACAGCCCGCATCGGGCCGGCAGGAGAGAATCTGGTCAGGTATGCCAACATCTGCAACAGCACCAAACGCGTCGGCTTCAATGGCAGGGCCGGCATGGGCTGCGTCATGGGCTCCAAGAACCTGAAGGCGATAATCGTGAAAGCTGACGGCACGGTGCCGGTCGCGGATGAAAAAAAGTTTGACGAGCTGGTGAAGCGCTACCGGGACATCTGGGGCAAGGGCCCTGCTTTGTTTGCCCACAAGGAATACGGCTCGCTGATGCTCATCGCCCAGAACAGCGACCAGACCCGCATCAAAAACCAGCAGGTGCGCATCACCCCCGAGCAGCTTGAGTCATACGATATTGTCAACCTGGTGGAGAACTACAAGGCGGGCCAGATCGCATGCTACCGCTGCCCGGTGGCATGCACCCAGAAGTGGGAAGTGAAGGAAGGCCCGTTCAAGGGAGAGAAGACTGATAAGCTTGAGTTCGGCCACTATACCAACATGGGCCCCCTGCTTGGCCTCTTTGATTTTCCGGCACTAATGCATATTTCAGATCTGGTCAACCGCATGGGAATGGACTGCGTCCAGTTCGGCTGGAACCTTGCCATGGCCATGGAATGCTATCAGCGGGGCATTATCGGGACCGAGGATACCGGCGGCATCCACTTAGAGTGGGGGGATGAGCGGGTGATTTCTGACATGATTATGAAAATTACCCGGCGCGAAGGATTCGGTAATATCCTTGCCGAGAGCATGCCGGATGCAGTTGCGCGCATTGGCGGCAATGCCCAGGAATACGGCTTTCACACCAAGGGCCAGTCTTTCACCTACAACTGCACCCAGGCCATTGCCATGAGCCTTGCCTCATCTGTCGCCACCCGCGGCGCAGACCATTTGAAAGGCCACCCGTTCCCTGCCATGATCGGCCTGCAGGACATGATGGAAAGAATCTTCGGCAAAGACCTTCCCGAGGGAATCCTCGAGCACGCCAACCCCGCGGCAAAGGGCCGGGTGGTGTGGTGGAGCGAGAACTACAAGATGCTCATGGACTGCTCTCGGCATCTGCTTTGTGCCCATGGTAGGCTGCGATGTGTTTGCCGACCCGCTCATTCTTGTTGAGGAAATGGGGGAAATCTACCAGGCGGCAACGGGCCGGGATCCGGATAAACTCTATGAAGCAGCCGAGCGGGCATACCAGGTTGAGAAAAGCTTTAACGCGCTGCTGGGCATCACGCGCAAGGATGACCTGCGGCAGGGCACCCGGCGCGGGGAGAATGATCCGATCCACCATCCGGGCATGCTGGAGGAATACTATCATTATCGCGGCTGCTCAACTGACGGCCTGCCCACCAGAAAGAGACTTGCGGAGATCGGGCTCTCTGATGTGGCGGAAGATCTTGCTAAGAAGGGAAAACTTGGCGAGCGCGAGTGCCCGGCAATTACAGAGCTGCTGGGGAAACCGGCAGCGTAAGGGTCGCCGACATAAGATGTGTAAGTCGCCAGCATTATTGCAGAGTATCAAAACAAGGGAACGATTGAATCTGCCATCAGTCAGGCGCTGGGCACCACGGGCAAAGCCATCGTTTTTATCGCCACGACCCTGATGTGCGGCATTGTGTTCTGGTTTATGTCCAAGATGATATTCCAGACACTGATGGGACTGCTGCTGGCAATCATCCTGCGGTTTAACATGCCCCGGGCACTGCTGATCATCGCCAGTTTCATAGAGGTGTTTAAACCCCAATTTGTTGTCAGAAAAGGCTTGGCCGGTATAACGGTGTAAATCACTCAAGGGGAATCCGGGAACAGCCATAATCGTTTTTATTCTTTGGTCTTTCACCTTTTTGAGGTGTCACTGGTTTACCAACATCTCTTCCAGTCGCGACATAAACTTAATCCGGGATAAAAGCATGAATGAGTTCAATGTGGTTAAAGAAACATTTGACATAATTTACGGCTCGTTGCCAATGCCCATCTTTCTGTTTGACGAAAAAGCCAGGCTGATAAAGGCAAACCAGGCATTCCTTGATCTCTCCAAGGCAAACGCAGCTGACCTTCAGAGCTTTTTCGTAGCTTCTTTTTTTAAGGTGCTCAAAACATACCGGTTCCCTGTCCCAGACCGTTATGTCACCGAGCTTACCAGTTTAAGCGGCGAGGTTATTCCAGTAGAACTTAATTATACCAAATTTTCCGGGGCTGACGATTATGCCAAGGGCTGCATTGTTTTTTTAACTGATTTGCGGGAAACACATAAACTAAAGGAGCATATAAATCAATTAGCTATTGAAAAGGATGTCCTTAAAATTCAACTGGAGGGGGAAGATCCGGATCAGGCCTTACTGGAGAGGAAAAAACTGGAGCAGCAGCTAAAAGATGAAAAAGCATTTCTTGAAAACATCCTGGAATCCTGTGGCGATGGAATAATTATTTTTGATGGAAAGGGAACAATAACTCGCGTAAACGAGGCATTTACCCGGATTGTAGGAAAAGATAAAAAGAAAATAACAGGAATTTTTTCTTCCCTGGGTCCTGCCGAAGGAACATTTAAATCAACCACCGGTGAGATGATTACGCTGGACCAGTCTTACCGTGAGTATACCTACCGCCAGGTGGAAAAATTTGTTAAGCTCAAAGATGGTGAAAAAATTGAGAACTGGGAGCTCTATGCTTTTAACAAGAATGGCGAAGTTGTTCCTTTGGATGCAACAGCAACGGTGCAACGAAATGCCTCAGGGCTTATGACGGGCTCGGTTTGTGTCCTGCGGGACATCACTGAAAGAAAAAAGGCGGAGTCAGCAATTCGCGAGGCATATCAATTTCGCAGCCAATTTTTCACTAATATCACCCATGAATTTCGAACGCCGCTCACCCTGGTTATCGGTCCCGCAGAGGAAATTCTGCGGGGTACGTTCGGGAAAATCAATAAATCTATTTCAGGTCAGCTCACCGTTGCCCTGATGAATGCCAGACGGCTGTTAAAATTGATCAATCAGCTGCTTGATTTCAGCATGCTGGAGTCGGGAGCCAAGAATATAATGTTTGAAAAAAAGGATCTGAAAAAATTTACTGCGGCGATACTTGACTCTTTTGCCCTTATTGCAAAAAAGAAGCATATTAAACTCACTTTTAATGCTGAGCGTGATCTTCCTGATGTTCCTATCGACCCGGGCAAAATGGAAAAAATCCTTTTTAATCTCATTGGAAATGCTTTCAAATTTACGCCTGAAAAGGGCTCCATCACCGTTACCATTACGAAGCAGGTTGGATTCAGGGCTGGGACAGACTGGAATGAAAAAGTTGCGAATGACTCCTGCATAAAAACTGCAGTTCCGGAGGGCAATTGTGCAAAGATATCAATTCATGATACCGGCATCGGCATTAAAGAAGAAGATCTGCCAAAGATATTTGATCGCTTCAATCAGGGCAGTATCTCTTACAATAATAAACAGGGGGGAGCGGGTATAGGGCTTGCCTATGCCAAGGAGCTGGCTGAATTTATGGGAGGGCACATCACCGTTAGCAGTCAGTATGGCAAGGGGTCTGCTTTTTCAATATATCTGCCCGTGGATGGCCCTCAGGTTAATAAAAAAGCTGATGCCGGGACATCTGACGAGGAATTGTCATTGCAGGCCGCGGTAGAGCTTTCAGATGTTTATCAGGAAGAAGATATCATCCCGGAGAGTATCAGCGGTACCAAGCCTCTTATTCTTATCGTTGATGATAATCCTGATATTCGCCAGTATGTTTCAGGGATTATAACAAGGGATTATGATTTCATACCAGCACGCAACGGCAACGAAGCTTTGCAGAGACTGGAGACACATGTACCGGATGTAATCCTGTGCGATGTGTTGATGCCTGAGATGGATGGACATGAGTTATTGAAGCGCGTTAAAGCAAAGCCCGGCCTGCAGGAAATACCCTTTATATTTTTGACTGCCCGGGCAGACACTGAAATGAAGATCGAGGGTCTGGAAAAAGGTGCTGATGATTACATTGTGAAACCCTTTAACTCTCTTGAGCTCCTTGCAAGGATCAAGTCGCTTTTAAGAATCAGGGATCTGCTGCGTACAGCCAAGGCACAGGAGAAACGAATAGATACCCTCACCCAGAAACTCCAGGGGAAATATCACTATGGCAGTATCATGGGCAACAGCCCATCCATGCGAAAAATTTATCAGCTTATCGAGGCAATAAAAGACAGTGATTCAAATGTGCTCATTAGTGGGGAGACCGGCACTGGCAAGGAACTGGTTGCCAATGCTATCCATTATAACAGCCCGCGGAAAAATGGTCCCATGGTATCTGTCAACTGCGGGGCAATTCCCAAAGAATTGATGGAACGCGAATTTTTCGGTCATGTAAAAGGAGCCTATACCGGTGCTGTTGATTCACGTAAAGGATATTTTGCTGAGGCTGATAAGGGAACTCTGTTGCTCGATGAGATTGGAGAAATGGACAAAGACATGCAGGTAAAGCTGCTGCGGGTGCTGGAACGAGGAGAAATGATGCAGGTAGGTGCTGCCGTGCCGACCAGGGTTGATGTCCGTCTTGTCGCAGCCACAAACAAGAATTTACTTGCCGAAGTGCAAAAGGGAAATTTCAGAGAAGACCTGTATTACCGGATTCATGTAATACCCATTCATCTTCCTCCGCTCAGGCACCGCACAGAAGATATACCGCTGCTGATAGACCTGTTTCTGAAAAATTTCCAGAAAAAATTTAAAAAAGCCTTTCCCTCCTTTACAGAAAAAGAAATAAGCCTGTTTATGGACTATTCCTATCCTGGCAATGTGCGTGAACTGGAAAACATTGTGGAACGATTTTGTCTGCTGGGAGATGATGTTGCCAATCTGTTTAATGAGAAGCCAGCTAATGCAGATTTGCTTCCCGCAGAGGTTACCTGTGACGAACAGCTTTCAAGTTCAAACCCCTTAAAAAAAGCTGCTCAAAGTGCAAAAGAGCATGCTGAAAAAAATATTATTTTGTATGCATTAAAAATTTGTCGCAATAATTATCCGCAAACAGCACAGAAGCTAAAGATCAGCCGTGCCTATCTTTATGAGAAAGTAAAAAAGTATGGAATAACAAAACCATAATCTCAATGTAAACAATTTATGGACAATGTCAATTTTTTCACGAAACTTAGAAACAACTGTTAAGTCAAGTGGTTGTAAACATCTGCAGCTTTTTCTGTCCTCAATATATGGAATTTTTTTGAACTGCCCCATTGATAAGAACCTCGCCATTAAATCTAACCTGCTGTAATCCAATCCCATTTTAAATAAATAGGCTTTTGGCATATTTTTTGGTTAATACGACCGCATAACTTTATATCATAATTTGGGAACTTTATATAATATACAGAAGGGAGCAATCAAAAAGCATGAAACTGTTGGACACTGGTTTTATTGGTAACATTGAGATTAAAAATCGTATCGTTATGGCGGCCATGGGCGGCCATGGGATGCATGAGCCTGACGGAGACTGGGGTGAACGCTATCTGGCTTATTTTGAGGCCAGAGCCCGCGGCGGTGTTGGCCTTATTACGACCGAGGCGACCTTCGTTTCCCAGGCATTGGAGCCTTTTGCAAAAAGTTTGTTTAACGTGGCCTCTGACAAACATCTGGCTTCGATGCGCCGCCTTGCAGATATACTTCATTCCTATAATTGCAGGCTGAGCATTCAGCTGACTGCCGGGTTCGGCCGCGTTGTCCCGTTCCCCACAGTACCCGAAGGCGTTAAGCCGGTTTCGGCATCAGAAAACAGTTATTTTTATTTTCCTGACGACCCTGCATGGACAACCAGGGAGATAACGACTGAAGAAGCAGAGGCTCTTGCCCGGGCTTTCGGCTACGCTGCGATGCGCTGCCGCGAGGCAGGAGCGGACTGTGTTGAGCTGCACGGCCACGAGGGCTATCTTCTGGATCAGTTCATGACCGGCCTCTGGAACAGCCGCAATGACCGCTACGGCGGTTCCCGGGAGAAGCGGCTCACCTTTGCCCGTGAATCAATCGAGGCAATCCAGCGCGAAGCCGGCACTGATTTCCCGATTATCTACCGCTATGGCATTACCCACTATCTTGAGGGCGGACGGGAAGAAGAGGAAGGGCTGTGGATAGCCGGAGAGCTTGAGAAAATGGGAGTCAGCGCACTGCACGTTGACGCCGGCTGCTACGAGACGCACTGGTGGCCCCATCCGCCCCAGTATGCACCGCCGGGCTGCCTGGTGGATCTGGCAGGGAAAGTCAAAAAGGTCAGCAGCCTGCCGGTTATTACCGTAGGTCGTCTGCACTACCCTGATGTGGCTGAAAAAGCACTGGCCGAGGGCAAGGCCGACTTTGTCGCCATCGGCAGGGGCCTGCTCTCTGAGCCGGAATGGGTGAACAAGGTTCAGAGCAACAGGATCGCTGAGATCATTCCCTGCTTAGGCTGTCATGAAGGCTGCAAGTGGCAGATGATAGTCGGGGAACCGACCAGCTGCTCGCTGAACCCCACCACCGGGCATGAAACCGATCGGCAACTTATTCCGCTGAAGCAGAAACGCACTCTCCTGGTGGTCGGCGGCGGACCGGGTGGCATTGAAGCAGCCCGGGTTGGAGCAGAGCGCGGTTTTGACGTTACCCTGTGGGAGGCCTCTGACCGGCTGGGTGGAAATCTCTGGCCCGCTGCAAAGCCTGATTTCAAGCATGACCTTGCAGACTACATAAAATATCTCAATGGACTTGTACGGCGCTTGCCCGTCAATGTTGTGCTTAATAAAAAGGCCACAGCCGGGGATATCCAAAACTTTGGCGCAGACTATGTTATCCTTGCTACCGGAGCAAACATGGAGCCGCCCCCTTTTAACAGCTGGACAACAGATAGATTGCTGACAGTGATCCAGGTGCTGAGCGGCATGGAGCCGCAAGGAGAAAGAATACTGGTCATGGGCGGCGGTATTCTCGGATGTGAAACCGCGGTTTATCTGGCGCGCCGGGGCAAGCTGGTTACCATCAGTACCAGGGGGGATGCCGACGCACTGGCTGCAGACCACTTTGACCACAATAACCGTGAAATGCTTCTGCTGATGATACAGGCTGCCACTATCAATGTGCTGCCAGGCACGGTGCCGGTAAGGCTTGAAAAAGACGGTGTTGTGGCCAGGCAACAAGGTGTAGAGACGAAGATTGCAGCTGACAGTCTTGTTTTTGCAGGTCGATTCATGCCGGAAAACAGTCTTAGCAAGGCCTTTGGCGACTAGAGGGAATATTTTCAGCATTGGTGACTGTGTGGAACCCGGCCGGATTATGGATGCTGTGTGGGGGGCTTTTAAGGTCGTACGAGCAATTGAACAATAGCTCATATCTTTGTCTTTTTCTTAACTGCAGATAAACACGGTTGAAAAAAAGATGCAGGATACTATGGACAGATATACACGGGACGAATGCTAACCCTGTTTTTATCAAGCTGAGTATCAGACACGAAAGGGAATTCGCACTACCGAATGAATTTACGGAAGTGCGTATCTCAGACAACAATTGAAGCGTTATGTAAAACTGCTTGCGGGTTATGCAGTTTTCACAAACCTATTACCTCAGGATAATGAGAGCCTTCAATCGACCCATATGAACGACGAGAGAACATAATGAATAATAATCCCCCGAACAACAGCAAAAAAACAGTAGTTGTCGCAGGCGCGACAGGAAGGGCCGGCAGATGTATTATAAAAGAATTGTTGCGCAGCGGTTATCGCGTACGGGCACTGCTGGTACCTCCCTTTGATTCGCCCGATCCGTCAGGGCTCATCCAGCCAGAGATAGAGCTGGTACAAGGAGACCTTGGCTCAGCAGCATCTCTTGAACTGATTATGGAGGGTGCTGACTATGTGATAAGTGCCATCGGATCAAAAAAACCGTTTAGCAAAAAGGAAAACAACCGGATCGACAACCTGGGCAATCAGAACCTTGCAAGAGCTGCACAGTCAAAGGGATTGCAGCACCTGGTGGTTATCTCTTCGACGGGCGTTGGTGATAGCAGGGAGGCTGTTCCATGGCTGTACCGCATAGCAATGGGACCGGTACTGAAGATGAAGGAAAAATCCGAGAATTTCATCAGGTCCTGCGGCATTGCCTATACGATTATCCGACCCGGGGGATATACGGAAAAAGCATTACCGGATGATATTGTTTTCGGGGAAGGCGGTAAAATTTCCGGTCTGGTAAAAAGAGAGCAAATTGCCCGCGTATGTGTCGCTGCGTTAAGCAACCCGGCAATGAGAAACAGGACCTTTGAAGTTGTCAATGCCGCAACCTTGAAAGAAGAGCGACGTAAATTTGTCATAACAGTTTGACCGGTGCTTTTTCATTACTGTCTGCTTCAGGCTGTCAACCGGAAGCAGCAGGGAACTCATAAGGAAACGGTTGCTGCGCAGGGTATAAGCCCCTGCGGGATTTTCGGTTCGTCATTGATACATGCAGCAGCACCTATCGTGTGCTGCTGGTCAGCATTGATTAAAATGCGCTGCTGCTACAAGGAAGGGTCCGGGCATGCATGCTTTTCTCTCTATGTCCGGATACCTGATTTTTACAAAAAGGATCTGTGACGGTGAAAAAGTTTGCTGAATTCATTATTCGTAGGCGCATCCTGATTTTAGTCATCATCAGTATTGTCACCGGTTTTTTCATGTATGAGCTTACCAGTCTCTCGGTAAAGACAAAAATTGCTGACCTGCTGCCACAGAAACACCCCTACATAAAAGTCCATAATAAAATCAGGCATATTTTTGGCGGGTCCAATCAGGTACTCATTATGGTCCAGGTCCGCACGGGTGATATTTTCAATCAAAAGACCCTCACCAAGATCCAATGGATTACCCGCGAGCTTGAAAATATACCCGGAGTTGATCCATACAAAATCAGGTCCATTGCCGTATCAAAGATGAAGACCTTTAAATACACCTCGGGAACCATGCAGATTGATCCGCTCATGTATCCCGACATTCCGCGCAATGAACAAGAGATGAATACGCTCCGCGATAATATATACAGCAATCCGCAGTATTACGGGCAAAACGTATCCTATGACAGTAAAAAGAGCCTTATCACGGTAGATTTTCTGGAAGAGGACATCGACTACCGTACGGTGTTCAATGAACTCAGCCGTATCAGGCAGCATACCGAGGATGAAAACCATATCGTCAGCATTGCCGGCGAGCCAATGCATCTGGGCTATATTGACCAGCTCACGGGCCAGGTTCTGATAGTGCTCGGCGGAACGGTTTTCAGCATGATCATAATGCTCTTTATATACTACAAAAGTATTCGGGCAGTGGTTATCCCGGTATTGTCTGCTGCAATAAGCGCTGTCTGGGGGTTGGGCTTTATGGCCCTTGCCGGGTTTAACCTCGATCCGCTTATACTGGTTTTGCCATTTCTCATTGCCCTTATGACCGCGCGCCATTCCATGCAGTGCTTAAGCCGTTATCTGGAAGAGTATGCGACCGCTAAAAATATCCAAACAGCAGCAGTAGCGACGATTGAAAGCATGTTCCTTCCCGGCGTTACCAGCATTATTACCGATGCGCTGGGCATTGCCCTGGTTGCTATTGCGGTAATACCGGTACTGACAAACATTGCCGTTGCATGCAGTTTCTGGTGCATCGCAACAGTTTTTCTCTCTGTGATTTTTACCCCTCTTTTACTTTCATTCATTCCAGAGACAAAACGAATGAGAAAGTATATGCAGCGGTCACTGGATCAGGAAAGGCAGGATTATCGCGACAGATTTCTCAGCATGGTCGGACGCTGGATACCCCGGCGGGGGAAATGGTATGTTACTGCAGTTACTCTTGTTATGGTTATCGTGGGACTTAATTATGCCCAGCAGATAAACGTTGGAGATTTTATGCCCGGCTCTTCAATCTTATGGCCCTTTCATAGATACAACAAGGATGCATTCAGGATTACTTTCAGCATGCCGTTGCTCAATCCGCTTTACATTATTCTTGAGGGCGAGGGGGGAAAATTTGATGACGAAAAAGGAGGCGGCTTTGTTACCCAGGCTGCAACGCTCAGAGAGATGAACAGGTTTACCCGGTATATGATGCAGCATGAACGGGTGATGTTTGCCATGTCAATTGTTAGTACTGTACCCAGATTTTTAATGTCAACCTATGAGGATGATCCCCAGTGCTTTCACCTGCCCCGGGAAGACGAAGCCCTGCATTTCATTACCCGCCGACTTCTCCACTCAGGTGAACCCGGCACCTGGGATAAGTATGTGGACACGGAAGAAACCTATGCAAATATAGTAATTTACTGCCGCGATAAAATGCCCAAAACCATTGAAGGCGTATTTCAGCACATACAGGCGTATTTAGCCAAAAATCCCGGCCCGCCGGGGGGGAAGTATCGGTTAGCAGGTGGCGCTGTCGGGGTTCAGGCAGCAGTTCGCGAGGTCATCGCAGATGCTCAGATATGGAATCTCATCCTTGCGCTGGGAGGGGTGTGGCTGTTCTGTGCGCTTGAGTTCAAGTCAATCACTGCCGGGCTTATACTTACCATACCGCTTGCCATTTCCAATGTCCTAACGTTTGCCCTCATGGGTGCCTACCAGATCGGGCTCACGGTTAATACCTTTCCGGTGGCTTCCGTGGGCATCGGGCTGGGGGTGGATTACGGCATCTATTTTGTCGGCCGGCTGGTGGAAGAGAAAGAGAAAGGAGTAACGCTTACCGCAGCAATATACAAAGCACTCACCACCAACGGCAAATCTATTATTCAGATAGCAACAACTATTACGCTCGGGCTTGTTTTGTGGGCATTTTCACCCCTGAAATTCCAGGCTGAGATGGGCATCCTGCTGGCTATTCTCTTGTTTTTGAATATGCTTGGTGCTCTTTTTCTTGTGCCGGCGTTGATCTGCATCCTTAAGCCAAAATTTATAACTAATGTTCATCCAGCCACGCAAGAATAGGAAAAGCAAAGCAGCATGAATAATAGATATCGCTGAACATTAGGAGATTTATTGGAATGTGCAGCAAACACAAAACGAAAGGAGGGGTTCCCATGAAAGACAAATTTTTTATCCCCGGCGTCATCGCAGGGGTACTGTTATTCTTTTCCGTGCTTCCCCGGCACTGTTCAGCTTCGCTGGATTTTTTCGATGGAAGACTCAGGGTAAAGGGGAGTTTGTATGAATTCATGATTTACCGTACGCAAGTAACCGACGAAGAGCGGCAGTACCGGGACACCGAATGGGGGCTTATGCGCACCAAAGGTACCCTTGAGCTGCTGTACAAAGCGGTTGAGAATGACAAGCTTCTCGTAAATCTATTCGGGTTTTTCAAGTACTGGCATGAATCAGTACCGGACTTTGATAACAAGTACCGGCGCAGTATTGCACCGCAGGACAGAAAAAAATATCAAGGGCCTTTATTTGACCAGGATGACTGGATCAATGAGGCCTATGCAGATATTTACTATGGGCCCTGGAACATCCGGCTGGGTAAACAGATCGTGTTCTGGAGCGAGGTAGAGATGGTGCGCACCATTGACCGGATCAATACCCTTGATTTGCGCTATACCACCCCCGGAATTGACCCGTGGGACGAAATAAAGCTGGGACTGTGGATGATGCGCGGGTTCTACAACTCTACCCTGCCGGGGCAGCTTGTTTTTGAATGGATCTGGATTCCGGGAGATTTTGAGCAGGTCAGGACCCCAACCGACGGGACCAGCATGGCCGGCGGCGTTGTTAGACCGGAGGGTCCGGAGGGTCGCAGGCCGCGGCCATTTGGGCAGAAAGCATTGGCCGACCTTTTGTTTCAGCGGGCACGGCCGGCTGTTACTCTGCGCAATTCATCCTGGGCCTTAAGAATCCGGGGCAATTCAGGGGTTAATCTTTTCAAAGAGGATTATCTGCTTGACTGGACCGTAAGCTGGTTTCACGGCATGGAGACAAGTCCTGTTGCCCGCACAAAAACCCTTGGGAAACCCAGCGCAACCAATTTAAACCCCAACACCCTGAATGGACTTATGGGGAGGAATGCGGTGAGCCGTGTCTTCGGTCTGCCACTCCCGCAGGTGCCCTATTACAGTCTTTTCGAGTATAAATTTTTTGATGCAATCGGGGCAAGTTGTCAAACCCTCGTACCGGCAATAGAGTCGGTTGTGCGCGGTGAACTGTCTTATGAAATTGGCGTGCCCATCAACACAACCTTTCCCAAGAACATTGAGCCATCGGGCGACTTCATAACCGGCAACTCAGAACGTGACCAGGTGAATGTTGGTCTTACTGTTGATCGACCGGTCCTCATCCCCTGGCTCCAGGAACGCGGGTGGGCCGCATTTGATTGTTCTTTAGGCTGGAGTGCGCAGTGGCGGCTTGGCAATGTCAGCCGCAGGTGGTCATCGTTTGGCTGGGGGGATAAGTCCCAGAGCAATTTGTCGGCATTGGTTAAAGGCAAGTTTTATCATGAAGAGTTCCGGCCGGTAATTCGCTTTTTGTACAATACCCGCAACTGGGGCTACGGCGTCATAGCCTGTCAGTATGCGCCTGGAGAGCATATGCGCTATGAAGCAGGATACCTGGGATTTTTTGCCAAAGATACGACCGACTCAAGTGAAGCCTCAATGGCACGCGGGGATTGCCTCTATTTTCGTATCGGGTATGAGTTTTAACCTGCACGGGTGCGTGCCCGTTCAGTGGTTGTTTGGGCAGGACGCTGTATTCAAAACACAGGAGGAGATTATGAAAAAAGTGTTGATGAGCATGATTGTTCTACTGTCATCGTGGTGTGTCAGCCTTGCACCAGGTGTTGCCGGCGAGATAACATTTCCGACCCGCAGCTATGAAGGTGAAGAGCTGGCAAAGGTGCGCGAGTGGGAAAAGACTTGGGCGGGCAAGAAAGTAGCAACTGAAAATGCTGATCAGGTCAAAGACTTTCTGCATGAGGCTGTATATAACACACTAAAAAATCCCAAGGGTTTCGGTGCAGAGTCGCTGTGGTTCAGTGTAGTGCCGTATCGGCCTTATACAATATCGTCGGGCATGATTGCCGCCACTAAAAAAAATGCGCCTCAAAGCAAGCTCGATAATGACGGCATGCTGGCGGGGTATGGCGATGTTGCCGGGATCCCCTTTCCACAGCCCAAAACAGGTCTTGAGATGGCCTGGAATTTTGACGGCAACTCCCATGGAGACAGTCACCAAGAGGAGAACATTGGTGATGTTGTTAATTGCCAGCAAAAAACCGAGCGTAGTGCAGGAATGCTTCGCTGGGAATTGTACTGGATCGGACGAGTAGATTCTGAGCCGCTTCCCCGCATTCCCGAAAAAGAAAATCAGCGGGGCATAGCACGTTCATGGTTTCAGCGTCACACGGCCCCGGTTGATTTTGCTGATAGCACAATGCTAGAGCTCAAATATCTGGACCATACAAAACAGGAAGATCTATGGGTTTACACAGTGATGTTCAGAAGGATCAGGCGTTATACAGCAAGCCAGCGGACCGACTCAATTGACGGGACCGACATGGTCTTTGACGATCAGGACGGATGGTACACGCATGTTACCCGTAACACCTACGACAGTAAAGGCAGGGCTGATCTTCTGGTTGCACGACATCAGGATGCCAAGCAGCTCCAGAGGGTCAAAGGCCAGGCATTCTGGAACGGTGTGCAGCGCGAACGGGTTAATCACTGGGTCGTTGAGGTAAAAAACAAGGAGAAGGGATATCTGTACATTAAGCAGATATGGTACCTGGACCCTGAGACCTGGCAGATGAACTTCAAGGTAATGTACAATCGCAAGGGTGAGCTCTGGAAAATGTATGAACTGTTTTATGATGAGTATCCGACAGCCTGTGGTGAAAAAACGTCATTGTTCAGCGCTGAGCATTCGGTCGATCTGATCCGCCATCACGGTAGCCCAAATATCCGTGAAGTGAAGAATGTGGGAGCATCTATACGCCCTGATTATTTTCAGACTAAGAGCCTGAAGGACAAAAGTTATTAAGCAAGAAATGGGCAGCCATAGCTATTGTTGAGGGTTATAAATGATGACAAGGATACAAATAAAATTGGTTCTTATACCGGCTGTGCTGGTCATGGTTTTCGGTTGTGACAGGTTTGACCGTTCCAGGATACAGATGCCGGCTTTCAACTTTGTCACGAGAGAAAATCTGCATAGCATTGCCCGGGTTGATGCGCAGCATATCTGGGTGAGCGGTAATTACGGGACTATCCTGTGCAGTGCCGATGGCGGGAAGACATGGGAAAAGCAAAACAGCGGCATCGCTGAGGAACTGCTGGGCTGTATATCGTTTGTTAACCCTCAAGAGGGCTGGGCTGCCGGCGTCAGGGGAACAATTGTTCATACAGCTGACGGAGGAAAAACCTGGGGGGTGCAGCCAAGCGGTATAGAGCAGGATATCCATGATCTTTTTTTCCTGGACGCTCACTATGGCTGGGCGGTCGGCGAGAGCGGGACGGTTTTGCATACAGATGACGGCGGCAAACACTGGAAGCGGCAACGAGAGCCGGAGGATAGATACTTTAATGATGTTTTTTTTGTTGATCGCAAAACCGGGTGGATCGTTGGTGAATTCGGGACCATCTTACATAGTGCTGATGGGGGTGCAACCTGGCAGCCACAAGAGTGTCCAGAGCTTGCTGCTCTTGTAAAAAATGCTGAATGGGACCGGCCGCTGCCCGCGTTGTACGGGACGTATTTTCCTGATAAGGACCGGGGCTGGATCGTCGGGATGGATGGTGTCATCATCAGGACGGAAAATGGGGGAAAGACCTGGGCCATGGTAAAGCCGGTTTCCGAAAAACCCCTGTACTCTATTGTAATGCACGGCGCAAAAGGATGGGCGGTGGGCAATGAGGGCGTTTATGTAATGACTGAGAATGGCGGGGACACCTGGTCAGTAAAAAATCAGGCGCTGAAAACCAAATTCTGGCTGCGCGCGGTGTCCTTTGGGGATGATAAGCGCGGGCTTATTGTTGGCGCCCAGGGCACCATTGCGCTAACTGATGACGGGGGCTTTTCCTGGAAGCTGATATCAGGCTACAGCTACGATATGAAAGAATTCGGGCTGGCTGATTTCTAACAGGTTGTTGAAAAAGCAGTTTTCTCCCAGGCTGGTCAAAAACATCCGGATGCAAGGCGCGCGAAATCGTGAGGAATGAGGCGTACTTTATGGTACGTCGCAATGACGAGGGATGAGCGCAACGCAGCAGATGGGTGTTTTTCAACACCCTGCTAAGGTTTATGTCCGTTATGTGGAAAGGAGCACATTATGAACAGACGCACAGTCAATAACCTTCTCTGTATTATTCCCCTGGCTGCTGGTCTTCTGCTGGGTTCATTGTCTTGCAGGCCCGCCGGGAAAAAAATCGGCGTGCTGTATGTACTCCACGGAGGTATGAAGACCAATGGGCCCCAGTACCTGTGGGATGCCGTGGTGCAGCAGTTTTCTTATGAACACAACCATTCTATTTATAATTATGTTATCTGGGATCCTTCCCAGTGGCCAAATGTTTTGGATCGGAACACAACCGATTTTGCAAGGCGGTTTCTGATGATGTATGACTTTGGATATGAGCGCATGGGGGGCATCGATCCTTATCCGGACATCAGTGATAAGCAGCTGGCGCACTTGAAGACTGAACTGGAAAACAACACGCGCGGCTTGAAATTTGAAGTGGACTGGGTTGGTTATTTAAGCGCAGACGATGTGGAGCATTACCCGTATCCCCGTTTTATTTATAATATTCCCGATGAACAATACCGGGTATCCGCCCGCCAGCGGAGTGTCAAAATGTACCTACTGCGGGGAAGGAGAGCCGGACGGCCCCTGGGAGACTTGTGATCCTGAGCGCTACAACGCAGATGGACCTGTCGAGCGGCTGCTTAAAAAGGGGGTCACGAGTATCATTATGGTTGATATGACTACCAGCGGGGTTCGCTTTTCCAAAACTTTTGATGTGATCCAGATGACCAAGCTGGCTCTCAATAAATGGAACAATGAACACGGAACCTCTATCCCCCTGGTGTGGGTCAATGACCCCAATAATGTAATGGAGCGATCATATCCAACAAAACCCGAAGGATGGACACGCATCAAAAAAGCTCCTGAGGTAGACCCGCAGGTTCCCCTGGAAGGAAATCCCAATCCAATTGCGGAAGATCCAATGCTCGCTCAATTGCACGCAGAAGGTATAGAAAAGGGCTTTTCCGATTCGGTTCCAGATAATGCTACCGGTGTCATTCTGTTTAACCATGCTCTGCACGACTATAATGAGTATTTTGACCCTAAAATCGATGACACTCTTATCTTAAATAAAAATATTAAGGCCTTGCTTATTGAGCGGCACCCTGACATTGATCCCGACCGTATCATAGGAGCCTTTGGAGGGATCATGGAAGTAAATCCGGTACATGGCCGTGAGGAACGGACGCGGGAAATGCGCGGAGAAACCTATGGCTATGCATGGCTTTACGAGAGCGACAAGCAAATGCCTGGTGGAGAATGGGGCTACCGATACTGGGATGCTTTAGAATATTTAAAGAACTGTGGTGTTAAGCACATTGTTATTGGATTCCCGCAGATGATTACTGACAATAACTTAAACCTTATTGAAGTACCGCAGCAGATTGGCAAGGAGATCGGTATCAAGACCTGGGCAAAATATGACCAGGGTGATTTTACTTTGTACCCGGAAGTCGGCCACCCCTTTGCAGATTACTGGGGAGTCTGGGTTGATACTGATTGCGGTGAAGCGGCGTGCTGCTTTGAAATGGGGGGATGCGCTGATGGCCGGCCATATCCGCCGCCACGGCAGACCCCGATTGATGCGCCGCGTGGGGATTTGGACCCCTCCCTTGCCTTTGACCTGAGCGCCTACGGGCATCTGGGGTTTGATGAAACCGGGACCAGCGGACCTCCTGATCCTGAAAAACCAGTACAGGATCAGTACACCGGCACCTGGGATTTGTATAGACCGGCAAATGACGACCCCCGGCTGGGAGAGCTGCTGGCACGTCATGTATTAGATGCTGCTCTTAAAACACTGCAACCGGAGAAGTAGAAGAATACTATATAGAAAACCAAGGAGAGTCATATGAAAGCAATCCCCTATTATGAACGTATGCAGGAACATCTGGCACCTTTTAATCTGTCCCCAATGAAAGAATATAACGGAGATGATATCACACAATTTGAAAACATTAAGACGGACATGATGACACAGCTTCTGCGGGCATATAAAGCTGACAAGTTAGACAAAATTGTCACGCTTACCACTGATATCATGGAAGGAAAAATTTTCGTTTATGGCACCACGATTGTTCCAACGGATGAATACCCACTCCCCATCTTTACCTCTGAAATAGTTCAAGCGGTAAACCATCTCAGTTTACGGGTGGATTTTATCCCCCTGGCAGATTGTGCCCGTGACCTTGATTATATGGAAAAATACATGATGCCCATGGAAGACCTGTGGAAACAACATAGAGATATTGAGGGATCCGGGATTGAGCGCTATACCTGGCAGCGGGTTATGCTTTCACCTTTTTACACATATGGAAAATATAAATATACCATTGAAAATATTGAGGAAACGGCATTGCAAATTACTATTGACTATCTGAAGCTCTATATAAAACTCTGGTCCGAGGTTCAAAAGGCAGATCCCGGCTATATGAAGTTGCTTAATGAAAGAAAGAGCGTAATGCTGAATACCATGCTGGAGAATGACCCGGGTGAAGGGCCTCTAAAACAAGCCTTTGGCAAAGAGGCAGCCCACAAAATTCTGTCACTTCTTTTTTAAACAACCCAGACCGTGAAGACTATGCCCGGAGGTATATAGGGCAAGGCCTGAAAGGGACGTCAAATGAAAAATTATTTTTTATTACTGTCTGTGGCACTTTTTCTTTATGCCGGCGCCGGCTTTGCTGGCGAACAACCCCCGGTACGCGGGGTAGTTGAAAAAACAGGTGTTGACCTCAAACAGCAGGTTGTAAGGATACGCGGATACGAAGGTGTTTCTCCCCTGAACCTTTTCATAGAGCCGGGTACGGTGGTTATTTGGCTCAACCAGTATCAGGGAAAGATAAAAATAACCTTCCCTTCAAAAAGGGTGACGCTGGCATGTAAGAGCCCGGTTAATTTTTCGCTCAATAACCAGGGGTTCTTTGAATCAAACGCTGTCGAGTTTGGTGCGGTTGCCAGCCTTTGTTTTATTGAATGTGGATCATTTGACTATATTATAGAGCGAGCGCCTGTTTCGTCCACGGCAAAATATGAAGGCTTCAGATTTGAAGGAAAGATTATTGTTAAGAAAAAATAGCAGAAAGGGTTCTATATGGTAGTACATGAACTAACACCGGAAGAAAGAAATCAGATGGTGGAGAAGGCGCTGATAAGAATGAAAATCAAGAGACAACATCTCTCCCGCGAAGAGCTGGAGAGGGCAATCATTGACTATCTCAGCAAAAAACAGCCTTGCAGTTTGGCAACCTGCGATAGGGACTGCACCCCCCGCATATCGGTAGTAGACTATGTCAATGATGGTCTTACTATCTATATTCTCAGCGAAGGCGGGGATAAATTTAAAAACCTTAAAGAGAACAACAGGGTTGCCATTGGAATCGGTACCGGCTCGAAGGCTTTAAAAACAAGAGGTGTTAATATCTGGGGTATTGCCGAGGTTATTAGTGATGATATGCCCGAGTTTGCCCATGGTATAAAAATCTTACAACCTATACTGGATGACATGGCAGAGGTCTTGGGTTCACCTATTCAGATACCCAAGGGAATTCTCAGGCTGATCAAGGTTACGCCAACTAAAATAGTTTACCATCATACCATGAAGGGGATTAAACATGCTGTTTGGGAAGCATAATAGTAATAAGGTTTAGTTAGGCAGTGCCGAAAGACTGTCGCTGGTATTGCTGAAATTTCCCGGGAGGAACAGCAGGCACAGATTATTCAGGCGACCCTTGACTTGCTTGAGAAGCTTTAGGTCAAAGCCGGCTTACAGCAAAACAAGGGAGATAGGTTTGACCTCGCGCAGCTCCACAGCTAAACGGTAACGTTTAAAATTATTTCAATGAAGGATCAGTCATGGCAGATAAGTTCACTGAAGTGCGTATGGTCGATAACTTTTACCAGACCTCCAGTTTTTTTCCTATGCCGGTTGTTCTTGTGAGCACCCTGGCAGAGTCAGGGCAAACCAATCTGGGGCCCTACTCACTCTGTTTTCCTCACAATATCACCGGAGGAAAAGATCATGCCATGATGCTTATTGCCCGCGGCACAAGCAATACGGCCACGAATATAATCCGGACCAGGGTGTGTGCCCTTAACTTTATCCCGCATAAAAAGAAATACATGAAAAACTGCGTCATGCTGGGGTATCCGGGCGAGACCACTGAGGAAAAGATGAAAAACAGTATTTTTACCCTGATACCATCTACCCGGCATGAAACACAAAAATCCGCGCCCTATCCTGACATTGTAGAAGAAGCTGTTCAAGTTTTTGAATGTACCTGGGATGACAGCTATCCTTTAAAGCCGCGCGAGGATCTAGTAGAATCCCACTTTCTGCTGCGTATTGATAAGCTTGTCATGAAGGAGAAATGGAGAGATTGCCTGCTTAAGGGTAAAGGGTTTCCCAGTTTGCCGATTGATTATGGATACCGGGATAATGTGCGCTTCTGGTTTTCACGGCAATGGCGGCCCTATGCGGTCAACATCCCCAAAGAAAAAGGCAACAAAATTGAAACGGTAAGGTATGCCTGTGACCGATTTGACCCGGCTATCACCTGGGAAGATGCAGCCTGCGCAAAAATAGTGAAAGTGCCAAACATATTTTTAAATAAAGTTATCAGTGGCGTGGTGAAAACAGCAAAAGAGCAGGGGATTACGGTGATTACCCCTGAGTTTATGGACAAAATCCGGGATAAGCGCTCAACTGAGAAATAGTGCAGCTGGCCGACTAGAAAGAAACTTCTAGAGATCGGGCTGTCTAATGTGGCAGAAGACCTCGCAAAAAAAGGAAAGCTTGGCAGCCGACTGCCCGGCAATTACAGAGCTGCTGGGGAAAAAGAGCTGAGCAGTTCATTGAGGTTATGGTGAATAGATGATCGGCAGCCCTGTCATGAATGGCGGGGCTGCCGGTTTTGTTTAGATATAAGAGGATGCAGGGGATATTTCATCCCCTTTTTTAGCAAGGGAATCTTTGAAACCATTGACCATAACAAAACCTTAAACTACATCGATTCGGCATAACCAATTTAATAAAATCATATTGTGGAATTACGGACAATTTTACAGGAAAATATTCATATAAAAACCTTGACGGGCAACATGTTTGCTTATATTAGGTTGACAATAGTAGAATAAGCATAAAAGACAGTGTTGGGTGGCTGGTGCAGGCACACCATCGGAGGTAGATACGATGGCGATTTTCTTGAAAGCGAAAAACCACGACAAGCGAAGTTTAAGGGCAAGTCTCCGTACTTCTCCTTTGCGGCTCGTGCTGACGGAATTTATAAAAGCAAGCCTCGCCCATTCTGCCTGCCGCTTGACCATGCAGAAGAAAATCTGTTTCCTGAAATTCGCCAAACCGCCATAGCCCACTTTGCTGCACACAGCATCAAATGGCATGATGGGCAAAACGGGAAGCCAAGTAATCACCTTTGCGACTCCCAAGTCTGCTGCGTCAATTTCCTTTTTCCATTTACTAATCTGCCTCACGCGTTGGCAGAAGTGTTGCGCCACCTTTCCCACCATTCGAGAAATGCTCCCAATAGAAAGCGGGCAATACGTCACCTTCGAGTGGATTGGCCAAGAAAATTACTTGGGCGAGAAAATCTCCCGCAATGGCAAACGCACACGCGGCGCGAATTTCACAGCGCGGATGCGGCGGTTATGTTTGAGCGAACAGACGGAAAGCGACAGATTGTTTTGATTGAGTGGAAGTATACCGAGTCATATGGCGGCACATCGCTGAAAATTGCTAAAAGCGGCACAGACCGCACGACCATTTATAAGGCACTCTTCAAACGCGATGATTGTCCTATCAATAAAGAACTGTTACCCGACTTCGACTCGCTTTTCTATGAGCCGTTTTATCAGTTTGTGCGGCAACAGTTGTTTAGCCAATGAAATGGAACGAGCGCAGGAATTGGGCGCAAATACGGTAAGCGTGCTTCATATCGCCCCTGCTCATAACACTGATTTTCGCAAAGTGACCTCACCCAAATTAGCAAAACTTGGCGAGACAGCCACAGAAGTTTGGAAAAAACTGGTGCTGACTCGCGGTAGGTTTATTAGTGTAAATACCGAGCAACTATTCGGTAGCCTATCCGCCGAGCAATTTCCCGAACTGCATGTGTGGCTAGAATATATCGGCATGAGATATGCCTGGGTTCGAGAAGGCACGGCAACACTTCCAAAATAAAGGCGCCACCCAACACGGGGTTGCAGGCGACGGGGAAAACCGCCCCGCGCCTGAACCCGACCGTAAGCTCACTTTGGAGGCATCGTTGAGTCCGCGAGTGTTCATCTCCTACAGCTGGTCATCACCGGGGCACCAAGCTCGTATCCGCCAGTGGGCTGAGCAGATGGTGAGCGACGGCGTTGACGTCGTTCTCGATGTCTGGGACCTAAAGGAAGGAGATGACAAGTATGCGTTCATGGAGAAGATGGTCACGGATGAGTCTGTCACCCACGTGCTTGTCTTCTCCGATTCGGAATATGCCGCCAAAGCCGACGCCCGCAAGGCAGGTGTCGGTACCGAATCACAGATCATCTCGCGTGAGGTGTACTCGAAAGTTAAACAATCCAAGTTTATCCCGGTTGTCTGCGAATTCGACGACTCAGGCGAACCATTCCTGCCCACCTTCCTTAAGTCCCGTATCTGGATCGACTTCTCCAGCCCCGAGGCTAGCGAACGAGAACTGGGAGCAACTGATCCGGCTCCTCTATGGCAAGCCGGCTCACGAGAAGCCGACTCTGGGAAAGGCGCCCACCTACGTCACAACGGATGTCACTGTTCCCGCCAGCCCAGCGGTTGCGAAGTTCGCGGCACTTAAGCAGGCCATCATTCAGGAAAAGCGGGGACTGAAGCTTTATCGGCAGGACTTTCTCGACGCGTGTTACGTTTACTGCGGATGCTCTGCGCATCAGAGAGCGGCCTGACGTCACGAACATGGGCGAGCGGGTTTTGGAGGACTGCGGAAAACTCAAACTCGTGCGCGACCATATCGTGGATTGGGTCTTGCTCGAATCCGAGGTCAATCCCTCAGAAGAGTTCGGCGAGGCGCTAATTGCCATGCTTGAGCGGTTGCTTGAACTCAAGTCCAGGCCGCCAGAAGTCAATTCTTGGAGCGACGTGTGGTTCGAGGCGCATCGTGTGTTCGTCTACGAGACCTTCCTCTACATCGTATCGCTGCTCTGATCAAGACCGGCTCGTTCGGTATTCTTCACCTTATTCTCACTAGCCACTATCTCTTGCCGGAGACAGAGGCGCATGGACCCGAACCGATTCGTCACGTTCGACGCATTCTACGGCTACTCCGAGACGCTACAGGTGCTCGCGCCCGAAGGACAGAAGCTCTACGCACCTGCGGCAGAGCTTATCAAGCGACAGGCGGATCGCACGGACTTGCCTTTCGCAGAGGTTATGCAGGCAGAGTTGCTCGTCCTGATGATGGCTTTCATCACCGATGGCGCTCGGTGGTATCCACAGACACTTCACTATTCATCGCGTGCAGGCGCATTCCCGTTCTTCGTGAGGGCTGCACAGCACCGCAACTTCCAGAAGCTCGCAAAGATCACAGGAATTGAGAGCGCAGACAAACTTCGTGAAGCCGTGAAAGCAGGGCATCAGCGGTTGGATGTGAACCAGTGGCACAACTTCTGGATGAACGATCGATCGTTCTGGGACAGCATGAACATGGATGCACTGGATACGCTTAAGTGAGCTAACAACAGCATGCAGCGGACGGCGCCGCGCGCCGCCGCTGAGCGTTATGCAGGATATAAAACTGAAATAAAAAAATATTGAGAATAAATTATGACTAAATTAACAATTCGAGAAATAATAAAGGAAGTACCTGATATCCAGACTGTGATTTTGCCAACCCATTGGTTTGATGATCTAAGTGATAGCCAATCAGTTTTTGCTTCTTTATATTATTGGATGCTGAAAAATAGCCAAGTGCCTTCAGATAACAAAGATTCCTTGCACAATAGAACTTACGTTGGCGAAAAATTATTTAATAAATTTATTGCTGCAGAAAAAAAACGCCTTAGCAAAACGCTCAAGATTAAAGGAAACGAGTTGGAACATGCGGTTTCTTGGTCAGATATCAATTCAGGACCAAAAACAGAGATCGGTGGCTGCAGCATTAACGGGGATGTGATTCTTGTAATACCTGAGTCGAGCAGACAAGCGCTTGGGGAATTTTCTTTAAAGATTTACAAAAGAGAACGGGATACAGCAATTAAAAAAATCAAAGCTAGTGCTGCTGGCGCTACATTTTATCAATGGTTGCTTCCTCAAATTGAACGACCTGATCCAGTTGGAGATATTGCAAGAGATGCAGTCGGTGACGAACATTTTCCTCGCGAAAGCAACCATTACGAGGAAATAAGATCGTATTTAGACTCTTAAGGTAGAAATTCTGCAGCAATTGAAAGCTTGAAAGAAGGCTGGCTAGAATATATTCAAAAATATCCAGAACGAGTACAACCATATGCATGGTGCAGTGCCTGTGGTGCGAAGATAAATGTTGAAAATGCTTTACTCGCATTAAACTTGGATACGCAAGAACTACTAATTTATGATGAGAAATGCCTCAATGATTTCAAGCAATATGATGATTTCTTATCGCGTCCCTTATTGGGAATAACCCATGACGAACTCAAAAGATTAGCTGTAAAGTACGAGGTGAGCGAATATCAAGCTGCGGTATTACTTGAGTGCTTTAATTTGTGGGGCATTATGCCTGCCAATCATTGAATATTGTTTTGCAAGACCACTCAATGTTGTAAATAGCTGGTCGTTCGATCTCCAATTCGAAGAGGTATGACGTTATGAGACGGGGCAATTTTCAATGTGTACTATGTGGTGCAGGCGGCAATGAAGCTAAGCTCGAAATTGATCACATAATCCCAGTCTCGCGAGGTGGTACGGATACCATAAGCAATCTTCAGTGCTTATGCTTTAAATGCAATCGCGGGAAACACGCAAAAACAGAACCGATAAACAATATGTTAGAATGAAGATAAATTAGATAGAAGACATAACAAAATCACTTCAGCCGACCGCATCCGCTGCGGCTGACTTTTAGCGTTAGCTCTCTAAAATCAAAGTATTAACCAATGGAAACAACGAGAAAAAAAGCTTTGGAAATCATGCAAAAGGGGCTGGTTTCCTACAAACTCCTGAGTGAAGGCTGGTATGTTAGCGATCATTTCGGCGATGGTTGTGACCTAATTGCAGAAAAAGCTGGTAGATTCGTAAAAATTGAACTCAAAGCCATTGATCTTAACAGCATAAAAAAAGGCGATAATGCAACACAACACCTGTCAGCAAATGAAATAGTTACCGCCACACATCTTATTATAACTGTATTTAAAGGCATTGAAATGAAAGATAACTACATAATGAACATTCGCCAGTTTGTGGAAAACTCAGGCGTAAAGAAATATAACAACTATAGTAGCTTTGGAGAATTTATTGAGAAATACAAGAAATTGGCTGCGGCAAAGTCCCAACAGGTGAAAAACTTTAGAGTGAAAAAAAACGATTGGATTTTGATTTTAATTTTAATCCCCGCAATACTGAAAAATGGAAACTATCCAAGATTTAAAAACCACTGGGGAAACATAGAATTGTAAAGAGCTAACAAAGCCGTCGACCGGACGCCGGGGAAAGCGCGGCGGGGCCTCGCGGTAGGAGGGGAAGAATGGGTCACCCATTAAAGGTTCCTTGTCAAGAGAATAGAGTTCTCCTGTGACAAAAAGCTATGCTGTTTTGCCTTGGAGGGGAAGAATGGGGTCAAATCTTTATCTTGACACCATGACGGCCCCTAAGATTAATAAGGCGTTCCTTGGAAAATGAACCCAATTTGCTATTCAGTTTTATTACATGGATTTCAGCAGTTATTCAAAGATTTACGATTATGACAATATCCTTATTCACTATCTCATGAAAGGACAAATGAGCTAGAGTAGCATATCAACGGCATTAAGGGCGACGGCAAAAAGCTGCCGCGCCTTATGCCAGGCGTATCTCACTAAGGCGTGAGGTTTTTTATGGAACTAGTTTATATCTCTAAACGATCTTTTAAGAATACATGGCAGGAATATCGCGTGTACCCCAATCGGCTGGAACTCCAGTTTTGGCTCGGTTTGACAGACTATCGTGATCCCGTTCGAGAACATTGATGCAATTGAAATTCGTCCACCTTTTTCTGCTTGGGACCTTTTCAGGGGCAAGGGTTTCATTTTTTCATTCCCTTTGAAAATTGATGCGGCGGATATTTTTCGGCATCTCGCAATCAAACGCAAGAAGGGAGTTTTCAAACACATTAGGTTTACACCTGATGACCCGGAGAATTTTTTATCTGTTGTCAAATCTCATGCCGGTAATATTGATAAATGATAAACAAGACCTGCAGAAGGAGGAGAATAATCATGGCACGCTTGACCGAGGACTTTCTTTCCCACTTTTATTACGGGCTGAGAGAAGATTATGTGGAACGGGTGCAGGGAGCAAAGAAACCGCTCTCAGAGGTATTCCTGGGATTGACCAGAAACAATCCGGTGCTGGTTACCTGCGATAAAAATTGTATCCCCAACGGCGCGGTCAAAAGTGTCGGCTACAATCTCAAGGAGAAACTACCTGCAGGAGGCAATTGAAGCCTATGACAGCTTCCTTGCCCGAAGGTGGCAGAAGATACGGGAGCTGATGGGCGTCGGGTATGAGGGCGAGGGCTGGGTCTATTCACCGAATCCGGAGTTTATTGTGGACGGCCTTAAACATTCTCTCAAATATCTCTATTTTCCCAAAGAAGAGGCTGAGCAGCGAATAGACTTTGAACAGCTTGGCACCCTGGAAGGCTTTGGCAGGAAAACCTGGGAGAATATTCAGCAGAATAAAAAAGTTGCCATTGTCGTACTATTATCCGCCCGGAATTCATTTCCAGGTAAACTGCACGGTAGAGGTGCAGAAGTCAGGGCTTATCCGGGATTTTATCAACCGGGCAGCCTGCGCTGCCCATGGCGAGAACCCGGCAAAATGGCCCTGGCGCACAGCCTACATCTTTCACGTGGAGGACGTGATAGACAAGAGCGTGTATCCGAAATGATTGTAAAGCTATAAGCTCTCAGCTGACAGCTATCAGCCGCAATGTTAGATAAAAAATACCGCGGTCAATTTTAAAAACACTTTTTCTGAATGAGGAACTTATATGAATACTATTAAAATCATGCCCTGCCTGGATATGAAAGACGGCCGGGTGGTCAAGGGTATCCATTTTGTAGACATCAAGGATGCCGGAGACCCGGCGGCACATGCTGAATTTTACCAAAAAGAAGGCGCTGATGAGCTTGCGATGCTCGATATTGCCGCGACCCTTGAGAACCGCAAAACCCGGCTGGAGTGGGTTAAGAATGTCTCGTCGGTTATTGATATACCGCTCACCGTCGGCGGCGGTATCGGCAGCATTGATGATATTGAACAGGTGCTTGCGGCAGGAGCTGACAAGGTCTCCATGAACAGCGCAGCGGTGAAATCACCGCAGCTGGTACGGGAGGCGGCAGGAAAGTTCGGTTCAGAAAAAATCGTCGTTGCCATTGACGGCCGCCGCAACAAAGATATGCCGTCCGGGTTTGAAGTGGTGGTATCGGGCGGCACCAAACCTGCCGGCAGAGATGCTGTTGTCTGGGCACGAGAGTGCCAGAAGCTGGGAGCGGGGGTGATTCTGCCCACCAGCATGGATGGTGATGGAACCCGTGCAGGGTATGATCTTGCTTTCACACGGGCAATTGCCGATGCGGTTGACCTACCGGTTATTGCGTCAGGCGGGGCAGGGACGCTTGAACATTTTTATGAGGGCGTGGTGAAGGGCGGCGCTGATATCCTGCTGGCAGCCTCGGTGTTTCATTTCCGCATTTTCAGCATTAAAGAAGTTAAAGAGTACCTGAAGAGTAAGGGGCTGCAGGTTAATCTCTAACAGGCTGTTGAAAAACACCCATCTGCTTTGTTGCGCTCATCCTTCGTCATTGCGACGTACTGTAATGTACGCCTCATTCCTCAGGATTTCGCGCGCCTTGCATCCGGATGTTTTTGACCAGCCTGGGAGAAAACTACTTTTTCAACAACCGGCTAAAATAAAAGCATAAAAAAACAGGGGGCGGCAGTTATTTATAGCTCTGCCGCTCCCTGCTCCATGTTTTAACTGGATTAGAGCGCTTCTCCGGCGCTATCCCTGCCCCAGGCGGTTATTTTTTTCGAGTTCATCCGCAACATAACCTAATGCGAGTGATTCCAGTGTCGCTCTGGAAGGATAACCGGTAGCCGTGTCCCACCCCTGCATTTTATAAAATAAGGTTTTGAACTCTTCAAACTTTTGTCTGTCTACGATCCTGGGTTCAATGCCACTGGCATTCCACGAACCTTCTTTTCTAACGAAAAAAGTTTTATCCGTTCTGCCGGCGGGGATGTCGTAGATATAGTCGGCATACTGCACCATATCCCGGTGCCGGCCCTGCAACGTCCAGATGGCATGATCAAGGTTCCATATTTTTCTGCCAAGCTCTATGCCGTCAAGGAACGTAAAATTTTTACCGGTCACGATATTAAAGAACAAGGGTTCTGCTTCGCCGGTGGACCCTATCATATCAGGGGCATAGGAATTGATAAAGTCCGGCCAGCGATTGTCGCACAACAGCATCGACTGTTTCCAGAACCGGGTGTAGTAGCGGTGCCAGGACACCAGCTTTGCCATATGTTCCGAATACATGTTATCGGTACTGAAATCGAGCATGAGCCGGTCGTCCTGAAAGGGGACCATTTTATCGGTAACGATGTTGATGACTTCTTCGGGAGACAGCTGTTTTGCGCCGTTATAAAATATTTCCTTAAGAAAAACATACAGCCGCATAATGTCATGCTCATTAATATCCCGGTCGCCTAAAATGGTGCCATACCCCCATTCGACCTGAATCCTCGGGTCAAAGTGAAAGGGGAATCCCCAGTATGGATACTCAAGCTTGCCGGTCTTCAGGTCCTCTTCCAGCCTGCCCCATTTTTCTGCTGCCCTGACAGCTCCTTCGGCGATAATGTTGCCGCACTCGTGCTCGTTGCCGAGCCCGTCATTCCGGTAGGCTACCATCTTCAAAAACTGATCTATAAATTCAAGGCTCCCGATGTCAGCAAAATTGAGCGGGCAGTCAATCTCTTTCCCGGGGCCCAGAATTCCCTCTTTGTTGAGCTGCCGCATATAGGTATAGCACCCGTATGCTTCAAGACAGTTGATGCCGTATTTATTTAAAAGATCTACGGCCTGGTGGAGAATCTCGGCAGATTTTGCTGACAGATAAAATGTTGTTTCAGAACATGTTGCTTCGTTGCCAAGACCGCTTTCATACCTCCTGCGGCAGCCTGAATGGCAGCCAATACATGCCTGAGGCCTCTGCCCGCTGCTATGCTTAAAGTTGGGAAAGCTTTCCCAGGTTGTTCCCTGACCGGGAGGGCTCTGAAACAAATTCGGGGTTCCGGCATCTTTGGGGTTATCAAAGTCATAAGCATACTGCGCTACCTGTTCAAGCCGTGCCTTAAACAATGCCTTGGGGTCAGAAATTGTGATACTGCCGGTTCCCATCACGCTGATGGCCTTCAGCTTTTTGGAACCCCACACTGCGCCGAATCCTCCCTGGCCGGAGGTATTGGATGCGCCATGCTGAAGTACTGCCATCCTGCTCAGATTTTCCCCGGCCGGGCCGATGGTCAGCACAGCAGGCCGCTGCGTGCTTCGTGCATCGCTCGCACTGTCAGGGCTCACCCAGGTATGCATAGCTGCCGCTTCCTGCAATATAATCGCAGATAATCTCCTGGCTTTCCCAGGCATCCTTGCCCCATAGCGATAAATCACTGCAGTCCCTGATCGTTACCTCTCCGTCTCTGATGTCAATCCAGGCCGGGGTGTCTGCCGCACCTTCAATGGCGATCCCGTCCCATCCGGCAAACTTGAGCATCGTGGAAAACCGCCCGCCGAAACCGCTTCTGGTGAACCACTCCACCGGGTACGGCTGCGCCCCGATGCCCTGAACTTCAGTTCTTGACGAGCAGCCCGGTGCCATGGTTCCTGACAGCGGAGAAGTCATGATGGTCACCACGTTGGCGGGGTCAAACGCGCTGATTGTTTTGTCCTTCACCAGATCAAAGAAAATCGCCGAGCCAATGCCGTGCCCGCCGCCCCACTGCTCATAATCGCTGGTAGGTATGGAAGAGATGCTTTTTGTGGTTAAATTTACCCGCAATATTTTTCCTGCATATCCGTACATTGTTTATCCTCCGCTCTGCTTATTAGTGCATTGCCGTCGCGATTGTTTGCCTCAAGACCTGGGGAATCCCAGCTTTTCCCATTGCTCGTCCCTCAGGTTTACGTTGTAGCCCTCGTCTCCCTGCTGGTCAGGTATCACTTTGGTGAAAATAATGGCGTTTACAGGGCATATCTCAAGGCAGGCTTTTTTGCCGTTGGGGCCGCCTTTTTCGCCCAGGTACGGCGAGTTGGCGCAGAGGTCGCATTTCTGGGAATGTTTTTCCTCGGCATTCCAGATGGCCCTGCTGGGCGGATAGGGGCAGGCATTGACGCATTGCTTGCAGCCGATACATTTTTTTATAGCAACTGTCGCTACATTGCCGGCAAACAGATCCCGGTGCAGGGCTCCGGTTGGACAAACTTTGAGGCAGGCAGCATCCACGCATTGCCGGCACTGGGATATAGTCAGGTCATCAGGCCATTTTTCAAAAGAGTTTTGCAGTACCTGGATTCGTGAGCGAGACATGCTGATAACACCTTCGTGAACCAGCGAGCAGGCCAGCATACATGATGCGCATCCCTGACACTTTTTCATGTCAACGAGCAGAAACCCCCAGGTCGCCTTGTTGTCGCCCGGGCCAATGCACCCTAACATGCCGGCCCCAATAATAGCCATGCCGGAGAATTTAATAAAATCTCTGCGTGAGACAGTGATAATGTTTTTCTCTGTTTTTTTGACTATACTGCTCATGGGCCCTCCTTATGCAGTACCAAGAGATGGGAAGTAAAGAGATGATTGTGTGATGGTCGGTTATACGCAACTGAGCTATTATATAACAGGTAATAACCGGTTTTAAAAGGTTAAAATTTATTGTGCCCGCAGATTGACACCCCATCTGCTTTTGATATTCGTTGTAACTTTACCCTCTTTGTGATTTAATTTCTTTCGCTGCAAGCGCTTCGGTAATGTTACTGGTTTTATGAAAAACATTGAACCACCAGGACACGGAGACGCGCAAAAAGCGCAGAGTGTTGAGTCAAAGGCGGGAAAGGACGGGGGAATCGTGGCACGCTTGCGGTGAGGGTGCCGAACAGTGGCTTGTGACAATTAAAGAAACCAGTTATCTCTGCGAACCCCGCGGACTCTGCGGTGAATGGAATTAATATTTTCGCTGTGTTCCCGCGCGATAGCTGCCGTAAAATAAGCTCTTGACAGAAAATTGCAGTTTCAATAAAATCTGCTTTCTGAAACAAATCCACCCTCAGCAGTTCACTACCATTTCTTATTCATTAGAGGTTAATCTTTTATTCCCGGGTGCAGGGAAAGGGTCACCATGATTGAAGTTAACAATATAAGTAAAAGTTTTGGCCCGACACAGGCAGTAAAAAACGTCTCCTTTAATGTCAACAAGGGTGAGGTGGTGGGGTTCCTGGGCCCTAACGGGGCCGGCAAATCAACCACCATGCGCATCCTTACCTGTTATCTGCCGGCTGATGCGGGCACGGCAAAAATTGCCGGCTTTGATGTTGCCACCCAGTCGTTAGAGGTGCGCAGGCGCATCGGCTATCTGCCGGAGAACAACCCGCTCTACATGGAAATGGGCGTGCTTGAATCGCTCTATTATATCGCCGCGCTGCGCGACATTCCGAAGGCCGCGCGGAAAGAAAAAATCAGGAAGGCATTAGACCTGTGCGGCCTCGAGCCGATTTTGAGCAAGGACATCGGCGAGCTCTCCAAAGGATTCCGGCAGCGGCTGGGACTGGCCCAGGCCCTCATCCACGACCCGGATATCATGATTCTTGATGAGCCGACCATCGGCCTTGACCCCAACCAGATCATAGAGATCAGAAACCTGATCAAGTCAATCGGCAGGGAAAAGACCGTCATCCTGAGCTCCCACATCCTGCCTGAAGTTTCAGCCACCTGCGACCGGGTGCTCATCATAAACCGCGGCGAGATTGTCGGCAGCGGCACGCCCGGGGAGCTTGCTGCAATGGCAAAGGGCGGGCAGGCCGTTCACGCCAGCATTCGCGGCCCGCTTACTGACGTCACCGCGAAGCTTCAGTCTCTGGCCGGGGTGCGGGAGGTTTCTGTCACGGGGGAAGACAATGGCATAACCCGCCTCACCATCAAGACCGATCCCGGCACTGATCTGTGTGAAGAAATATTTTCCCTGGTTTCCCGGAACAGCTGGAGCTTAAGCGAGCTGTACCGTGAAACAATAACCCTTGAAGACGTGTTCCGCGAGCTCACACGGGAGGGATAGGTACGCCGCATGAAAACCATACTGACCATATTCTGGAAAGAGTTCAGGGGCTATTTCAACTCCCCCATTGCCTATATCTTTATCATCTCTTTTCTGGTGTTCACCAGCTGGCTTTTTTTCAAGGGGTTCTTCCTCATGAACCAGTCCAGCCTGCGCTCGTTCTTTTCCATTCTGCCGTGGGTGTTTCTGTTCCTGGCGCCGGCGGTTACCATGCGCTCCTGGGCTGAGGAGAAAAAGCTCGGCACCATTGAGCTTTTGATGACGCTCCCGGTTAAGGACTACGAGGTGGTGCTGGGAAAGTTTCTGGCGAGCTTTATCTTTCTCATCGTCACGCTTCTGTGCTCTATTCCCCTGCCGCTGACGGTAATGCTGGTCGGGAACCCTGACATAGGGCCCATCTGGGGCGGCTATTTGGGAGCATTTCTGATGGGCGGGGCCTATCTTGCCATCGGCTGCTTTGCCTCAAGCCTCACCGAGAACCAGATTGTGGCCTTTATCATAGCTATTTTTCTCTCCTTCGCCCTGCTCATTATCGGCGAGAACCTGGTGATCATGAACCTGCCCGCCGCGCTGGTGCCGGTGTTTACCTTCCTTGGCCTGGGCGCGCATTTTGAGAGTATCGGCAGAGGCGTGATCGATTCGCGGGATATCATTTATTATATTTCAATTATTGGATTTTTCCTGTTTCTCAACGGGCTGTCAGTTGAAAGCCGCAAATGGAAGTGATGAGACATGAAGCTTAAAAAAGTGAGATACGGTACAAACTATATACTGATGATACTGCTGCTCGCGGCAATCCTTGCGGTCATTAACATCCTGTCCTATCGCCACTTCCTGCGGGCCGACCTTACCGATAACCGGCAGTATACCATCACCGAGTCAACCAAGAAGGTGCTCGCGGGCCTTGATGATGTGGTCAACATAAAAGTATATTTCTCCCGCAAGCTGCCTCCCTATCTCACCACCCTCACCGACCAGATAAAGGACCTGCTCGACGAGTACCGCACCTATGCCAGGGGCAAGCTCGCTATTGAATTTATCGATCCTGCCAATGATCCGGCCATGGAGCAGCGGCTGCGCTTTCTCGGCATTCCCCAGGTGCGGCTCAATGTCATTGAGCGGGACCAGGCGCAGTTCACCAACGTGTATCTGGGCATGGCGGTGCTGTACGGGGATAACAAGGAAGTAATCCCTGCCATCACCGATACCAACAACTTTGAATATGACCTCACGAGCAGGATTCTGCAGGCAATAAGTACCGAGGTCAAAACCATCGGGTTCTTAAGCGGCCACGGCGAGCCGGATATAAACAAGGAGCTGAAAAGCATTCAGGGCCTCCTGCAGGACCATTACTCCTGCCGCAGCATAGACACGAAGAAGGATAAAAACATCCCTGCTACCATTGCCGCCCTGGTGGTGGCAAGCCCGAAGGAACTGTCCGAGCGGGAGAAATTTCTCATAGACCAGTACCTCATGTCCGGGGGCAGGGTGCTGTTTTTCATTGACTCTGTTGCCATGGATGAGCGCCGGCTTGCAGCAACCCCGCTTGCCTCGCCGCTTCTTGAGTTGCTGGCGCACTACGGCGTCAAGCTGAACAATGAGCTGGTCCTTGACCGGTCCAATGCCACTGCCTCGTTTCAGAGCGGCTATTACACCATCTCGGTGCCCTACCCCTTCTGGGTAAAAATCATCAGGGACAATTTTGCTCAAGATAATCCCGCGGTAAACCAGCTTGAGAGCATGGTGCTTCCCTGGGCAAGCCCCCTTGAAATAGTAAAGGATAAAACAGCCGGGCTCCGGGTGACCGAGCTTTTCAAAAGCTCGAAAGATTCCTGGGCCCAGAAAGAGGTCTTTGACCTGAGCCCCAAGGAAGAGTATTCCCCGGCACCCGGTGAGATGAAAGAACGGATTATGGGAGTGGCGCTGAGCGGAAAGTTCAAGAGCTTCTATGCCGGGAAAAAAGTGCCGGCAGCGGACGAGGAGAAAAAGACCCCGGCACTGCCGCAGCAGAAAGAACCATTGTTTAAACCGGAGAGCACAGAAACAAAGCTCATCGTGGTCGGCAACTCACGGTTTATAACAGAGAATTTTCCGGCTGAGTTTGACGGCAACCGCATCTTTTTCCAGAACGTAATTGACTGGGTCACGGTTGGTGACGCGCTCATCGGTATCCGCTCCCGCGAGTCAACAGACCGGCCGCTCATGGTCGTTTCCGAACGGGCAAAGGCTGCCATCCGCTTCATCAATATCCTGGGCGTCTCGATTCTGGCAGGGCTGTTTGGCCTGGGCCGCTTTTATCTGCGGCGCAGAAGGAAAAAAAACGGGATACAAGAAATTTAAATGCAGAAGGTTATTACGAGAATGATATTTTTTGTGAGAGAACGGAATCAGCCATGAGCTTTAAGAAGACCATACTACTTGCAGCAGTGCTGTGCTTTCTACTCCTGGTGTTTTATATCATCGAGAGCCCGAAAAAAGATGCTAAAAAAACCGAGCACCCGCTGTTTATACCCGGGTTTGACAAGGCACAGGCAGCAGCTGTTTTTCTGACAAGCAAAACCCGGGGGGAAATTTCTCTGCAGAAGAAGGGAGACGGCTGGGCGGTAGCGGTGAATAAAAAAACCTATGCCGCAGACACGGCATCAGTTGATAACCTGCTCAACACCACGGCAAAAATACGGGTTGAGTCCATTGTCTCCCGGAACGAGGGTAAATATAAGGCCTTTGAAGTAGACGCAGAGAACGGGGTTGACGTGCGGATTGATGACGCCGCACAGAAAAGCCTGGCGCGCTTTGTGGTGGGGAAAAGCGGCCCTGACCTGTTCAGCACCTATCTGCGGCTGGCAGATGCACCGCAGGTGGTGCTCGCCAGCGGCATGCTGAAAATGGCCTTTGACCGGGAGCTCAAGGAATGGCGCGATAAAACAATTTTCAGCCTGAACCAGCAGGAGATAACCGGGTACCAGGTGCAGGGGGACCTGCACTATCAGATGCAGAAAGCGGCAAGCGGCGCCTGGGAGATGATTGCCCCGGAAAAGTTCGAGCCGAAAAAGGAAATAGTTGAAGACTGCCTGAAAAACGTCTGCAGCGCTTAAGGCCGCGGATTTTGCCGAAGGCAGGCTGCAGGATTTCCAGCTGGATAAGCCGATGCGGGAGATTATCATAACCATGAAAGGCGGCGGGTCCTCGAAGGCGCTTCTCATCGGCAAGGAGAAAAACGCTTTTCAGCGCTTCGTAAAGACAGCGGATGCAGACACCGTCTATGTGCTGGAGAGCTATAACCTGGAAAAGCTGAGTCCGGCGCTTGCCGTGCTCAAGCTGGGCGAAGCTGCAAAAGCCGCAGCACAGGCCCCGGCCCCTGACAAAAAACAGGAGCCGGAGGTTAAAAAAGAAGCAGCACCGCAAAAAAAGGCGGCAAAGCCGGCCGGGACTTCATCCGGCAAAAAGAAAAAAAAGAAAAGGTAGCGGCATCCCGCACCGTATCCTTTCACTGCGACCTGATGATTGAGACCTTTGTACTGCGTGTTGATAATAAATCCATCTGCGGGGTCCTGCACCTTCCTCTCCTTGAAAAGCCCCCCTGTGTCATAACCTGCCATGGCCTGTTCAGCTCCAAAGACAGTGATAAATTTCTCTCCATAGCGAGGGTTTTTACTGACCGGGGCATAGCGGTTATCCGCTTTGATTTCAGCGGCTGCGGGGAAAGCACCGGGTCAATTGCAGACACCACGGTAACAGGGAGGCTTGCGGAGCTGACGGCAGTGGTACAGTTTGCCAGACAGCATCAGCTGCCTGGCCCGCGTCTCGGGCTCCTGGGAAGTTCCCTGGGCGGCTATCTATCACTGCTGTATGCAGCACAGGATACCGTCAATCAGAGCACTATCCGTCTGGGCCACGCCGTTCAGCCTGCCCGGGTTGCGGGAGAGCATCCCGCCGGAAGAGCTGTCAATGCTGAAGGAGGATTTTTTCATTGATGCACGGCGCTTTGACCTTTCGACCCTGTTGCCCGCGCTGCACTCCCTCTTAATACTGCACGGCACCCAGGATGAGATCGTGCCGTACGCGCATGCAGAAAAAATTTTTCAGCTGGCAGGAAGCCCCAAAGAACTCAAGCGTATCGCTGGTGGAGATCATTCATTGACTGTCCCGAAAGGCCGGGAGCAGGCAATTCAGAAAAGCGCTCTCTGGTTTCAACGGTATCTGTAAAAACACCCGGCGCCGACATTCATTATTTTCCCTGCTTTACTATTTCCCAAATAAAGTTTATATATTTACAAATATATGTTATATTTTTCATGCTTATGAAAAAAGACGCAAACCTCTACGACATAAAATCAGCCCGGGAAGACCTGCCCCTTTCCCGGTCCGAGCTTGAGCACCGGCATCGCATGGTGGCGGAAAGCCCGAGCCTGAAACAGGTGATAAGCGAAGCGGTCAGGGCAGCGCGCTCCGGGAGCACCATCCTTATTACCGGTGAAAGCGGTACCGGCAAGGAGCTTATCGCACGGCTGGTTCATAATGTCAGCCCGCGCAGCGAGCAGCCCTTTGTTGTGGTAAACTGCGGTGCGCTGCCGGAGACGCTTCTTGAGACCGAACTGTTCGGCCACGAAAAGGGCTCTTTCACCGGAGCCCTGTATCGCAAAATCGGCCTGTTTGAAACAGCCAGCAGCGGCACCATCTTCCTTGATGAAATCGGCGAGATGAGCCCTGCCATGCAGGTCAAACTTCTGCGGGTGCTGCAGGAAGGCACCTTTAATAGAATCGGCAATTCTGCAACCATCAGCGTGGATGTGCGGGTCATCTCTGCAACCAACAAGGACCTGCGCGAGGAATTGAAAAAGAGAAAATTCCGTGAAGACCTGTTTTACCGTCTCAATGTGATTCATCTCGCACTGCCGCCGCTTCGCCAGAGAAAAGAGGATATAGCGCACCTGGCCGGTTTTTTCGTCAAGCGGCTGAAGGAATCATTCGACCTGAAAGAGCTGAATATCTCGGAAGAGGCGATGAAACTCATCGCCGGCTACAGCTGGCCGGGGAATGTGCGCGAGCTGGAAAATGCCATCGAGCGGGCAGCGGTGATGGGCGACGGGCGCGAGATACTTCCGCAGGATCTGATACTGCACAGGAACGAGCCTGCTGCAGAAGATCATATCGAGGTAGGCATGACGCTCCAGCAGGCGCTGGATGGCTTTAAAAGGGATTTTATTAAAAAGACCCTGCAGCTCACCAAAGGTAACCGCAAGAAAGCTGCAGAAATACTTGACATACAGAGAACCTATTTATCACGGCTCATTAAAGATTATGATCTGGATGTCTAATAACAGCGAACGTTATGAGACATCCAGATCATGCAGCATATATATATTATATCTCTTCGAGCAGCGTTGAGAATATATCGTGGTGTTCCTCTTCATCAGCTAAAATCTGGCGGAAGAGTCGATTGGTCACCTCATCATTTTCTTTCCGTGCCACGGCAATGATCTTCCGGTAGAGTGCGATGGCGACCTCCTCGTCTTTCTGGTCCTGCCTGATCATTTCCTTCAGGCTGCCCCCCACTTTAATCGGATCAGGCTTGGTAGTGGGGATGCCGCCGAGATAGTTAAGCCGCTCGGCAATCGCTTCCGCATGCTTCATCTCCTCTATGGCAATACTTTTCAACTCGTCCTTGACGGCAAACCCCTTTACCCCGCTCCACAGAACATGCTGCCACATGTACTGTACTGCGACCTGTATTTCCCGTGCTATGGCCTGGTTCAGCAGATCCATTAATGCTTTTGATGCTTTTGGTTTTTTCATGACTTTTTCCTCCTCCTGTTCAACGGGTTGTATATTGCCGCAAAGGGCACTCGAGGAACCTCTGCGGTAATTTATAAAACTATATTAGTTTAGATAGAGGCTGGAGTCAATAGCAGGCTGTTGAAAAACATTCATCTGCTGCGTTGCGCTCATCCTTCGTCATTGAGGCGTTATTGTAACATACGCCTCATTCCTCGTGATTTCGTGCGCCTTGCATCCGGATGTTTTTGACCAGCCTGGGGAAAACAGCTTTTTCAACAACATGAAAGAGGAAGCGCGGATTATTGCAGCAGGGAGAGGTCAATGTGTGAGCAGACCAGGGATGAGAGCAGTTCAAGGTTTTGCCGATCCTTTGCTGGTATGTACGGAACAACGCCCAGCAGCGGAACGCGGGAGAATTTTTCAATCACCGCCGGGTTTGTTTCCTCTGCTTCGTCAGGCTCCGGGCTGGTCTTGTTAAGTATGATTCCGCGCACCTCAAGGCCTTCGCTTTGCGCCTGTTTTACGGTGAGCAGCGTGTGGTTGATAGTGCCGAGAAAGGTGCGGGCTATGATGATAACGGGAAGATCGAGCAGCCGGATAAGATCAGCGGTCAGAAGCTGCTGCGTTATTGGCACCATGAGACCGCCGGCACCCTCTACCAAGACCAGGTCATAGCGCGCTGCAATACGGGCAAACGCTGTGGTGACCGTTTCAATGTTGATGACAATGTTTTCCGCTTGTGCTGCCACGCCGGGGGCAAGGGGCCGCGCTAAAGCATACGGGCAGATGAGCGAGAGGTCGTCGGTAGCGCCGGCCATTTTTTTCAAGAACAGGGCATCCGCAGGGATAAGCTGCCCGTTCTCCCGCCGGCAGCCGCTTTCAAACGGCTTCATTACCCCTACACGCCTTCCGGTTGCGGTCAGAGCTTTTGCCAGCGCACCGGCGATAAGTGTTTTGCCAACGCCCGTATCAGTTCCGGTAATAAAGAAGCCGCGCGAGGAGGGACGGTTCTGCATACTTATTTCAGCTTATTTTCCAGCTGCTGGTAGAGGTTATCAGCAGCACTGGGGTCCTCATTGTTGTGCTTCCAGCCGGCATTGGGGTTCTGGTCTTTTGATTTTTCTTTAAAGCGCAGGTCACTTTTATCGAGGATATCACGCTGTTCCATATCTCTTTCAAGCAAAACCAGGGTGCCGTCTTTTTTTTGCTTAACTTGAGCTTTGATCCTCCACCTCCAGGTCCCCTCGGTGGTCAGCTGGGTCGCCCACTCGGTCTCTATGTAACCCTTTTTCTTGTTCACTTTTTTATCAACGCAGCCCAGGTCCGTAAAAATGAGATTATGCACCGCGTCCCAGACCTTGTCATAAGGCTCAGGGTAGAGCTTTCCCTCAGGGAAGCTTGATTCCTTTACTGGTTTTTTGCCAGCGCACCCACTGTAAAAAATGGTTGCTACAATAAAAAAACCAATTAGTATAGAAACGTAATGACATTTTTTCATATAGCCAACCCCTTCCAGAATATGTTTGTTATGATTTATATCTTTAACCAGTTCTCTCCTGGAGGATAATTTACACCATTACGAGTAGAATGGAACAAAAATGTTATTCAAGCATTCTTTTTTGTGGAGACGATTTGATTCATGAATATCTTTAAGCCGGATTTAATTCTCCTGCATGCCCCCAGCGTTTATGACTTCCGCAAGGAGCCGATCATGTTCGGCCCCATAAGCGACGTCATTCCCTCCACCGCGGTGTTTGAGATGTACCCGGTCGGCTTTTCTGCCATCTCAGAATACCTGGGGGAGCGGGGCTTCAGCGTGCGGATTATAAACCTTGCCTTCCAGATGCTTGATGATCCCGCCTTTGACCCGGAACAGCTGCTGAAGAAACTCTCCCCGATTGCTTTTGGCATTGACCTCCACTGGCTTCCCCATGCGCACGGAAGCCTTGCGGTGGCGCGGCTCTGTAAAAAATATCACCCGCACATCCCGGTCATATTCGGCGGCTATTCTGCAACCTATTTCCATGAAGAGCTGATCCTTTATCCGCAGGTTGATGTGGTGGTGCGGGGCGATTCCACGGAAGAGAGCGATGCTTCAGGTTCTTGACGCCATCAAAAATAACGGCAGCCTCAACGCCATCCCCGGCATTACCTGCAAAGAGAAGGGGAAGGTAACCATTAATCCGCCGGTACAGCCGGTATCGGACCTGAATCACTGCTCAAACAATTATCTGGCCCTGTTTAAAAATTCCATTAAATTCGGCGTCAAAGGCTTCACCCCCATTTATGACTGGTGGGAATATCCCATAACTGCGGTCATGACCTGCCGTGGCTGCACGCAGAACTGCGTTATCTGCGGCGGCTCGCAGCTATGCGCTGAAAAAATTCTGCAGCCGCGAGGAGATTGCCTATCGCCGGCCGGAGCTGATTGTGGAAGATATGAAGAACATCTGCCGCTATACCCGCGCCCCGGTATTCGTGGTGGGAGATTTGCGGCAGCCCGGAGATGATTATGCAGAAACAATCCTGCAGGGCCTCAGCAACCTGAAATTCGACAACCGCGTGGTTATTGAGCTCTTTGAGCCGGCACCGGAAGCATACTTTAAAAGAGTTTCAGGATCAATCCGGCATTTTAATTTTGAAGTTTCACCAGAATCCCATGATGAAACAGTGCGGAGAGCCTCAGGGAAGCTCTACTCGAATCATGACCTGGAGGCCTCCATCAGTGCAGCGCTTACATACGGCTGCGAGAAGTTTGACATCTTTTTCATGATCGGCGTGCCCCGGCAGACCTGCCAGTCGGTGATGGAAACCATAGATTATTGCGATTATCTGATGCAGAAGTATGACCGGCGGCTCAATGCATTTATTTCTCCGCTGGCACCGTTTGTTGATCCGGGCAGCATTGCCTATGAAGAATCAGAGAAAGTCGGATACCGGATTTTTTACCGCACGCTTGAAGAGTACCGGACGGCGCTTCTTGCCCCGAGCTGGAAGCACACCTTGAGCTATGAGACGCGGTGGATGAGCCGCGATGAGATCGCAGCAAGCACCTATGAAGCTGCCCTTCGCCTCAACCGGCTGAAAAGAAAGTACGGCCGCATTTCCGAGGAAGTATTTCAGGATGTTGAAGGGAGAATTATCATAGCCGTGGAGCTTATAAAAAAGATAGATGAGATTATGGAGAAGGTTCCGGCTTCTGAACAGCGAAACGCCCTGCTCGCTTTAAAAAAAGATATTGACCGGGTCAATGAATCAACCCTGTGCCACACCGAAGAAATCAAATGGCCCACGGCTAAAAGCCCGTTCCGGTTTTTCAATATTGTGAAGGATGTGCTGATGGGGAAGTAACGGCATGATCGCAGTGAAAAGGAGAATAGGTGAAAAGGTCAAGGGGCAGAGAGGCAGAGAGGTTTTACCTTTTAACCTCTTAGCCTTTGGGCCTTTATTGGGCACGAGCCACGAGTCACTGGTCACGAGCCACTGAACCCCCATGTGCCCTGGTAAGGACAGCACTATAAATTTCCGGGGAACGTCCTGTTCTGTTTTGTCTTGATTAGGCAGGGGTTTACCTGTATTCTACTGCCATAAACTATATGCGGAGGGTTCCACTCATGTTCACGGACAGGCAATTAGATAACTATGCAGAGGTGCTGCTGTGGGGCATAAAGACGGCTCGTGACGGGCAGTACAAAAAGAATGATATCATCCTGGTGCGCTACGATCTGGCGGCACTCAAGCTTGCCGAGATTCTGCAGAATAAAATTCTTGAGCAGGGAATGCATCCCCTGCTGCGTTTGAGCGCGACCTCAACCATGGAGCTTACGTTTTATGCATTGGCAAACCCTGCCCAGCTGGTGTTTCAGGCACCGGGAGACCGGGAGCTCTGCGAGCATTTGAACGGCAGTATCTACCTGCATGCCCCCGAGTCCCTTACCCATCTGAGTGTCATTGACCCGCGTAAAATCGGGAAAGCAGCAGTTGCCCGCAAGCCGCTGCGGGATATCCTTACCCGGCGGGAGGAGAAGGGCCTGTTCGGCTGGACCCTCTGTTCTCTTCCCACCCCAGCGCAGGCGCAGCACGCCGGGCTCTCCCTCAAAGACTATACCAGCCAGATTACTAAAGCCTGCTACCTCCACACGGCACATCCGGTCCGGGAGTGGGAAACCATCCTGAAGAAGGCCGCAGCCATAAAGAAGTGGCTCAACAGCATGCAGGTCGCGGCCTATCATGTAGAATCGGACCGGATCGATCTCATGCTGACGCCGGGACAGCAGCGGCGCTGGGTCGGCGTCTCCGGCCACAATATCCCGAGCTTTGAGCTCTTCCTCTCCCCGGACTGGCGCGGCACGCAAGGGGTCTATTATGCAAACCAGCCGTCCTTTCATAACGGCAACTATGTGGAAGGCGTGCGGCTGGAGTTTAAAAAAGGCGCAGCCATTAAAATGCAGGCCAGGAAGGGTGCAAACTTCGTGAAGAAGCAGCTGTCCATGGACACGGGCGCCAACAAGGTGGGCGAGTTCTCGTTAACTGATACCCGCTTCTCAAAAATCGACCGGTTCATGGCTAATACCCTGTACGACGAAAACTACGGCGGCCGCTATGGCAACTGCCATCTGGCCGTAGGCTCGTCATACACTGATACCTATGCCGGCAATCCCGCACGCCTGACCAGGGAGATAAAAGCGCAGCTTGGTTTTAATGACTCGGCGCTGCACTGGGATCTCATCAATACCGAGCAGAAGACGGTAACCGCTCATCTGAAATCAGGCAAGAAGCTGGTTATCTATGAGAAAGGGAAGTTTACTTGTTAAGCTTTCAGCCAACCAGCGGCTGCAGCTATCCTGAGCTAAGAGCTGGCAGCTATCCGCCTCCTATGTATAATTCTGAACGCCGCTCCATTCTCTGCCCGCAATGCAGGAAACTTATCAGCCTTGATGAGCCGCAATGTCCCTACTGTGGTCTGTCCCATCCTGGGGCCTGGTGGAAAACCAGGCTCTTCAGCCTGGTTGCACTCGATGCCGGCAGCATCGTCAGGACGCTTGTTATTATAAATATAGTGCTGTTTGCAGTTTCGGTGCTGCTGAGCAGTGCCGGGTCTCAGCATGTCGGCAAATCCCCTGGGCTTTCTGTCCCCTTCAAACAACATCCTTTTGCTCCTGGGCGCTACCGGCACCATCCCCATCGAGCGGTTCAACCGCTGGTGGTCGCTTCTGGCTGCCGGGTACCTGCATGGCGGCATCCTGCATATCTTTTTTAACATGACCGCGCTCTACCAGATAGGCCCGCTGGTGCTGCAGGAATACGGCCTTAACCGCATGATTATCCTCTACACGCTGGGCAGCATCTGCGGCTTTCTGCTCTCATATCTTGCCGGGGTTCCCTTCACCATTGGCGCTTCGGCAAGCCTGTGTGCCCTCATCGGGGCGCTGCTGTACTACGGTAAAAGCCGCGGCGGCATCTACGGCCAGAATATATACCGGCAGGTTTTAGGGTGGGTTATCGGGCTCGGGCTGTTTGGCCTTATAGTGCCCGGCATCAACAACTGGGGCCATGGAGGCGGGCTTGCCAGCGGCATTGCGTTCGGATTTTTACTGGGCTACAATGAAATAAAACAGGAGACAAGCCTGCATAGGTTGCTTGCCCTGGTCTGCATTGCTGCTACCGCAGCCATCCTTCTGTGGGCTCTCGGTTCAACATGCTATTATCTCTTTTTTGTGCACTAGCACCTGCGGCATGAAGAACGGCACCCAGGAGGGGCTGCGGGCTCAGGTTGCTGTAGACAGGAATATAAAAATGGGATAATAGTATTAAGACGCTGCGGATATACCGATCCGCCTGCGGCGGTGTCTAAAAATATTTTCCGTCACCTATCTTGAGGAATGCCTATCATTCCTCTCTTTTTATTTGCTGTATGCAGAAAATCAAGGTCATCAACCCCATCACCAGACTCATTGTCGGCGGTGCACAGGAAACGGTCATAGAAACCTGTGCCTGCATAAACAAGGACCGGTTTGAGACGCAGATCGTTGCCGGGCCGCAGACCGGTCCGGAGGGAGAGCTCATATCCGAGGTAAAAAAAAGGCAGATCCCTCTGACCGTAATCCCTGAGCTGGTGCGAGAGATCAATCCGGTAAAAGATTTTATTGCTGCCTATAAGCTGGTCAAACTGTTTAAGCGGGAGCAGCCGCACATTGTGCACACCCACAGCTCCAAGACCGGCATCATCGGCCGCTGGGCAGCGCGTCTTGCCAGGGTGCCGGTCATAGTGCACACGGTTCACGGCTGGGGACACCACCCCTATCAGCAGCCGCTCATACAGAAGATATACATTTTTGCTGAACAGAAAACAGTTCCCTTTACTGACAAGCTCATCGCGGTATCAACGCTCAATGTTGATAAGGGGCTTAAAGACCATATTGGTACCAGGGAGAAATATGCTGTTATCCACAGCTGCATAAACCTGGATGACTTCAGCCGGCCGAAGGCTAGATCCGTTAGTCACTGAGAAAGGCGCTGGGCATTGACGCAGCCAGCCCGGTGGTGGGAACCGTGAGCCGCCTGTCACACCAGAAAAACCCGCTTGATTTTGTCAGGATGGCGGCACAGGTTAAAAAAGAGATCCCGACCGCACAGTTTTTGTTCGTGGGAGACGGACCGCTGCGCGCTGAGACCGAGGCGCTCATACGGGAGCTGCATCTGGAGCAGGATATTATTCTTGCCGGGCTGCGCATGGATGTGCCCGACCTGCTGCACGCCATGGATATTTTTACGCTGACTTCACTTTGGGAAGGCCTGCCGCGGGTCATCCCCCAGGCCATGATTGCAGGACTTCCGGTAGTGGCAAACAACGTGGATGGCAATGCTGAAATTATCCGGGACGGGGTAAACGGCTTTCTTACGCCCCCGGGAGATATTTCACTGATGGCAGAGAGAATCGTCCGGCTCCTTAAAGACCAGCCTTTGAAGCAGGCAATTGTTGCGCAGGGGCGGGAGACGGCTGCACAAGAGTTTTCGCTCCATGACATGGTGAAAAAAATTGAAACCCTCTATGATGAACTGCTTACCCTGAAGGGGATAACAGCAAAGACGTGAGGAAAAGAGCGGAACTTTCAGCTGCGGGGGTTATCACTTGTCAACTGCTGCCGAGAAAAAGAAGATAGTTCATATTGCCAAGGTTACCGGCATTCACGGGATGGAAAATCACCTCCTGACGCTGCTTCCCCGCCTTAACAGCCCCGCGTATGAAATAATATTTTTAATCCTGACAGATCCCCGGCACCCTGTTGATGACTATTGTGCGCTGCTTGCACAACGCGGGGTTATAACTCATACTATTACCATCCGGCATGATATTGACCCGGCCTGTTTTGTGCGCCTGGTGCAGTACCTGCGGGACGTACGGCCGGCGCTCGTGCATACTCATCTGATGCACGGAGATGTGTACGGGATACCAGCAGCAAAGCTTGCCGGAATACCCTGCATCATTTCTTCCAAGCACAATGATGATGCATTCCGGCAGCATGGTTTTCTGCGGCTGGTGAATTACGCGCTCAATAGAAATATCACCCGGGCTATAACCATATCAGAATGGATCCGCACCTTTACCCATACGGTTGAACGGGTACCGCTGGACATGCTGCAGACCATTTACTACGGAATAGAGCCCCCGCAGCCGGCGACAGAGCGCGCTGTCGTGCGCACGAAGCTGGGTATAGGCCGCGATGAAATCGTGCTTGGTATTATTGCCCGGCTCGTTGCGCAGAAAGGGCATCGCTATCTCATTGAGGCGTTTACAAAAGCTTTGCAGCAGAACCAAAACCTGCGGCTGCTGATTGTGGGGAGCGGCGAACTTGAAAATGATCTCAAGGCCCGGGTGCAGAAATCAGGTCTTGAGAAGGCGGTGCTGTTTACCGGCTACCGGTCAGATACCGCTGACCTGCTCAATGCTATCGATATATTTGTCCACCCCTCCCTGTGGGAGGGATTCGGCCTGTCAGTGCTTGAAGCCATGGCCATGGGAAAGCCGGTCATTGCAACCAGGGTGAGTGCGCTGCCGGAACTTATTGAAGACACGGTCTCAGGATTCCTGGTGGAGCCAAAAGACCCGGACGCGCTGGCAGCAATGATTACCCTGCTGGCAGGCAGTCTGGTGCTGCAAAAACAGATCGGGGAGCAGGCCCGGCAGCGCTGCCGGAAGCAGTTTTCCGTGGAGCGCATGGTGGAGGCAACCAGGGAGCTCTACGGGGACGTGCTTGCTTCTCTATCAGGAAGGCCCTCATGACAAAAACAAAAAAGAAAAAACCAGCAGCTAAACCAGATGGCGGCAGCACCCAGGCTGTCAGGCCGGTCCCGGGCAGCTGGTTTGAAAAGATACCTATTGCAGAGGGCCTGCTGGTGTTTGGACCGCTCTTTCTGCTCGGGGTGTCACCGCTCATATTTTATGGACAGGCAGGAGAGTTTGAAAATGTTCCCAAAATGGCTATCCTGCAGTGGGGAATTATATTGCTTTCTCTGGTAAGAATCTGGCACTTTAAACCGGGTGCAGGGTTTACCTGGAAGATCTCCGCGCTTGATATTCCTATCCTGCTTTTTTATGCCTTGTGCTGGATATCTCTGATCAAGGCGCCAAACATCTCCCTGGCGTCACTGCCGCTGCTGCACTACGCTGCCTCGATCCTCTTCTATTTCTTTCTTCTTAATACGCTCCCTGACGGGGAAAGTATTGACCGCTACTTTTTTACCGTCACGCTGAGCATCATGGCGGTTTCTGCCGTCGGCATATGCCAGTACCTGTTTAATTTTGCCGGGGTGCCCCAGATTGTTCCGCCTGCCAGCACCTTATCCAACAAAAACATGGCCACGCATATTATTTCCATGTCTTTGCCGCTGTGCGTGGGATGCCTGGTACTGGCCGGCAGATTATGGAAGTCGATCATCAGCGGGGCCAGCATCTTTCTCACGCTGCTCTATTTATTATATACCAAGACCCGCGCCGGCTGGCTGGCAGCGCTGGTTGTTTTTACCCTCATGGGGATTGCCTGTTTACCCCGGCTGAAGGCACTGGTACAGAAGCAGTCCAGGCAGAAGCTCCTTATTGCTTCGGCAGTTGCCGGCATTTTTCTGGTCCTCCTGGTCGTTTGCTCCCAGATGCCATCCGCTGACATTCCCGTTCCCATGAATAAGGAGTCTATTCAGGAGCGCTTTTTTTCCATGACCGACACCACCGGCGGGGACTCGGCACAGCTCAGGATCATCTGGTGGAAGAATACCCTGTACATGGTGAAGGATTACCTCTGGTGGGGTACCGGGCTGCAGAATTTCAAGATCTTCTACCCCCTCTACCACCGCGCTGCTGATTTGGACTGGTCGTTTACCGATGAACACCAGCTCACCCGCGTGCACAACGATCACCTGCAGATGCTCGTCGAGCTGGGCATCTTCGGGTTTGCCGCCTATGCCGCGATGTTCGGGATATTTTTCTGGATGTTCGGGCGCATCTTTTTTCGCAGCCGCGATGACCGCATCAAATTGCGGGCGCTGTTTATCTGCCTGGGCGTGGTCGGCTTTATCATTAATGCCGCGTTTTGCTTTCCCATGGAGCGGGCACTTCCTCCCGTGTATCTGTTCAGCTTCTTTGCCCTTATGGGAGTGCTCTACCGCGAGAGCTTTCCGGCACCGCTGGCCACGGTTGCCGTGCGCCGCCATATCCTGCTGCGCAGCGCTTTTTCCCTTGTGCTGCTGGTGTTCCTCCTGGTTTCGGTCTACGTTATCCGCCGGGTGATGCTGTCAGATAAATATTTTGTCGAGGCAATAATAGATGATCAGAAGGGCAGCATCGAGAAATCAAGCGAAGCCCTGAAAAAGGCCAAAATCTTCTCCCTCTACAATTCCAATATCTCAGCGCTGCTGGCCCGCAACTACGCGCTGCAGGGTAACTTTCAGCAGGCCATTGAAGAATATAAAGAGACGTTTCGCGCGCACCCCAATAACACCAGCGCCATCCTCAATACCGGGTACTGCTACCTGCAGCTGCGGAAGTTTGACGAAGCGGAAAAATATTTCAAATGGGCCATAAACCTCATGCCCAACTTTGAGCAGGCCTATAATGATCTGGGGATTGTCTATTACTCGCAGCAGAAATTCGATCAGGCAATCGCACAGTATCAAAAAGCCATTGAGATAAACAAAGACTATCCCGAGCCGCACATCAACCTCGGTAATTTATACCGCTCGCTGAAACGGACGGAACAGGCGATTCAGGAATACGAAAACGCGCTCAGGATCAAGCCCAATCAGCCGGAAACCCGGCAGTGGCTGTGCGGACTGTATATGGAGCGGGGCCAGTATGAAAAGGCGCAGGAAGTGCTGAAGCCCCTGCTGCAGAACACGGCAGCGCCGGCAGCAGAAAATTATGTCATGCAGGGCAATATCTATCAGCGCCAGGGGCAGCACGCGCAGGCGCTTGCTGAATATGAAAAGGCGTTTCGTTTAAAGCCGCAAAACCCGCTCATTTGTTACAACATAGGGCTCTCCCACTATTACCTGCAAAACTATGCAGCGGCTGCAGACTATTTCAGAAAAACACTTGCCATCAACCCCAACATTGCTGAGGCGTACAACATGCTGGGACAGCTTATGGTATTAAAAAAGGATGATACGGCAGCGCTCGAACTATTCCAAAAAGCAGTCGCCATTAACCCGAAGCTCAAAGATGCACAGTTTAATCTTGGAACCCTCTATCTGCGTCTGGGTGATCTTGATAGCGCGGCAAAAGCATATCAGGACACCCTGGCGGCTGATCCAAACCATACCCTCGCCCATTACAACCTGGGCGCTATCTATATGGAGAAGGGTAACAATGAAAAAGCCCTCTTTCATTTTCAGCAGGCGCTTAAAAACCCCTCGTCCCTCATCGATGTGAAGGCAGCAGAAAAATTTATTATTGACCTCAAAACTAAAACACCCGGATAATGCCCAGCAGGGGTTCCAGATGAGAACAGTGCGCATCGGCTATCTCTCCACCATCTATCATACCTCCCATATCATACAGCGCCGCCCGTGGCTTGACGGGCTTAACGTCAATGCTTCGTGGCGCCTGTTCGGGACCGGTCCGGCCATGGTCGAGGCTTTTGCTGCAGGTGACATTGACCTGGGCTATATCGGCCTTCCGCCGGCGATGATCGGCATTGACCGGGGGGTGCCCCTGCGCTGCATCGCAGGCGGGCACGTGGAGGGAACGGTCATGATTGCCGGCAGCAGCTATGCCCCTCTGCACCGTCTTGACAGCTTGCAGGCAGTGCTCAGCCAGTTTGCGGGCAAGAAGATCGGGTCTCCGGCGCGGGGCTCTATTCATGATGTGATTATCCGTTTTTTGCTGCGAAAGTTTCAGATTGAGGGCGTTGAGGTAATAAATTTCCCCTGGGCAGATCTCATCCCTGCGGCAATCGATGAGGCAGAGATTGACGGGGCAATGGGTACGCCGCAGCTTGCCGTGGTAGCGCGGCAGTTTTATGGACAGGAAATTGTTTTACCGCCGGACAGTTTGTGGCGTTTCAGCCCGAGCTACGGCATCGTGGTGCGGGAGGAGCTTCTTAAAGAGGCAGAGCTGCTGCAGGGATTTTTGCAGCTCCATGAGAAGGCCTGTAATTTTATGAGGCTGCAGCCGGAAAATGCCGCGGCACTGCTTGCCGGAGAGAACCGGGCCATGAGCCCTGACTTTATTTTAAAGACCTGCGCAATTTCTCCCAAGTACTGTGCGTCGCTTCCTGATGAATATATTCAGTCAACGCTTGAGTTTGTCCCGGTGCTTACGAATATGGGTTATCTGAAGCGCTCCCTCACCAGGGATGATATCTTTGATTGTTCCTTCATCCAGGCGGCCCATCCTGAGCCGCATCATTATAATAAGTTTAAAGTTTAAGGTTTAAAGTCTGAGGTTTAAGATTGAACCTTAAACTTGAAACATTAAACCTTCCCTTCTGCGCCTAATCCCGAGTCACGAATCCCGAATCCCTTTCATACTTTTCCAGCACCCGCTCATAATCTTCCGGGGTGTTTATGCTCTGAAACGCATCATTCTGCTCCGTGCGGATAACGTTGACGTTGAGCGTGGGAAACAGGTCAATGATCCGGTATTCTCGGTGGTCCATGAGCTCTTCAAGTGCCGGCAGGCAGGTGCGGCGGTACACCGCACAGAGGGGTTCAAACAGTTCATGTTTGTAGAGGGTGATGTCGTATCCCGGGTACCCGGCGAGCAGCGTGCGCAAAATATGCAGCGTGAGCAGCGGAAGATCACAGGAGACGACCAGCACATATTCCGTGGGGCTCAGGCTCAGGGCAGCATGGATTCCCGAGAGCGGGCCGCACCCGGGGCGGATATCCGGAGCAGCGGCAATAGTTAGATACTGGAATTCAGCAGGGCTGTTGGTAATAATCGTTACCGGCGAGACCAGCGCTGACACTTTTTCCAACAGCAGCTCTATGCCCGGCCGGCCATGGAACTTTAAGAATGCCTTGTTAACTCCCAGGCGGCTTGACCTGCCGCCGGCCATCACCGCCCCGGAAATGGCAGTTTTGATATAGCGCTCCTCTATGAACGAAGAGAGCCCGTCCACGTCCTCCGGGTCAAACGAGGGGAGGCCGGGGACAGCATAGTGAGCACTCACCAGTGCGCGCAAGCTGACATCACCGCCGCAGAGCGGGCTTTCACCGGGCGGTATAATTTCAATTTTTTCTTTTCCCTCTTTCACTCCCCCTTCAACCAGAATGAGATGACAGTGATTAAAGGAATGCCTGATGGGCAAAAACTTGTCATCCCAGCTCATGGCCGGACAAAACAGATTGGTCTCATGAGCGGTAATGAGCGCTGCACCGATGGCGCCGGCCTTTTTGTAGGCATCGGTATCAGATCCTTCTGCATCAAGGCAGTGCGTATGGGGCGAATGGCGCACGCCGGCAATGCGGTAGCCTTTTGCCGCAAGGCTGCGAATCAGTTTTATAATGAGGCCGGTTTTCCCTGAGCGTTTCCTCCCGACAATGTGGAGAACCGGCGGCGTTCCGGGAGAAAGCATAAATACCCTTATCTTGAAAAATCAACAGCAGAGAAAATTATTAAAAGCTGTCAGCGTTCGGCCCAGAGCTCACGGTCGAGGGGCTGACAGCTTTCAGCTCTTAGCTTTCTTTATACAACAACTTTTTAATATCATCTCTTTAGCGGGCAGTTGCCAGCCGCACTCCAGCGGCAAATGCGGTGTTTAGATCAGCCGGCTTTTCCTGAACCTGGGCCCGTTTCAAATTAAAGGTGCTGAAGACTTCGCCGACCTTGCGCAGATGAAAATCACGCAGGTTGGCGTCAAGTATCATCAGCACCAGCGCTGATGATGAAGCTACATTATCTCCCTGGCTGACCACGATGACCGCTTTTTTCCCCCTGATGAGCGGCCGGGATTCAGCATGCACGATGTTTCCGGCATCATCCCGTTCAACGTGCATCTTGAGGAGCGGCATCATCCGCGAGAAGAAGTTGGTGAGCCCCGCCGAGATGGTGCGGCCATGATTCGGTGAGCCGAAGATAAAGCCGTCAGCTTCCTGCATGCGCTGGAGAATACCTGCCATGTCATCCTTCAGCGGGCAGTCTTTACTTCCCTGCAGGATCGAATGCGCCCCGCACCCGGTGCAGTATTTTATATCCGCATCATAGATATAAACTTTTTCCACTTCAACTGCTGCCGCGCTTTTTGCTCCCTCAATAACCTGGTCAATGAGCAGGTCGGTATTTGAGCCTTTCCGCGGACTTCCCGCAAACGCCATTATCTTCATGGTCTGCCTCCTGTAATAGGTGTTGCTGTGTGCTGTTGCCTGCAGGTAATTATCATATACTACCACAATCAGATGCAAATAATTGAGAATTATTATATATCATCTCTGATACTTTTTATTTTACTCTCGTATCATTACTTGATATATTTTGCCTGCATTTAGCAATAAATTTATTTCGAGGAGATTCGAGGTATGAAGCCTAAACATCAATATACTATTGCTCCCTGTCTGCCGGAAAATCTTCAGGGCCTTTTAAAGCTCGCCTATAATCTTCGCTGGACCTGGCACAAAGAAACCATTGACCTTTTCAGACGGCTTGACCGGGATCTCTGGGAAACAACCAACCACAACCCTCTGCACATGCTCGGTGTTATAAAACAGGAAACGCTGCAGAAAGCGCTTGCTGACGACGGGTTCATGGCCCATTTTGACCGGATTCTTCAGGACCTTGACCGCTACTTCACCTACAAGACCTGGTATGAGCGTACCTATGGCAAGCAGGATAAATCGCAGATCGCCTATTTTTCACTGGAGTACGGGCTTACCGAGTGCATGCCCATCTATTCAGGAGGCCTCGGCATTCTTGCTGCCGACCATCTTAAATCTTCAAGCGATCTTGGCCTGCCGCTGGCGGGAGTAGGGCTGCTCTATCAGGAAGGCTATTTCCAGCAGTACCTCAATGCTGAAGGATGGCAGCAGGAGCGCTACCCGGACAATGACTTTTTTAATATGCCCGTGCAGCTCTTGAAACAGAATGATAGAACTGATGTTATGATCGAGATTGAATATCCGGATGGGCCGGTGTATGCGCGCATCTGGAAAGCACAGGTCGGCACGGTTCCTCTGTACCTGCTTGATACCAATATCAGGGAGAACCGGCCTGAAGACCGGAAGATATCCGCGCAGCTCTATGGTGGTGACGGTGAGACCCGCATCCGCCAGGAAATCCTGCTGGGTATTGGCGGCATACGGGCTTTGAAAACACTGGGCATTAAGCCGGTGGTGTGCCACATGAATGAAGGGCATGCAGCATTCCTTGCGCTGGAGCGGATCCGCATCCTGATGAAGGAGCAGGGGCTCTCGTTTACAGAAGCCCGGGAGGTGTTTACCGCGGGCAGCGTGTTCACCACGCACACGCCGGTGCCGGCAGGGAATGATGTGTTCTCCCCTGACCGCATGGAAAAATATTTCCGCACCTACTATCCCCAGCTGGGCTTAACCAGGGAACAGTTTTTAGACCTGGGCCGTGAGGAGCCGGGCACGGCTGCGGAAAATTTCTGCATGACGGTGCTGGCCATACGCCTGGCAGGCTTCACCAATGGAGTCAGTAAAATACACGGCACGGTGTCGCGCAGGATGTGGCAGAAAATCTGGCCCGGTCTCCCGGACGAAGAGATTCCCATTACCTCGGTCACGAACGGCGTTCATCCGCCGTCATGGATATCCCACGAAATGACGGACCTGCTGGACCGGTACCTGGGGCCGCGCTGGCTCTATGACCCCTGCAACGAGGAGATCTGGAAGCGCGTGGCGGAAATCCCTGATGAGGAGCTATGGAGGACCCATGAGCGCCGGCGCGAGCGGCTGGTAGCCTTTGCCCGCCGCGACTTGAAAGTGCACCTGCTCAAGCGCGGTAAATCAAACCGGGAAATATCGCGCGCCTCCGAGGTGCTGAATCCTGAAGCTCTCACCATCGGCTTTGCCCGGCGCTTTGCCACCTACAAGCGGGCCACCCTTATTTTTAAAGACCCGGACCGGCTGGCAAGTATTCTCTGCAACCGGGAAAAGCCGGTGCAGATATTATTTGCGGGCAAGGCACACCCCAGGGACAGTGAGGGAAAAGATTTCATCCGCCAGATTCTCAACTTTGCTCGGAGCGACAAGTTCAGAAACCGGATCGTGTTCCTTGAGGACTATGACATAGCGCTGGCGCGCTACATGGTGCAGGGGGTTGACATCTGGCTCAACAATCCCCGTAAGCTCGAGGAGGCAAGCGGCACCAGCGGCATGAAGGCCGCCTGTAACGGAGCGCTTAACTTAAGCGTGCTTGACGGGTGGTGGTGCGAGGGCTATTCCAATGAAACAGGCTGGGCCATCGGCAAGGAAGAAGAGTATGATGATCTCAACTACCAGGATGTGGTTGAATCAAGCGAGATGTATGACCTCCTGGAGAAAGAGATTGTGCCCCTGTTCTACAACCGGGGAGAAGACGGCCTGCCCCGGGGCTGGATAGCTCTGATGAAATCCATGATGCAGGCAATCTGCCCGGCTTTCAATACCAACCGCATGGTCTATGAATATAACCAGCGTTTTTATCAGCCGCTGATGCGGCGCTGTCAGGAGCTGGCTGCGGATAACTTTACCATGGCAAAGTCTCTGTCAGCATGGAAGCAGAAAGTGTACAGCGGCTGGAGCGGCATAAAAATAAATTATGTCAAAAACAATGACAGCATGGAACAGAAGGTGGGAAATGTTTTTGAAGTGGAGGCGGGTATAACCCTTGGCAGCTTGAGCCCCGATGATGTCTCGGTAGAGATATACAACGGCATGGTTGATGGTGAGGAAAACTATTCCTCCAGCCAGCCCATACCCATGATGTACAAGGGCGCTGAATCCGCGAGCCATATTTTTATCTGCCGGGTTCCCTGCCAGAAAAGCGGCCTGCATGGCTACACCCTGCGCATTCTGCCAAAGAACGCGGCGCTGTTTCATCCGTATGAACTGGGCCTTATTAAGTGGGAAGAATAACAACAGGCTGATAGCTATCAGCTGACAGCTCAGCTTTTTACGAAAGGAAAAGCTATGCCTTTAGTTACCACAAAAGAAATGTTTAAAAAAGCCTACGCCGGCGGGTATGCGGTGGGGGCGTTCAATGTAAATAATATGGAGATTTTGCAGGGGATCGTGGATGCAGCCGCAGAGCAGAAGGCCCCGCTCATCCTGCAGGTTTCAGCAGGCGCGCGCAAATACGCCCGGCACGAATACCTGATGAAGCTTGCTGAGGCAGCGGTGGAGACGTCCACCATCCCTATCGCGCTGCACCTTGACCATGGAGAGGATTTTGCCATCTGCAAGTCCTGCATTGACGGCGGCTTTAAATCCGTGATGATTGACGGCTCACGGTTTCCCTTTGCCGAGAATGTGCGGGTCACAAAAGAAGTGGTTGAGTATGCCCATGCGCGGGGAGTGTCGGTTGAGGCGGAGATCGGAAAGCTTGCCGGCATTGAAGATGATGTAAAGGTCGCCGCGCATGACGCGCTCTTCACTGACCCCGCGGAGGCGGTCGAGTTTGTGCAGCAGACCGGCTGCGATTCTCTTGCCATTGCCATTGGCACCAGTCACGGCGCGTATAAATTCAAGGGTGAGCCAAAGCTTGACTTTGAGCGCCTGGAGATAATCAGTAAAAAGCTGCCCGGCTTTCCCATCGTGCTGCACGGCGCGTCATCTGTGCCCCAGGATCTTGTGGCACTCTGCAATAAATACGGAGGGAACATTCCGGGCGCCAGGGGGGTGCCGGAAGAGATGCTGCGCAAGGCCGCGGGCATGGCAGTGTGCAAGATAAATATCGACACTGACCTGCGCCTGGCCCTGACCGCGACCATCAGGCAGCAGTTCTCCGAGCACCCGGAAGAATTCGACCCGCGCAAATACCTGGGTCCGGCCCGCGATGCGATAAAAAAAGTGGTTACCTACAAGCTGGTCAATGTGCTGGGATGCGCGGGGAAGGCGTGAGAGAGGGGTTCTGCGCAAGGTGAGATTACCAGCGGATTTAAACTGTTAGCGGGTTCCCAGCTTTTCCCGTATGCACTCGATAGCTTCTCGTTCCCAGTCAGGGGGCTCAGTCCGCGGCCGCCAGCCATCATAGCGCTCGGGCACGGGCGTAGTGGCATCCAGTATTACCTGTTCGGCCTGTGGTTCAGCGCCCCGGTCCCTGCTGCGGAATCCAAGCATTGCGTCGATGCCGGGGAAATCCTTCCTGGCGGCAGTCGTGCTTGACAGGGGCGCGGCACGCATGGCAACGGTCCAGGCAACCTGGGCAGCATCATGGGGATCAATATCAGGCCCCACTACTATTATATAGGGTGAAGCAGCGTGCACACCGTAGGAGGACAAGCGCCGCTCCAACTTCCTGCCCGTAATGGGAGTGCGGCTTTGCTTTGCCGTCAACTGTCAGTTGAATCACGGTCATAAATGGACCAACAAGTAGAACTACATCTTTTACCAGGAACCCGAGCCCACGCAGATAATTGAGCGCCTCTACCTCGAGGTTCAGAAGCGCCAGGGCTGAGTGGGTCCCCTCATTCCCGTGCAGTCCGCCCACTGAAGACAAATTGCCGGCCCAGAGCGCGTCCCGGCGATGAGTCATGCAGCGCACGCGAAATACGGTGTAGGTCATATCGCCCAGAACAAAGCCGATAAAATTGTCCTCACCGGCATAGGCTGGCATCTTCTCCTGCTGCGGCAGAAATTCTCCTTCAATAACCCACTCGGTGTGTGCAGGAATCATGAGCCCCGGCACGGTCTCGCTCTCCACGAGGTCAACCGGCTCTCCCCTGAGGCCGCCCAGCATCTCATATTCATCGCCGCTCTCCGGCCAGGGAATGGTCTTTATCGGTGCCAGCATCTCAATATCAGCCGGATCGCCAAAAATGAAAACGCCGGGCATGGGTTTGCCGGCAGCGCGGTGTTTCTGATAAAAACGACCGGTGTTGCTCATGCGCGGGACCTGCAAGCTGCAATGCCGCAACCATGTGGCGCTTTACCAGCTCTTCAGGATAGGGAGTAGCCGGGTTTGCGTCGCGCCACTCATACTGGCCGAGCCTGATTTTCCCCAGGCTGTGGCAGCCGGTTTCAGGGTCGCGCAGTATTAGCGTAGCGTTAAAGGTGCTCCACAGGGATTGCTGAAATTCTACCCAAACCCGCGGCAGGTCTTTTCGCAGGTCAAGACGGTCTTCCGGGATAATAACTTCCTTGCAGGGCGATTTTTTTCCGGACACTATGCGCGGCTTGACGCGGCAGGTAGAAAGGTCTTTTATCTTCCGGCACAGCTCATCTTTTTCGCGCAGGCCCATGCCCCTGAGCACACGCTCCCGTGTGGGCCAGGGATTGACCACCACCGCTACATCAGGCCGGTTGTAGACGGGTTTTTCGAGAATGCCGGTGGGCTTCCCGGGCAGGCTGTGCAGGTACCGGGCGAGGGCACGCACTTCAGTCTCCGGCTGTTTGCCGGGAATGCTGTTGCCAATGTCAACGATTGAAGAGTAATCACCGCATTTTATCGGCGCTGTAATACGCACCACTGTGCCCAGGTTCTCTTCTTCCAGCAGCCAGTCGCGAAAACTTTTATATGGATACGACATCAGGAACTCCGGTAACTGCTTACCATTTTTTGCTCACTTCAAACAGAGCTCAGTCACAACCTGTTACGTTTTTCATTATAAGGGATTTTTTATAAAAAGGAAACGAGCAAGAAAAAAAGGGATGCTGCTATAATAAAGTATGCAATGGCTTGAGCAGAAGTGGCCTTGTGCTTATAAACAGTAAGCATGAATTTTACTGATAATAGCGTACCACAATATATGGCACATATTAAAAAGCAGGGCCATTGCTTTAACATGATATATGCAGTTTTGTAAAAGTGTAGACTACGTTTCACATTATTGCATATAGAATATTCAGGTCCTGATTCTTTGGTTCACACCTCTCATGTTCCCAGTTATAACGTCCCCGCAATGCGGGGAGCTTAACGGTTGTGAGCCACCCCAGGGGTGGCCAAGGTCACAGGTTATGGTGTTTTAAAAATGACCATCGTCTTTATCCTCAGCCTCATGGTTCTCTTCCTTCTGGTCATATCCTTTTGTGTCAAGCGTTTCCTGATGACGGATGTATTTTTGTATCTGCTCCTCTTCAAACCCTACCGTCGATACCGCATACCCTCTGGCCCAAAACTTCTCGCCATTGAAATTTCGCTTCCGCCCTCCAAACTGCCGTCGCGACGGCTATTGCACTTTTTCCCTTGATATATCCTATTACCTCTGCCACGGCATATTTCGGCGGTATCTTTATCAGCATGTGCACATGATCTGCCACCATGTGCCCTTCCCCTATCTCACTTCCTCTCTGCCGCGCCAATTCATGAAATACTGGCCCAAGAAATTTCCGTATCTTTCCGTACAACACTTTCTTGCGCCCTTTCGGTATAAATACAACATGATACTTGCAATCCCATTTGCAATGACTTAAACTTTCATATGACATGTTTTCTTCCTCCTTTGTGCACAACCGTTAAGCCCTTCCACTTTGCACAAAGGAGGATTCTTTTTAAACTAAATCTCTATGTCAAACATTTATAGTCTCACTGGTCAAACCAGTGGCTTACCTGTCTTTAGTTATAGATAGTGGTTTCACTCACCCCCAACTTCTCCCCCAGTTCTTTCTGGGACAGCCCTTGTAATAACCTGTATTTTCTGATAGATTCGGCGAAGTTATTGGAGGGATACTTGGATGCCTTTATGAAAACTAACCAGAATACCCCGTCTTGTAGACGGGGATGAATGGTTGTTTTTAAGAAATTCTTAATAGAAATCGTGGTGGCTTTAGCCATGAATTCGGCGTAATGCCCCGCCCTGTGGGCGGGGAAAGTCGAATTCAAACGATTTCTTTACTCTCAGGTAAGGAAAGTAGCCACAGGTGTGTTGGCCCAGAACCGCATGGGTGTCCGACAAAAGCTGCCTGAAACCACAAGTCGTAACTATTCAGAAACTGAGCACTCTGCTGAATCCTTCCATTTAGAGCGCCTCTAATAATTTCAAACACTACTTAATATAGTGTTGAATGCCGTGTGCAGCTCTGATTTGAAGTTTCGCAGAAGTAGTCTACACTTTTACGATTAAAGGGACACCACAACATATAGGAAAAACAAAAGTAGGGCCATCGGAATAGAACAGGAGTTATTTGTCCTGATGATTTTCCTCCTCATTGTTCTTTCTCTCCCATTCTATTTCCAATACTCTATACTCCTCCATCCTTTTTTCAAACTCGTCGTTGCTTTTTTTACATTGCTCACGATACTCTTCCGATAGTTTCTTTATTTTATCGATTGTACGGTCAATTTCGATTTTCCATTTCAATCCCCAATTCACCTGACTGACCTCAACGTAACGATGGTTCTTCGTCAAAAAACCACCATTACAGTTGCTGTCAAGTTCATACCAATCGTTCCCGTATTTATAACTTCCCATAACTCCTCATTTGTACAAAGCGGCAGGTTGTCAGTTTTTATCTCATTGCTTACGATATCATAGTGGTGTCAGGTAGTGAACATGACTGCCTACACTGTGACTGTCCGCAGCCCACACCTCCCCGGTACATTTTTCGTTTGAGTCTTTTTATTTATTTCTTTTCTTTCATGTGATCTTTGCCAGGTTTACCTTTAAACCGCTCCATCTTCATCTGCCTGCGTTCGGCCCGCAGCTGCTCCAGCTTCGTGCGCTGTTCTTTGGTCATGATGTTTGCCATCTGCGCTGCATGCATGATCTTCATCGTCGTCAACTCAGCCCGCGCTTTGCTAATCTTGTCAGCCAGTTCGCCGATCTTCACTATATCAATTGTGTCCTTGTCCATCTCCGTCTTGAGATCAACCCTCAGGATATCCATTTCTGCCTGCTTCGTAATCGCGGCCTTCTGGTTCTCGCTGTTCAGCACTTCGATCTTTGCTTTTTGATCAGCCGTAAGACCAACCTGATTGAGCAGGTTCCGATCCATCATCATCCAAGGACCGTCATCATCTCCACCGGGACCCATCATGTGCGGGCCATGACCAGGACCTTGCCCCGCATAAAGTGTATTAATCCCAAGCGTGAGCACAAAAGCTATGGTAAACAATGTCAACAGGTTCAATGTTCTTTTCATTTCAGTTCTCCTTATAATTGGTTTTGAGAATATCATGTAATATTTCCTTCAAGGACAAAACCATTATCGAACGTGTGCTTCAGACTGGTTCCCCCCTTGTTGGTGCTGCGGTTTCTGGACAGCAGGCTGCTGGGGTCTCTGCACAGCAGGCTGCCGCGGTTTCTGGACAGCAGGCTGCTGCGGTCTCTGGACAGCAGGCTGCTGAGGTCTCTGGACAGCAGGTTGCTGAGGTCTCTGGACAGCAGGCTGCTGCGGTCTCTGGACAGCAGGTTGTTGAGGTCTCTGGACAGCAGGCTGCTGTGGTCTCTGGACAGCAGGTTGCTGAGGTCTCTGGACAGCAGGCTGCTGGGGTCTCTGGACAGCAGGCTGCTGGGGTCTCTGGACAGCAGGCTGCTGGGGTCTCTGGACAGCAGGTTGCTGCGGTCTCTGGACATCAGTGCTGCGGCTCTGACGCCCTTGGCCTTGCTGCTGCTGATGCAAAGTCTGGACACCCCGCTGCTGACGATCCCTATCAATACGATTATACCGTTCTCGCCTTATATCATCCCTCCTCTCATGCCTATACCAATCATAACGGTCCCAATGCCGTTTATGATCCCATGTCCGCCAGTTGCCATAGAAATCATTGTAGTGTATCCGGTAATATCCGGATGGCACGTAGTGAATATATTCCGGCGGTATAACAAAGATAACTTGCGGGACCATAGACGGCTCAATATATTCCCAGTACCCGTTGTAGTTGGAAGACCAGAACCAGTAGTTATTATAATACCTGTACCAGGTGCCACCGTAGAAATAGACCCCATCATAATTCGGCACCATATAGACATAGCTTGTTCCACTGGGAACCACGTAGACATCAGGCGGTGCGACAAATTGCAAAGGTGGAGGTGCAACGATGCCTATGTTGACCTGCACCTGTGCCGACGCCACTTGAGGCGCACTAATGGCAACCAGCGCCCCGAAGAAAACAATCAGCTCTAACATTCTATAAATACTTTTTTTCATTTTAACCTCCTTAAAGGCCTATGGCCGCATAAGTGAAATTTTTTCTACCACTAAAACTTATAATTAAAAGATTACAACAGTTATGCCAACCAACAGATTATTTTTAACCATATGATATTGCTTGCAATTTTATTTAACGGGAAGTGCTGTTTGCGATGGGTTGTCTATATTTTGTCCTGGCGGGAAAGTAGGGTTAGAAAATAAGATGATTTACTAAATAATTGCGCAATGTCTTTGTTTTAAGACAACGTGACCTTTTTTCCCTGCAATTTGTTGCCTTACCAATGGGTACAGTCAGTAAATTTTGCTGCGGGTTTCTTAACATAGTGTTGAATGATTTTTGTAGAAGTGGGTTTACGTATAGATAGAGCAGTAAGAAGAGGGAAATTTCAGTTGCAATTGCTCACCAATATATAGCAAAAGGCGGAGCTACATATGACCCCGCCTCATTATATTGTTTGATTCAATGCTTGTTGCCGTTAGAGATTAAAAGTTTTTGACCTGCTTAGGACTAAATCTTACTACCACCTATGCCCGTGATAGCCTTTGCTATTGTTATAAATGATATTCACTCTGCCCATTCCGCAATAAGGGCGACCATAACCGCCATAAACAGCGGGAGGACCATAATATAAAACAGGAGCTGGAGCATAGGCAACAGGCGGAGGAGCATAAACCGCCGGTGGTTGGTACTGCGCATTCGGTTGTGCCTGAGGTTGCAGCTGTCCCTGCGGTTGTTGACCCTGTTGCTGAATTGGCTCTATCACTATATTGACCCGCCGGTTCAACTGGCGGCCTGCTGCTGTGCTGTTGTCTGCAATGGGATTAGACTCTCCCATCCCAAGAGCAGAGATGCGGGCAGCTTGTACGTTCTTAACCACTAGGGCATTCTTTACCGCATTGGCCCGCTGCTCCGATAACTGCTGATTATAGGATTCTGATCCCGTGTTGTCGGTATAACCCACTACCTTTATGGTGGTGTCAGGGTATCTATTGAGAATTTGTGCCACGCGGTCAATTTCCCCTGAAGCGTAGGCCGCAGATTTTATGACGGATGAGTTGCTATCAAACATCACATCTGACTTAAAGGTGATGATAAGGGCATCCTGTTCCCGCTGCACCCCCTGCATGATTGCTGCCTGCTCCCGTGCCTGTGACTCAGCGAGTGCCTGTTTGAATTCACGCTCCTGCTTGTCCATGTAATGACCGATGACACCGCCGGCAAGTCCGCCTACTACTGCGCCTATTGCAGCGCCCTTGCCCCCGCCAATCGCGTAGCCGACCCCTGCTCCAACCACTGCGCCCGCCCCGGCGCCGATGGTGGTCTTTTTATTTTCCTGCATGGTGGCACAGCCAGCACTGATAAATGCTACCACAAGCACCAATACAAGGAATTTCTTCATCGTATACCTCCTTTATCAATTATTAGTTAAAGGCCAGTTGGACTGATTTGTTAACCTTATCCGGTTAGATCTCACTGCTACCTATGTCCAAGTACTGTGCGAAGCAACCCACTAACATTCTTGTTATGACGACCGGAACCGCCACTTTTAGCCGTGCGTAAAAACTTGCCCAAGTTGCTGCTATGGCCAAAACTACCGCCATTGCCAGAGCGAAAATAACTGTTTCCCTTGCCACGGTGACCAGAGCTGCCACCATTGCCAGGTCGATAATATCCGCTACCATTGCCACGGTGACCAGAACCGCCACCATTGCCTGAGCGATAATGGCCGCCATTATTACCGCGGTATCCGTACCCACCGCCATTACCCCGGTATCCATAACCGCCGCCGTTGCCGTAGTACCCATCACCCCCATCATTATAAGAGCGATAATGATCATCGCCACCATAATTGAAAATTAAGCTCACGAGCCCGGATAGGGGACCACATCCATACCCTTCATACCCCCCGTATCCCCCATATGCACCTGCAGGAGCGTAGGCTACCGGAGGAGGAGCATATGCCACGGGAGGCTGAGCATAATAAACTGGAGCCGGGGCATAATACACTACTGGAGGAGGTGTATAATATACAACCGGAGGGGAAGCATAAGCGACTGGTGGTTGCGCATAGGCTGGTGCTGGTTGATACTGTGGCTGTACCGGGTAATTTCCCTGGGGATAAGCAGGTAGAGCTCCGCCTGCGCTGACTAAAACTACTGTGGTTAGAAGCAAAACTACCTTTTTCATGGTTCACCTCACTGTTACAATGTTGCGGTTATTGTGGACAGCGTTCTCCGCTGCCTTCTGACTGGGCGGTAAACAGGCTCATGATATGAGAATGAATAGCCTCAGTCGTAGCAATCTGTGTATCAGCAGATTTTGACAACTGCTGTATTACGTTTCTATTGGAAAAATGAAACATGAGGATTGCCGGTAGTGTCAGTGCGCACAGGTCATAATTAAGTGATGAACGGAAAGCCCCGGCTTGTGCCCCATCCCTGAAAAATGCTGCCATCTGACGCTGGATTTTAGAAAAATATCTTTCGGTCAAATGCTCGAGAAACCGGCCGTGACCCACTGTCTCGCGTTGGTACAGCTGAAGCATCTCCGGGTTGGTGCGAAAGGATTCATCATAATAATCAATCAGCATGCCGAGAATCTGCAGGTGATCGCGGGGTGCAGTAAGTATATCCTGGAGGCGGTTGCAAAACCTCTCCACGTAGGATTCCAGCAGATACAGATAAAGGTCTTTCTTATTCTTGAAGTGGTAATAAATCATGGGTTTGGTGAGTCGGGCTGCCTGAGCAATACCATCCATGGACGTCCCGTCGTAGCCTTTTGCAGCAAAAACCTTGATTGCTGCCTTGATAATTTTTTCTTTTGAAGTTAGTGTCATAGCAATTCCCCCTACTTATCAGTAAGTTTTATAATATTAAATATATTTGGTAATGCGGGCTATGCATAAGCAACTCAAGGGATTTTAAAAATTAATAAATAATGTAAATACATATATTTATAATTTTTATCTGCACATTAATACCTCAAAATAAATTATATATAAGCATAACTTACTTACCAGTAAGTAAGTATATAATACATAAAAATGAGCATGTCAAGGGAATTATTTAAATAAAAGGAAAGTGCCTGTCGGATTTTTAAAATTGTTGATAGCTACAATCCTTACTAATAAGTAAGTATTAATAAATATTATTTATTTTTCAAACAGACCACATAACATCATTTTAGACATTAGAATAAAATATATTGAGTAATTTCAAGTAATTTAATATCTTCTTGTGTGTTATTCCTTTGAGCCCTTCTATCAACAATTTTTTCTTACTTACCGGTAAGTAAACACTAATACATTAAAATGAACGTGTCAAGGGAATTTTTTATATAAGGGGGTATCTGTTGCATTAATGGTTCTGCCTTTGATACAACAAAATATAGTTGTATGGTTGAGAACAAAATTCATGCTTATGCTGCAAGCCGCTCTCAGCCCAGCCCACTTTAACAGCTTACCAGATGTATCTGTGACTTTTGCAAAAGCGCAGACTTCGTGTCACACAAAAATTCTTTAGCAAAAAATAGTTACACAAGGAGTCTTTTGATAGTGTGTACTCTCGTGTAGGTAATTTTGATTACTGAGGCTTCTGATGTTTGGGTGATAGCCGAAGCATTGACTTTCTTGAAGGGTTAAAAATGTTAGGATTGCGGAAGTAATATGCAGTAATAATTATAATAACAACAATGACAATAGGGGTGTAATTTGAATGCAAACGGACAGATAGACTTCTTAATAGAAGTGTGAGCGCCGTTCCGATACCTCTTCTTGTATACTGTAATACAATATTTGACTTTACGTATAGCACGAAGGCGGAGTCAGTAAAGACCCAGCCTTTATTCTTATCCCCTGTGTTCTTTCAAACGGCACTTTCCTATTGCCGCAGTCCCTTTTGCTGAACCGTAAATGTCTTTCCGGCAATTTTCATTGTTCCTGTTCTCGATTTGTTGCTCCAGTTTGAAGCAACAGAATAAGTAACGGTCGTGATGCCATAACCGCTGGAATTGGATGAAATTTTAATCCAAGATACATCACTTTTTGCGCTCCAAGCACACATGCTCTGTGTTGATACATTCAC
>CAWDOY010000043.1:0-24296 GCA_963803975.1 uncultured delta proteobacterium
CATCTTATACTTGCAATGGATAAACACAAGTTTAGCGGTTAAGGAAAGTGGACAGAAGCAGGGGACAAATACCAACATCTTGTGGTGAGTATTAACCATTGAAAAGTGCAGCTTATGTATCAACAGCGAGAGTAGTTTAGCAGCTTAAATTCATTGATGACTTCTATTTGGAAAGCGTTAGTGGTAGTTCAAAAAAATAAGCAGTCTGCATGAATATTGTAACCTTAAGCCACCAAAATATATATATTGATGCAGAAAAGGCAGGGCCATTGCTGAGGCAGCCCGGCTAATCTTTAGCGCCACCCCAGATGGCCACCCAAACTGCCCAGAATTAGGAATTGTGACCCGGCCACATTGGTTCAAAATATTCTTGCTATACTTGGTGATATGAGGTTTTATAATGCCTTAACGGGCGTTGTCCCCTTTGAAGCTTAATTCATCTGCCCGTCATTTCTTCACTCCAGCACGAAACAGTCCGAGTACCTGCGTCTTAAACGTGACCAGCCCCTGTGCCGCATCAACGACCGCATTGTCAACCTCGTCCCAGTCTTTGGTAAGATGATTATAAATATACGCTCCCACCGTGCCGGAGCCGACCATGCTCTTAGCATAGGGAATCGAGATGGTCACATCGCGGTTAAAAAAATTCCGGTACGGGCCAAAATGGACCGCTGGCCCTGCCGGCCGAGCGCTTTTCATGGCCGGCGCGCCGAGCTGCCGACCGATGGTTATAACCGTGTCCTCCCAGAGGCAGTCCATGGTATCATTGGGGTCATTGACCGGTACGGCTGTTGCAAAGGTGAACCCCTCCGGCCTGTCCGGATAGGGGTCAGGGGGAATATCGATACGGGCACCCTTAATCGGGCTGAACTGGCGGGTGACTTCCAGTGTGCCTCCGTCAAGTTTTTTTACCAGCTCGCTTTTCTCAATCTTAATAAAGGTATTTCCCGGATACAGCCCGAAGCGCTCCAGGGTGCCGCGCAGCACCACATAGTAGCTCGTGGCAAACTCCTGCGTCAGATTGCTGTAGGAGGGTGCTATGGTAATTTCAGCCGCAGAGCCTGCGCTGTTGCAGGACGTCTGGTTTCCCTCAGCGTCCTCACAATAGGTGATATCAAATTTACCCGCTTCCATGTCCTGTCGCGGCACAAGGGGAAGATTGTTCATCTCGCGCATGTTAACGAGGTTGTCAGAGTTATCATAGAGCCAGTGGCACGGAGCAATTATTATTTTATCAATGCCGTCTTCCTTCGCCCATTGCAGGGCCTGGCGGATACTGTAAAAATGCCCGGCAAGATCTTTCTCGGTTGACATGCCATAGGTAAAAAAGTTGTCTCGCATGAGATCGCTCTTTACCCCGCCCTTGGTAAACACCAGATTGTACCGGTCACCGAAGGCCTTCTGCATCGCCCGCTTCCACGAGAGGTAGTTCAAAAAGCCGTTTTCATGATAGACCTCCTTTTCCCAGGGATGCTGCGTGCCCATGGTCTTCGCGCTTGTCTCAACTCCCCAGGGCAGCCCCCTGGTCACATAGACGATGCCGATAGTGCTCCCTTCGGGATACTGTTCGATAAAGGGTTTCATGTTGATGATATTCAGGGCATTGAATTCAGGGGTTCTGCCGACCTGGCGGGTCTGGTAGATCTCAGTTTCGTTAAGCACGCCGAGCTCGCAGAGCTTCTCCCGCACATAGCCGCCTGACATATAGTTATTTGCATAAAAATTATTGTCCGTGGTTTCGCGGGCGACAAGCAGCTTCCTGAAGCCTTCTTTTGCAAAATCCTCGGTTGTGTCAATTTCATGCGGTGTATAACCGGAGATTCTTCCATAGGAACCGAAGCGCACGTCAATCCGGCTGCCAAATGAGTCCTCAAGCATCTGTTTCGTGTAGCTGCCGATCTGCCTGACATAGATGCTCTCAAGATACGCATCAGGCGGCTCTGTCGGGCCGCCGAGAATCCCGAACCTTCTTAAGAAACCGAGCGGGCCCTGCTCATATAGATCGCCGCTGCCATTAGGGAATGGCACGCTGCTATTGCCTATCTTGTACCATCCGGCAAGATGGTCTTTCCCGTCCCGCGGGTCAGGCGGCCAGCTGAGCACACCGGTCATCGCGCTTTTTGCTTCCACCACCGGAACTATGGGAACCGTGGGCGGTATCATGTCTGGAGTAAGCGAGGGGAGCTTTGGATCCATTGGTACATACACACCGTCAACTAATTTATAGATACCTGAATTATCATATATCAACCCTCCACCCGGCATCTCACAGGTAAGGCCCATGGGCAGGAATCCGAGGTGGAGCTGGTAGGGAAACTCACCCACATGCCCTTCTTTGCAGGGCTGCCCCGGATACTGTGTCCGGTCGCCGACCCGGCACCATGCGTGACTGTCCCAGGCATATTCAAAATTAAAACCCGCGGGAGCACCCCAGCTGGTTATGAGCACGGCGACTCTGTCTTTTACCGCAGCTCCATAGGCAAGGCTTGAGGAGAAGAGAAAAATAACGGCGAGGATAACTGGCGCATACATTTTTTTTGCTCTCATGTGAATACTCCTGTATTGGCTGTAAAATTGATATGAACTCGCTTTCGGATGAAGGAAGTATAGGCCGGTGATGATTGTGTGTCAATAAAAAATCCGTCGCAAAATATGGAGTGGGGTTGCCCGGACAAAAATCAACATCTTGTGGTGGGTATTACAGGAAAAAAGTGAAGCTTATGTATCAAAGTGTGCAAAAGATTTAAAAAGCAACCCACCTTCCATACACGTGTTGACCAAACCGTTGACCAAAACCCTGCTGAAATAAAAAAGAGGTCACGCCGTATGACGTAGCCTGTTCACTTGCTTCCCCATTTAATTTTCTGTGACGCATAGTGACATTTATCAAGGAACAAAAAAAGGGATGCCGCTGTGAAGAAAGCGTGCATCCCTTTTTAAATTCATGGAGGCGGCGAGCGGATTCGAACCGCTGAATAAAGGTTTTGCAGACCTCCGCCTTAGCCACTTGGCTACGCCGCCGAAATTAATTAACCGCTGAGAACACAAAGCGCGCAGAGAATATGTTTGCTGACAATCTCTGCCGCTTTCTGTGCCCGCTGTGGTTTTGATTATAAAAAAATGGAGCGGGAAACGGGATTTGAACCCGCGACACCAACCTTGGCAAGGTTGTACTCTACCACTGAGCTATTCCCGCTCTGATGTATTATACTTATATTACTGCACTTTTTTTGTCAAATGAAAAGTTGCGGCATTAAACCGCAGAGAACGCTGAGAGCGCAGAGCAACTATATGGTTTAACTATCCTTTTAAGTCCCAGCCCTTGACTCTTGAACCCTCGAACCCACTGACCCCTCGAACCCTGTCTTTTCTTACGCTATGCGAAAAAAGACCTGCCTGAAGAATTTCCTGAAGTAATCAATGCCCGACCAGACGGTTATAACCAGAGCGACCCAGAGGAGCCCCATGCCCACCTGATGAAAATTAATGAGCAGGTACGGGGATTCAATAAACAGATGGTATTCGTAGTGCAGGAGGAGGCAGGTGACCGATACAATCTGAAATACGGTCTTGTATTTACCCAGCTTGCTTGCTGCTATCACCAGGCCTTCGGTGATGGCAACGACCCGCAACCCGGTCACCAGAATCTCCCTGCCGATAATCACCGCAACCATCCAGGAGGGGACCCGGCCAAGCGGTATGAGCATTATCAGCGCAACGGCAACCAGCAGCTTGTCTGCCAGCGGGTCAAGAAATTTCCCCAGAGATGTCTCAAGATTCCAGCGCCGTGCTATATAGCCGTCAAGAAAATCGGTGAGCGATGCCAGAGCAAACAGCACTGAGGCGAGCAGGCTGAAAACTTTGGTGGGAAAATAGTAGAACAGGATAAAAAACAGGGGGGTCACCACGATGCGAAACAGCGTGAGCAGGTTGGGAATGGTGAACACACGGCTGCGGTTCTGTTCGGCAGTAATTTTCTGTGCTGCTGCATTCATGGTGTATTGTTTTGTTCTATGCGCGGAAACAGCGCTGGTATTTTCCGGATTCTGGTCCCGGCCGTTACGGTCATCCACTGGCCGGCAGAGGAAAGCTTCTGCTCTTCGAGGCGTCCTTCGCCTCCGATGGCTTCCCACATGCTTTCACTTGATGCGGGCATGAACGGCCACAGCAGTACCGACACCAGCCTGAGCGCCTCAAGCAGGCAGCGCATGACGGTTGCCAGCCGCTCTTTTTTTGCAGCATCCTTTGCCAGCACCCAGGGGGCGGTAGCATCGATATATTTATTGAGTAAAGAGATAAGCTCCCAGATTGCGGTAAGGGCGCGGTTAAACGCAAGCTGGTTCATGTATTCAGCAACTGCCTTGAGCACGGCAGCCTGTTTGTCTTTGATCTCTTCGTCGCTCGCTTCAAGGCTGCCGCCCTGCGGCACGTCGCCGTTAAAATATTTATGCACCATGGCAATAACCCTGCTGAAGAGGTTGCCCAGGTCATTTGCCAGGTCACTGTTGATCCTGCCGACGATTGCCTGCCGGGAAAAATCAGCATCAAGGCCGAAGGGCACTTCCCGCATGAGAAAGTAGCGCAGCTGGTCAACGCCGTACTCGTCAGCCAGTGCGTAGGGATCAATGGCGTTGCCCAGAGACTTTGACATCTTTTTACCCTCAATGGTCCAGAAGCCGTGGGCAAAAACCTGCTTTGGCAGGGGCAGCTCTGCTGCCATGAGCATGGCGGGCCAGTACACGCCATGAAACCTGACAATGTCCTTGCCCACGATGTGCACTTGAGCAGGCCAGAACGCCTGAAAGCTTTCGCCGCCGCCGCAGTAGTCAAGAGCGGAAATGTAATTGAGCAGCGCGTCAAACCAGACGTAGATGACGTGCTTCGGGTTTCCCGGAACCGGTATGCCCCAGGAAAAACTGGTGCGGCTGATGCTCAAATCCCGCAGACCTTCCCTGACAAAACTCACGATCTCATTATACCGCGATTCGGGCTGGACAAATCCCGGATTTTCTTCGAGATACCTCAAAAGCTGCTGCTGGTATTTTGACATCCGGAAAAAGTAGCTCTCCTCGCGCAGCTTTTCCACCGGCCTGCGGCAGTCCTGGTTCGGACATTTGCCGTCAACGAGCTGGGTATCGGTCCAGAAGCTTTCACAGGGCACGCAGTACCAGTCCTCGTATTCGCCCCGGTAGATGTCCCCCTTTTCAACAAGCGTGCGGAAGAACTTCTGCACTGCCTCCTGGTGGCGGGCCTCCGAGGTGCGAATAAAATCGGTGTTAGCGATGTTGAGCCGTACCCAGAGGTTTTTAAAGCGCTGCATGACGCGGTCTGCAAGCTGCAGCGGCTCCTCTCCTGCCTCCCGGGCCGCCTTCTCCACCTTGATGCCGTGCTCGTCAGTGCCGGTGAGGAAAAATATCCGGTAGCCGGACAACCGCTGGTAGCGTGCCAGTACATCCGCGGCAACAGTGGTATAGGCATGGCCGATATGCGGCACATCATTGACGTAATAAATCGGCGTTGTTACATAAAAAGTCTTTTCCATTGTCGCCTTCACTTGGATGGCTGGGCAGGGGCAAGCATTTCGGGCTTGAATTCATCTGCATTCATCTCGACAATGTGGCCATCTTCCATTTCTATCAGAATTTTCTGGGTGATGACATTGACCTGCCTGATTTTCCCGGTTCCCTGGGAGGTGGTGATCCTTTTTCCGATTTTGGGCAGGTTCTTTTTCAGCTCTGCATAGGTTTCATATTCGTATGACAGGCAGCACATGAGCCGGCCGCAGACGCCGGATATTTTTGCCGGGTCCAGAGCCAGACCCTGCTCCTTGGTCATTTTAATGGTAACCGGGCAGAACTGATGCAGAAATGACGTGCAGCACAGCTCGCGGCCGCAGCAGCCGATCCCTCCCAGTATCTGCGCCTCATTGCGCGCGCCGATCTGGCGCATCTCGATGCGCGTGCGCAGATCAGCTGCCAGCTCTTTGACCAGCGAGCGGAAATCAACCCGGTTTTCCGCGGTAAAGAAAAAGATGATTTTGCTCCCGTCAGGCACAATCTCCACATTGATCAGCTTCATGGGCAGGTTATACTCGGCAATCTTTTTCCGGCAGACCTGGGCATATTCACGCTCTTTCAGAATATTCAGCTCCTCCTGCCGGATATCGATCTGCTCGGCCTTCCTCAGCACCTTGTTGGCAGCAGGGGACGATGATGCAGCGCAGCAGCGGTGCGCCGGCCGGGGCACCACGACCCCCAGCTGCTGGCCTGATTCTGTTTCCACGATAATCTTGTCACCGATATTCAGGTGCAGCTCGCCGGCGTCGCAGTCAAAAACTCTTCTCTGTTTTCTCAGTTTTATACTTCTCATTGTGTCCATGATTGGTTCCGTATGCTCATTCATAGGGTTATGCGGTCTGCATGAACATGCTTTCAAGCGCCATGGTGTAGTTAATATTGAAGGCGCCGTGGGCATACATCCACTGCAGCTTTTTCTGTTTTTGCACGATGCTCTGTCTGGTTTCAGACTTCAGCGCCTCATGCAGCTTATCCAGCACATCCTGGTTGTAAAGCTTTTTTTCCGGGAACCCCTCCAGCAGCAGCACCAGGTCACGGTACCAGGTCTGCAGGAATTCCAGCACCCGGGGAATCTCCTGCGGGTCCTCGGCAGCAATCTTCGCCAGATGAAACAGGGATTCACTGGTGCCGGATGCGTGACCGACAACATGCTGCACCAGTTTGTTGCGCTTTGCCAGAAAGTCTGTCTCGCTCAGGAGCAGCGCCCGCTGCAGGCTTCCCTGGGCAAGGGCCGCAGCGAGCCGGGCTTCTTCCGGCTCTGCCCCCCGTGCCAGAAGAAAATCAATAATAGCCGCATCAGGCAGCGGCGCGAAACGAATTCGCTGGCAGCGCGACACGATGGTGGGCAAAAGAGTCATGGCAGCATGCGCCACGAGGATAATGACCGTGTCATCGGGGGGCTCTTCCAGGGTTTTGAGCAGGCAGTTTGCTGCATGCAGGTTCAGCTTTTCTGCCTGATCAATAATGATCACCTTCCGGCGGCCCTCCATGGGCTTGTAAATAATCTTTTTTTGCAGATCCCGCACCTGTTCAATCCGGATGACATTTTTGTCCGGTTCTATATAAAAAAAGTCAGGATGCACGCGCTTTTCAATTTTATGACACGAGAGGCAGTCGTCACAGAAATCTGCTTCCCGCATCCCGCAGTTCAGGGCTTTGGCAAGAGAGACGGCAGTGCTGCATTTGCCGATCCCCTCAATACCTGAAAAAAGATAGGCATGCGCGATATGGCCGCTTGCGAGGGCGGTTTGCAACTGCCGTACGGGCAGCTGCTGTCCGGAAATAGCATCAAACGGCATAGCCTTTTTCCCTTAGTTTTTCAGTGATATTGGAGCAGATCTTTTCGTGTACTGCATCCACGGAAAGCCCGGCGTCAACGATGCGAAAGCGTTCCGGCTCACGGCGGGCAAGCTGCAGATAGCCTTCCCGGACCCGCTCATGAAACGTTAGCTCCTTGTCTTCAAACCGGCCTTCAGCCTGCTCTTTGCCCTCAAGCCTGATCCGTCGGCGTGACCGGTTCAGTCCGAGCTCAGCAGAGCAGTCGAGCAGTATGGTCAGATCCGGGGCCAGGCCCTGTAAAAACATGCTGTGCACTTTTTCTATCAGCGGCAGGAGAATGCCTTCGCCGTAGCCCTGATAGGCTACGGTTGCATCAAAAAAGCGGTCACAGAGCACCATGGTGCCGCTGCTCAGGGCCGGGTTTATAATCTGCTGCAGATGCTGGACCTTGGAAGCGGTGTAGAGAAGAAGCTCAGTCAGGGGGATAATATCCGTGTTTTTTGAACTGAGCAGTATCTTTCTGATCTCGTCTCCAATTGGGGTGCCGCCGGGTTCCCTGGTGATGATGAAGGGAAGATTCTGCTGTTTTAAAAAATCTCCCGCACGCGATATCTGGGTCGTTTTGCCGCACCCTTCGATTCCCTCAAATACTATAAAAAGTCCCATAACTAAAATCCTGCCGGAGCCTGACCGCTATGCGCGCCGGGCACCATACTGATCAAAGAACACGAATTCTTCAGCGGCCCTGCGCTTCGGCGGCCGTCCTTCTTCATCAGGAATCCCCAGCGGCAACAGTTCCACAACCTCAACCGCTGGCAGGAACATTTAAAATCTCTTTTACCTTCGCGGGTGTCAAAAAAGCCCACATGGACTGTCCCCAGCCCCCGGGAATAAGCGGCAAGCGTCAGGTTCTGCAGAGCAAGTGCTGTGTCAAACATCAGCCAGTCGCCCTTGTCAGTAGCAGGCGCTGCCTTAAAATAGCCGGCCTTTTCCTTGTGCGCGCAGGCGACAATGACAACCGGGACCTGGGCAAAAGCAGGTCGCGCGGGATTTGCTTCAGGAAGAGTCTCGGCAAGGCGCTTGCGCAGTTCAAAATCCCGCACCACAATAAATTCAAAGCACTGGGTGTTTGCCCAGGACGGCGCCCACCGTGCTGCCTCAAGGATGAACTGCAGGTCTTCATCAGAGACCGCTGCCTGTTTGTATTTGCGAATACTGCGTCTGCCCTTGATCGCCTCCATCACTTCCATGGCTTTTCTCCCCGGCAATAAAAACCGCAAAGACACAAAGTGCGCGCGGTGAACCTGGCGGTTATCTTAAAAAATGATTTAAAAACGGATAATTATCTTTTGCCTGTAACAGTAGTAACAAAAATGGTTTATTGTGTCAAGGCACAGTTCTCCCTCAAGGGGATCGGATTAAAAAACCTTGACACTGGAAAAGGCCGTGTGTTACTTTTTGCAAACTTTGTTTTTTATATGTCCTATAGAAATGTTGAGAACGGATTTTTAAGAGATTGCTTAGAATTTAGATAGAAGCATCGAGATTTATTAAGTCCGTATAGTTGGTCGCATTATACAAGCGGGAGGTAGCATGGGAAAAGACACAATAGTACGAGTAATGGTTGCCAAACCCGGTCTTGACGGCCATGACCGGGGGGCAAAGGTTATAGCCCGGGCGCTCAGGGATGCGGGCATGGAGGTCATTTACACCGGGCTGCGCCAGACCCCGGAGCAGATTGTAACCGCTGCCCTTCAGGAAGACGTGGATGCGCTTCTTTTGAGCATACTGTCCGGAGCCCACAATCACCTGTTCCCCCGCATCACCCAGCTGCTCCGGGAAAAAGGAGCAGAGAATATCCTGGTGATTGGCGGCGGTGTTATTCCTCAGGATGATATCCCGGGGTTACAGCAGGCCGGGATCAGGGAGGTTTTCGGCCCGGGAACATCTACGGAGTTCATTGTCAACTACGTCAGGGAGAACGTTACCTAACAACTGTTTCCCGCCCATCACTCCTGCATGACTATCATCGAAGGCGTATTAAAAGGCAACATCCGGGACATTGCCCGGCTCATCACGATTGTGGAAAATGAACTGCCGGAGGCAACCGCGGCCATGCAGTCCATTTTTCCCCATACCGGCAGTGCTTACACCATCGGCTTCACCGGCCCTCCCGGAGCAGGCAAAAGCACGCTGGTTGATAAGATCACCCTGCAGCTCTGCCGGCAGGGGAAAAAGATCGGGATTGTCGCCATTGACCCGTCGAGCCCGTTTTCCGGCGGCGCGCTGCTTGGCGACCGCATACGGATGCGCGACATCATCACCGAGAAGGATGTATTCATCCGCAGCGTCAGCACCCGGGGCAGCATGGGTGGGCTTTCGCGCGCAGCAGGAGATATTGCTAAAATCCTTGATGCCGCGGGGAAGGACGTTGTGATCATAGAGACGGTAGGCGTTGGGCAGGACGAGGTTGATATATTTAAAACAGCAGACACCTCGGTGCTGGTCCTGATGCCCGGAGCAGGCGATGACATCCAGTCAATAAAGGCCGGCATCATGGAGATTGCCGATATCTTCGTGGTCAACAAGGCTGACCGGGAAGGAGCTGACGGACTGATTACTTCCATCAGGCAGATGCTTGACTTGAACACCAAGCCCGGCCCCTGGCGGCCGCCGATTATAAAGACCTCTGCCACCCAGAATGAAGGAATAGATGAACTGCTCAAGGCGGTGCAGGAGCACCGGGAGTTTCTCACCATTTCCGGCTCTCTTGCCGCCAGAAGAAAAGAGCGGCTCCGCACCGAAATCATCAGGCTTGTGGAGCGCAGGGTTTCACGCCTTGTCCAGTCACAGATTAAACAGAACGGCCGCTTTGAAAAGCTGGTGGAAAAAGTAGCGGCCCGCGAAGAAGACCCGTACAGCTGCGTGGAGCGGATAGTGGCACCGCTTGAGGAAGAATAAATGACAAATGTCAAAGCTCAAATGACAAATGCAAGATGTCTGTTTTGGTATTTGGATTTCATTTGGCATTTGGATTTTGAACTTCGAACTTTTTAATTCAGGATTTCGAAATTAAAATTTAGGATTTATTTCATGAAAAGGAGAAGACTATGAAGGTACTGAAAATTGATCACATTGGTATTGCGGTAAAGAATATGGACGAGGCGCTCAAGCTCTATCAGGATGTGCTGGGGCTGAAGCTGGCTGCACACGGAAGTGGTGGAAGAGCAGAAGGTGAAGGTCGGGTTTATACCGGTCGGTGACAGCGAAATCGAACTGCTGGAATCAACATCCCCTGACGGGCCGGTGGCAAAGTTCATCGAAAGCCGCGGGGAGGGGGTCCAGCATATAGCGCTGCGCGTTGATAATATTGAGCAGGCACTTGAAGAGCTGAAAGCAAAAGGTTTCCGGCTCATTGATGAGAAGCCGCGCTACGGAGCGGGCAAGGCGCGCATAGCCTTCCTCCACCCCAAAGGCACCGGCGGAATATTGCTGGAGATTTCAGAACGATAACAAGCTGAACAGCATCCGGAATATACGAGCAGCTCCTTATGAGCTGCTCTTTCCTCCCACCTCAGCAATCAGTATCCGGCGCACGGGAGACTGCTTTGGATTGGCCGCGTATTTCTCTGCCATCTTATCGTATAAATTCTTATCATAACCCAGCTTCAGGGCCAGTTCCCTGAAAGCCCGCCTGATGTCTGCCGGGACCATGACCCGCTCCATGGTTCCTTCCACGATGACCGCTTCCCAGTTTGCGAGCTCATTATCAGCGGTGCATAGTTTGAATGCAGCCTTTTTATTGTTTTTAAAGCAGCGCGCCATCCTGCCGGCAGGGTTGAAAATGACATACAGGTACTTCCCGAGAACTGTGTACGCCACCTCGACACCGTAAGGCTTTTTGCCATCAACCCCCATCAGGGTGCCCCATTTTCTCTCTTTAAGAATCTTTGCGATCTCTTTTTTCGGCAATACCTTCATTATGCAGCCTCCCGATCATAGTAACAGGCTGTTGAAAAACGCCCATCTGCTGCGTTGCGCTCATCCTTCGTCATTGCGACGTACGATAATGTACGACTCATTCCTCAGGATTTCGCGCGCCTTGCATCTGGATGTTTTTGACCAGCCTGGGAATAATTACTTTTTTAACAACCTGCAAATAGAACATTATCCCCTGCGCTGCCAGGTGACTTTGAAGACCCCGTCGCGCACCGCACTGTAGGTCATCTTGTCCGGGGCAATTTCAATGACCCGGTAATTGAATTGCGGGGGAAGCTCTGTCACTCCCATGAGCTTCAGGGCATCGAGCACTTTCATGCGCTTCAGGGCGAGCTCAAACCGGCGCGGGTCAGTTTGCTTGCTGTACACCCTGGCTTTGCCCCACGCCTGCAGGCCCCGCGCGCCCCAGAAATCCTCTTCCGGTCGATACGGCGCGGCAATGGAAAAGGAAACGTTTTTATTATCCTTCAGGTTGTTAAATTTACCGCCCCCCTCGGATAGAATATAAAAGGTGAACCCGTCGTACAGGCGGTATTCAAGGGGCGTGGTGCGCGGGATATCGTTTTTCGTGGTGCTCAGGTGCAGCACATTATTGCCCGCGAGAAATTTTTTCATCTCGCGCTCAAACGCAGCCGCGGTTTTAAAGGTCTTAATGGTAATGCCTGACTGTTTAAAAACCGGGATGATTGAAGACGGTACTTTCTGATGTTTTATGACTGCCATAGTCCCTCCTGAAAGCATTGCTGTTGATGTTGCCGCCATATAAAACATAGTATATGCTGCTGAGCATTGCAAGCACTATCAGTGTCGCAGCCAAGCGGACCTGATAGTACTATTAATAATTTCAATACTGCATGGCTGTCATATAGAAATTACCTATTTGAAATTATACGACTAAATAGCTCACATTGGAAAAATCTGGAACTCATGAAATCAGGAAAATTACCCGCTTTTCTCATCGTGAGTTCCTGAGTTCCAGATTTGCTTGAGCTTTCGTTGTGGTTATTTATAAAGAGGTATTCGCATGAAAAACATTTTTGCTTCCCGGGGCGCAATAGCTGTTGCCGGGCTCATTATCGGAAGCGGTGCGGCGCTGATGCAGAAGCTCGGCAATCCGCCCAATATGGGCATCTGTGTTGCCTGCTTTGAGCGGGATATTAGCGGCGCGATCGGATTGCACCGGGCCGCCGTTGTGCAGTATATCCGGCCTGAAATCATCGGGCTGGTGCTGGGCGCGCTGCTTGCCGCCCTTGTCTTCAGGGAGTTCAAGCCGCGCGCAGGTTCAGCGCCGCTGGTGCGTTTTGTCCTCGGCTTTTTTGCCATGGTGGGGGCGCTGGTATTTCTCGGCTGCCCGTGGCGGGCAATGCTGCGGCTGGCCGGAGGAGATGGAAATGCCATTGTCGGGATAGCCGGGCTTGCCGCCGGTATCTGGACCGGCATTCTGTTCATCAAGTCGGGCTACAATCTGGGCAGAAACCAGAAGACCTATGCATCAGCGGGCTTAATCCTGCCGGTCATTATGGTCGGGTTATTGATTCTGCTTATTCTGCAGCCCAAGTTTGAATCAGGCGCACTGTTCTTCAGCGAAAAGGGGCCCGGCTCAATGCACGCTCCGATTGTAATAAGCCTGTTCTTCGGCCTCATGGTCGGCATAATTGCCCAGCGCACACGGTTCTGCACCATGGGCGCGATTCGCGATATGATACTGGTGCGCGACTATTACCTGGCAGCCGGCGTTGCAGGCCTTCTGCTCGGTGCCTGCATAACCAATATCCTGCTGGGGCAGTTCAATCCCGGGTTTATTGGTCAGCCCATTGCCCAGACCAACCAGCCGTGGAACTTTTTGGGCATGGCCCTGGCCGGACTTGCCTACGCGCTTGCCGGCGGCTGTCCCGGCAGGCAGCTGTTCCTCTCCGGTGAGGGAGACGGCGATGCAGCGGTGTTTGTCCTGGGCATGATGGTCAGCGCCGGGTTTGCCCATAATTTCGGGGTTGCCAGCAGCCCGCAGGGCGTGGGCCCGTGGGGGCCGCTGTTTGTGGTTATCGGGCTTGCCGCGTGCCTGATGATAGGGTTCACCATGCGGCAAAAGATTTGAGTATTTACCAGCGCGCAGTAAAAATTGAGAGTCTTGGTGTTTAATATAAGGCTACCATATCAGACCTCCTGTGCGCCATACGTTTTTTAAAACGACGCGCCGTTTTTTGTCCGCAAACCCCGTTCCCACATCTTGCGACGGCTTTATTATTGACACGCAACCGCCCCCAGCCTATACTTAACCCATCTAAAAGTGAGTTCCTGTCAATTTAAACCAGCCTTCAGTTTACTGTTAGCTGAGGCTTTCCCCTGGGAGGCAAGATGAAAAATAAAAAGGCAGTGTTATGTGCACTGGTGTTTTTTTTTATTGCTATCGCTTCCTGCTCAGCACTATTTTTTAAGAGTTCCGGATGTGGAGACGGCAGTACGTTTACTACCGGTGAGCATAAAATCATATCAAACGGAATTGAAAGAATATTCTATGTAAAGCTCCCGGAAAATTATAATTCCAACACTTCTTACCCGCTCATTTTCGGCTTCCACGGATTTACCAGCGACTATACGGTTTTCACTGAAGGAGACATTGACCTGCAGGAGGTTGTGGGCGATGAAGCCATTTTAGTGTATCCCAATGCGCTTGGCATAAATGGTGAGCCGCAATGGGATTATGAGAGCGACCTGATCTTTTTTGATGACCTTTACGCTGAGCTTGAAGCAAACCTTTGTTTTGATAGAAGCAAAGTATTTGCTGTCGGTCACAGCAACGGTGCCGGTTTTACCCATACGCTTGGCTGTAAAAGGGGAAATGTACTCAGAGCTATTGGTCCGGTGTCCGGCTTCTTTTCAGACTATGATGCGTGCACCGGTCAGGTAGCCGTGATTATGATACATGGAAACAGCGATACTACTATACCTCTAACAGGAATTAAGCCCACGCGTGACTACTGGATAGCAATAAACAGCTGCAAAAAAGGGGAAACACCTGGTGGCGTTGATCCTGCTTGTGTGGCATATGCTGATTGTGACCCTCAATTCCCCGTTACATTTTGCGAGCATACCGGAGGACATGCATGGCCCGATTTTGCAAGTACTGCTATTTGGGGGTTCTTTAAAAGCCTTTTGCCAGCGGCCCCTTCAGACAAAACCGGTCATGGAGATGTCGGGAATCTGGGTAAAGGTTCCGTCAGTTTCAAAATACACTATCCCTCTGATTTTGTGGGGACGCCTGAAAAGCTTGCGGTTTCTCTGTATCCGCCCGGTTCGACGCTGCCGCTGTCTGGATCTCCTAACTATATATTAAATATGGACGTCCCTCTGGGTGATTACACAGTTTGGTGAAGTTACAGAATACAATAATGCAGAGATTAACCTGCTGGGTGTGGACTATGGTGACTATGCGATGGCAGTAAACATTTATGTTGCAGGAGGCAACTATCCCATACCAACCAGTGGAAAAGATTATATGGGGTTGCAAAATATTACTATAAACAGCAACACAATCGCAGTAGCGACACCTTTTGCATTAGAAGTTTTGGTATATTAATAAAACGCAGATTCCCGTATGCGCCTGTACGTGAACGGCTGATGCGATCATGCTATTTCTGTTGATACACATCTTCATAATATAAAGTCTATTACTGGGATTGTGACCTCCAATACCTTCCTGGGTTGCATTGTTAGCTATGTATAAATCATAAAAATTCATGCTTTCTATGATTTTTTTGACTGCCAGTCATGCTTTGCAGATGAAGTGTGCAATGAATTTAAGCTGCCAAACTTCTATCGCTGCTGATACATAGTCTGCAGCTTTCTTTCTGTAATACCCACCACAACGTCTGGCACGAAATCTACACTTTTAAATCCCCATCTTTCGTAACCCCTTTGATGTACTTGCTAAAATAAATCGAGCCTACCAAAAAAAGGCCGCTTCTGCTAAAAAAAGCGACCTTTTTGATATTTGGCTCCCTTCTTCTTCCTTAAAACGGGCTCGCAAAATCCCGGAACAGCGGCGCCCGGCGGTCCCGTTCGGAGATGATCGGGCTGCTGATGCCCCAGTCAATATTAATATCCGGGTCATTCCACCGGAAGCCCATTTCAGCCTCCTGGTTATACACGTTGGTACATTTATAAAAAAAGATGGTCTCATCTTCAAGGGTCCTGAAACCGTGAGCAAATCCGGCAGGGATCCAGTACATCAGCTTATTCCTGGCGGAGAGTTCAATGGCGGCCCATTTTCCAAACGTCGGGGAACTCTTCCGGATATCAACCGCAACATCCAGTACTGCGCCGCGTATCACGCGCACCAGTTTCCCCTGTTCAAAGGGAGGAGCCTGCAGATGCATGCCGCGGATCACATCCTTGGTGGATTTCGATTCATTATCCTGGACGAACGCAGCATCAATCCCGGCCTGCAGGAATTTTTCCCGGTTAAATGATTCAAAAAAATATCCCCGGTCATCTTCAAACACCTGCGGTTTAATGATGAGCAGGCCTTCAATCTCTGTTGTTATAATTTCCATGGATATATACGGATGCTGTTGTTTCCTGAAAGTGTTTCTTGACCCTGACCTGGACAAGCCGGAACCAAAATTAACGGCAAAGACTAAAAAAGAAAGATTTTATTTGGAACTCAGGAACTCACAAAAGTAAAAACAAAAATTTCCTGATTTCTTGAGTTCCAGATTTTTAATTTTTCTTGCCAAAAAAAACACGAAAATAACAACCAGGGACCTAACCGTGCCTGTCTCTGCCTCCCCCCGGCTCTGTAGCTTTTTTACACTGTTTAGCATAAAAAAACAAGTGCCTGCTGCGCTATATCCGCAGCAGGCACTTGGTAAAAAATCATGTGTTGTGTAGTCTGTCAATGGGTCAGGCCGCCCAAGGCAATTTTCAGCCGGCACTCAGCCCGGACCAGGGCATCCCGTGCTCTCTGCACGTCGGTAGTCTGATCCCGGTGCGCAAGCCGCTGCTCGGCACGCTCTTTTGCAGCAGTTGCCCGCCGCACATCTATCTTCTCCCCGGCTTCGGCACTCCGGACAAGAATGGTAACTCCCTCAAGGGACACCATGATAAAGCCGTCATTTACAAAAACAAGTTTTTCTTTTTTACCGGTATCGCGCACCTTAAGGATGCCGATGCCGACCTTTGATATCAGCGGGGCATGCCCGGGCAGTATGCCCAGGCTGCCGTTACCGGCAGGAAGCACGATGGACGCAGCGTCCTGTCTTATGAGGACCTTCTCCGGGGTAATGACCTCAAGGCTGAAACTATCTTTTTTCATCACTCACTCTTGGACTGAAGTTTCTTCGCCTTCTCGATTACCTCGTCAATGGGGCCGACCATGTAAAAAGCCTGCTCGGGAATATCATCATGTTTTCCGTCGATGATTTCCTTAAAGCCGCGCACCGTCTCATGCAGAGGCACATATTTGCCCGGCGTGCCGGTAAACGCCTCGGCAACAAAGAACGGCTGTGAAAGAAAGCGCTGGATCTTGCGCGCCCGGGACACCACCAGCTTGTCTTCTTCTGACAGCTCTTCCATGCCGAGAATTGCAATAATGTCCTGCAGCTCTTTATATTTCTGCAGTATCAACTGGACGTTCCGGGCTACTTCATAGTGCTCCTCGCCGACGATGAGCGGCGTTAGAATACGCGAGGTTGAATCCAGCGGATCCACCGCCGGATAAATACCAAGCTCTGCCAGGGAGCGCGACAGAACCGTGGTCGCATCAAGATGAGAAAATGTGGTTGCCGGAGCAGGGTCAGTGAGGTCGTCTGCCGGAACATAGATTGCCTGAATCGAGGTGATCGAACCCTTGGTAGTAGAGGTGATCCGTTCCTGCAGTTCACCCATTTCATTGGCCAGCGTCGGCTGATAGCCAACGGCAGAGGGCATGCGGCCAAGCAGAGCTGACACTTCAGCGCCGGCCTGGGTAAAACGGAAAATATTATCAATGAACAGCAGCACGTCCATGCCCCGCTCATCCCTGAAATACTCTGCCGCTGCCAGAGCTGAAAGTCCTACGCGCAGACGGGCTCCCGGCGGCTCGTTCATCTGGCCGAAGATCATGGCCGTTTTGTTGATAACCCCTGATTCTTTCATTTCCAGCCACAGGTCATTTCCTTCGCGGGTTCTTTCTCCCACGCCGGCAAAAACCGATATGCCGCCGTGCTCAGTGGCGATGCTGCGGATCAGCTCCATGATAAGAACGGTCTTGCCCACGCCGGCGCCGCCGAACAGGCCGACTTTTCCTCCCTTGGCATAGGGCGCCAGTAAATCTACAACCTTGAGGCCGGTTTCAAAAACTTCATTTGCCGTCTTCTGCTCTTCAAGGGTTGGCGGCGGCCGGTGAATGGAGTAGCGCTTATCAAATTTAACGTCTCCCAGTTCATCAATGGCCTCACCCAGCAGATTAAAGACCCGACCGAGAGTCCCCTCGCCGACCGGCATGGAGATGGGCCCGCCGGTGTCTTCTGCATCCATTCCCCTGACCAGACCATCGGTAGCTGACATGGCAATGGTGCGCACGATATTGTCCCCGAGATGCTGCGCTACTTCAAGCGTAAGCTTTATTCCATTTGCCGGATCATTAATCTTTATGGCATTATAGATTGCGGGGAGCTCTTCATTAGAGAAGCGAATGTCCACGACGGGACCAATAACCTGTACAATTCTTCCGATATTCAAGGGGGTACCTCCATGAAAAAATGTCGAGTGAGGATTTTGGGATGTGGAATACCGTATATAGAATACCGCATTCCGCACTCTGGATTCCGCATTTATCCTTTAAGGGCCTCAACTCCTCCGATAATATCTATCAATTCTCTGGTGATGTTTGCCTGACGGGCTTTATTAAATCTCAGCGTAAGATCTTTAATAAGATCTGCAGAGTTATCGGTGGCATTTTGCATGGCAACCATGCGCGCGGCCTGCTCGCTGGTTCCTGATTCAATAAGGCAATGGCGAAGCTGCATCTCAATGTACTGCGGTACGAGGGAAAGCGCGATGTCAGCGAAGCTCGGCTCCATAATAAAATCGATTTCGCCCTTGATGAGATGCTCCTGCTCCTCTTTGCTGAGGGGCTCCAGGGGAAGCAGCTTGGTCAGCGTCGGCACATGCCGAAGCACATTAAGAAACCGGGTATAATAGATATGCACTTCATCGATTTTCTGGGTATTAAAGCTGTCGGTAACAAAAGAATTGACCACGCGCAGTTCTCGGGCCAGGGCTTCGCCCCAGGGAACCGGGAGGAACCGTTCAACCGCATATCCCCGGTGGGTCAGTGCGTCATAGCCTTTTTTGCCCACGGCGATAATGGTAATCTGTTTCCCCTTGTTCTGTTCCAGATAGCCGATAACCGCATTTATTATGTTAAGGTTAAATGTTCCGCACAGCCCCCGGTCCGAAGTGATTACCAGGAGCAGCACCCGGTTTCCCTCGGCGGGATTGAACACGGGATGATCCACCGCATAGGCGGAGGAGCGGAACGCGCGCATCAGGGTCTCCTGGCGCTGCACATACGGGCGGGAATTTTCCGCCAGCGACCTGATCCGGGCAAGCTTTACCGCTGCTACCATCTGCATCGCCCGGGTAATCTGCTGGGTGGATTTAATTCCGCGTATCCGTCGGAGTATTTCTCGGGGGGATAGGGCCATGGTGTTTGTTTACTATTTAAAATCCTGTTTGTATTCAGCCACTGCCTTCTTCAGCCCCTCGGTAACTTCACTGGTCAGCTCCTTGGTCGCTCTCAGTTTCTCGCATACCTGGGGATACTTCTCACCGATAAATTTAAGAAAGCCCCGTTCAAAGTCCTTGATGCGGGGCACCGGCACCTCATCAATGAACCCCTGCCCGGCAACATAAAGGATGACTACCTGCTGGTCTGTCGGGTACGGTTGGTACTGGGGCTGCTTCAGGATTTCTATCAGCCGCTCTCCGCGGTTCAGCTGGGCCTGCGTTGACTTGTCCAGCTCAGAGCCGAATTTGGTAAAAGCGGCAAGCTCGCGATACTGCGCGAGATCCAGGCGCAGCGAACCAGCCACTTTTTTCATAGCCTTGTTCTGGGCATTGCCGCCCACGCGGGACACCGAAAGCCCTGCGTTCACTGCAGGCCGGATGCCGGCATAAAACAGGTCGCTCTCGAGATATATCTGCCCGTCGGTAATGGAGATGACATTGGTGGGGATGTAGGCTGAAAAATCGCCGGCCTGGGTTTCAACAATCGGCAGCGCGGTTAAGGAGCCGGCACCGAGTGGATTACTCAGTTTTGCGGCCCGTTCCAGAAGTCGCGAATGCAGGTTGAAAATATCGCCGGGGAATGCTTCCCGTCCGGGCGGGCGCCGGAGCAAGCAGCGATACCTGCCGGTAGGCAACCGCATGTTTCCACAGGTCATCATATATCACCAGGGCATGCCGTTTGGTATCCCGGAATTCCTCGCCCATGGCGCACCCGGCAAAGGGAGCAATATACTGCATCGGAGCGGGATCGCTGGCTGTCGCGGCAACGATCGTCGTGTACTCCATGGCGCCGTATTTCTGCAGCGTTTCCATCACGCTCAAGACGGTTGACTGCTTTTGGCCAATTGCTACATAGATACAGTAAACAGGATTGCCTGCTTCATATTCCGCCTTCTGGTTGATGATGGTATCAATGCAGATAGCTGTTTTACCGGTCTGGCGGTCGCCGATGATGAGCTCGCGCTGGCCGCGACCGATGGGAATCATGGAATCAATGGCCTTGATGCCCGTCTGCAGCGGCTCTTTAACCGGCTGCCGCTGGACGACATTGGGGGAACCTCCTTCAATAGGCCGCTTTTTTTCCGCCAGTATCGGTCCCTTGCCGTCGATGGGCTCTCCCAGAGCATTCACCACCCGGCCGAGCAGAGCGTCTCCGACCGGTACTGAAATAACCTGGCCGGTGCACTTGACCGTCATCCCCTCTTTTATTTCACTGGCATCGCCCAGCAGGATGGCGCCAACCGTGTCCTCTTCCAGATTGAGCGCAATCCCGTAGACGCCGTGAGGAAATTCCAGCAGTTCGGACGCCTTGCATTTATCCAGTCCGTAAATACGGGCAACGCAGTCTCCCACCTGGAGAACCGTGCCCACACTTTCCATCTTCAGCTCTTCTTTATAATCCTCAATTTCCTTCTGGATTATAGAAGTTATTTCTTCTGCCCTCAGTTCCAAGGCTATCAACTCCTTTTTATTTATAATAATTTAATTGCAATCAGCTTACATTAAGTTCCAGGATGTGTTTCTGCAGTTTATCCAGCCTGCCGCGGATGCTTCCATCCAGCACATCATTGCCGATGAAGATCTGCAGTCCGCCGAGAATGCCGGCTTCAACGGCAAATTGCACTTCAACCATGCTCTTCAATTTCTTTTCCAGGACCGCTTTACAGGTATGCTGTTGTTCCGGGGAAAGGTCAATGGCAGAATTCACCCGTGCTTTTACAATGCCGCGCATCCTGTCCGCATCATGTTTATAGGCTTCATACAAGACGGCGATAATTGCTTCCCGCTTTTTTTCCACCAGAAGATGCAGGAACCGCTTAACGGTATCAGTCAGCCTGGTGCCGAACAAGTCATCCAGCAGCTTCTTTTTGCGCACCCGGGATATCTTCGGGTGCAGCAGGATATGCATGAATTCCGCATTGCTTTTCAGGAGCTGGTCAACGTACTGCAGCTGCCGTTCGACCTCTTCGGTCTTGTTCTGCTGCGCTGCAATATCCAGCAGCGCCAAAACGTAGCGTTCGGTGATCTTGCTCTGGATCAAGAGGGCAGTCCCCCTATCTCACGCATGACGTCGTTGGCGAGCTTTTCAGCAGTTCCCTGATCGATCGTTTTTTCAATCAGCCGGGTGGTGAGAAGCACTGAGAGCTTGACCACTTCCGTGCGAATCTCGGCGATGGCCTTCTTTTTCTCCTGCTCAAGCTCGGCAAGCCGCTTCTCACGAAGGCTGTCAGCCTCGCGGCGCGCTTTTTCCAGGATCTCCTGCCCGGCCTGCGTCGCTTTCTTGCCGGCTTCCAGAATGACCGTGTCAGCCTTCTCCTGAATCTCGTTCAACCGTCTCTCATACTGTTCCTTGAGATCCTTCACCTCGGCGCGGGTCTTTTCATTCTCTTCATAGGTTTTTCTGATTTCATCGCCGCGGGCCTGAATCATGCCGCTGACCCGGCCGAAGAGATATTTTTTCAGTATCCAGAAGAGTATGAGAAAGCCGACCAGCTGGACAACAAGGGGCTTAAAATTTAGTCCGAGTGCTTTTATTGCATCCATGTGAGAGCTTCTTTTACCTTATCAGCCGCCGATTGCCTTGATTACTTCAAGCATCTCTGTCGAATTGGGCAATTTCCCCAGCAGGAGAATGCCGATGACCAGGCTGTAAATGGTTAGTGCTTCGATCAGGGCCGCACCGATAATTAAGGTGGTGCGAAGCTCTCCTGATGACTCCGGCTGTCTGGCTGTTCCCTCAAGTGCTGATGAGGTTGCTCTCCCCAGACCGGCACCGCCGCCAAGGGCTGCCAGCCCGATTGCTAAACCGATAGCTAAACCTATAAGTCCAAAATACCACATTACCACGTCCTCCTTTGCTAATTGTTGGTTAAAGACTACGTATATACTGCAGGCACGGATACGAACACTATGCGCTCATATTTCCCGGCTATCAATGCTCGTGCTCGCCGCCCTCCATCGCTCCAATCGCTGACCCGATGTAGATTGAAGCAAGCAGGGTAAAAACTACCGCCTGCACCGTGCTGAACAGCAGCGCCAGCAGCAGCATAACCACGTGAAAGGGAATGGGGATATATCCCAGAATAAACGGCGTTAAAAAAATGAGGCTGGCGATGGCAATATCCTCTCCGGTAAGATTGCCGAACAGACGCAGGGAGAGCGAAATCGGCCGCGCTATCTCTCCGATAAGATGTATGGGCAGCATCAGCGGCGCCAGCATCAGCGGCTCCATGAAATGCTTTAAATAGCCCCACACCCCTTTTACTCTCATTCCCTCATATTGCGTGGTCGCAAATACCACCAGGGCCAGCGCCAGCGTGGTATTTAATTTGTTGGTCGGAGAGTGCATCAGCGGAATGAGCCCCCATAGGTTCATAAGGATAATGTACAGGAACAGGGACCCGAGCAGCGGAATATAGCGCGGTGCAGCAGGACCAATGATGCCGGTAAAGAAGTTCGTGAGCGCTTCAACCACCAGCTCAATAAACGCCTGGGGGCCCCGGGGAACCTTTTCCATCTTTCTGGTGCACCACAGGGTCACGACAATGAGCAGCACCGCAACCATCCAGGACATGACAATCGGTATCCAGTCATGGTACCCTATACCCAAGGAACTCGCTGTGCTTATTTATTCCAAGAAAATCAAAAAATGAAGGCAGCTCGTTGGCTGATGATTCTGCAGCAGCAGCATGTGTTGCTGCTGCGTGACTGGTAGCTTGTTCGGTCATTTGGGTGCTCGGCGTTTTTTAAACAGGTTACTGGTTCCTAAGCAGACAATAGCGATTTGGGTCACTCCAATTCCGGCAACCAGAGCAAAAAGATTCATATTCAGGTAACGGAAAGCAAAATACATGGCCACCCCGACAACGGGCAGCTTAAATACAAAAACGAGAACGGCAAATAATGTTTCAACCGGCCTCTGACCCTCTTTCTTGCGAAATATTACCGAGATCGTCCACCAGAGGGATACAAACAGGACTATGCTTAATATGGAGCCTACGATTAAGCCGGTGGTAATGGGCCGGTTGTTAAATAAAAGGGATACGGCTATCAAAATAGCGGAGATTAAAATTGATAAAAAAAAATACTTTTGGGGTAATCCCGCTTGGAATCAGCCGGCATTCTTTGACCTTTTTGCAAATCGACTAACGGTTTTGAAAAATTCCGCAAACGCTCCGATAACACTCAGCAGCAAACAGACAAGCAGACCCCATGGACCGGTTCCCAATTTGTTATCAATATAGCTCCCTATGAAATAACCGACCAGGATGGAAGCTGCCATCATAAAACCAAAGCTTCCAAAAAGGGCAAAACTGCGGAAGGCTTTTTCCAAGCTTTCCCTCTTCAATGGTCCACAATCTCCTGATATTCACACTGAGGGAAATAGTAGAGACTATGAATTAAAGAAAACGTGCCGGTTTGTCAAGAACTTTTTGTCTCTACTATGTGCTGCTCGTTATTTATTAAGTTCAGCACACTGCCGCACGCATAGTGCTGTTTAGTTTTTGCGGCTGCACGCGCTACCCTGCGGGCAAGGCTAACGGTGCCCATTAAAAACTGATTGGTCTTTTCCGCTTGTATCTAAGGCCCTGAAGGATCGCTCCGAACAATATGCCGATTAAAAGCGTGCTTGCTCCTGCAACAAACCACATGAGCATGGTGTAGTCCCGGAGCTGTTTATTTTTTTCCGTGAGCTGGGTTATGGTGAGCGTGTTTTTGCGGTTTTCTTCCGCTAGCCGGTCATGCTCCTGTTTGATGCCGATGACATTGGCACTGCTGGCTTTTAGCTCCTGGTACTGACTCTCCAGGGTTTTGGCCTTTTCGCCCAGCAGGGCGGAAGAATCTGCAATCGATTTTCTCTGTTCCTGGAGTTTTTGATACTCCTGGTTCAGGGCCGCATGCTCTCCTTTCAGCTGTTCAATCTCGGTTCGCAAATTTGCAATCACCATCGGGCCGGGAAGCTCTCTGGTGAGATAGCGGCGCAGCACCCAGCCTTCAATGCCGCCTTCCGTGCGCACATAATAATAATCATCTTCCGTCTTCAATACCTCAAGGGGCTCATGGGCTTTCTTAATGGCCAGAATTTTAAATTCCACCCCCTTGACCTCCGCGGATCATAACCTCAAGGTTGTCGTTTACATACATGGTCTCTGCCGCTGCAAAACGCGGCAG
>CAWDOY010000044.1:0-26830 GCA_963803975.1 uncultured delta proteobacterium
TTCTGGAATTGCGGAACTATCCAGTTACCTGTTTCCAGCATGTTCCGGGCGATTTCAGCCCTGCGGGATTCAAGCCGGATATCATAGAAATTTGGGGCCCCTAATTTAAAAAAAAGAACCCAGGCGGAGAGCGCGATAAGGAGGAAAATTAAAAGATATAGTGGCGTTGCCAGTGCTGTTATGCTGTGCGTTTCTCATCATCATGATGTTTTATTGCTCTGCTTCAACTGCCTTGGTTATCGGCGGCGCAATCGTCCGCCCCGGCTGCCCGGTCAAACATTCAAAGCTGGGCTGCCGCTGAGGTTTTACTGAATGATAAACCGTGCGTTGCCGGCCGAGGCCGATTTTTACCTGATAAAGACCAGCACTAAAACAAGCAAACCAAGGCCGAAGCGGTACCAGACAAACGGGGTGAAATCACGCTGCTGCACGTACTTAAGCAGTATTGCGATGCTTGCAAAACCGGATAGCGCTGAAACAATGACCCCGACCGCAAATGGCGTATTGACCATGTCCGGGTTGGCAATAAGCTTGGGCAGTTTTATAATTGCCGCGCCAAAAATTATGGGCGCGCTGAGCAGGAATGAAAACCGGGCAGTCGCCTCCCGCGTCAGACCGGCAAAAAGGCCCGTGGTCATGGTGATCCCTGAGCGGGAAACACCGGGAATTATAGCCAGCGCCTGTGAAATGCCGATACAAAAACTTGTGGCAAAACGTATCCCAATAAGCCCGGTTACTTTTGCCCCCTTCCGGTCCGCCAGCAGCAGCAGTATGCCCATGACGATAAGCATTACCGCGATAAGGGCAGGGCTGCGAAACACTGTTTCCGCCTTATGTTCCAGAAGAAATCCGATGCCAGCCCCCGGTATCGACGCGGCGACAATAAACCAGAACAATTTCCCCTCCGGAGTCGTAAACCCTTTCAATCCTCCCCGCACTAATTGCAGCCAATCCCGCCAGAAATAGGCAACCACTGAAACGAGTGTGCCGACATGCAGGGCAATGTCAAAGGTGAGGCCAGGGTCAGGCCAGTTGCATATCCAGGGAATCAGCACCAGATGCGCTGAGCTTGAAATCGGAAGGAACTCTCCCATCCCCTGCACCAAACCGAGCACTATTGCCTGCCATAGCGTCATGACTAATCCTTCTTACATTCCATTATTGATTGTTTGTAATACATCAAAGCTCTCTATGTTGTCCGGTAATGTCAGTATATAAGACTAATCAAAAAAAACAACCTGGTGCGTGACGCTCCCGCTTTCCACTTTCACGAGGACATAATTAAATTTGTTCGTTATGCCCTCCCGCGAGGCATGCAGTTTTTTACCGGCCCCGCCGCTGACTATGTAGGTAACGCCGTCGGCAACAAGCTCGGAATACCCGTGAATATGGCCTGAGAATACCCCTGATATTTTTGCGGCATTCTGCTTCATGAGATTAATAAATCGCTCGCTGTTTCTGGTGAAGCTGTGGTGTTTGAAGGTGCTGAAGTCGGGAGGGGTATGGATAAAGATAAAATGATGCTGATTGCCCTGAAGGAGTGGCTCCAGATTATCAATCTGCTCAGCCTCCATGCCCCGCTGCGGCTTATACTGATGATCAGCGCCGAGCAGCTCATGAAGGTCGGGGACAAATTCTTTCTTGGTGTTGTTTATAAAAATGAAGCGAAAGGCATTGATGTCAAAATAATAATTTAACGGCCCGAAAAAGTGCACAAAACACTCCGGTCCTCGATTACTTATATCATGATTGCCAATGCCGCAAATGACGGGAATTGCTGTGCCGCTCAGAAAACGAACCATGTTCATGTACTGCGTATAACGGCCGCTGCTGGTGAAATCCCCGACATGCACCATGAAGTCAAATTTGTCAGCTTCTCGTTTTTGCAGAATCTTTTTAAAAGATGCAAAACTCTTCTGTGTATCGCCGATAACAGCAAATGAAAAAGCGTCCTTTCCCTTAATGCTGTTCTGAATTTTCTGTATGGCTTTGAGATTGAGCTGCACGGGGGTGCTGCGGCGCAACTTATCCACCCAGTAGTCATCAAGGTATTCCCTGAGATCCTGCCACAGCTCGTAGCCGAGGAGAGACAAAACAGCCAGAGCCAGCAGGATACCAGTAATCATTGTAATGTCCATGTAACCTCACGCGAGAAAAACGCTGTTCAAGTCAAGGTAAGTTTATTAATCAAGGAACCTGACGCTTCGGGTAACATTTGTACCATTTACTTCCACCAGGATATAATTAAATTTACTGGTGATGCCTTTGCGGGCATCGTGCAGCCTTTTGCCGGCACCGCCTGAAACAATGTAGGTTACGCCATCCGCAACGACCTCTCCATAGCCGTGGATATGCCCGGAAAAAACACCGGCAATGCGGCCGGCATACTTTTTCATGACGTTGAGGAAGGGCTGGCTGTTTCTCACAAAACTGTGATGTTTAAAGGTGTCAAGGGCAGGGGGCATGTGCATTATAATAAAATTATGCCCCGTTTTATTAATCATCGCATCCAGGGCGGTAATCTGGTCCAGCTCGAAGCCGTGCAGGTAATCATACTGCGCGGGCTCCTGCGGAAGCTCAATAAAATCAGGATTTATTTTTTCATAGTTACAGTCAAGGAAAATAAATCTATAGCTGCCCGTGTCAAAATAGAAGTCCAGCGGGCCAAACAGGTGCGCGAAGATCTCCCTGCCGCGGTGACTGCTGTCGTGGTTACCTATCGCAAAAATGATCGGTATGTCGAGGTTCTCAATAAAGGAAACCATTTTAATATACTGGCGGTACCGCCCGCCGGTGGTTATGTCCGCGGTATGAATAATAAAGTCAGGCTTTTCTTCGCGAGCCTTTTTCAGTATTTTATTGAAAGTGTCGAAGCTTCCCTGTGTGTCACCGATTACATAGAACCTGAAAGTATCTTTGCTCTTAAGACGGGTCAAAACTTTCTGTACGGCGTTTGAGTTCAGGTTTTTGGGAGCATTTTGAAGCAGAGTTTCGGTGGAATGGTCCTCACTATACCTGGCATAGTAGTCCCACGTCTCGTAACCGGCCAAAAGAAAAAAGCCGCACGCAAACAGGACCGTCAGGAGGTTTATCTGTATCTTGAAGACTCGCATACTGTAAACAATGCAATTACAATTATAAGTATTTTTATGAAATTATTTGCTTGCAGAGGGCGGCGCAACAGGCGGCTTGAGAAGCAGATAATATTTATCATGGCCATAATCTCCTTCACCGCGCACGGTTACCAGACGCTGTAATGTTTCGGGAGCCTTCTGGTAGGTTCTTTCCAGCATCAGGCAGTAAACCGGCCCGGGCGCGGCAAGACGTTCAATGAGCTCATCAAAGTTCCTGATTTCCGGGGATGGCGCACGTTTCCGGTATCAAGCATTTCACGAGCAACCTGCGCGTAGCGCGGCTCATCAGGATTGTACAGCTCCCATCCGCCGATATTAATAAACAATATGCATGAACAGAGAAGAAGCAGGGCAGCGCAATGCAGGCACGCGGTAAGCCGGGACTGCGCGGCAAAAGGATTGCTGCAAAAACCGGGGGTAGTAAGCGGTGTTTCTGCGGTTGCCATGTCACTCTGCTTTTACGGCAGCGACTGCATCATGCTTCTGCAGAAGCTGCGAGGTTATTGTCAGATCGCGTATTTTCTGCGGCGTGATTCCGGCGTGTTTTGTTATCAGCGCGGTTATGGCAGTCTGCAGATAGGCGGACGCGTCGCGGGACAGGGAAGACGCCATACCAGTCTGACCGGATGTTTTAACTGCGCGCCAGGGATTGAGCTCGAATTTGTACAGCTCCGGATTAAACTCCGGCTTCAGTATCAGCAGAGAGTCGTCGTGAATAAAGGCCGCCTTCTGACTGGTGCCGGCAGGCTTGATCACTGCCCACCCGCGATCGCGCGCGTCAAGACGGAACAAATCCCGTCCCCAGGACTGGCCGGCATAGCGCACCTCCAATAGCCCGAGGCTTGTCGGCAGCACATCGACCTGGCTGCCGACGATGTGAATCCGCCGACCGGCATAGCGCGTGTCACCGGGATAGTAGATAAGCAGCGGGATGTGATACTCGTCCAGATCTATATCAGCCTGTTTTGACTCAAACGCAAAGCCGTGATCGGCAAGCACGACAAACAGCGTTTCCCTGAACCACGGTTTTTGACTGGCACTATCGAAAAATTTACCCAGCGCCCAGTCGGCATAGCGAAGGCCGTTCAGGCGGGGCATCAGATGCCGGGGCCCGGAAATATCATTAAACGGCGCCGGAGGCGGAAGGTTAAAGGGAGCATGGTTGCTCAGGGACTGAAGCAGCGCAAAGGCCGGCCCTTTTGCACACAGGCGGTCCATCTCCACTGCCGCCCGCATGAACATGTCTTCATCAGAAACTCCCCAGGTAGGATCGTTATGCAGGGGGTTGATGTAGTCTTCGCGGCCGACAAAATGGCGCATTCCCTGGTTACGGAAAAACCCCTCCTGGTTGTCCCAGGTAGGGTTGCCGTTGTATACATATACCGTCTGGTAGCCCTGTTCGCTCAGGATGGCCGGCAGGGACCGGAACGGCTGTTTTCCCGCTGTGTCGGACATGAGAAACTCAAAGCCGGGGAGGTTCGGGACACTGCAGATCGTGGCAAAAAGCCCCTGGTGGGTATGGGTGCCCTGTGAAAAAAAGTGATCAAACAGCATGCCCTTTTTGCTGAGCTGATCAAAACAGGGGGTAGCGTTGTAGGGAGCGCCCAGCGCGCCGACGAACTCGCCCAGGAAACTCTCCATGAGAATGATAACAAGATTACGCGGACGCGGTGAAAATTGAACAGCCCGCGGGCCTTCCCCCGGCACACGCAGCAGGGGATATTCAGCCGGCGCCAGTAGGCGGTCGCCGGACTGGAGTACGAGGTCACGGGTCACGGCAAGCGCCCTGTCCGCGGGCATCGTCTTTATCCAGGCGGAAGCCCTGCTGTTGCGGCTCCTTTGCTCTATAGTTCTGCTGAGAGTAAAGATGCCATTCAGGGCAAGCTGGTTGGCCGCAGCGCAATCGCTGAAGCATGCATCTCCCCAGCGCAGCGGCGGTCCCCGCCGGAGCGTGCCCCGGGCGCCGATAACAAGAAAAATGGTGAGCAGCAGGCCAAAGGGCAGAATGCGCGCAGTATAGCGCTTCCAGGTGAAGGTTCCGGGCAAGCCGCTGCGCCTGAGCAGCAGCTTCAGGCAGTAATAGAGGAGCCCGGCCATCAGCAGCCAGATACAAGCGTATCGCGCCAGCGGGTAGCCGTGCCAGAGCATGCTGAGCACAATGGACGGGCTGTCGTACAGATACTGAACGGCCAGATTGTTGAAGCGGTCCTGAAACTCTCCGTAAAACTGCCACTCGGCCATGGCCAGAAAAAGCACAGGGGACCAGAGCAATGTCAGGCCAAGCGGCATCCAGCGCACGATACGAAGGCTGTACTGCCAGCCGAGCACGGGGTAGCAGGAGCCATGCCAGCAGCGGCAGAACAATCTGGCACGATACCAGACAGTCAAAGCGGCAGCCCACAAGAAAACTGGTAAAAAGAGTTTTTGCCGGTACGGAAGAGAACAGTACCGCGTTGCTCAGCAGCAGTCCCGCCCTGAAAAATAAAAACAAAAGCATCCACAGAAGAAATATCTGAAGAATAAATTTCAGTTCACCCGCGAGGGTACATAACGGAAACAGCGCAGACGGACTTCTGAAGGTATCCGGTGTTCCGGCAACCGGAGGAGCCGGGTTGTGGTTCTTTGCGTTATCCATACTGCTCAGCACACATCAGTCGTTTAAAATTTAAAAGCGCATTACAAAGGCCGGGCTGCTTTGCATAACAGCCCCGGCAGCGAAAAGAAAAAATAATCTAATAAATATACCATATTATTTCCCCAAAAACCTCTCAAGAATTGGATAGACATGCGCCACTGAGCAATCAAGAGCAATACCGGTAACAGATTCAAGCGAGGATGCATGCAGGCTGATTTTTTCCGTAAGAACCTTCTCCGCAGATACTTTGACCACGGTATAGTAGGTTTCATTTCCCGTGCGGCCTTTCTGGTCACTCTCCAGGCCGTTTGATATATAGCGGGTGCCGTCCAGCTCATGCACGCGGTAGTCATGGAGATGCCCTGAGAACACATAGTCAATTTTATAGGTCTTCTGAATTTCAAAGAACCGGGAATAATTTTTTAACTCAGGGCGCGGCTCGCCGTGCTCCCAGTCAATGGGCGGCCGGTGTATGAATATAAACGTCCATCTCACTTTTTCCTGGTGTTCTTTCAGAGTTTCTTCCAGAAACTGGAAAAGAATGTCGTAGGGGGCGCCCAATGAATTGTCGAGGAAAATAAAGAGGCAGCCGCTCCATACAAAGTAGAACTGTTTCAGCTTGAAATATATATCAAAAAGACCGGGGTTGCCTTTTACATCATGGTTGCCCGGAACAACAAAGAGCGGCATCTGCAGATCGCTTTTCTTCAGTTCGTACAGTGCCAGGCGGTAGTGGCCCTGATCCGCATGGCTCACCAGGTCACCGGTCTGCACCGCGAAGGCGCATGGCTCAGAAGTGGTTTTAAGCAGGCGGCTGAGATTACGGTAGCCGGCCTGGATATCGCCCAGTACCAGAAAGCTGAAGGATTCGGCAGAGGACTGCTCCTGAAGCCACTGGATATTATCACTGTTATTGATAAAGGGGATAGCAGTTAAATCCTCAGAACCATAAACATGGCCGCCCAGATAGTAAGAAGCCGCAAAGAACAGCAGTGCTGCGATCATGGCAGCAGCACTGACATAGAGAATAAATATTATCATATATCACTCTGATGTTCAGCAGGCATTAGGGTGAATGCTCCAGTGTTTTTTTTGCCGCATCAACGAACTGCGGAAGAACCGCGGCATGGCCCTTCACTTCAGGATTCCCTGCTGCAGCAGCCGCGCAAATAATTAATCTTGTAATCAAACGGCCCTTTCTCAACAACGTATGGTATCCGCCTTTTATCAAGCTCAGGCAGCACCTTTTTCATGCTTATAGCATTTAAAAGAAATACGCTGATGACACGGCTTGAGAGCATTTCATCACACTTCTGCTCAATTTTTTTTGTCGCGGAAAAAGAAATCTCACGGTCTTTATCCGTGGAAACATTTTCAACAATGCTCTTGGTGTAAAATGCCAGACCGTCATGATGCAGATCAACAAGAACTATTTCATGCGGCGCATCAGCAACGCGCTCATGGACAATCTTATGTACGCTCTGCGCGATAACGCGGCTGTCAATTTTAGTGGGCACATGCGCGGCAATTGCCCTCGAAGCGATTAAGAAATACTGCCAGAATCATTACCAGGGCTCCCTGCCGGTTGCGTAAGAAGCATGTTGCGACGGCTTGCGCGGGATAATAGAGCAACAGGCTCCGGGCCGTGGCAAGTGCCAGAGGGTACAAAGAGCGGCAGCACGTACAGGGGCAGCCGTGAATTCGCCGCGCTTAACAGGAAAAGGGATATGCCGAACCATAGCGTGAGAAAGAGCGCGTTATTTCTTGCGCGAAGCAGGTGCCACCACGCTGCGGTAAATACCTGCGGACGGGTTTTCCATGCTATGGTAAACCAGAAGTATGCCCAGGGAAGCGAGCCAAGCAGCAGGGTGTGCGGATATACTTTAAGTGAACCAAACAGGCCGGGATTGCGGGAGTGCACACCATGGACAATTCTCCCGATAATTTCATTTTTTATAAAGTAAGAAAGCAATCCGGAATATTTTTGCATAACAAGAATATACCAGGGAAACGCCACTGCGGCAAAAATAAGCACGCCAGTGAAAGCGATGTGGGGATTGAAATCCATTTTCTTGTCCTGTTCAGGAAGAGATACACAACTATTATCAGCAGCGGTATAAGCCCCGGCGGCCCCTTGGTCAAAAAAGAAAGGCCGAAGGAAAAGAACATTAAACATGCATAGAGATTTATTTTGCGCTGCTCATGCGTGCCGTGCGCTGTAACTGAGCCAGAAGAAGAGCATTGACGCAGTTTCAAAACAGGTGAGCAGCATGTCGGTAGTGATGATGTTGGCGGCGGTAAACGGGAAAACCATGGTGCTGAAGACGAGACATGACAACAGCCCTGCAACCTGACCCCACATGCAGGTGCCTAATAGCCCCGTCATGAGTGCGGTGCCAATAAAAGCCAGAGCATGAAAAAATCGTGCACCCCATTCGTTACTGCCAAACAGAGAAAGCCCTGACGCAATGAGCCAGTACGTGAGCGGCGGTTTAGTAAAATGTGGTTTGTTATCTATTCTGGGCGTTAGCCAATCGCCGGACTTCAGCATCTCATAGGCGCAGCGGACATAGCGGCCTTCACTGGGCTCCCACAGACCGCGGGAGCCCTGAAATGCAAAGGCGAGCAGCACGGTAAGTGTAATAGTAATGAGCCAGTATTTTTTATACTGTAGCGGCATAATTAGTATGGTTGCGCAGTGAACATGCGGCTCGATAAAGGCAACTGGCAATAGGCAGTAGGAAATAGTGGCGAGTGTTGAGCCTATTCACCTCTTTACCTATTCTCCTTTTGACCTTTTACCTCTTTACCTTATTTAAAAAGAGGCCCCCGTGCCCTGCACGCGTAAGAGGGGGGGAACGCAGATGCAAGGCACTTAATGGGGGCCTCAACCTGATTTATTGACCGCGCATTTGATGGCTTGTTGACCAGTAGATAGTATTCCCGGTGTCCGACCTTGTATTTATCCAGGACCGTAAACAGCTTTTTATCCTCCTCTGGTGCGTATTCATTGTATTTTGCGTGAATCAGGCAATACACTTTCCCCGGGGAGAGCATGAGCGCTTTAAGGTCTTTATACTCATCGATAACCGGGATAGGGGACCTCTTCATAAAATAATTGAATGATTCGGGATTAAAACGGAACGTGACCAGAGTGTCAGAGGGCTGTACGATTTGCGCTATCCGGTCACAGAAAGGCTTGCCGGATTTAAAGACATTGATAGCGGGGAAGAAGCTTGTCACGCTGAATAAAAAACCGGAAAGCATAATTACAACTACCAGGGCAAAGGAGAAAATCAGCCGGGCCTTTTTTATCACCAGCACCAGCCCGGTGACACCGCCCGCCAGGAAGATGGCAATCATCGGGTACAGGGGCAGGGCACGCGGGTCGATTTCAAGGTTCCTGAGCAACGGAGTCCTGTCCCCCAGCGCAAGCAGTGCGCCTGCGCCGATGCTGCACAGAGTGAGCGCGCCGAACAGGATATAGCACGGAATGGTTATCAGCTTGGCGGGCTGTTCCTTTTGCAGCTTCGATAACATCGGACCAGAACCTTGCCATCAGGATGGCTGCCGCCGGATAGAGGGGGAGCAGGTAGAGATTTCGCTTGCCTGAAACTAACGAAAAAAAGATAAATGTTCCTGCGAACCAGACCAGCGGAAACGTCAGGTTCAGCGTCTCGCCCTGCTTCTTTTTTCTCCAGAAAAAGATTACGGCACTGGGTATAAAAATTGTCCATGGATTGAAATCAGCCGGGAAATTCTCCAGATAGTAATAAAAAGGCTGTTTATGACTGTATGAATCAACTGCCCGGCCGACGGTCTGTTTAAAGAGAATGTTCTGTGTGTACTCGTTTCCTCCCAGGATACAGGCGGGGACGAGCCAGAGCGCTGCAGTTGCGGCGATAATGATGAGCCCCGGCAGGAGGTCAAGCTTTTTCAGCTGCCCGTACTGTTTTTGCACGATGCAATACAGCAGCATGGTCACAAGCGGAATTGCAATCCCGACCGGCCCCTTGGTTATTGTCGCGAGACCCATGAAAAAATATGCGAGCAGATAGCATACATGCTTTCCCCGCTCCCGGGTGTACCCGCAATACAGGAGAAAAATGGCAAGCGTGGTCCAGAGCGTGAGCGTCATGTCGATGTTCGCCCGGACCGCGAGCCAGAAAAACTGGGCGGTGGAGAGCAGGATAAGCCCGGCAAAAATGCCGACCGTCGGGTTGTAGAGCTTTCGCCCCAGAAGACAGGTTATAAAAATTACGCCCAGGGCGGCAAGCGCTGACGGAAAGCGGGCGGCAGCCGCGCTCACATCGCCGAACGGCATTGAACAGAGGGCAATGAGCCAGAAAAAGACCGGCGGCTTGTCTGGATAAATGTGAGCGTTGATGTGGGGCACCAGATAATTGCCGGTCTTCAGCATTTCCCGGGCAACTTCAGCATAGCGCGGCTCATCGGGGTTCCACAAATCCCACCCGCCGATATTGATGAACAGGATGACGGCGGCAACAAGCAGCAGCAGGATGATGCTGATAACATCCTTTTTTCCGGCAGAAGCAGCTTCGATTGTCATGGCAACACTTTCAGCCCGTGGTCACGGTACAGGCATTTTCTTCTAACTCATGTTCTTTTTTTTTGTGATAAGCATAAGGTTTCTGGCATAGACGATGAGACCCGTTGCCTGGCCGAGCATAAAGACCGGGTCTTTTTTGTAAATAGCATATATCAGCAGGATAACCCCGCCGCAGATGCTTAAATACCAGAAAGAGAGAGGAACAATACTTTCCTTCTTTTTTTCAGATACGATCCACTGAATAATAAATCGCATGGCAAAGACAAACTGCCCGAAGAACCCAAACAGCACCCATCCGTTCATCCACGTGTTCACAGGTATTACTCCTCTATTTCATAGGTTAATTTTCTTTTTTTCATCCAGCAGACCGCGAGCAGGTCAATAAATGAGCGCACCACCCGGTTGCGTATATTATACTTGGGCGTGCCGAACTTTCGCGGCCGGTGATTGACCGGTATCTCGGCGACCGTGCCTCCCTCCATTTTAATAAGCGTGGGGAAGAAGCGGTGCATGCCGGTAAAGAGCTGCATCTTTTTAGCGTACACGCTTCTGAAAGCCTTCAGCGAGCAGCCGACGTCTTTTATGGTCTCGCCGCTCAGCCGGTTTCTCACGCTGTTGGCAATGCGTGATGAAATGCGCCGGACGAATGTGTCATTTCTCTTTTGCCGCCAGCCGCATACCGCGTCAGCGTCCCCGATTTTCTCCAGCAGTTTCGGGATATCGTGCGGGTCATTCTGCAGGTCAGCGTCCATGGTGACAATCACTTCTCCCAGTGCCGCCCTGATCCCCGCGTCAAACGCTGCAGTCTGGCCGCTGTTTTTCCTGAATTTGATAATACGGATGGACGGGTTGTTTTTTTGCAGCTCTTTAAGCAGAGCGTAACTTTTATCTTTTGACCCGTCATCGACATAGATGACCTCGAAGGTTTTACTGAGGCCCTGCAGGACCTCCACCAACTCAGCGTTGAGGGGGCCTACATTCTCCTCCTCGTTGTAAACCGGAATCACCAACGATAAATAAGGCAATCTTCCGTGTTGTGAATCCATTGTCTCTATTCGCTCCCTTGATAATCTTAATTCTTTTGAAAAACATCTATAGTATCATAGCATTAATTTATAATTAAACCGCAATTAAAATTATTTAATGTATAATTGTGTTCCAGTGAAGCAGCATGGTTAGGTTGGTAATAAGAATAGAATATTGATGAGTTGTAAGCCAATGATGAGATAAAGGAAGAAGCTCTAAACAAGGCCCAAACGTATTTTCAAAATCATCAGCATGCCGCTCAAAAGCCTGCCGATAGTCAGCTTGGACTGATCATGTATCCGGTCAACAAAATCAATGGGAACTTCAGCGATGGTAAACCCCTGTCTGAAAGCCCGGTAAAGCAGCTCGTGAACAATTGAAGGGCCTTGTGATTGCAGGGATAACGGATCTATTGCCTCAAATACCCGCCTCCTGAAGCACCGGTAGCCGCTGTTGCAATCACGCAGGGGAAGGCCAAGGACAATGCGGGAGTACCCGTTTGAAAGTTTGCTGATCATATTGCGGGCGACTGATTGCCGGGAGTCTTTGCCCCCGGCAATGTAGCGCGAGCCAATGACCACATCATAGGTTTTTGCGGCCTCGATTAACGAGGGAATAAAACGGGGATCGTGGGACAGGTCGCCGTCCATTTCTATGATAAGCTCCGCGCCGTGGACAAAGGCATAGTGAAAGGCATCCCGGCCGGCGCTGCCGCGGCCTTTGTCTGTTTTCCGGTGGAGCAGGTGGATGGCGGGGTTAGTCCGGGACAGCTCCTGAACTATCTGCCAGGTACCATCAGGGGAATCATCGTCAGCGACAACTGCTTCTATTCCCTGCCCGAGCGCGGCAATATTATTCAGCAGCGTGCCGATGTTCTCTTTTTCATTGTACGTGCTGATGGTTACCATGGTTTTCATGAGGAAGTAAGAAGCCTTTCTGCTGCATGCACTATATCATCAACAGAAATCAGCTCCATGCAGGTGGGACTCCTGTCGCAGGAAGGCAGGTAGCAGCACAGGCACTCTGCCGCGGAAGAGAATTTTTCACCCCGCTGAAACAGGTCTATCTCATGGGCTGACGTGGGACCGAATACGGCAAGCACGAGCTTGCGCTGAGCCAGCGCCAGATGCAGGGCCAGCGTGTCACCGGTAATAACCAGGCGGCACTGGTTGACAATGCCGGCAAACTCCCGCAGGCTGTGGCTGCAGCCGCTGTCAGGAACGCCGGTGAGACAGGACAGCCGGGCGTTTTTATCCACCTCTTCCGGGCCGCCGAGCAGCAGCACCTGGAACGTTGCCGCGAGCTTTTCAATGAGGCTTTTGAGCCCGTCAGACGGCAGGCTCTTCATCTTCCAGCGCGAGCCGCTACCGGTATTAACGCCGATTACGGGCCGCGAGGGGTCAAGCCCAAGGTTCACCACCAGGTCCCTGCCGCAGCGGTTCTCCTCTTCGGTTATATAATACTGAGGGGGATGAAGGCGTGCGGCCGGAAGCCCGCACAGCTCAAGCAGTATCTGCTGGTATGATTTACGATTTTCTTTTTTCAGCCGGTCATTAAGCCCCATGTAAAACCATTCTTTCGCGCTCTCATTGAGCGGGAAAAGAGCACCGGCAGCATCGATGCTGAAGCCGCGTTTATCTGCAGCACGGGCCAGAGCGCACAGGGCACCACTGTCCCGTGACATATCAAGGCCCAGCACCAGGTCAAATTTCCGCACCAGCAGCTGGCTCAACGCACCGGATTCAAGCACCAGCAGTTCATCAAGAAGGGGGTTATGGGCGATGAGCTCAACTGCCTCGCGGCGCGTTATCCAGGAGATGAAACAGGCAGGATGCTCTTCCCGCAGGGCAGGTAAAACAGAGGTGGTCCTCAGCACGTCTCCCATTGAGTCAAGTTTAATAATAAGAATGCGCAGGGAAACCGGCTCATAGGAAGTGCACGTTTCGCACTGTGCGCCATTTTTTTTGTGGCGCACGGCTTGCTTCCTATAAAATAGCGGCAATCAGTATGTATTTTCATAGCAATGCGGTCAGTTGTTTAGTCCTTATAAATTTTGCGTAATGAAGAAAATTAGAAATCGGAATCAGGAAATAATGTTATTCATTTATCACCAGAGTCATGAGTTCCAGATAATCACTTTAATTTGCAGTTATGGTTTTATTCGATTCCGGCTTATCCGGGTTAGGGCTTTCTGTTCGATACGAGCGCGAAATAGCCCTCCTGGTCAACAAGATAGTAGGGACTATGCAACACTTGCTTGATTTTATCAAGGGTCTTGATGCTGATAAGGCAGAATACCGGCTGCGGCGAGCTCAGGTAGGCGGCCAGCTCTTCCTTTGTTTCGATGACGACAGCGCGCCGCTCGCTGTAAAATATAACAGACTCCCTGAGGTCCCGGTAGAAAACAGCCGGCTCTCCCGGCGGCAGTATGTGCTTCATTCTGAGAGCAAGCTCCCGCGCTGATTTGAAGTGACTGACTTCAGGGAGCACGAAAATTTTAGCGGCGGTGAATATAATCACCATCATGGCCACCAGGGAGAAAAAAGAGGAGAGAGTGTTTCCTCTCCGGTTCAGCATTAAAAACACTACAGCAAAGAAAAGCAGGGCGGCACAGCCCAGAACAGTCTGAACCGTGTAGAGCGGATACCGGCTGTAGACGTAGACAATGCCGAAGCCGGATACCGCCAGAATGAAAAAAAAGAAGACCAGCGAGCAATTCTTCAGGTGCCGTGCCCAGGATGCGCCGGCTTCAGGCCGCAGCCCGGCTTCCCAGAACCTCCCGACCAGGATTGCCAGAGCAGGAAAGACCGGGAGAATATAGGTGGGGAGCTTGGAGCGGGAGAGGCTGAAGAAGATGATCGGCGCCACCGCGGCAAGCAGCAGAAAAAAAGAGTCGTTGTCTTTTCTTCGGCGGAAGCTCTGGAAATGCAGGTACAGGGCCGAGGGGATAAACACCGACCAGGGGAAAAACCCTGCTGCCAGCATTTGAATATAGAAGTAGAACGGCTCCCGGTGACCGGATTTACGGGAAAAAAAACGGGCTATGTTGCCCTTGATGAGAAATGCCTGCAGGTAATCGTCGTGGCGCAGGGCCATGATGATATACCAGGGAAGAGCTATGATGAGAAAAATTGCAGCGCCGGTAACAATGTTCCGGTTCAGGATAAGGCGCCACTGCTTTGTTTTCAGCAGGTAGAGGAAGATGATGAGCCCGGGCAGGAGCAGGCCGATGGGGCCTTTCGTAAGCACCGCGCCGCCCAGCGCGGCATAGAAGCAGACAAACGTGATTCTGGTGAAGCCGTTCTCGCGGGATGCCCGGTGAAACAGAAAAAGAGCAATGCTTATGAACAGTGACAGCGCCAGGTCATGGATGATGTTTTGAGAAAGCACCACATACTCAACGCTGGTTGCGAGCACGAGCGCGGACAGCAGCGCCGCGAAACTGCCGTACAGGGTTCGCGCCCACACATAGACGAGCAGCGCGCCGAGCATTCCCAGCATTGCGGACGGAAGGCGTGCGGCCAGCTCATTGACGCCCAGCAGCAGATAACTGCCTATGACCAGCCAGAAATGAAAAACCGGCTTGTCATAGAAGTTTTCGCCGTTGAAAACCGGCGTGCACCAGTCTCCCCGCTGGAGCATCTCTTTTGCCACCTGGGCATGCATTGCTTCATCATATTCCCAGAGCGGCCTTTGGCCAAGCTTGTAAAAAAACAGTACCAGGCAGACTATGGCGATAAGAAGGATAAACAGTATCTCTTTTCTGCTGAATGCATTATCTCTCAAGGGCAATCCTTTCCCGGTCACTATCGGTGCAATGAATGAGTGCAGGTATGCAGCAATTAGAACTTTTATAACTATAATAAAATCTGTCAGCCATCAAGGACAAAATACCCTCCTTGATCCAGACCCGTGTGCATACCGATTGCTCATGACAATAAAAACCTGTGTTAAAATCCTCGACTCTTACGGTATAATCTGCTATCAAATTTAATTTTACCTTACGATGGAACGGGATATGAACGAAAAACAACCGCTGTTAAAACGGCTGAAAACAATTATTATCGGAGATCCGCACAGCCCCCATGATCAACGGATATTTCATCAGCTTTCCCTGATAGCATTTTTTGCCTGGGTGGGGCTTGGAGCTGACGGATTGTCATCGTCCTGCTATGGTCCGCAGGAAGCATTTCTGGCGTTGCAGGGGCACGAGTATCTGGCTATCTTTGTTGCTCTGGGAACGGCAATCACGATTTTTGTCATCTGCGCCAGCTATAATCAAATCATTGAATTATTTCCCACCGGCGGCGGCGGCTATCTGGTTGCCAGCAAACTGCTGTCGCCGCAGCTTGGCATGATTGCCGGCTGCGCGCTCCTTATTGATTACATGCTGACGATTACGGTATCGATTGCCAGCGGTGCAGATGCCATCTTCAGCTTTCTTCCCGTGTCCTGGCAGGCATATAAAGTCACCTTTGCGCTGGTTGTTATTGTTCTCATCACGGTGTTGAATCTGCGCGGGGTAAAAGAGTCAGTCCTGCCCCTGGTGCCCATTTTTATCATCTTTGTCATAACGCATGTCTTTGCCATTCTTTACACCCTGTTTACCCATTGGCTGAACTTATCTGAAGTTGCCAGCGCAACAGTTGTTGAAATCCAGAGAAGCCGGACAGAGCTCGGGCTTGCAGGAATGTTTTTCCTGATTATGCGTGCCTATAGCATGGGCGCCGGAACGTATACCGGCATTGAAGCGGTGAGCAACAGCCTTCCCTTACTCCGGGAGCCGAAGGTGCAGACGGCGCATCGCACCATGCGCTATATGGCGTTTTCGCTGGCCTTCACGGTGGTGGGGCTCATGCTTGCGTTTCTCCTGTACCGGGTTGATTTCCAGGCCGGCAAGACCCTGAATGCCGTATTTTTTGAACGCCTGACAGCAGGGTGGGGTACATCAGGCTACCTGTTCTTGCTGGTGACCCTCATTTCAGAAGCAACTATACTGTTTGTTGCAGCCCAGACCGGTTTTTTGGGCGGCCCGCAGGTGCTGTCAAATATGGCGCTGGACCGGTGGGTGCCAACACGCTTTACCATGCTGAGCGACCGGCTCGTAACACAGAACGGCATTCTGATCATGGGTGTCTCGGCATTTCTGATGATGATTTTCACCCAGGGCTCCGTGCAGTTTCTGGTTGTGCTTTACAGTATCAACGTTTTTATTACTTTTGCCCTGTCACAGCTCGGCATGGTGCGGCACTGGCTGCAGGTCAGAGCGGAAGCACTCAAGCTGGAAGAAAAAGCTTTTTGTAAATGGCGTGGGGTTGTCCCTCACCCTGTTTATTCTTATTTCCGTGGTCACAATCAAATTTAATGAAGGGGGCTGGATCACGCTGCTGGTCACCGGGACACTGGTTGTCCTGTGTTTTGCCACCAAGCGGCACTACAGCAAAACATCACAGCTTCTTCAGAGGCTGGATAACCTCATCGTTGATGTGGTTGAATCTACCAAGCCAAAATATAATCTGGAATCAGCAGCAGAGTTAAAACAGCCGTCGGGATTTGACCCCCGGGAGAAGACTGCCGTGGTGCTGGTGAGCGGTTTTAACGGCATGGGACTGCACACGCTGTTTGGTGTTTTACGGACCTTTGAAGGAGTTTTTAAAAATTATGTTTTTGTTCTTGTGGGCGCGGTTGATACCGGAAGTTTCAAGGGAGCAGAGCAGATAGAACAGCTTCAGGCCCACATAAAATCCGAGATAAACCGCTATGTGCTCTTTATGCGCAGACAGGGATTTTGTGCTGACGGATACAGCTCCATTGCTGTTGATGTAGTGGATGAGATTGCCCAGCTTGCACCGAAAATACTGGAGGTGTATCCGCAGGCGGTTTTCTTCGGCGGGCAGCTGGTATTCCCTGAAGACCCGTTCTTGTCCCGGTGGCTCCATAACTACACGATTTTTACCATCCAGAAACGGCTCTATCAGCAGGGGATGCTGGTGGTGATCATGCCGATACGAGTGTAAGGCAACAGGCAATAGTGAACAGTGGATGGTGAATAGGCAATGGCAAAAGGGAAAAGTGGAAAGTGAAAGGTGAAACGAGTCACGGGGCACGGGTCACGAGTCACTATTTTAAGGTGAATAGGTAAAACAGGAATTCAACGTGTCCAGGGCTGGTGACAATAACAAGAGCGTTGCTTTTCAGTTTATTCTTCTTATGGGCGTGGTAAGCCTGTTCGGGGATATCACCTATGAGGGAGCGCGAAGCATTACCGGGCCCGTATATGGCTATGCTGGGAGCCACGGCCGGCATTGTGGGACTGGTCGCGGGCATAGGAGAATTCAGCGGCTATGCGCTGCGGTTATTGTCCGGCTATTTTGCGGACCGCACCAGGGCCTACTGGCCTCTGACCATCGCCGGCTATGGATTGATCCTGGCCATTCCGCTGATGGCGCTGGCCAATAACTGGCAGGTTGCAGCTGTTCTTGTGATCCTTGAGCGGATGGGCAAGGCAATCCGCTCACCTGCCCGCGATGCGATACTGTCCCATGCAACCAAGCAGGTGGGAAGGGGTTGGGGCTTCGGCATTCATGAGGCAATGGATCAGATCGGGGCAATTGCCGGCCCGCTGATTTTTACCGCGGTTATTATTTTTAAAGGCAACTACCGCACCGGTTTTAACATCCTGTGGGTCCCTGCGTTTCTCACGCTCGCCATGGTTATTGCCGCGCGGATGAAAGTGCCGTCACCGGAAAAACTGGAGCAACCAGACGCGGCAGCCATTTCTGCTCCTGACGGCTCACGGTTGCCAAAAGTCTTCTGGCTTTACGCTGCGTTCATATTTCTGAGCGTGGGAGGGTTTGCCCATTTTCAGATCATCTCCTATCATCTGAAAATCCGGGCTGTTGTTTCAGACGCGCAGATACCGTTATTTTATGCCATTGCCATGGGCGTGGACGGCGTGGTTGCGCTCATAATAGGCAAAGCCTATGACAAGATCGGCCTGAAAACCCTGATAAGCATTCCTCTTCTGACCCTGCTCATACCTTTTTTTGCGTTTTCTTCCAGCTATGGATTTGCGCTGTTTGGCATAATTCTCTGGGGGGCGGTGATGGGTATTCATGAGACCATCATGCGCGCGGCAATCGCGGACCTGATTCCCATAGCGCGGCGCGGCTCGGCATACGGGATATTTAACACGGTCTACGGCGTGTGCATTCCTGGTCGGTTCGGCGGTGATGGGATTCCTCTATGATAAGGCGCCGGGAGCTATCTCTGCCTTTGTGGTGCTTCTGGAAGTGGTTTCAGTGCCGATTCTGTTCGCGATTTTGAGGGAGCTGCGGCACCGCTGATAACAATTCTTCATAAAGACCGGGGCAGGTATTGTTAATTACACTATCTGCGGGTATCGTTGAGCAATAACAGAGAAATGCATCAATTGCCGGGAAAAAAGGTTAATGACAATGAATCTTACTTTCAGCACTAAGAAACGGGGATAGATCTCTTGTATAACATTCCACAACTTCTTCCACGGACAACGTTCTGCGTGATCCTGTCGTTTCTTGCGGCGCTGATCCTCACTCTCTATCGAGCATGGCTCTACTATGAGAGGGCGGCGGCGCTCAGCGAGCTTACCCTGAAGCAGCGTCTCCGCTTGTTCTGGGTCGGGTTTCGCCTGGACTTTGTCATCGTCAGCCGGACCACTATTGCCCTGGTTCTCATCCTGCTGTTTCTACCCGAATCGGCTGCGAAAAGCTGCAACATGGTTTTTCGTATCTTCGCGGCAATCGTTTTCTTCGTTATTTTTCTTGTTGAAACAGCAGGGGTCTACTTTTTTCGCTACTACGATTTCCGGCCCAACTATCTCGTTCTTGAGTACGGTGCTGATCCAGAAGTGTTTCGTGCAATTTCCAAAGCATATCCTTTATTCCGCATCATAGTACTGAGTGTTCTGGGCACTCTGATAGCGTTCTTCATCCTCCCCCGGGCTGTTTATCTCCACGCCGGCAACGATAGCGGGGTTTTCCTCTGGTGGTGGGACCGGGTGGGGATTTTTCTCTGTCTTTTGCTGATTGGTTTTGCCACACGGGGCACGCTGTCTCACCGCTCACTGAATCCCAGTTTTGCTGCGGTCTCGCAGAACCGCATTGCCAATGAAATCGCCGGATGCGGTATTTTCAACGTTCTGTATGGGTGGGGACATCAGCTGCAGAACGAATTCACCGATCTCAGAACCGTCATAAAACTTCTTCCGCCCGCTGAAGCGATGCAACGGGCGCAGGCGGTGCTGTCAGTGCAGGGGCGCTTGACGTATGATGCGCCGAATCCTCTCGTGCGTGTTATTAATCCCGGTACGCCAGCACAGCCCTTGAATGTCGTCATGGTGGTCATGGAAAGTTTCACCAACCGGCTCGTTGGCGCGGTTGGCGGCAGCCCGGCCCTGACACCTGAGTTTGATAAATTGGCCGCCCGGGGCATTCTTCTGGAACAGTGTTATGCGACCGGGGAAAGGACCATTCAGGGATTGGAAGCTGCTGTCTCATCGTTTCCGCCGCTTCCCGGCGCCGGAGTTGTGAAGCGGCCGCATGCGCGGCAAAGCTTTGCGACCCTTGCCGGCATCCTGAAAGAACGGGAGTACGAAACGCTGTTCCTGTACGGCGGACAGGGTACGTTTGATCACATGCGCGGATTTTTTCTGAACAATGGGTTCAACACGTTTATAGAAGAGAAGGACTTTAAAAATCCGATATTTCGTGGCGCCTGGGGCGTCTCGGATGAGGATTTGTTCAGCCGCGCCGATCAGGAATTTCGCAGGCTCACGGAACAGGGCCGTAATTTCTTCGCCACGATACTCACTGTTTCACTCCATTCACCGTGGGAATATCCATTGGCTCGAATCCAGCCTCTTCAGGCCGGCACACCGGTTCCGCAGGGTTTCGTACTGGAGGAGCTGAACAACTTCCTGTACGCGGATTACGCTGTCGGGCAGTTTATGCGAGAGGCTTGCAGCGCTCCCTATTTTGCTGATACCGTGTTTGTATTCGTCGGTGATCATGGGGTCCATCTTCGCGGTCGCGATCTGATTCCCGTTGACGATTATCTTGTCCCCGCGCTGTTTTATGCACCCGACCGTCTGCTGCCGAAGCGTGCCGGCACTGTAACGAGTCAAATCGATCTTCCGCCGACAATCATGGGAATTCTTGGAGGCGAGTATCGAAGCCCGTTTTTTGGCCGCGATGTGCTGAGTTCAGATGGTGATGCAAATTTCGCTATCATCATCTACAATAAGAAACGGTATGGAATCGTCTCCGGGTCGCAGCTGGTAGTCCTGACCGAAACCGGAGAGACGCTGGCCTATGAACGCAGCAATGTCAATGCATCATGGCTGCCGGTTACAGTATCATTGCAGCATCAGGAGATCAGCCGTAATGCCAGAGCGTTGCTTGGCGCTGCTGAAAAGCTTTTGATAAGCGGCTGTTACAACACTGCCGCACACTCAAACAATGTAAAACAGAGTGTCTGAAACGAGTGGCGAGTAAAGAGGTAACAGGCAATAGGCACGAGGCAGTAGGCAATAGTGACAGGTGAAAATCCAGTTTGTTAACACTATACATCATCGCCACCTTGAGCAGCTTACAGATCAAGCCTCCGGCTCTGCCGAAGGTGCATGCCTGATTCACATTTTAAAAAAGGAGGGGTAATGCTTGAAATAAATGTCCCTGGCTTTGGAATAATAAGGCTTGAACATCTGGTGTGTGATTTCACCGGGACCCTCTCTGTAGATGGCAGGCTGCTGCCCGGCGTGAAAGAGAAAATCGAGAGGCTCGCGCAACATGTTACGGTGCACGTTGTCACTGCCGACACCTGCGGGACCGCCAGAGATGAGCTGCAGAATATGCCGTGCAGCATTACCGTGCTTTCCGCTGCCGACCACGATATCCAGAAAGAGGAGTATGTAAAAAAGCTCGGTGCCGACCACGTGGTTGCCGTGGGCAACGGCAACAATGACCGGAGAATGCTGCGTGCGGCCCGTCTGGGGATAGCGGTGATAGAAGGGGAGGGTGCTTCAGCACAGGCAATGATGGCTGCCGCGATAGTAACGAGAAACATTGCTGATGCGTTCAACCTGCTGCTCAACCCGACGCGGTGCAAGGCGACGCTTAGGTTTTGAAAGGTAAAAAGGTCAATCGGTGAATGGGTGAGTCGGTGAAGAGGTAATTGAAGTGATTGGCATAAAAACCCTACAAATCCAGAACTCCTGAACTTTGCAAATCATGTCAGTGAATGGGTTAATCGGTAAATCGCTCTGTTACTATTGTCTATATGCCGAAACAGCTCAAAAAGTGTATACACGGTGGTACAAAAGGAATAGCTATGAACACGACGCTTAAAACTACGCAGCTTGACAAGCTCTGGAAGCGCGGCCAGGAACTCCTGGGAGTACGGTTTCCCATCATGTGCGGCGCCATGACCTGGGTCAGTGAGCCAAACCTTGTCTCGAAGGTCTGCAATGCCGGAGCGTTTGCCAGCCTTGCCTGCGGCAACATGGCTGGCGTTGAGCTGGAGCGGCAGATCCAGTCGACGCGCAATCTCACCGACAAGCCCTTTGCCGTCAATCTCATAACCGTTGCCCCCAACTACAAAATGCACCTTGATGTGTGCGTAGAGGCCAATCTGCCGGTCATCATCTTTGCGGGCAGCCTGCCGCGCGACCAGGAGATAGACAGGGCCAAGGCATCGGGAGCCAGGGTGCTCGTTTTCGCCTCTACCGATGCGCTGGCAAAGCGCATGATCAACCACGGCGTTGACGGTCTCATTCTGGAGGGCATGGAGGCGGGCGGGCACATCGGCCCGGTGGCAGGCCCGATCCTGTGGCAGCAAATACTTTTTGAATACAGCGAAACAGTGCCCATTTTCATCGCCGGGGGCATCGCCCGGGGCAAGATGATGGCCCACCTCATTCTGATGGGCGCCGCGGGCATTCAGCTTGGCACTCGCTTCATCATGACCACCGAATGCGTGGTGCACGACAATTTCAAGGCCGCGTTCCAGAAAGCGCAGGCTCGCGATGCCCTGGCCACGCCGCAGTTCGACTCGCGCCTGCCGGTCATACCTGTGCGGGCTCTGAAAAATAAGGGGACCATAGAGTTCAGCAAGCTGCAGCTGGAGATACTGAACGATCTTGACGAGGGCACCATCGACCGCGAAACCGCTCAGCGCAAAGTCGAGGAGTTCTGGATAGGCGGCCTCTACCGCGCTGCCATTCAAGGAGATGTGGAGAGCGGCTCGCTCATGGCTGGCCAGGCCGTGGGCCTTGCAGACGAAATCAAATCGGTGAATGAGGTGATCGGCGAGCTGGTCTGCGCTGCCGAGCAGGAGCTCCAGCTTATCATGAAAAAGCTCTGATATGCTGAGTTAGAAGTAGAAAGCGTCAATTCTTTCTTAAAGAAACTGGAAGAAACCTATATGTTGTGGTGGGCATTAATCGCAAAAAAGTGAAGCTTATGTATCAGCAGCGAGAGAAGTGAGTCGACCAAAATTCATTGCACACTTCTTTTGCAAAGCGTCACTGGCAGTCAAAAAAAATCATAGCAGAAGTAGTGACTTTTTGTGAATAATCAGCCGCATACAATTCTGCGGGCGGCGGCCGTTACCCCGTCTTCCACAGCCCGACATGCTGGAGTATTGCTTTGATGACCTCGGGCTGGTCTATGAAACTGATTACCTTCATTTCTCCTTTACACTGGGGGCTGGTGAGCGGATCAACCTCATAGGTTCTCTGAATCAGCCGCGCCATGCCCTGCGCCGGGCCGGTGAAATGTCTTCGGGCTCAATGATGCAGGGGATTTCGTTATCCAAGAGCATTTGTTCAGATTTTAAAACAGCATGTTTCTAATCCCCTAAAACAGTAATGGGTGTTGCAAGAGTATATAGCGGGTCATCTTCGTTGTCTCGGTAGGTCAGCTCAATATAAAACGCCGTATACCCCTGTTCCGGTCGTGTAACAGTTCCCGTGTATGAGCCATCTGCACCTGCTTCCAAGACGGTTGATGTCCACGGAATTCCTGCAATCTCACGAAAATCCCTTCCGGATGGATTAGTGGCAGTCCACAGTTTCACCTCAACAGGCTTTTGTTTGACCGGCATTACTTTAAATACCCCGTCTGTCAAACCTTCCCAGGTAAAATCAGGCATGGGCTGATTCTTAATTAAACGGCGGTAAAAAGCCGTAATGGAACTCTGCACTTCCGGAATCTCACGAATGTCATGCCCATAATTGGGCATATACGAGATTCTTATATCTCCCGGCATGTCTCCGAGATAAAGGTTTGCACCGTCGGGGCATGAGTAATTGTCACCTGTTCCAACCAGAATCAGAGCAGGAGCCGTAAGACGATCGCGATATGCATAGGGATCTATATCTGCAATGAGCTGCGTTCCAATGTCTGATTTAAACCGATTATACAGGTCAAACTCTTCATTTGCATCCTGTTCAGGGCTGCGCGTGGGCCAGGAAACTTCTTGTAACAAAACCTGCTCAGATAGATTAAGCAGATCATAACTTACCGGAGCCACTCCTGTTATGCGGTTGTCAAGTGCAGCGGCAAGCCATGCAATATGCCCCCGCTTGGAATGCCCGGTGAGCACAAAATTATTGACCACCCGGCGACCCAGATATCGTTGCTGCAAAAATTCCTGCATTACATCCATGCTGCTGATAACCGCTTTTGTCATGGGCGCCATGAGCGTCCAGGTAAAATCTTCAGTGCTCAGTGCAAGATCAAATGCGCGTGCCTGAAGCGAGTCTTCCTCTCGCAGAACCTTGTTATCGTCATCATCTTTAAACGGATTCAGCTCATCCCACCAGTCTGTCTCCTTCTGTTCATCAAGGAATGCCACCGGGCCAATAGGTATTCCATGCAGCTCTGCAACAATGGAGCGGGTGTCCATTGCCAGCTGCACCGCCTGCGGTGACGCCTCGGATGGCCTATCTTCATGATCTGCATCCCCGCGCAAGAGATACAGGAGTGCTGTATCCGTTCTCACCAGAGAAAAGAATGGAAGGCGTTCTGTGTATTGACCAAGCAGGCGGGGCTCCACAATAACCAGCCAGTGCTCCCATTTTTTAGGCCGCACCTCGTCGGGATGCCATTGCTGCGATGTAAGATCAAGAATATAGGTTGTATAAAAAACATCATACCTGGTTTTGACAAGACTATATTCGAATTTGTCATCCATCGTTCTTACATACTGTTCCAGAACCGTTTCTTCAGCAAAACAGGGTGTTACAATTGATAAGAAAATAATGACATCGATAATGATACTGTTGTGTTATAGATATTTTATTTTGCATGCATTCTCCTTATGCTTAAATGTAATCGTTACAAATAAATTATGTCCTCATGATAATCCAGAAATAAAAAAAGCAGAATATAGTATTGATAGAAACTTTCTTTCGGATGAAAGAAGTATAGTGCTGGAGCGATTGTACGTCAATAAGGAATCCGTCGAAAGATATGGAGTGGGTTTGTCCGGACAAAAATCAACTTATTGTGGTAGGTGTTAGTAGAAAAAACTGCAGCCTTTGTATCAGGTGTGATAGCGGTTAGTCAGTCGAAATGCAGTGAAAACTTCACTATTGGTAATCAGCCATTGTTCGATGGAGTAAATATCCTGTTTCAAAAATTGACAGTTCAAATCCAGGTTTTCACACTTATTGCCTATTACCTTTTTCCTATATTAGACGGAAGAGCGTTTTTGCATTGTGCGTGGTGGCGCGTGCCACCTCTGCTAAAGGCAGGTTTTTAATTTCCGCTATTTTTTCTGCCACATACCTGACATGGGCAGGCTCGTTTCTTTTCCCGCGGAACGGGTGGGGTGTGAGAAACGGGGCATCTGTTTCAATCAATATTCTATCAAGCGGCAGTTTTTTCACCACGTCGTGAAGCATTGCGGCATTTTTAAAAGTTATGGTGCCCGGTATGGAAATATAAAATCCCATATCCATACAGTCTGCGGCCATTTGGTAATCTCCCGAAAAGCAGTGTATCACGCCGCCGACCTCCCCGGACTGCTCCTCCTTCAGTATTCTGACTGTTTCTGCATGGGCATCGCGGTCATGAATAATAACCGGCAGCTTCAGTTCCCGGGCTATGGCGAGCTGTTCATGAAAGCAGCGGACCTGGTCCTGCTGCGGTGACCAGTTTTTAAAAAAATCAAGGCCCATCTCTCCCAGCGCTACGACCTTTTTATTGCTAACACTCCCTTTTATAAAATCATAAAGACGGGCGGCATCTTTTTTAGCGTTGTGCGGGTGCAGCCCCAGGGCAGCATAAATAAACGGATAAACGCGTGCAAGCTCAAGTGCCTGCTCGCACTCTTTCCTGCCGATGCCAATAGTAATAATTTTATCTATTCCCTGGTCAAGGGCACGTTTGATGACGGCATCACGATCAGCATCATAGTCGGACATTTCAAGATGGGCGTGGGAATCGATTAACATTATAAAAGGGTCCAAGGGGTCAAGGTTGCAAGGGTTCAAGTGCTGGAGTGTTTATTTTCTAATGATTTAATAAGCGCCTTGAGCATTCGTTCAATGTCGCCGGTATCTTTTTCTGTCTGTTCTAAGACAGCTTTATTAATATACCCGAGGTCTCCGGAAAGAAGAATTTGAGTTTCAAGTTCAGATAGAGAGCCATATGCGATATATAAAAACTGAAGATATTCTTTTATGGACTTTCTACCATACCCTTCGGCAATATTTGAAGGAATAGAAACCGCGGCTCTTCTAAGTTGAGATGATATGCCATATTTTTCATCAGAAGGAAAAGTTCTGGTTGTTTTATAAATATGTAGGCAGAGCTGGTAAGATTTTTGCCATACCTGCAATTCTTTATAACTTTTAAGCATAACCCTTGACCCCTGGGACCCTTGGAACCTGGGACCCTTATGATTTAATAATTTTTATCCACACCTTTCTGTTTCTTGGTCCGTCAAACTCGCAGAAAAAAAGGGACTGCCAGGTACCAAGTTGCAGAACGCCACTCTCGATGATGACGGTTTGTGAACAGCCGAAAAAACTCGACTTGATGTGAGCGGCTGAATTGCCTTCACTGTGACGATAGCCGTCCTGCAGCGGGATAATTTTATTCAATGCTGCCAGCATATCCTGGATAACGGAGGGGTCGGCATTTTCATTTATAGTTAAGGCCGCGGTGGTGTGAGGTACAAAGGCGATACACATACCGCTGGTAACACCACTTTTGTGCACCATCTTTTGTACCTGATGGGTAATATCAATCAGCTCTATACGGCTGTGCGTTTTGACCTGCAGTTCTTCCATGTATATCTCCGCAGATATATAATAATTGTTAGCTGTAGGCTGATGGCTGTTTGCTGTTGCCTGATCAGGCGGCGGGTTTTGTATTGGAGAATTGATGGGCAACTTTGTCAAGGATGCCGTTAATAAAT
>CAWDOY010000045.1:0-114683 GCA_963803975.1 uncultured delta proteobacterium
TGCCAGCCTAAACATTGAGGCACGCGCAGTACTGCCATGAAGCGCTACGAGTTTTTTGACCACACCGCTGACATCGGCATTCACATTTTCGGCCGGAGCATGCCTGAGCTTTTTGAAAATGCCGGCTTTGCCCTGTTTGACATCATCACCGATATCGCCGCAGTGCGTGAACAGGAAGTGCGTTGGTTCGCCCTGCAGCGGGACAGTATCGATGAGCTGCTGGTTGAGTGGCTCGGCAGGCTTCTGTTTATAAGTACCACGGAGCTTTTTTTATTCCGGCGTTTTCACGTCGTGCAGATTGACGGAGAGAACCTGCAGGCCGAGGCCTGGGGCGAGCCCTTGCAGGATGCTCTCCACACCATTAAGACCGAAGTGAAGGCGGTTACCTATCATAAATTAAAGGTGTATCAGGAACAGGGCCTCTGGCACGCGACCGTGGTGCTGGATACATGAAAGAAGCTATCAGCAGTCAGCCATCAGCAATCAGCTTAAATCTTTTTAAAAATATAGCTGAAAGCTGAGCACTGACAGCTAAGGACTTTTTATGAGCGAAAAGTTTTCTCTCGCAACAGAACGAATTGATGCGTACCGGCTGCGCATACCCCGGCAGGGCAAGATGCAAACTGACGGCATCGTGTATACGGATGAGTCCATGCTGCCCAATATTCAGGAGGAGCAGAGCCTCATGCAGGTGGCAAACGTGGCCTGCCTGCCCGGCATTGTCGGCAATTCTCTTGGCCATGCCCGATATCCACTGGGGCTACGGCTTTCCCATCGGCGGGGTTGCAGCCTTTGATATGGACAGCGGCGTGGTGTCACCGGGCGGGGTCGGCTATGATATCAACTGCGGGGTGCGGCTCATCAAGACCGCCCTCACGAAATCTGATATCCAGAGCAGGCTGCATGAGCTGGTGGATGCCCTGTTTTACAATATCCCCTCAGGTGTCGGCTCAAAAAGAAAAGACATGAAGCTCAGCAGCCGCGACCAGAAAAATGTATTTATAAAAGGCGCGCGCTGGGCAATAGAGCAGGGCTTCGGCTATGCAGAGGACGCAGAGCATATTGAAGAGCAGGGGGCGATTCCCGGAGCTGACCCGGAGGTCATTTCAGACTATGCCCTGGAGCGGGGGCGGCCGCAGCTGGGAACGCTTGGCTCCGGCAACCATTTTGTTGAAATCGACTTTGTGGACGAGATCTATGACGCAGGCATTGCTGAAGCCCTGGGCCTGTATAAAGACAGCATAACCGTAACCATTCACTCCGGCTCGCGGGGGCTTGGCTACCAGGTCTGTGATGACTTCATTAAAATAATGCTCAAGGCTTCTCAGAAATACGGCATAGAGCTTCCGGACAAGCAGCTCTGCTGTGCCCCGATCAAGTCTGAAGAGGGGCGCCGCTATCTTGCGGCCATGGCCTGCGCTGCCAATTATGCCTTTGCCAACCGGCAGATGATGATGCACTGGGTGCGGGAAAGTTTTGAAAAGGTTCTTGGCGCTCGTCCCGGAGCACTGCAGATGAAGCTGGTCTATGATGTCTGCCACAACATTGCAAAGATCGAGACCCACTCGGTCGGCGGCCGGCAGCGAGAGCTCTGCGTTCACCGCAAAGGCGCCACGCGCGCTTTTCCCGCGCACCATCCCCAGGTGCCGGATGACTATAAGGAGACCGGCCAGCCGGTGTTAATTCCGGGAGATATGGGACGCTACTCCTATGTGCTGGTTGGCACTGATAAGGCACTGGAGGAGACCTTTGGCAGCTCCTGCCACGGGGCAGGACGGGTCATGAGCAGGCACCAGGCAATAAAGGCTGCAAAGGGACGGTCTATTACGCGGGAGATGGAAGACCGGGGCATCTATGTGCGGGCCGCGGGCAGGGAAACCCTTGTTGAGGAGATCCCCGAGGCCTACAAGGACGTGAGCCAGGTGGTGGAGGTGGTGCAAAACGCCGGCATTGGGAAAAAAGTGGTACGGCTGCGGCCGTTAGGGGTGATGAAGGGGTAGGGAAGAAGACAGACGGTCAGAGCACAGACAATCAGACAACAGACAAGCAGAAGACAGACAATCCAAAGACAGACGATCAGGACATATTTTATCGGTTCAGGGACCGTGGGCAATGGCTGCGGCCTTGAGCACTGTCCCTAGCTGAAGCCGGGGTTATTTTGATGTGGGGTGTTTTTACTGGAGCAGAAAAAATGGTAAACCCCGGCCATTTTTTTGCCGCAAACATTTAAAGACAAATAGATAAAGGGGAACGGCATCATTAAAATAGTCCTGCTGACCGCTGACGGCTGATTGCTGACAGCTCTTAAAACTTAACCTTCGGAACTTCTTTTGCAGCTTCCGGTGCTTCAAAAAATGCCGCCTTCTGAAAAGAGAACATCTTAGCTACCAGGTTCTGGGGGAAGCTGCGCACCGCCACATTATAGGTTTTGACCACTTCATTGTAGCGCCTGCGGGCAACGGCAATGCGGTTCTCAGTGCCGGCCAGCTCATCCTGCAGGCGGATGAAGTTTTCGTTTGATTTTAATTGCGGATATTGCTCAACCACTACCAGCAGGCGGCTAAGCGCTGAGGTCAGCTCGTTGTTGGCCTCGATTTTATCAGGAATGCTTTGCGCCTGCCCCACTTTGGACCGGGCCTCCGTCACTTTTATGAACACTTCCTTTTCCTGGGCAGCATAGCCTTTGACCGTTTCCACATAGTTCGGAATGAGGTCATAGCGCCGCTGCAGCTGGGTCTCGACCTGCGACCACGCCTCCTTGACGCCTTCGTCAAGGCTCACCAGCGAATTATACATCCCGCATCCCGGCAAAAACACAGGCGCCATAATCAGCAGTATGATACCGAAAATTTTTGTGAATCTGTTCATGGTTATGCCCTCCCTATAGTTTCATTTCATCAACAAATGCAGAAAGTTTTTTTATCTGCTCAATATATTCTTCCATGAAAGAGACTGCTTCTCCCGCAGAAAGCTTTTTAGTGCCTTCTTTTATCTTGAGGATATCTAAAAACCGTGTGCTGTCAAGCCCGGTATCATGAGAAATAAGAGACAGCAGGTCGTTGCTTCGCGGGGGAATAGCCGTATCCTGCAAAAAGAGCAGCGCCCGGAAGATAGAATAGAATGTCGGCACAGACCGGGCAATCAATTTTTCGATCTCAGCCTTGCTGCCGCCGGTTTCCAGGAACTGCTCGCGGAGCTGCAGCAGCTTGCCCTTCAAGCTCCCGTTCACACTGAAGGCGCAGGAATTTCTTGTCTATGGAGAAGTTTTTCAGCACATCTTCACCGTAGATGACTTTATAATGCGCCTGCAGGTTAAGAAACTCGATGGGAAAAACATCAAGGGATGATTTAATGTAGTCCGCAGTCAAAAACAGCGGGGTATGCACCCTTTTTTTGTGCCACGTTAAGACCGCTTTCAACGCTTTGCTCAGATGGTCTATCCCGTTTTCGGTGAGCAGGATAAGAAAATTGATATCAGATTTTTTGGGGATATACTCACCCCGCGCGCCGCTTCCGTAGAGGATAATGGATAACAGATCAGGACCGAAAATCCCCTTATAATCGAGAATGATCTCCTGAAAAATTTCTTCCGGCTTGTCTGGTATCCTGGCCATAGTCATCTCCGATAATAGCATTTCGCATTCAGCCGTCAGCCTTCAGCGTAAAAAAATTAATTAATCGCTGATAGCTGTTTGCTGAGAGCTGATAGCTTGTTTAAAACCCCCTGCTCGCCCCGCCGCCGCCGCTCATGCCGCCGCCGAATCCGCCGAATCCTCCGCCGAAACCGCCCCCGCCAAATCCACCGCCAGACCGTCCACCTCTTCCTGACATGCCCATCAATATCAACAAGGGGAGAATGCCGCCCTGCCGTCTTGACTATAATAAAAAAGAAAATAAAGAAGAATAGAATCGGCAGCAGCCCCAGCCCCCCCTGTTTTCTCTGTCGTTTGGCAGGCATCGGCTGGTACCCGTCTCCGAGGGTGACCCCGGCATCTTTTGCTATAACCTGCCCCACTGCGAGCATGCCGTTTAACAGTCCCTTGCCGTAATCATTCTGCCTGAGATAGGGCACCACGTACTGGTCAAGGATGCTTCCCACCAGCCCGTCCGGCAGTATCCCCTCCACGCCGTAGCCGGTCTCAATGCGTATCTTTCTTTCCTCTACGGCAAGGAACATGAGCACCCCCTTGTCCTCCCCCTTTTTGCCGATGCCCCAGCTTGCATAGAGTTCATTGGCATAGGTGTCCGGGTCATTATCGCCGACCGTCTTTACCGTGGCAACCACCACGGCCGTGCCGGTCTTTTGCAGGAGCTCCTCTGCCAGGTTTTCCATTACCGCTTTGCTTTCTGCAGGAATGACAGAAGCAAAATCATTTACTGCACCAACGGGGCGGGGGAACGGGTCTTTTGCCGCTGCAAGACGATATAAAAAAAGACTGCTGCAGAAGCAGAGAATAAAAATAGATATTTTAAAGAATGCCCGGTTTTTTTCATAGATTAACTTGAAACCATAAACTTCAAACGTTAAACGTCTGCGATCTCAGCGTGCTCTGCGGTAAAACTTTTTATTAGTAGTCTGATTATCACAACAGCTGTGAAATAGAAAGATAAATGGCCTCATTAATATAGGGTGCTATTTTTAGTGCATTTTTTGTTTGAACTGCATGTTTATTTATGATAAGAAAAAAACTTCGTGCTGTTTGACATAAATCTTAAAGGTAAAAGAGGTAACGGACCATGGTAAATGTTGTTATTGACGGCAAGAAGATCAAGGCAAAAGAAAAGCAGACCATTCTCGAGGTAGCGCGGGAGCATAAGATTGAAATCCCAACCCTGTGCTCAAGTGACGCCGTAAAGCCCTATGGCGCCTGCAGGCTGTGCGTGGTTGAGGTAACAGCAGGGAATGCCACGACTATTGAAACTTCCTGTACCTATCCGGTTGCCGAGGGGCTCAAAGTCAGCACCGGCACACCCAAGGTGATTGAAGCGCGCAAGCTGGTGCTTCATCTTTTGCTTGCCCGGTGCCCGAATGTCAAGATAGTAAAAGAGCTGGCGAAGGAATACGGCATTGAAAAAGTTGATGCCTGCCTGCGCCTTGAAAATGAATACTGCATCCTGTGCGGGCTGTGCGTGCGTGCCTGCGATGAAGTGGTTCAGGCCAGGGCCATAAGCTTTTCCGGAAGCGGCAAGGATAAAAAAGTTGACAGCCCGTTCCATGTCACTGCCGAGGACTGCATCGGCTGCGGCTCATGCGCCTTTGTCTGCCCCACGGGCATAATAAAGACCCGCGATGTTGACAGCGCCGCGGAAGTTACCCCGGAAGGAACGACCCCCATCGGCTGGGAGCGGATCATAGAAAACTGGAACCGGGAATTGAAGTTTAAACTCTGCAAGAAATCCGGCAACCCCTACGCGCCCGAGTTCATGCTCAACCAGTTCAAGGACAAGATGAACCTGCCGCCGCAGTTTTTTGATGTTTCACCAAGCTACCGCGAGTATCCGGAAGTTGATGAAGAGCTGTGCATCGGCTGCGGCGCCTGCGTGGACGAGTGCCCGGTCGGGGCCATACAGCTTGAGGTGCGGGAGAAAAAAGAAGTAAGGTCACACATCCTTCCCACCCACTGCTGCGGGTGCCAGACCTGTACCATTTACTGCGTGCGTGATGCCATAAAGGTTGCGTAACACATAATCTTAAATATTGAAAAATTAAAGGCTCGTTTTAAACAACGGGCCTTTTTTGTTAGACTAACTCCTCAGCTTATCCTGCGCCCACGAAGCCTTCAAAAACCCAAAGCCCCAAATAATAACCAGTTTTTCTGTCAAGCTTTTTACTGTGGTATATCAATTTGACATGACAGGGTTTATTGCAATATAAGAGTAGTTAATAATCATTTCACAGAAGGTCAACTATCTATGAGCTATCTTCGATCAATCATGGAATTAGAAAGCGGCCTCTGCATGGAGCGCTACCTGCCGGCCATAACCAGAAGCAGGCACCCCATGCTCTTTGTCCATGGCAACTTCCACGGCTCATGGATGTGGCGGTACTTTCTGGAGTATTTTTCCAGCAAAGGCGTCTCCTGCTATGCCCTTAACTTCCGGGGCCACTGGCTGAGCAGGGGCCATGCCGACCTGGGCACGGCAGTACGTCGAGGATTATGTGCAGGATGTGCATGAATGCTTAGCTGCAATCAACGGCGAGGCGATACTGGTCGGCCACAGCATGGGCGGGGTCGTGAGTCAGAAGGCGGCAGAGGGCGCGCAGCTGAAAAAGCTCGTTCTTCTTGACAGCGCGCCGTGCCGGGCGGTGACGGAAGGAAATCTTGAGCTTGACCCGGAACGAAAGGCTGTGACTGAGACAACTTTTATCCCGCAGAATGACGGCACGCTGCTGTGGGCCAAAGACCGGGACAAAACCAGGGTGCTTCTTTTTGAAAAGAACAAGGTCAGTGCCGAGGTTCTAACTGAAACCGTGGACTGCCTGGGCCGGGAGTCAGCACTGGTGCTGCAGCGCCACGCCCTGCTGGCAATTGACCCGGGAAAGATTACCTGCCCGGTCTATGTGCTCGGCCGCACCGGCCTGGGCAACAAAAAAAACCCCAACCTCTGGGATGCGCTTGCTGATTATCTGCAGGCAGCTGACCGCAGCATCCGGGACGACATGAGCCATAACATGATGCTTGAGAATGACTGGCGGGAGCATGCTTCCCTTATTGAAAAGTGGTGCAGTACTTAAAAAAGCCCACGGCAGGGGATGCGTTTAAAATTTTAAGACAATAGATAGATATGTAAACTTCACGTGACTAATTTTTTCAATTACCACCAGAGCATACTACTATTTAAAATTGTTTTTGTTTTTCTTGACTTAAACCCCCTCTTTGATAAAATCTTAACCCATCAGACCCCCGGGGTTCTATGCCTTCTGCAAGGCGCACGATTGACCGGTCCTTGCAGGGAAATATCAATTTTCATTGCTCATGTACCTGCAATAAAGGGGGGTTATGTTGAGTCCGGGCGTTAAACGTTGGCTTATTAAAGAGCAGAATCCAGCCTTAAGTAAAAAGTTTTCCTCTTCTTTTAATATTTCTCCCCTGGTCTCGCAGCTTCTTATAAACAGAGGCCTCGAGAGCATAGACCAGGCAGATTTCTTCATCAATGCAACCTTGAAAGACCTCTACTCCCCCTTCCTCATGAAAGACATGGACAGGGCTGTCCAGCGGATCATCACTGCGGTAGAGAAGAAGGAAAAAATCTGTATCTACGGGGACTATGACGTTGACGGCATTACTGCTACGGCTGTGGTGCTCCTGTTTTTACGGGAAGTTAATGCCAGCGTCTTCTATTTACCTGCCCAACCGCCTGCAGGAGGGCTACGGGCTTGATACTGAGGCACTGCAAAAAATAACCCGTGAGGGGGCAACGCTCCTCATAACCGTTGATTGCGGTATTTCTGATATCGAGCCCATTCAGTATGCCCGGACCAAAAACCTTGATGTTATCGTAACCGATCATCATGAGCCGCCGGAGAAACTTCCCCCCGCGTATGCGATATTGAACCCCAAACAGCCGGGCTGCTCATTTCCCTTCAAGGAACTTGCCGGCGTCGGCGTTGCGTTCAATCTTATCATGGCGCTGCGCACAAAACTCCGGGAGCACGGGTTCTGGCAGCAGGAAACTCCCCCCAATCTCAAGAACTATCTTGACCTGGTGGCACTCGGGACTCTTGCCGACATCGTCCCGCTTGTTGATGAAAACCGGATTCTGGTGAAAAGCGGTCTTACGGTGCTCAGCAAAGGAGACCGCGTCGGGATCCGGGCTTTGAAAGCCGTAAGCGCTGTTCCTGAAGGCCCTGTGGCCGGTGATGCGGTGACCTATCGCCTTGCGCCGCGCATAAATGCCTCCGGCCGGTTGAGTACCGCTGCCACTGCAGCGGAGCTGTTAATAACCGGGGACGCAGGCGAAGCCCAGCGCCTGGCCCGGCTGCTGCATGAAGAGAACATTAAACGGCAGCAGCTGGAGAAAACCATCACGGCCGAAGCCAGGGCCATGATCAAGGGGGAAGAACACCTTAAGAAGCCGCTGGTACTTGCCTCTCCCAACTGGCATCCGGGCGTGATCGGCATCTGCGCCTCCCGCCTGGTTGAGGAATACTACCGCCCCACGGTACTTATTTCCATTGATGCCAGGACCCGCCAGGGACGGGGCTCGGCCCGCAGCATTCACAGCTTTGATCTGTATCGCGGCCTCAAACAGTGCGCAGCGTTGCTCACCTCCTTTGGCGGCCACAAGTATGCAGCCGGGCTTACTATTCCCGCAGAAAACATCCCGGCTTTTGAAAAACAGTTTTCTGCTATTATCAGTGCCGCGATGCAGGATGAAGATTTTATCCCCTGCCTGGAGATCGACGCCCAGATACCCTTGAGCGCTATCTCCGACGACGTTGTTGAAGACATGGAAAAGCTTGCCCCCTTTGGTACCGCCAACCCGGAGCCGCTGTTCTGCAGCCTTGACTTAAAATCTTACAGCTCCATGATCGTCGGTAACGGCCACCTTAAATTGAAGATAAAAGAGAATGGCTGTTTCTATGATGCGATCGGCTTTAATATGGGCACCGGCCATACGCTGCGGGACGAGGAAATCAAGCTGGCATTTGTTCCGCAGTTCAATCTCTGGCAGGGCATCAAAAGCATTCAGCTCAAGCTGAAGGACATTCAGAGCCAGCCCCTTGCAAACGCATAGGCGCTCGCAAACAGCACCGGCACAGCACCCGTATGGCTGCTGACGCTTCGCAGGAAAAAGCAGCAAACATAAAGGTAACGGCCAGATCACCGGATACCGGGGCGCGGGTCGATGGCGTTCGGAAAATATCCTGCATGACTCCCGGAGATCGCATCGTTCATAACGCAGGCGGAGAAGCGCTGTTTGAAAATATTTAATTTGGGGAGTATACAATAACTGTCCATCAAGGTGCAAAAAGACTGGGTCACCTGTTGCTTGCCGTAAAGGAGTCATAATCATGGAAGAACAAAAAGATACCAAGGAAACCCCTGATCAGAACGGAGCCTCAGCCCCTGACAGTCTTCCAGATAATATAGAAAAGCTCCTCCAGGAACGGAAAAAGATTGATGACCTGCTCAAAGAGAAGTTTACCCGGCAGGTAACCGTCATGTTCACCGACATCAAGGGCTCCACATCCTTCTTCGAATCCCATGGAGATATCGAGGGCCGGCAGATGGTGCAGCAGCACAATGACATGCTGTTCCCCCTGATCGAGAGCTATCAGGGGCGGGTCATAAAAACTATTGGCGATGCCATCATGGCGGGCTTTGATGATCCGGTTATGGCGGTCCGTGCCGGCTCGAACATGCAGCAGACTTTGAGTGACCACAACAAAGGAAAAGCTGCAAAAGAGCAGATTCACATCCGTATCGGCATCAATACCGGTGAAGGGATTGTCGAGTCCCGGGACATTTTCGGCGATGTGGTAAATGTGGCGGCCCGCGTTGAAGCGCTCTGTGCTCCGGACCAGATTCTCATCTCCGCACCGGTCTATGACGGGGTGCGCAAAACTGATGATATTATCTGCCGCTATGTCACGCAGGCACAGGTGAAAGGTAAAGAAGAGCCCCTGGACATATACCGCGTGGTGTGGGGCGATGAAGAGATGGTTGCCGGTGCCACCCGCTCCGGAGTCTCTGGTGCGGCGGAAAAGCTTACTAACAAGAAACGGGACGTGCGCCGGCGCCTGGAAATGGACCTTACCCGGGAAGGCAACAACCTGAAAGTCACCGCCCTGGTCCTCACTGAGAAAGAATCAAGCTCGCTTCGCCCCTATGAGGAAATGCATGTCTCCATGGACAAAATCGAAGAACGCAGCCAGGAGGTTATCAGTGTTTTGAGCCGGGCCAACACCCGCGGCCGCGTTTCAAAAGATATTCTGGCAAAACTGCGTGATATCGGGTCAGTGCTGTTTGATAATCTGCTGACCACGCGGGCCAAAGAAGTTATCCGCGCCACCGCAGTGCAGGACCTGGTCTTTAATATCGATGATACCCTGGTGCACATTCCCTGGGAGCTCCTCTATGACGGCGAGCAGTTTCTCTGCCGGAAATTTAACATGGGCAGAATTGTTAAAACCAGACAATCAATGGTGAACATAAAGACCCGGGTCCTGTCCCTGCCCCTGAAGATGCTGATACTGTCTGACCCGCGCGGCGACCTAAAGAGCGCTTTTGACGAAGGCCGCCTGATCCGGGAAGGGATGGATAAGAGCCCTTCCCGGGTGAATGCCAACCACCGCAGCGGGCAGATCAGCGCTGACTATATCATGGAGAAGCTGAGAAACTTTGATATGGTCCACTATGCGGGCCATGCAGACTATGATGCGAAAAACCCTTCCAACAGCGGGTGGCTCCTGGAGGGCGGCAAGTTCACCTCTGCTGATATTATGAAGCTGGTGGGCGGCCGGCCATTGCCGGCCATGGTATTCTCTAATGCCTGCCAGTCCGGCCAGACCGAAGAATGGAAGCTCGAACAAAAATACAGCGAAAAAATATTCGGTCTGGCAAACGCCTTTCTGCTCGCCGGCGTGCAGCACTACATTGGCACCTTTTGGGAGGTGCTCGATGAGCCCAGCGCGCGCTTTGCTGAAAAGTTTTATCAATACATGCTTGACGGCGCTCCCATCGGAGAAGCGCTGCGGATGGCGCGGCTCTGCCTGGTAAAAGAATACGGGGAAGATACTATGGTGTGGGCAAGCTATATGCTCTATGGAGACCCGGGGGCCAATTATTTTGCCTCTGCCGAAACAGGGGCAGAGGAGGAGGAAAAGGAAGCACCGGCCCGGGCTGCGCCCGGGGCAGCGCAGCTCAGAAGCACTGCCCGGGAAACCGTCTCTTTTGATAAACAGCAGGCCGCCGGGATAAAAAGAAAGCGCCTGGTGCTGGGCAGCGTGCTCGCGCTGCTGGTGCTGATCGGCGCAGCTCTGCTGGCGCAGTGGCAGCGGGGTCAGGAGGTACCGGAACCCTATGGGCGGGCTTACGCGCTGCTGCAGGCCAGTCAGCCTGAGCAGGCACAGCGCTCATTTGAGCAGCTCCCCGATAATGATTCCCGGCGCTTTGAGGGGCTGGCAGCAGTGCTGTTTGAGAGCGGGGACCTGGACAAGGCGCGGGAAATGACCGCTAAGGCACTTGAGCTCTTCCCCGGAAACATGTATGCGCATGTCATTAACGGCAGCATTCTGTTCTCCCAGGGAAAGCTTGATGAGGCTGCCCAGGAATATGAAAAAGCGGCACAGCAGAAGCGGGCCCCGTCCTGGCAGCGCGCGGAGGCGCTCAATGGTCTGGGACGGATCTATTCATCGCAGGGAGATGCGGAAAAGTCCCTCGTCTACTATGGTGAGGCGGCGTCCCTGAATCCTGCAAGCTCGGTCATCAACACCAATCAGGGCGTGGCTCTGGAAAGGAAGGGAAGTGTCGCAGAAGCAGCTGCCTATTACCGGAAAGCGGTAACAGCGAATCCGCAGGACGCGGTAGCAACAAGTCTTCTTGCCGATGCTGAGCGGAAGCAGAAGGCTGGCGATGATACGTCACGGCAGGAAAGGATTGACAAGCTTGTCAATGACCTGGTCGCAGCAAGTAAAAAGGCACCAGCAGCAAAACCGTTGCAGGATGCCTGGACATCGCGGCCCATTACGTTAAGCTTTGTAAATTTTCAGCATAAGGGCGGCTTTTCAATGCGGGAAGGGGAGGACGAGTTTTTCCAGCTGAAATTAAACGGGCTCCTCCAGGAAAGCGGGCGGGTGCAGGTTGTTGAGCGCGAGCTGCTGGATAAGCTTCTGGAAGAATTGAAGCTGAGCACTACCGATCTGGTAGATCCCCAGAAAGCCCTTGCAGTGGGAAAGATTCTTGCGGCACGGCTCATTGCAACCGGGTCTATGATGCGCTATGGAAAAGAGATTCAAACCAGCATCCGCCTGACAGAAACAGAAACCACCAGCCTCAAGGCAGCTATTGCTGAAACAGAAAAGGACATTAACCAGTTAGCAGAGAAGACCGCGCGCCAGATACTGGCAAAGCTTGCCCGGGCCTATCCGATACGGGGATATATCACCGCTGTCGAGGGTACTAACGTGGTATTAAACATCGGTTCCGAGGTGGGGGTGCAGCAGGGAATGGGCTTTAACGTGTTCGATGCAGGCAAGGAAGTCAGGGAAATTGGCACCATCCAGATAGCAGCGGTTGATAGTAAGAGCGCCTCTGCAGCACCGGCAAAGGAGATAACGGGCCTTGCCAAGGGCATGAAGGTGGAGGCCATTATCAACTAAGTCCTTCGATTCATAAATTCGATGACGAATTTCTTCCCTCAGGACGTAGAGGGGCGGGGGCAGCCATGTCTCAGCGGACCAAAACACAGCACCTGAAGGTTAATGAGCATACTATGCAGAGAGCACTGAAAAAGAGATTACCGGCGATTCATCCATGCACACTCATGCTGGTTGTTTTTTTACTCTGCCCGGTTCACCGCGCAGCTGCGCAAATCTTTTCCGATGTGCAGATCAATGCATCGCCCAACCCGGTTGGCTCCGGCGCACGCGCCCAGGGCATGGGCGGAGCGTTTATTGCCGTGGCGGATGATGCCACTGCTGCCTCCTGGAACCCCGGCGGTCTCATCCAGCTTGAGCGCCCGGAATTTTCTATTGTGGGCTCCTATGCATACCGGAAACGCCACGTTAACTCGGCCAGCAACCCGGAAGCTGACGGCTGGAACAGCGTAACCCGGGAGGACTTGAATTACCTGAGCTGTGCGCTGCCCTTCAGGGCCTTTGATAAAAACTTTGTTGTTTCCTTAAACTACCAGCGGCTCTACGACTTTTACAACAAGCTCTCCTTTGACTACGACTACCGCTCGACCGGGAACAGCGGCATCTTTCAGAATGTACAGACAAAAACAGATTTCAACCAGACCGGGGCCTTGAAGGCGTTTGCCCCGGCCCTTGCCGTTCAGCTCACCCCGCGCCTGTCAGTCGGCGCAACCTTCAATTTCTGGACCGACAATCTTGGCTATAATAACGGCTGGCAAAATGTGAGAAAAGTTACCGGGAAGGGGTTTGCGCTTCTCCCGAACGGCAAGCTCGTCCAGTCCCGGTATCAATCGATCACCAAGGAAAAAAATGAAAATTTTGAAGCGTTCAATATGAACCTGGGGTTTCTCTGGCAGGTGAACAGGGTTATTACCATAGGCGGTGTATTCAAAACACCGTTCATTGCTGATGCCGATCGACACACCTACAGCTCAAGTACTGCCTATACGCTTGGTCAGAGTCCTCCACGGCCTAATCATTTATCAGATAATGAACATATCCGGCTGAAGTTTCCCAAGTCTTACGGGCTCGGGTATTGCCTTCAGGCTGTCTGATGCATGTAACCGTGGACTTAGATGTGTACCGGACCGAGTGGTCTGAATTTTATGTGCGGGCTGGCGGGGCAAAGACCAATATTGCCGGTGACCCCTGGGGCAAAACTCATCCCGGAGATACCACCCAGGTGCGGGCTGGCGGTGAATACCTGTTTATTCTCGAAAGGACCCTGGTTCCGGTACGCTTTGGCCTGTTCTACGACCCGGAGCCGTCAACAGGGCACCCCAAGGATTACTACGGCGTAAGCGCCGGCACCGGGGTCATGCTGGGGAATGTGGTGCTTGACTGCTGCTATATTTACCGCTGGGCTGATGGCGTGAAGTCAGAAGTTCCCAATGCCAAGAGAGATGATCAACAGCACACGTTTCTCGCTTCAATGATCATTCACTTTTAAAAAAATGACGCCTATGAAAACTACAAGACTACTTCCGGTCATAGTCCTTTGCAGCGCGATCAGTATAATCGCGTTAGCCGGCGGCTGCAATACCCCCCCGGACAAAAAGTATTCTAAGGATGGCAGGCAGTACGGCGTGGTAAAGGGGCTGTTCAGAGAGCGCTGGTGGAACTTCTACGAACGCGGGAGCTCTTTTTTACAGGGCGGTTTCTATCCCGAAGCCATAGCAGATTTTAAAGAGGCGCTCCGGCAGCGGGACCGTGACCAGCGCAGGGCTCGGACCTATGGCATGCACTTTATAGACTATTTTCCTCACCGCGAACTGGGTGCATCCTATTTTCACACTGGTAATTTTAGCGAAGCGCAGAAAGAGCTTGAAGCATCTCTGTCCGAGGCAGATTCCGGCAGGGCCAAGTACTATTTAAACGAGGTGCGCAGGGCCATCCTCAAAACCTCTAAGGCAGATACTGCCCCTGCCACTATAAACCTGACCGCAGGAGGGGCAGAAGCCGTCAGCAACCGTTTTAACCTGAAAGTTGCAGGGGTGGTCGAAGATGAAGCATACGCCCGCACGGTCGCAGTAAACGATGACCCGCTGTTTATTGAGCTGGCAGAGAAAAAGCTCGAGTTTTCTAAAGAAATAAAACTTAAAAAAGGTTTAAATGAGATCAGGATTAAAACGAGCGACCTGCTCGGTAATGTTTCAGAAAAAACAATTGCCGTAACCGGAGATTTTGAAGGCCCGCAGTTAAACGTCAACAATGCTGCTGACGGGCAGGAGGTAGGGCAGAACAAAATCGTATTACGCGGCGCCATTGCTGATGCGTCGGGCATTACCTCACTCACAATTAACGACCAGCAGCTTGCCTATAATAAAGAGCGGGACGTTGAGTTCAGCTATACCGTACAGCTCCATGAGGGCAGTAATACCATAAAACTGGCTGCCCATGATGTGGCAGGCAATAGAACAACCAATGAATTAAACCTTATCTATGTGCCAAAGCTTGCGTACCGAAAACCATTGCATAACGTTGTCACCAAAGGCCATCGCAATGAGCAAAGAGCCCATTCGCCTGGCCCTGAGCGGCGAGGGCATTCTTGATACCGGCGCGCACCGTTTGTTTACGGCAGCTCTCCAGGAGCAGATGGGATCAGCGTTCAAGCTGACGCTCAAGGAGCTCGCAGACAAACAGACCGTTTTTTATGACACCATGTATATAGATGGCAGCGTCTCCGGCCCTGATGACATTAGCGCAGTAACAATAAACAGCTCCCCGCTCTCAATTAAGAAGCCGGGCAAAACCATTTTCTTCAGCCAGCTCATAGAGCTGAAGCAGGGCGACAACAAGATCATTATCGAAGTTCAGGATACAAAGGGCGCCACAGCATCAAAAACAGTCACCATAACGTATCAGATACCGGCAGTGAAGAAAATAGGCTCCCGGATGAGCGTGGCAGTGCTTCCCTTTGAACAGAAAGGTGACGCCACGCCGGCAAGCAGCAGTATCTATGACAACCTGGTAACGGCATTTTTGAATCAGGAGCGTTTCAATATTGTAAGCAGAGGCCCGGAGCTCGAGGCTGCGCTCAGGGAATTAAAGCTCAGCACCACTGATCTGGCGGACAAAACCAAGGCATTGCAGGTGGGTAAAATTATTGCTGCCGAGGGCATCCTGACGGGAACCGTCAATGAGACCAAAAACTCGATTGAAATCTATGCCCGCCTCATCAACACGGAAACCTCCGGCCTCATGGATGCAAAGGACGTGTATGCAGAGGACAAAAACCTTGCCCAGATCCAGTTCATTGCCAACGGACTCGCCTGGAAGTTTAAGCACAGCTTTCCGCTTGTCGAAGGCATCGTGATCAAAGCAGCAGGGAAAGAGGTCTATGCTGATTTTGGCAGCGCCAGCCGCGTCAAGAAGGACATGAAATTTATCGTCTTCAGGGAGGGCGAGATTATGGTGCATCCCGTAACCGGGAAAAAACTTGGCGCTGAAACAAAAGAGCTGGGACAGGCCCGGGTCATAACCGTTCTGGAGGATATGACCGTCGGGAAACTTATAGCAGAAGTTATTGCCGGAGAGCAGATCCAGGTCAAGGATAAAATAATAACCAAATAGCCGGCTGTTGAAAAACACCCATCGGTCTTGCCATGCGTCGGGATTGCGCCATCAGCGACGTAATTTATATTTCATATTGCAAGCAGGGATTTGTAATCATGAGTATGACTATAGACAGAATGAAAAAAGCAATGGAGAAAAGAAACGCTTCAGAGCCTTCTGCTGTCAGAGAACCGTGTTATGTCTGCAAAGCCATCTCAACAAAAAACAGCAGAAAGGGGAAATCACATGCGAGGCAAAGCATGAAAGATCCTGTTTAAAGAAATAGACAAACTTCAAACGGAAATAAATCAATACCGGCCATTGGATAAACGGCTTATTGAACAGCAAAAAGAATATTTCCGTATCGGTTTAACCTACAGCAGTAACGCCCTGGAAGGTAACTCTTTGACAGAAAATTGAAACCCGTAAGAGAATCAGATAGTTGATAGAAGAGTAGGGATTATCCATTGGCGGGAAACCATTAAAAGACCACTTTGAGGCAAGTAACTTGGCCACAGCGAGGCTTTTGATTTCATCTATCAAGCACTTCGCGTCAAAGGAAAGACCATTTCAGAACGCAGGATATAAAAGAGTTACACAGACTTTTTTACTTCAGGATAGATAAAGAAAATGCGGGGGAGTATAGAAAAGTTAAGGCATATATTACGGGTTCAAAGTATCCTCTTCCGGCTCCTGACGAGATCCCCAAGCTTATGATAAAGTTTATCGCAAATCTTAAATCCTCAAAAAAGAAAAGCATCCAGTTGAGCTTGCAGCATTAGCGCATAAAGAGTTTGTCTTTATTCACCCATTTGTTGACGGCAATGGGAGAGTAGGACGGCTGTTAATGAATTTAATTCTTTTGCAAGCGGGCTTCACCATAACTATCATTCCGCCGGTAGTAAGACCGGAATATTTACAGACTCTGGAAAAAGCACATACCAGCGACAGTGATTTTATAACACTCATAGCCCGTATGGTACGGGAGACACAAAAGGATTTCCTGCGGCTATTTAAATAGGAATCTGGCACTCTCCAGCTTTGTGGCGCGATTTCCTGTATAAAAATAAAATGGGTCAGCTAATTTGCAGCTAACCCATTTTTTGCTTTGGTGCCTGGGACGAGAATCGAACTCATACAGGGCTAAGCCCCGAGGGATTTTAAGTCAAGAACCCTTGAGTTTCCTAATCTCCTAAAATTATTAAACAAATTGAATTAACTTGCTTTTTGAAATTCTAAGTTTTTAGCAAATTTTGGAAAGTTTTTCACACACAGAAAGCTGAGTGTATTTTAAAATTTTACATAAACATCTCAGCGTCTGAAACACATTATTGTACAACCCAGACCTGCTGCTGCGACCAGTATCCCGGACCACCCGGTCTTTCCTCCCAATGTCCCATCACCCACACATCACGGCTCTTGTCGTAATACTGTTCAACCCAGGATCTCTGGCTACCTGATACCCAGATCTGTTGAGTCTCCCAATGGCCGCTCGGGGCATAATAAACAGGAGTAGGTGCATAGTAGACTGGAGCAGGTGCATAATAAGCCGGAGCATAGTATCCATAACCGTAGTAGGGAGCGCCATAGCCATAATAAGGATATCCTCCCAGATTTATTCCAACTGCCCAGCTGTTATAATAACCACCGTGGCCACCATAGTATCCACCGCCATGACCATAGTAGCCCCTATGGCCACCATAGTATCCACCGCCTGCTGTACCCACCGCCGCCATAGTGTCCACCGCCACCATGACCGTAACCCCCACGGCCCCCAGAGTATCCACCACCTCCATGACCCCCACGGCCTCCCGCATAGACAGCAGTAGATAGTGAAAGACATAAAACAAAGATTATAAACGAGATTAATTTTTTCATCAGCCTATCCTCCTTATTTCATGAATTCCCAATATGTAAACTGAGAACCCTTTTTCATTCAAACATTATACCCCTTCTATTTCCTTTATCCTATATATATTATAGCACAGTCACGGAATTTTCTACTGAACCATTACATGATGGAATTTAGAGCTTAATTATGAACGGAGCTATTATTAAAGTCAAACATACCAATATTAGAATTGTGAGATTTTCAATGAAATATGGAATTACGCACAAGCCAATACCTGCCACTAACGGAATTACCTTCGCTTGTCTTTTTCCGTAGACAAAATATGCAAAACCAAAGCATCCGGCAAAGATACCAATCATTAATGTTGTAGAATTCACTGTAATCACTCTCTGCTCTGAACTTAAGAACTACATCTCCCCCCGCACACAGTCATAGGAATCCGAACACAGTTTGTCTTCTCCGGGTTAGCAGCCATTTTCTCTACCATGGGGTCAAATTTGTTCTCGGGTACTCCCATCTTTTTTGCAAGTAGCCTTACAAAGAACAGTAGATCCTCTTTTGTGGTGAGTCGTTCTGCTTTTCCCTCAATAATAACTGCCTTCCATTCCCGGTAGCTTTTATCAGAATTACATATCTTATAGGCTACCTTCTGGTTCTGCTTGATGCACCGTGCCATCCTTCCTCCCGGCATTGACCCGCAGTAAATATAATTACCCTCAGTAGCATAGGTGTTTTCTACAGCATACGGTTGATCTCCCTCCACTCCTATCAAGGTTCCCCACGTCCACTCCTCGATAAAATCCCTTATCTCTTTCTCAGTCATGTCTCTCATAAAATCCTCTCTTTCAAAAAATAAAAAACCCACCAATTCTTTGGCATAGCAACTAATTTATAGCACCACAAGCCGATATAACTCAGCCTCATAATCAGTCAATGTTAATAGTTCGCCATTATCGAGGGTAATCTCCCACATGTTTGTGTAAATTCCAGTACCCTCAAAATCTTTGTGAGTTTTTTGGTCAGTAATTTTTACTCTTTGTAACGGAGCTGCCATTCCTTTATTGGTTGTCATTTTTTATAAGGTGTTAAAAAGAACATCTGCAAAATTATTTAAGTGGCTGGGGTTTGTGTTGTACAGGGATCACTGATCAGGAAAAACTCCAACAAACCCCGTACAAGGCTTAAATAGTCAGAGGCTGCAGGGGTTCCTGAGCAAATGAAAACATTTAAAACTCTTGCTATATAATTGCATATTCTTATTATGGTCTGGTTTTGTACTATTTGCTTGCACAGTGTCTGATCCGGAGTTTCGGAATTCATTATCTGGCATAATCTGTATGACTGAAATGCTGAAATAATACTTCCAATATTACCGGTAATATTAACTATCAGACACACAGTGTCTCCACCGGCAGAAATAGTGGTTACTGTGCTCACTAATGACGATAGCGTGTCAAATACACCCCAAAGAGCAAATAGACATTGTGGATTGATTTGTGTGCCATCCTGTAGCACAGCCATATCTGCGGCATAATCATCTACGATGGTTTTAAGTTGTTTATTATCTTTATTCTTTAAAGCGATTAGAAGATCATCAAGCAGGATCTGTGTTCTTAATGCTGCAGATGAAAGCTCGTCACCTTTATCGCTTGCCTGTAAGTCACGCTGCATAATGATTAAGAGTTTTTTTAGAAGGGCTTCATTGGATTGTTGTTGTGAAGCCAGTGCCTGCATTGGCACTGCGCTTACCATGAAGCAGCAGAGCAGAAAAATGGCGAAAAGTTTTTTTGTCATACTTATATCTCCTTTAAATAAAGAAAGTCGGTTAATTATTGACTGAATTAAACTTGGTTTTCAAATATTACTTATTTCCCTATCCCATAAATCAATCGTGGTGTTGCTTTCACTGGCCCGTGAAATGTGCTGATGCCGTTCTGTCTATATCTTCAAGAAAATAGAAATATCTCTTACCGTTCAGTACCCACTGGTCAACGAAATCATATTCTGAACCTGATACAGATGAACCTAATGCTGGTATCAGTGCATTATTGACCTTCACAAAGCCCTCTGCCCTCCAGACATTAAAGCCAGCATTGTCTGTTTCAGATTCTGTTTTCCATTTGAGAATAACCTGTTCATTAAAAGGCACTGCTTTTAATGCTGAGAGTTCGATATTGGTGGGTGTTGATGCGACAGGCCCCCGAACAGGCCAGACGAAGTAGTTGGGGTCGCTCTTAATGGGGGTGCCGTTCACGTAGCCATAGTTCATGGCCACGCTCAAGGCGTCGTCGGCACTGGCAGCAGAACTCGTGCCCGACCAGTAGTAGTCGGACTGCACGCCGGTAAAAGGATGACCGGCAGGCAGGGCTGGATTATATTTGCCGAAATCTATCAGGCTATGTAACTCTTTAACGTTGGGCAGTCTCCATGCACCGGCTACAGAACCATCAGTTAATCCTGCTGTCCCACTTGCAACTCCGTTCAATAGTTTATAGCGTCGTACCAGTTTTTTGGACCACATGGATTTGCGTTCTTCAGCCAGATAAGCCCAGTCAAGTTGTCCGTAACCGTGCCATTACCATTGTCGGTAAATCGTGGACTGGGCAATGCAACGCCTTTTTGCAATGCACCATCATCACCGGTTGCGTATGAGATTGTTTGTCCTGTTTGAGGAACAGGTGCAGGATAAATAGTACCTCCATTAACTGTTGTGGTGGTGGTGCTTGAAGTTTTGAACGCAATGTGATTTGGATGTGATAATCCAGAAGCAAAGACTCCAATAAATTCTCCAGTATGCAAGTATTCTAAAATGTTACTAGCACCAAAATTTGCTACAAATAGATGATGGTTTTCTGGATTAAAAGTTATTCCATAGGGACCATTAAAGCCTGTTATTGTTCTCTCTAATTGAAAAGTAGTTGGATTAAAAACTCCAATATCATTAATAAGGTCTCTTGCGACGTAAATATATTCGTCAGGACCAATAGCAATTCCCCGTGGACTCCCCCCAGTAGGAAAATAATTTATAAGATTACCATCTAAATCAAACTCTTCTGCTCCCCCAAGTGCTGTATAAAGATGTCCATTTGGTCCTATGTTCATTGCAGCAGGTGTGAATGGGTTTAAGCCTCCATTAAATGATTTAACAAAGTTGTCATTTTCATCATATTCTGCAATAAAACCTCCATCACCCGGTGTAACTGCAACGCCCACATATAAATGATTATTGTTCCCTATTGCCAAACCATAGGAGCAATGTATTTTGCGGTGTTTGTATATAGCCAATAACATTATGATTTTGGTTAATTTTAACTATTTTTGAACCTCCGATACAAGCGACATATAAAATCCCATCACCCCTAAAAGCTAATTGACGTGGACTCTGTATTAAAGGGTCTGTGATGGTATCTATTAAAACTCCTTGTTGATTATAAACCGTGATTTGACTTGAATACTCATTGCTTACATACATTTCCCAACCGTAAGCGTAACCACAAGACAACACAAGAAGCATTGAAAGAATAAATATCTTTTTCATGATAAACCCTCCTTTAAAGTATTTATTTGCCAGTACCATATATCCACCTCGGCATTGCACTCACAGGACCATGCATAGTTGAAGTACCGTTCAGGTCTATATCTTCCAGTTTATAGTAGTAGGTCTTTCTGTTCTGGACATTGGTATCTACAAACTCATAAGATGCACCTTGAATGGATGAGCCTTGAGCGATGATAAGCGATGAATTAATTTTTGTGTACTGACCATTCTCTGACATCTCACGGTAGAGGTTGAAGCCTGCGTTGTCAATTTCCGCTTCTGTACTCCATTGTATAATAACCTTGATTGCTTTGGGGGTGGCGGTAAATGACGACAAGTCAATGACCGTAGAACCATCCTGTCCGCCACGCACGGCGCAAACACCTTTGTAGTCGGACTTACTGCCGTAGTACACGGCGCCGTTGCCGGAGGCCACGTGCCACGCGATGTTAGTAATGTTCACGTTTACGCAGATAGTAGACGACCAGTAACCGTAATAGGACGTCAACGTGTCGGGAAGAATGTGGTATCAATTGCCGGATTATGTCTGCTGTAATCAACAATCGACTGCAATTCATTCCTGTTGGGCAGCCGCCAGTCGCTATACCCCCCGGCGGGCAGGGTAAGGTTTTCTCAGCACGTACAACGCCTGTTCCCAGTTATAGGTTCCCGGCGCAGTTGCCTTGCTGCCACATAAGTCCCGTGGCGTTATCGGTTACTGTACCGTCGCTGTTGTCGATAAACTATTATTTGACTGTCCACCACGCACGAGCACGAACATAGAGGATTGAGGGATTATTGCCGAAGTACACGTAGCCGTTCCTGAAGCCCACGAACCACGCGAAGGTAGTACGCGAGACGTTGGTAGTAGACGACCAGTAATCGGATGCCACCGTGTCCGGGAAATAACTCGTGTTTATAGCCGGGCCGGGAGAGGGGATACTGCTGTCCACAAGGGTTGACAGCTCCTTTATTGTGGGCAGCCGCCAGTCATCTTTACTCCCAAGCTGAGATTATTGCAGATAGTCAATTGCTGCTGCCATGTGTAGGTGCCGGGGGCTGTTGCCTTTTGCCACTCAAGCCCGGTAATCTGTCTCACGCACAATGCCGTTTCCAAGGTCGGTATATAATTGTAGGTTTGGGCCATACTGAGCATCCTGACCGTAGAACGGTTGCCCGGGTTGCGGGCAGGGTATGGCACCCAAAGTGTTATCAGCATAACATAACGTCTGCCCCGTGTCGGGAACGGGTGAAGCAAATGCCATATTGGGTAAACCCAAGGCTAACGCTATAATGACTGAGTAAAATACTATTGCCGATAGTTTGAACTTTTTACTTTTCATTTTACCCTCCCTTTTGAAAAACAAAAACCCCCATCAGCACGCAAGCTGACAGGGGTATAGATTACTGACCTAAATCTTTGTTATTCTCTTTGGTTACCCTCTTCATAAGCATCCCCGTTATTATTGTTAAACATCATATATAAATATAAAATATATGTCAATCACTTAAATATATTATTATTTAAAATTTTGTATTAGTATCTATTGTATTTTAAGATATATTTTGACTTCTGTTTAAATTTTTTATAGATTTTGCCGGTGAGAAATGATGAATGTATCTGGCGGCGAAGGGGATGGGACTATAGCAAGGGAATCGGAATGGATTGAGGCTGAAGGCAGCCCTGATAAATAGAATGCCTGGGACGAGAATCGAACTTGTACCGAAACTTGACAAATTACTCATGTTGAATATACTGTATATTAAAGTACGTATTAAACTGATTAGTTAAATGAGGAGTTGTAAAATGAAACAGGGACCTGTTCAAAATCAATTGACGCTCTTTCCGTGCGTGTCAGGTTTGGCGAAGTTATCGAGGAGGCTGTTCAGGAAAACACCCGTTTTTTAGTCAGCCGGCGCGGCAAACCCAAGGTGGTCATTCTTTCGGTGGAGGATTATGTTAAAAATATTATCAAGCAGCCGGAACTCCTGACAAGAGTGCAGTTAAGTGCCAAAGCAGCCGGCGTGGATAAAATGACCGAAGAACAAATCTCTGCCGAGATTACATCCTACCGGCAAAACAAAGCGTACTAAAAAATAGCGATCGGCACCATGCTGAAAGTGGTCATTGATATCAATGTGCTGGTCTCAGCACTCACGTTCAATGAGCCAGTTCAGGCGGGCTATTCTTTTTTTTTATCAAAGTATCCGGCAATCATAAGGAGAGGCTCTTGATCACTTTGTGCTGCGCAGTAATTTTTTTATATGCCTCATATTACGAACAGCCAGTCAAACCATTCTTCATTATCTCCAAGTTTTCCGGACCTGAACTTTTCAGCGAATTTTACGCTTTTCATTCGGTGTTTCTTTTCAAACGCTTTGAGGCGACGAAGATAATTTTCTGCCTTTGCTGACAGGATTTTTTCCTTTAACGCCATCCCTGATCGCAATAAAGGCATTGCTTCATTTTTTACGGCAATTTTTTGCATGGTATTCTCCTTGGAGGGTAACATGAATCAAAAAATCATTTTACCCTGCGCCTTGCCAAGCGGGCAGGCTGTTAGGCAGCAAAAAAATGCCTGGGACGAGAATCGAACTCGTACAGGGCTAAGCCCCGAGGGATTTTAAGTCCCTTGCGTCTGCCAGTTCCGCCACCCAGGCATATCGTTACTAATGACTTTATATTTGAAGCGTAAAAAATAATACTAACTTTGGCACTGCCTGTCAAATCAGATTTTACCCTGCAGGCGCAGAGCCGGTCCGCGCCGCATTGCCCTTAAACATGGGCCAGGAGCCCGCGTCACCGGGACTTGCTTTAAGGCAATAAACTCTATGGTCATCGCCTCCCACATAGATATAGCCTCCGCTAACCGCAGGCGATGATTTAGACCCCAGCATCTTGAACTCCCACAGTTTAGCGCCGGTTTTTGCATTCAGACCATAGAGCTTATTATCCCAGCTTCCAAAATACAGGTTGTCACCGGTAACCGCAGGAGATGCGACCACATAGTAATCGGTCTTAACCTCCCAGACCTTGCTGCCGGTTTGCGCATTCAGGCAGTAGAGCTTATAATTGCGGCTGCCAATATAGACGAAGTTGTTATGCACTGCAGGGGAAGACAATATCCGCTCGTCCGTATCAAACTCCCACACCCTGGCCCCGGTTTGCCCGTTCAGGCAGTACACTTTATGATCCATGCTGCCGAAATAGACATTACCCCCGGCAACGGCTGGTGATGAAGCGACCATATTGCCGGTTTTGAACTCCCACACCTTTGCGCCCGAGCGGGCGTCGATACAGTAACACCGGTAGTCAAAACATCCCACATAAACATTATTGCCTGATACTGCCGGAGTTGTAGCTATGGGCCCCTTTGTTTCAAACTCCCACACCTTGGCCCCGGTTTGCGCATTGAGGCAGTAAACCCGGTTATCGTAACTTCCAATATATACAAGACCGTTTGCCACAGCCGGTGAAGAAACTACGGTGCCCTTTGTTTCAAACTCCCATACCTTGCTGCCGTCAAGAGCATTCAGGCAGTAAATTTTATGATCATGGCTGCCGGCATATACATACCCGCCCGCCACAGCCGGAGACGAGCGCATAACACCGCCGGCCTTGAATTCCCAGATACTATCCCCGGTTTGTGCATCAAGGCAGTACAATTTCTTGCTGTCACTGCCGATATAGACGCGGCCGTCCACCACTGCCGGTGAAGCATCCACATCCCGCTGAGTATCAAATGCCCAGACTACTCTCTCGGGATACTGGCGGGCCTTACTGCAGCCAGTTGCCCATGCTATTGAACATAATAATAGTATATAAAGCGTATAGCGATTAAGGTTTTTAAGCATATGCGTCTCCGGGTTGGGTGTGTAAAACTCCTGCCGGACTATCTGCCCCTGCGCTTCCAGGTCACCCGGAACACCCCTTCCCGGGGGTTTACGTATTTCATCATGTCCGGGATTATTTCTATGATGCGATAGTTGAATTCCGGGGCAAGCTCTTTTATCCCCAGGGATTTAAGCGCAGTCCATTATCTTCATCTTCTTCAGCCGGTCTGCAAACTGGCGAGGATTTTCCTTCATGCTGTAGACGGTTGCGCGGCCCCAGCCCTGCACCCCTTTATAGCTCCAGAAGTCTTTCCGGGGATGATAGGGCTCGGCAATGGAAAAAGAGATATTTTTGTTTGCCTTGAGGTTTGCAAACTTGCCGCCGCCCTCGGAAAGGATATAAAAGGCTCATCCCGACAAGCCGGTATTCAAGGGGCGTGGAGCGGCACGCGTTACTCCTGCAGGTGCTCAGGTGCAGAACATTATTTCTTTTTAAAAATTTCAGCAGGAACCGTTCAAACGCTGCGGCAGAGTTAAAATTTTTTATCCTGACCCCGTGTTTTTTCATGAGGGGTAGTACGGGAGGAGGAACCGGCTGCTGGAGTATGGTAGCCATTGTTTTGCCTTTCTTCCGCCGCAGCAGATACGCGGGGAACGTCTCTATGCGTGATTCTGTAACCTAAGAGAGCATGAAAGCGGTCAATATAGTTACTGCTAACCCTCTTGCGTCCAGGTAACATTTCTGAACCCATGCCGCAGGTCGAGATAGCGCATCTTCACGGGCTCGATGGTTATAATGTTGAAATTCACCATGGCAGCCATCTGCTCAATCCCGTGCTTTTTCAATGCCTCGGCGTTTCTGCTGTACTGGTAGATGGCCTGAAACCGCTGCAGGTCATCATTCTTTTTGAAGGTGGAAGCAATTCCCCACACCTGCAGCCCTGTTGCGCCAAGGTAGTCTTCAAAGGGTTCGTAGGGATCGCAGATGGAAAAAGAAACCTTCTGGTTTGCCTTCAGGTTGGCAAACTTCCCCCCGCCTTCAGATAGAACATACACGGTCAGCCCGTGGTTAAAGTATTCAAGGGGGGTTGAGCGGGGCTCATTGTCCCTGCAGGTTGCCAGGTGCAGCACATTGTGCTTATTAAGGTAGTCACTGATAACCGCTTCAAATTCCTCTTCAGTTATTGCCTCTCGCAGGGTGATGCTGAACTTTGCAAACACCGCCTTTTCCTGTTCATTGGAACGGGGGATAATTTAATTTTGCCATCGCAGGCTCCTCCTGAATAATATTTTTATTTCAAAGCTGCGCTGAATAATGCTAAATCCTTCTATACCATAATCTGCACTTTCCTTTAAGCGTAAATAACGGCCATGAATAAAATCTGTTTTATCATAAATCCTCTTTCCGGAGACCGCGCCGGCACGCACGCCATGGTGCGGTTAATCGGAGAGATACTAACACCGGCCGGCAGGGAATATGAGATAGCGTATATAAAGGGCCCGGGAGATGGTGCGCGCCTGTGCCGTGAAGGGGTAGCACGGGGATGCGACCTGGTTGTGGCGGCGGGCGGCGATGGCACTGTTAATGCGGTAGCCCTGGGTCTTGTGGGTAGCACGGCAACGCTTGCGGTCATCCCTGCAGGCTCAGGGAACGGCTTTGCCAGAAGCATGGGCATACCGCTTGATCACCCGGCGGCACTGCGCCTCCTGCTTGCTCCGGAAATTATCACTATGGATGTGGGCACAATTAATGACCGCTATTTTTTTAACATGGCAGGAATCGGGCTTGATGCTGCCATCAGTAAAAGCTTTGAGCTGTATGGCAGGCGCGGCAAAGGCACCTATTTTTTAGCTGGCATAAAAACTTTTTTTACCTATAAACCAGCCCCTGTTACCATTCACTATGCAGGAGGCGAGATCGCCTGTTCGCCGCTTGTTTTAAGCATCGCTAACGGACCTCAGTACGGCAGCGGCGCCATCATCGCGCCCCGGGCGCGAAGTGATGATGGCCTCCTGGAGGTGTGCATCCTGGAAAAGCTTTCGGTATTGAGTGCAGCAGCAAAAGTATACCGCTTATTTAACGGCACCATTGACAGGGTGAGAGGCTATTGCTCATTTCAAACCAGCTCTGTTACTATTGAGCGCCTTGAACCCGGCCTTATCCATGTTGACGGTGAGCCGCACATGGCTGCAGCACGTCTGCAGATTGATGTATTGCCCGGCAAGCTCCGGGTGGCGGTAGGCAAGAATGCGGCAGCCTGTCGTGCTGCCTCCGGGGGACCCCGTCCGTCTCATCGCTGAAGGCGGGAAGTTTTAATTGAAGATGCCGCTACAGTACTTTCAGCAACTCCATCCAGCCCGGCCGCTGGCCGGCCGCTTCCTCGACGGCCTGCTGATGCCCGAGCACCTTCACAACGCCCTTTGCGCTCACCTCTGCAAGCACGTCGGCAAAGGACTTGAAATGCTCTTCTGTGGTGGACAGGATTTCATCGCGCAGCTGCTGGCGCATCGCATCGGTGTTGTTGACGAGAAGACGCTGCACGGAGGTGTAGCCCCGGTTATCGGGAAGCATGTACATGTCTATGTCAGCTATCGTGCCGATTATGCTCCGTATCCGTTCATCATTTGACAGGGATTTGTCTGCCGGAGAAAGCCTGCCGCCTGATCAAACACATCGAGGGTTTCCAGCAGGTTGGGATCACGGTAGGACGTAAAGGTGAGCACCCCGGAAAAGCGGTCAAAATGGCAGCGCGCGCCGTATGCCCCGCCGTGCACGCGCACCCGGTCCCAGAGCCAGGTGGTGCGCAGATATCCGGTAATCACGTGGACTGAGCCGTGATGTTTATAGCCCAGCTGGTAGAGGTTGGCAGCCTTGCCCACATAGTTGACCTGTGCGGGGATGGTCATGCCTTCATTGGCAGCAGAACGCTGCGGCAGCCAGGCACGGTGCGGAAGAGCATCATGCGGCAAGGCATCAAGAAATGCCCGCAGGTGCTGCTCGCAGCCTGACCAGCTTTTTTCATCAAGGGTTACATTGGCAATGGTCGCCCCGGCGTTGACCAGTTTCCCGCGCAGGTCTTCAAGGACGGCAAGCACCCCCTGCCAGTCGCTCTCCACTGCGTCGGCAAGCCCTCGCAGAAACAGCAGGTAACTCACGCCCTTCATCTGCTCTTCAGCCCAGTCAGCCTCATTGAAACAGGATCGCAGCCGCATCTCAACCATCTGGCTGCCGGCAGGGATAAGCCGCTGCTCCATCTGCGCTTTTTCCTCGAGCACCATCTGTTTAAAGCGCTCGCGGTTATCGAGTCGCGCCGTCAGCAGCACGTCTTTGAGAATTGCGAGCAGCTCCTGCACCTGCGGCAGCATTGCCTTGCAGCGCAGAAACAGCCGGGCAGCAGCCTGATCACTTCCGTTAACTACCGAGTTGAACAGGCTGGTGCGGATGCCGCCGGTTTTACGGCTGATGCGCTGCACCAGGGTTACAAAATCTTCCCGGTCAGTTCCCATTTCCAGGAGCGCCCGGCCGAAGAGCGGAACATACGGGATATAGTTCGGGGAGAGCACATGGAGGTCAAACCCCAAATCCAGGTACATAATGCCGTTGGTCTGCAGGTCGTGATAGGCAATCTGCGCGCCTGCTCTGCTCGGAACAGGCAATCGGGATGAGTTTGTTATGGGCATCAATATCCGGGAGGTTGAGACGCGGTATGGTAGCAAGCGCTTCCGGCGGGTCAGGTGTCTCCTGTTTAAGCTTGAGCGCGCGGGTATTGTCAATCACCGCGCTCAGCTCCTGCGGCGTCATGGCTGCGCGGGCATCGGCAAGGCGCTTTTGCTCCCCGGCCAGTCTCCTGCGCTGCCAGTTCCGGGTCGGGCTGCAATATGACCGTGGTGCGGTGCAGGTTTTTGAGTAAGAAGCGGTCTATAATGGTTTCGAAGTACGCGCTGTTGTCCGCCAGCCGCTCTTTTAGCCGCGTCAGGGGGGCTTCAAAGGCAACGGTCAGCCAGCGGGTCTGCGCCGTACAGCCAGGTGGTGAGGGAGCGCAGCATGAGCAGCAGCCCCCGGGGGAAATGCCCGGTATTATTCTCGCGCAGCTTGAATTCAATGGTATTCAGGGCTGCCTCAATAGTGCGGGGATCAATGCCATCCCTGACCAGAGTGCCCAGGGTATCACTGATGAGCGTCTCGATGCGCCCGGCATTATGTATGTCAATGCCCTTGAGCCCGGTTGAAAAATAGATCTGGCGCAGGTCGCTTTCCAGCCCCACGCCGGCGATATCTTCCCCCAGGCCCGAATCGATGAGGGCCTTGCGCAGCGGCGAAGCAGGCATGCCCAGAAGAATATATTCAAGCATGGTGAACGCCAGGTTCATTTCCACATCTGCAGTTTCAATGAGCAGCCAGTTGACGGTAATCATGCCTTTGTTCCGGGAGGCATCGTCTCCGGCAGCATAGGGCCGGATGACGTTCCGCGGCATGGTAAAAAAAGGCTGCAGCGCGACGGCTGAATCAAGTTCCAGCCGCTCAAAATCTTTTAAATACGCATCCACCTTCTGCAGGCGCCGCTCGACATCATCATCCCCGTAGCAATAGATACGCGCATTTGAAGGGTGATAATACTTCCGGTGAAAGGCGGCAAACTGCCCGAAGGTGAGGTTCGGGATTTTCCGGGGATCGCCGCCGGAATCAAAACCATAGGTATTGTCAGGAAACAGTGACTGCTGGGTGTAGTGTGCCAGGAGGCTGTCAGGCGAGGAGTAGGCCCCTTTCATTTCATTGAAGACAACGCCCTTGTAGGTGAGCGGCTGGTCATGGCGGTCAATCTCATAATGCCAGCCTTCCTGCTCGAATACATGGGGTGTGAGGCGCGGATAAAAGACCGCATCAAGATAGACATCAATGAGATTGTAAAAATCCTGCAGGTTCTGGCTCGCCACCGGGTAGCAGGTTTTATCAGGATAGGTGAAGGCATTGAGAAAGGTCTGCAGGGAGCCTTTCAGAAGCTCGACAAACGGCTCTTTTACCGGATACTTGCGCGAGCCGCACAGGACCGAGTGCTCAAGTATGTGCGCCACGCCGGTAGAATCAGAAACCGGCGTGCGGAAGGTAATGCCGAAGACCTTGTTTTCATCTCTGTTGGAAAGCGACAAAAGCTCAGCGCCGGTTTTCACGTGGCAATAGAGCCGCGCTTCAGTGTCAAGCTCCAGTATCTGCTGCTGTCGAACAAGGGTAAAGCCGTGGGTGACCATCAGGGTTTCCTGTCAAAAAATAATTCAGCAGGCTGTTGAAAAACACCCATCTGCTTCGTTGCGCTCATCCTTCGTCATTGCGACGTACGGTAAAAGTACGCCTCATTCCTCTTGATTTCGCGCGCCTTGCATCCGGATGTTTTTGACCAGCCGGGGAGAAAACTACCTTTTCAACAACCTGTTAGCAGAGCTTTTTTCTCCGATGAAAAAGGTGTACCAGTACATAGCAGAATATTACTTTTATTGCAATCAACCAGCCATGTATAGTATTATGCAGGGTATTAAGTGGTTTATAAGAAATTCTGCGGCTGTTTTTTCAGGGTACCGTATCAATGTACTGCGGGTACCGAATGCCTTTCAATAAAACAGGTTTACCACATACTCAGGAAAGGGGTCTGCATGTCTCGATTAGCTATACCTATTACAATGGCAGGGGTACTGATAATGCTTTTTTTTGTTCTGGGATGTTCCGGGGAATCGGGCCAGAAGAATGGCCCGTATACCGCATTCTATCAGAACGGGAAGCTGAAGACAGCGGGAACATTTAAAGCCGGGAAGAAGGAAGGGGTGTGGAAGGAATATGCTGAAGACGGCACCCTGACCAACGAGTATAATTACCAAAACGGGCTGCGGGAAGGCATCAGTAAACGCTACTATACATCCGGGGCCCTGTTTGCTGAATTCAGATATGTCAATGACAAGCGGGAAGGGATAAGCAAAAGATACTTTACAAATGCAGCTCTGAAGGCTGAAGACAATTACCGGAATGATGTGCGGGAGGGGATAAGCAAAATCTATAACGAAAACGGGAAACTTTTGAAGGAAGAGAGCTATAAAAACGGAAAAAAAGACGGGTCGTGCATAACCTATAATGATGACGGGAAAAAAAGGTATATTGATATATTTAAAGACGGCCGGAAAATCAGCAGGGAGAAGTTCGACCGGCAGGGGAATCCGGAGTCCAAACAGAGCTTGCAAGAGGCGGAATAACGCAAACCCGCTATTGGTCTTGAGCTCCCCTCTCCGGTAACATAGGCTCGATGATTTTAACCGGCAATTTTACCATGTTGGTGACAACCCCCAGCAGTCCCTTGCCAATCGCGAGCGGAGACGCCGGTCTCAGCTTCGGCTCATCAATAGTTCCGGTTACCTGCAGCGGTACGCCGATAAGTGTTTTGCTGAAAACAATGCCCACGACCGGAATACCCATGAGCAGCAGGTCGGAAAGTTGAAACGGCGTAGCCAGCACCGTTAAATCAATTTTTTTAGTTGCCATGTCAATTGATCCCTGCCAGGCTATGCTTAAGGTGCTGCTGTCCAGAATCCCTTCGTCTATCTTGAATGTGGTGCCTTTGATCTCTCCTTTTATATTTATACTGCGATAAGCAAACCCCTTTTTGGCAATATCTGTTATTCCCCCGGTGACAAGGTTCCTGATGCTTAAAAATGACAGAATCCTGGTCAGCAGGTTCGAGCGGTAGATGCGCCCCTTCCGCGCGATTACTGAAATTTTTCCCGCAAGGTTTTCAGCCAGATTAAAGGCTGATCCCTGCCCAATGAGATCACTTTGCAGGTCGAGGGTGCCGGTGATGATTGACTTTTCGCCCATCAGGCATGTAACCACGGTTTTTATTGCGGCTTGCTGCGCGGCGGGTTTAACCTCAAGGGTCATGGTATCAGGGGTCACCACGATCGTGCCCGGCGTTGCGATATCGCACAGCTTTGCCTCTGTTGCCGCAATCGTAATTGCCTTATCAGCAAACATAACATTCGCATTGAACGGTTCCCATGTCAGGGCACCCTTGCTGAGCGACCGGGCGGCAACCCTGACGCTGCCGCGAAGCGGGGTTTCCCACAGCTCTTCCGGGCTGGTGGGAGCAGCGCCCTTCGTCAAAGCTTTTTCAGCAGCATCAAGGTTTATGCTGTCTGACGCAACATCCATGTCAAGGACATAGCCCTGTTGCGTAAAGGTAACACTGCCCCGAGCATTAAGGTCACATTTCCCCACGCTGGCGTCTACCGCATCAACCTGCAGTTTGTTACCCGTTGCTGCAACAGAAGCACTTTTGATCTGTACGGGCAGATTTTCAATCCCCGGGTATTGCACGTCCTTCCATGCGAGGGTTCCGGTGGCAGTCGATTTTAACGGGTTCTTCTGGTCCATCTGCGCGGTGATATCTCCTTTGATCCAGCCGCGCACAAACTGGTTGTTCACCAGCAGGCGGTCAAGGGTTTCCCGGTCAATGGCTCCGCTATAGGCAACATCCACCCCGTCTTCTTTGATGCCCAGCCGCAGCAAGCTCTCTGCATTCTCCCCGGAAATTTTCAGCTTTTTAATCTCCAGCACCTGCGGAGCAGACCGCAGCTCAAGTGAGACCTTTGGCCCGGTCCCGCGGGAAAAGTCTCCGCTGAACTCTGTTGCGCCGGTGCGGGCCCAGGTAATGCGTGATTTTGCAACTGACGAGCGGGGCGCGGGGCATCAGTTCTGCCGGAAAGCTGATATACTGCGCTATAGTTTCAAGAGACTTCTGTCCCAGCGATCCCCGGACAGCACAGCGCTAGCTTTTGTATGCCCTGCAGATAGCCGTCAAGAGTTAGTGACCCTTCAAGAGAGCTGTCCATAAGAGCAGTCCGTGCTAGCAGTGAGAGAAAATACGCGCTGGTCAGCACCTTCACGGCTGCCGCCTTTTATTTTTACCGGGCCATTCAGCACGGCAGCAGCCAGGGTGACCTCCGGCATATCCGCCGTGCAGGGAGAACTTCCATGCTTCCGGGCTGAGCAGCGGCCCCTTTAACGTCAAAGCTGGTGAGCGCTATTGAACCGTTTGCGGAGTGTGATCTCCTGTATGATCTTCTGGTGGCAGGGAAGGAATTGAGCACCGGCAGCAGGTCATCAAGAACTATTGTTGCGCCTTTGGAGGTGATAGCAAAGCGCTGGTCATGTCGCAGGCTGAAGCTTGCCGAGACATCAGATATCTCCGAGCTGCCAAGCCTGCCGGTAAAGCTCCCTGAATGCCAGGTCGCCATCGCGGTAGCATGCATGTTCCCCGGCGAAGCTCAAGCGGCGCGGGGAATGTGCGGTAGTCCGCCTGCAGGTTGAGCCTGCTGATGTCAACCTCTGTAATGTATGCGCTGTTTTCTTCGCTTAATCTGAACTTCCCCTCAGCTGTGCCACGGGGAGATTTGATGAGCGAAAGCTCCTTTTTTATAGTCAGGCACGGGAATGAGCCGCACCAGGGCGGGAAGCTGAGAAAGGTCGGCGGTAAACATAGTCTCAATCAGCACCGGCTTATACTGGCGGCCAAGATCAATCTTCAGGGTGGCGCTGTAGGCCCGGGAGTTTTCAAGGCGCGCCTGAAGATTTTTTGCTTCCAGCATTCCGTCCTGCATGGCTCAGCTCGCCGTTCACCTCCTGCAGGGAGAGCCCTGCTTCCGGGAGCAGGATGCTGCCGTCGGTAAAGCCTGCTTTCAGGACACGTATTGCTTATTCTCTATAAGGTTTGAACCCAGCGGCCCCTGTGCCTTAAAGAAAATGATCGGTGATGGTGCCGCCTTTCAGCCGGGCATTTATTTCTTTTACCAGGGGCTGGCTGCCGGCAGCAGCACGCAGCACATCTTGGCATGAGGCAAGGTCTATATTTTTTCCGTCAACCTCAAGGGTGATTTCACGGGATTTGTTGTCGATGGCGGCTTTACCCGCGGCCTGCAGCTGCGGATGGTCAAACTGTGCGGAAAAGGAAACGCGGGTACTGCGCGCATCAGCTTCCAGGGAAAGCTTGTTGAGCGTGCCGTTAATGACCTGCTGCGCTTCTGTTCCCTTAAGCGTCAGCTGCTGGATTGCGCTCGAGAGACTGGCGCGAAAGGCACCAGTCTTATCTGCGGTAAAGGTCAAGTGCTCCGTTTATCGCAGAGCTGCCGATTGGGATGACGCCGGGGAAAAAGCAGTCAATGATGGGTTTGGCTGTCAAGATGAGAAAAAGAAAGGGTGCCTTCAATGCCCGGGTCGCTGATTCCTGCGGTAGCCTTAAGCGTCAGGGTTTCCCAGAGATTCGAGGCGCACACGGCGCTGACCGCTGCCCGGCCTGCGGATACATCCAGGGCAGCGCTGATATTACTGAAACTAAAAAGGGTGCGCTCAGGGGAGCTGAAGCGCAGCGTGCCCCCGTCAATCATCAATGAACACGGAGGAACTTTCTCCGCCAGGGACGCGATCGCGACAACAGCCTGCTGCTGCATTGAGGCAACAGAAAAATCTGTCGCCAATGACGCTGCAGGCATTTTTCTCTCCGGCAGGGGAATGCTCACCTCCGGTGCTTCAAGGCTGATACGGGCCGGCTGTATGTCTCCGCTCAGAAGGGGCAGCAGCGCAGGATAGACCGATGCTTTTTTTATACTGGCCGAAGCCCCGCCAGTGAAGGCCAGGGACACCCCGTGCGCCACAACACAGGGCCGCGGAAGCAGGGACAGGGCGACACGCTCTACCCGCGCGTCAGCATTGAGGGAGCGGGAGAGCTCCTGGATAATTTTCCCCTTGATGTATTTCTGATCAATGAGCAAAGGAGCAAGCAGGGTAAATGTTATGAGCAGCAGCACAAGGGCCGCTGCACATGATAGGGGAATAATTAATCTCTTTTTACCCATGATCATACTTTTGCGGTGTTACCTAAGGTGAGAAAGCGGAGAGAGAAATATAATATTTAAATTTAAAAAGGGCATACAGCCAGACAGGCCGCAAACCCTTTTATTTTCTGGTGCCGGCGGAGAGACTCGAACTCTCAAGGGCGCAGGGCCCGGGGGATTTTGAGTCCCCTGCGTTTGCCAGTTCCACCACGCCGGCGTATTAAAAAGCTGAACAGCTTTCAGCAATCAGCTGTCAGCAAAAGTACTATCTGGCTGAACGCTGATAACTGAAGGCTCAAATGCTTCTCAATGAAAAATAGGCAATTCAGGCTACATTGTCAAGATATTTGAGCTCTGTCTGCTCAAGGCGCATGATGCGGTCTCGCAGTTCTGCAGCCCGCTCAAATTCAAGGAGTTTTGCTGCCTCAACCATCTCTTTCCTGAGCTTCTTGAGCAGCTTAGGCACCTGTTTTTTGGTAATATACGGCACTTCCGGCTCTGCAGCAACGGGAATGGTAACATAGTCTTTCTCATACACCGAGCTCATGATGTCCGTGACCGCCTTGCGAATTGATTCCGGGGTGATGCCATGCTCCTGATTAAATCGCTCCTGCAGCTTCCTCCGGCGATTGGTCTCGTTTAGCGTTGCCTCCATGCTTCTGGTTACCACGTCTCCGTAGAGAATTACCCTGCCCCGCACATTGCGCGCTGCCCTGCCGCACACCTGAATCAGGGAGCGCTCAGACCGTAAAAAGCCCTCTTTATCTGCATCAAACACCGCTACCAGGGAAACCTCCGGCAAATCCAGCCCCTCGCGCAAGAGATTTATGCCGATCAGCACATCAAATTTCCCAAGGCGCAGGTCGCGAATTATGCTGACCCGCTCCAGCGTATTAATTTCAGAATGGAGATACTGCACCTTAATGCCAAGGTCTGCATAATACGCGGTCAGGTCCTCTGCCATCCTCTTGGTAAGCGTTGTTACCAGCGTCCGCTCCTGTGCCGCAACCTGCTTGCGCAGCTCTCCATACAGGTCATCCACCTGCCCCGTTACCGGGCGCACTTCAATGGCCGGGTCAATGAGACCGGTAGGCCGAATAATCTGCTCCACCGCTTCCCCCTGACATCTATTCATCTCATACTCAGCAGGAGTAGCTGAGACATAAATTATCTGGTTTACCTTCTTCTGAAACTCCTCGAAGGTGAGCGGCCGGTTATCAAGCGCCGAGGGGAGGCGAAACCCGTATTCCACCAGCGTCCTCTTCCGTGACCGGTCACCGTGATACATGCCATTGAGCTGCGGGATGGTAATATGGCTCTCATCGATAAACAGGAGGAAATCTTCGGGGAAGTAGTTGAGCAACACATAGGGCGGCTCTCCCGGCTGCCTGCCGTCGAGATGGCGCGAGTAGTTCTCAATGCCATTGCAGTACCCCATCTCCTCCATCATCTCCAGGTCAAACCGCGTCCGCTCCCTGATGCGCTGGGCCTCTAATAGCTTGTTCTGGGATTTAAGGAACTTGATGCGCTCATCAAGCTCTTCTTTTATATTCTGTATGGCGCGCTTCAGGTTGTCACGGGTTGTGACGTAATGGCTGTTGGGATAGATGTGCACATGGGTGAGGGGGCGTACCACCATGCCGCGAATTGGGTCAACCTCGCTGATTGTTTCCACCATGTCGCCGAAGAATTCCAGGCGGATGGCCTTGTCTTCTGCATAGGCAGGAAAAATTTCCACGATATCTCCCCGCACCCTGAAGGTTCCGCGGTGAAAATCAAAGTCGTTCCGCTCATACTGAATTTCCACCAGCCGCGCAAGAATCTCATCCCGGGCAATATGCGCCCGGTCTTTCACCAGCACCAGCATCTCCTGATATTCCTGCGGAGAGCCAAGGCCGTAGATGCAGGAAACACTGGCCACGACAATCACATCCCGCCGTGACAGCAGGGATGAGGTGGACGCGTGACGCATGCGGTCGATTTCCTCATTGATGGAGGAATCCTTTTCAATGTAGGTGTCTGACTGGGGTATATACGCTTCCGGCTGGTAATAATCATAGTAGCTGACAAAATATTCCACGGCATTTTCAGGAAACAGCTCCTTGAACTCGCCATAGAGCTGCGCTGCCAGCGTCTTGTTCGGAGCAATAACCAGGGTCGGCTTCTGCACCTCCTGGATGACATTGGCCATGGTGAAGGTCTTGCCTGAGCCGGTCACCCCCTTAAGCACCTGCTGCTTTTTCCCTCCCTGCACGCCATCGCTCAGTTTCTTTATTGCCTGGGGCTGATCGCCCTGGGGAACGTATTGGGATATGAGATTAAATGCTGTCATAACGGTTAGGTAGGTTATATGGTCACGGTGTTTGTTTTTATTTAATTAAATAGCATTTTTAATCAGTAAGGTGGAAGCACATTATTAATCATGCACGATGGGATTGCTTTCATGGAAAATTTTCTACACAATTGGCTTGGTGAAAACAATTGTTTCTGTCGTCGAGGGTATAATTCTGGACATTATAAGAACTAAATGATATAATTTAAAATATATCCTGATGGTTATGTAAATATTTTACGATAACATGGTCTTATATTGGTGGTTATAAAACCGGGCATATAGAGAAGCACGATAACGGGCAAGAGCAGTTTTATATAGTGCAAATAGGTACTGCCTTCAAATTATACTCCCCTGATTGTATCTTCGGTATTATTGTACTGCTGTATGGTCTGTTCTGCAATTCCGTGTTATAAAATAATGATGGTAAAATAAATAAGCTCCATATTTCAAGTTTCTTTCTTAAAGTTTATTTACCGCGCTTTCGATAAGGGATGCTAAATATTCTCTATAAATTAAACTATTTTTATCTATGAAAAATAAATTATTATACCGCATGCCACTTGTTTTCTATTTTATACTATTTTTATTCCAAGCTGTCTCTTGCTCAAAAACAGGGTATCAGATTATCGACCGGGATGACACCATGTTAGCCGCGCTTCATCAAAATAAACCCTATGTACTGGGGTGCGGTGATACGCTGAAGGTGACGGTATGGAGACACGAAGAGACGTCTGCCGATGCGGTGATAATGCCGGATGGGAAAATTTCCCTTCCTCTGGTTGGTGAGGTCGCTGCAGCAGGGTTGACGGTTGATGAATTAAAGGATGAGTTAAACAGGAAATATAGTGAATATATAACGGAGCCGCATATTACGATAACCGTTAAGGAAACTAACAGTCTCAAAATATATGTATTGGGAGAAGTTACGCGTCCAGGTGAATTAAAATTGAATTCTTATACTGATGTGCTTCAGGCGATTTCCATGGCCGGGGGCTTTACCATATATGCAAATAAATCCACTATAGATATTATCAGAAAAGAAGGGGACAAAAAGATTAAAATTAATTTTAATTATAATGAGGTGGTTAAGAGGTAAAAATTTAAATCAGAATATCCCCTTAAGGCCTGGTGATGTAATTGTGGTTTCTGAATCATGGTGAGCGCAGTATTCTTGAGAAGTATATCTCTGGGTTGCTTTTAGTTGAGAACCGATTAACACTAAAAATGATATGCTTATTACTCAAACAGAATATTCATGAAGCAGGCCAGTTTAAGCAAGGGAAAACTAATTGTCTGTTGCATTCTCCATACAATACTATTTTCCCTGCTTCAAATTATTTATTGTGACTGCATATGGGCTTTATATGTAGAGCTAAAGCCGACTCTTGTGCTGGCGGCTCTATTATGAAGATAATGTTACGGTAATATCAAAACAGCAAGAAAAACAAGGACTTCATAAGGAACCAGACTTCAGCAATAGATATGAGCCGGCACTGGAATTCAAAATTGAAGGTCCGCGTGTTGCGATAAGAGGAAAAACAAAGGTGCGGGTGCGCCGGTATTTTAGTTTGAAGGGTTGGGACGGTACTGATAAGGATTATAACATTGAAAGCATCTTCAAAATCAGTCCCCGATCAGAACTTAACTTTGGGCGCAGCTTACAGCCTGAATACTGATACAGAACAGATATTTTACCACCGAACAGGGGGTTCCCAGCGGGGTGTTAGTCCGGAGATCACAAAATATAACGAAGATTTATACCGGAAGCTATACGCTACATGCTTTCGCCCAAGGGTACTTTGGGGCTTATGTTTAGTTATTCAACCTTTTCTACCCAGTGTATCCAGCGGAAGCCCTGTTTACTCTTACATGCTCAACTATGATTATATTTTAAACACAAAAGATTCTCTTAATGTGTCGCTGGGATACAGCAACTTGCAATTTAATTATACCATCGCTGAGACGTTATTTAATTACGAGCTGGACAATTACACCATAAGCACCGGGTTAACGCATAAATTCAGTGACACATTTCAAGCTGAAATTTTCTGTTGGATTGAATTATTCCGATACAACATATCAAAATGCAATTTTTGAAGAGGACCCATCAACGGGTGAACAGGTTTTAGTGGGGACTGAATCTGTATCAAACTCAACAACGGGAACGAACTTTGATCTTCAATTAGAAAAAAAATATTACCATACGACATTTCGCTTTACGGGAGCTCAGTCCTTATATACCGACCCCGAAACCGGACAAACATATCCCACGCGCAGATTTTGGTTTTCATATAAGTTATGATTTCACAGCAAAATTATACGGCGATCTTCAGCTGGTCTTTTTTTCAATAATAAATCGTCGGCCGGTGATTATAATAACAGAGTAAGCATTGATAGATCAATCGAATTATAGCACATTACAGATAAATTACCGCTATAAACCCAATATCAACTTATCCCTGGGGTACAGTCGCACTATACTCTGAAAACAAAACCGCCGCTAATAATGAAACAACAAGCAACAGAATTTACCTGCAATGCTCCTTTGCATTACAGAGACCCTTTATAGTGAGGTGATGTAAACACCATGTTATTTGAGTCTGAATTAGCTAAATATATTAATATCGCAAAAAGAGGAAAGAAGATCATATTGATTAGCATACTTGCTTCTCTCATTATTGGATCTGCGATAGCTTTCAGCATAACGCCAGTTTACCGAGCGCAGGCAACCCTCTACTATCTTTCAGCACAGATACCAGAGGCGATGCTCATAAGTTTTGTCAATGTGTGGTTAGAAGCTGCCGTTCAGTTTGTTCAATCTAGCATTTTCACGCGAGATAAATGTTTAGAGATTATCAAGGAAGTAAACTTATATCCTGCCCTTGTAGATAAGCTCCCTGCAGATGATTTGGTTGCCCAGATGAAAGATCATTTTGGTAGCGAAAATATGTATGTAAACACTAGTGGGACCGGCGGAAGCACAGAAGAAGTAATGACCGGGGTTAAATTCTATTTTGAAGACTCATCCCCTAAAAAAGCATTTGAGGTTGCAACCATTCTTGCCTCTGCGTATATTGATAACTACAGAAAATTCAGAGAATCATTTGCCACAGTTACTTCTTCATTTTTGCTTGATGAGCAGTACCGGCTGAAAGCAGATATAGCAAAGATTGATCAAACACTTTCTGAATACAAAAACAAACATGTACATGAACTTCCAGAGCTGCTTACATACAATTTTCAGAAAAATAGAAGAGCTAGAACAACAATCGCGAAATCTGGACAAGGATTTCCAGGTTCTAATGGAACGCAAGATACTTATTGAAGGGCAGCTCGTTCAAATACAGCCCACTACCCCTCTGGAAGGGATTTCAGGAGAGAAAATTGTAACGCCTGAAGAAAAACTGGCAACCCTCAAAACAGAGCTTGTAGTGCTGCAAACCCAGGTTTCTGAAAAGCACCCGGATATCATTCGAGTAAAACGCGAGATCGAGGGTTTAGAAAAAGCAGGGATCACTAAACAACAAAAGGCACCTGTGCAGAATGATAAAGAAAAACAAGTATCTTCTCGAATAAAAAGGCTGGGCCCTTTGGCGGAGCTCGGATCCTACAATCCGGCCTACGTGAATTTAGTAACGCAAATAGATGATATCGATGCTCAAATAAAGTCTATAGATATACAAAAAGAGAAGATTGCGAGTGAGATAGAAAAATATAAACAACGGTTTGAAAAAACGCCATTGATAGAAAAGGAATATAATGTCCTTGTCAGAGATCGCGATACTTCACAAAAAAGATATGAACAATTAGTCAGTCAGGCATTACAGGCTGATAGCTCTGCGGCAATGGAAAAGCGAGACGTGGGAGGAAAATTTATTTTAACTGAGCCGCCTGCATTTCCCTTCAAGCCAATAAGACCAGATCGATTATTGATTATAGGCACCTCTCTCATTATCGGTATTGTCGCAGGTTTTTTAATAATCTTTTCTTGGGAATTTTTAAATTTGAAAGTGCGGACGGTTCAGGACTTAACAGAAGTGTCCTCTTCTGCGGTGCTTTTAGAGCTTCCTGAAATTCCCCGTGATGAACAAAAACAGACCCGCAATGTCAGAAAGCTGGCGATTCCTCTTATCATCATGATTCTGGTCCCGGTAGTGCTGTTTGCCGTCAATAATTACTTTTCGCTGGAGCTGGATATTAAAGTTATCAAAATAATAGAAATAATAAAAAAGCAAATGATCATATTCGGTCTATAGCGGGTGTTTTGATTATGAGTAAAATTAAAGATGCGTTAGAGAAGGCAAAACGGATGAGAGGGTTGTCAGCGCCGTTTCTTTTAATAGATGACGGAACTGCAGCTAAAAACGAGGAAGTCTCCCAGCGCACCCATACTAAAATAGTTGACTATGATAAAGATGCGGTGGTGCGGCATAATATCGCGACGCTCACAGCAGATCCGTACCGCGTGAGTGAACGGTTTAAACTGTTCAAGACCCAGATTCTTACCAAAACCCAGATAGCTGGAGATCGTACCATTCTGATAACGAGCTGCACTGATGGCGAAGGAAAAACATTTACCGCCATTAATCTGGCCGTTATGTTTGCCCGGGAAGTAGATCAGACCGTGCTGGTGGTTGATGTGAACCTGAAGAACCCGGGCATTTTACCGGCATTTGGTATTGACTCCAGGGAAGGATTAACCGACTATCTCCTGCATAATAAACCTCTGGCTGAGATATTAATTTGTCCCGGAGTTGAAAAGCTGACCATCCTGCCGGCAGGCAATTCCATCCAGCGCTCTGCCGAAATGCTGGGGTCGTTAAAAATGCAGCGTTTAATTGCAGAAATGAAAAGTCGCTACCACGACCGATACATCTTTTTCGATGGTCCGTCAATAATGACCTCTGTTGATGCGCTGGTTCTGTCAAAATATATCGATAGAACCCTGTTAGTGGTAGAAGCAGGGAAAGTCTCGCCCTCCCAGCTGAGCAAATCAATTAATCTTATAGGCGAAGATAAGATACTGGGAACAGTTTTAAATAAAGGGAATCCCGCCTAACTGCACAGCATCCCTTCATGTGTCAGCTCCCTTTCTCTGCGATATGCGGTCATCAAAGCAAGGGTCTTACGTATGTACGAAAATTTTTATGGATTTAAAGAGAAGCCCTTCAGCCTCCTGGCAGATCCTGCCTTTTTATATCTGAGCAAGAAACATGAACTGGCCCTGAACTATCTGGAGTACGGGCTGTCAGAGCAGGCAGGTTTCATTGTTATTACGGGCGAAGTTGGTTCGGGTAAAACAACACTGATTAAGTACCTGATCAACAAACTGGACAAGGCTTCTATAAAAATTGCCATGCTTTTTAATACCAACATCAGCCCACACGAATTTTTGGAAATCGTATTAAAAGAATGGGATATCACTTGCACGGGAAAAGAAAAAACAGACCGCTATGAAGCACTCACCGGTTTTCTCCTCCAAGAGTATGTTAAGAAAAACAAGGTGGTACTGATTATTGATGAGGCACAGAACCTTTCTTCCGAAACCCTGGAAGAGATCCGGATGCTCTCAAACTTGAATGATGAAAAGCAGCCCCTCTTCCACATCATCCTTCTCGGACAGCCGAACCTGCGTGACCGGCTAAACCAGAAGGCACTGGAGCAGCTGCGCCAGAGAATTTCGATACACTATCATCTTGACCCCCTGGACTTTGATGACGCGGCGCAGTATATCACCCACCGCCTCAAGAAAGCAGGATCCCAGCATGCAGATATTTTTATGCCTGCTGCGCTGGAAAGCATTTATCAGCATTCCCGGGGAATCCCCCGTGTGATCAACATTATCTGTGATACGGCGCTGGTATACGGTTTTGCCGATGGTGCTGAAAAAATTGATAAAACAATCATTGAAAATGTGGTGGAAGAGCGGATAAAAGGAGGATTGATTTTCCTTGAAGAGACAGCCCGTTCCACCACTGCCCCCCGGCAGTCTCAGGATAATGGCCCGGGTAGAGAGCTCGAAGAAATAAAAGAGCACTATGCCGCCCTCAATAAGAATATTTTTGAGCTGACCCTGCTGGTAAAAAAGTTATATGCAGAAAAAGAGCCTTCTAAAAAAGCACCGCCGAATGCGGTGCATAAATCCAGAAAGCTTTCTGGCAACACTGAAAAAAAGCGGCGACTGCCGGCGAATAAAAAACTTAACCAAGAAATGAGCGTGCTCCGGGATCGAGTTAAAGGCCTGGAGAAAAAGCTGCACAAAAATAATACCGCCGGTAGACGGGCGGTCTCGCGGTTGCTCGTAAAAACACTGGGACGATAGGGATATGAAGGAATTGATACATAGGATTCAGAGCAAAAAGGCCCGCATTGGCGTGATCGGACTGGGCTATGTGGGGCTTCCTCTGGTAATACGGTTTTGCGAAGAAGGCTTTACGGTCACGGGCTTTGATATTGATCCGGCTAAAGTAGCGTCAATCAATGCCGGCAGTAAAAGATAAGAAGAAGTTTGCAGGAAAAGTTGTCGGGGCTTAAGGCCGGCCCTTCAGATCTCGTTCCAGTTCCCTCCTCATATCCTTCTTCCGGATATCTTCTCTTCGGTCATGAAGGGTTTTCCCCTGCGCCAGTGCCATCTCCACTTTTACGTTCCCCTGGTCATTAAAATACATTTTCAGCGGGATAAACGTTTGACCTTTTTGGCGTATTTTGCCATAGAGTTTCTTAATCTCCCGTTTATGGAGCAGCAGCTTGCGTTTTCGCAGGGGATCATGGTTAAGACGGTTGGCAAATGAATACGGACCGATATGTGCGTCTACCAGGAATATCTCGTTGTTTTCAATGCGGCCGTAACTGTCTTTCAGATTTGCGCTTCCTCTGCGGCAGGACTTGACTTCGCTGCCGAGCAGCACGATTCCCGTCTCCCAGGTTTCCAGGATGGTGTATTCATGATACGCTTTTTTGTTCTGTGTTATCAATTTTTGTGACATATACCATTACGCCCGTGCCAGGATGACTACCGGAAAACCACCCGCGTGCGCGGGTGTGTTGAAACTGTTAACAGTTTTAGACCGGCATGTCAATAACCCGGGGATTACGGAGTCATGATAATACGTTGACAGGGTATTCCGATTACTATGCTACAATTTACCTGGTTATGCCATAGCGCCCTATGCATAACGCAATAACTCTCCCGGTGATTTTAAAGCATGAGCAATGAGCCGCAGGATTTTAACTTTAGTGAAGAAGTAGAAGCATTTGCCTCGGTCGAGGATGCAGCAGACGCGGGAGAAGACGCCGCTGCCCGGGTGCCGGTTACCTACGATCCCCTGCAGCGGTACTTACGGGAAATAAACAGGATTCCCCTGCTGAGCCGCGAAGAGGAGCAGCAGCTTGCCATCCACTACCGCGAAACCGGGGATGTGGAGGCAGCATACCAGCTTGTCACCAGCAACCTGCGCCTGGTGGTCAAGATTGCTCTTGAGTTTCACCATCGCTGGATGGTAAGCCTGCTGGACCTCATTCAGGAGGGCAATATCGGGCTGATGATGGCGATAAAAAAGTTTGATCCCTACCGCGGCGTGAAGCTTTCCCATTATGCCTCCTACTGGATTCGCGCTTACATTTTGAAATTTATCATGGATAACTGGAAACTGGTAAAAATCGGGACGACCCAGATGCAGCGCAAGATCTTTTTCAACCTGCAGAAAGAAAAGAAGCGGCTTGAGGGGCTCGGGTTCGATCCTGCTCCCAAACGTCTGGCGGAAGCGTTCAACACTACGGAAAACCAGGTTATTGAAATGGAACAGCGCCTTGGTGACTGGGAGCCCTCGCTTGATCAGGTGGTGGGGGATGACTGGAAGGAGACGCGGGGGGATTTTATGGCTGATGACACGGAGCTGTTTGACCGGAAAATGGCTCGCAGTCAGTTCCAGGAGCTTTTCAATCAGAAGCTGCAGGAATTCAGCGCCACGCTGGACGGCAAAGAACTTGATATCCTGGAGAACCGGCTGTTATCTGAGAATCCGCACACGCTGCAGGCCATGGGCGAGAAATACGGCATAACCAAAGAACGGGTACGCCAGCTTGAAGAGCGTCTGAAGAAAAAAATCAGGAGCTACATTGAGGAGCAGATTCCAGATTTGCCGTGATACCCAGCCGTACTGCTCTGACCGGCGGCACGGGATTGTTTACAGGCGACACCGTCTCTTGACAAAATAAAATTTGCGATTACAATCATACCCTGAAAAGGTGAAGCTCCCCGCCCATCACACAATCCCGAATAGCCTGTCGGGATTCGGGACGGAGCTTTCACAACAGGTATACCGGTAAACCTTCAACCATTGCAGGGGAGCGCTGTGTGAAAACCACCGAGTACCTAACAAAATATAAAGATCAGATTATTTTTAGCCTGCTTCTCATCTATATTATTGTTCTTGGTTTCGGGGTCATCGGAGAGCTGTTTAACATCGAGTGGATACTCAATTTCCCGCTGTTTAAATTATAGAGACGCTATGACAAAACATGACTACTATGAGGTACTGGGCGTTTCGCGGAATGCCACAGACGCTGAAATAAAGAAGGCCTACCGGCAGAAAGCTCTGCAATATCATCCTGATCGAAACCCCGGCAATAAGGACGCTGAGGAGAAATTCAAGGAAGCAAGCGAGGCGTATGAGGTGCTGAGCGATGCCGAGAAACGAAGCCTCTACGACCGGTTTGGTCATGAAGGACTGAAACGCACCGGGTTTTCCGGATTTTCCGGATTCGAAGACATATTCGCCTCGTTCGGTGATATCTTTGAAGACTTCTTTGGCTTTAACAATATGGGCGGCAGGGGACGCAGCAGGTCAGCAGGCAGGAGGGGTGCGGATTTACGGTTCGATCTGAGCATTTCCCTGCGCGATGCTGCGTTCGGCAAGGAAACAGAGATTGAAGTTAAAAAACCCGCGGGCTGCACGGTTTGTAACGGTTCGGGCGCAGAGGCCGGCTCTGCGCCGGAGACCTGCCGCTGGTGCAGGGGAAGAGGCCAGATAAATCAGACGCAGGGGTTTTTTCACTATCAGTACCACCTGTCCCCACTGCCGCGGCACGGGCTCGTATATTACCAAGCCGTGCAAAGCCTGTAAGGGGCAGGGCAGGGTGTTAGAGACTAAAACCCTCAAAGCTAAAATTCCTCCCGGAGTTGAAACGGGCATCAGGCTGAAGCTGAACAACGAAGGAGAGCCCGGCGAAAGGGGAGGAACTCCGGGCGACCTGTATGTATTTATCCATGTTGAAGAGGACCCTTTTTTTCAGAGGCACAATAATGACATCATCTGCCAGGTTCCCATCTCATTTTCCCAGGCTGCTCTGGGTGCAGAAATTGAAGTGCCCACGCTCAATGGCAGCGAACGGCTGCACATTCCCCGGGGCACCCAGTCCGGGGACCTTTTTACCATTAAGGGAGCGGGCATTGCCTATTTAAACGGCATGGGCAAAGGCAATGAGATCGTGCAGGTCATTGTTAAAACCCCCGCCAGCCTCTCATCGCGACAGGAAGAGCTGTTCCGGGAACTCGCCGGCATGGAGGGGGAGCGTGTTGATAAAGAAAAGGGCACGTTCAAAAAGTTTTTCAAATGAACGGGGGTATGCCGTCTGCAGCGCAGCCCGCTTGGTCTTTTTTCTGCTGCTCATTCACTTCACATCTTTTGCGTATCTCACACATAACAACCATGGATAAACAATTTTCCCCCTGAGCGTTTGGGAACGGATTCATGAATTATTTGTCTATGTCTCATTGAGCAACTTGTTTTTATAGCGGTGGAGGTGTTCATGGAACCTAACATACAACATATCACCAGAGAAGTTGAGCGCACCAGCCCGATGATGAGAGCGGTGGTGCAGGAGATGAAAAAAATAATGGTGGGGCAGGATTATCTCCTGGAGCGGCTGCTCATAGGCCTGATTGCTAACGGCCACATCCTGATTGAAGGTGTGCCGGGGCTGGCAAAAACAACTGCTGTCAAGACCCTGGCGCAGACCATTGCTACCAGCTTCCAGCGGATTCAGTTTACCCCGGACCTGCTGCCGGCTGACCTCATAGGCACGCAGATATATCTCCCCAAAAGCGGTGAGTTTACCATCAAGAAAGGCCCGATTTTTTCCAACATCATTCTTGCAGACGAGATTAACCGGGCCCCGGCCAAGGTGCAGAGCGCGCTGCTTGAGTGCATGCAGGAGCGGCAGGTAACCATTGGCGAGACCACCTTTGTTTTGGAAGAGCCATTCCTGGTTATGGCAACACAGAATCCCATCGAGCAGGAGGGGACCTATCCGCTGCCCGAGGCCCAGGTTGATCGTTTCATGCTCAAGCTTAAAGTCGGCTATCCCGGCAAAGCAGAGGAAAAAGAAATTATGCAGCGCATTGCCGGACGCACGCTGGAAAAGATTGAACCCGTTACCACGCCGCAGCAAATACTTGAGGTGCGCCGCGTTGCAGACCAGGTGTACATCGATGAGAAGCTGCAGGATTATATTGTGGAAATCGTCTGTGCCACCCGCGAGCCCAAAGTGTTTGGCATCGACATAGAGCACCTGATACAGTTTGGAGCGTCTCCCCGGGCCTCCATCTACCTTAACCAGGCAGCACGGGCCTATGCCTTTCTTCAGGAAAGAGGCTATGTCACGCCCCAGGATATTAAAACCATTGGACGCGATGTATTACGGCATAGAATCATTTTAAGTTACGAGGCTGAAGCAGAAAACCTCACCACCGATGACATCATTACAAAAATTTTTAATAATGTTGAAGTGCCGTAAAACAGAAGCAAGAGGACAGCGGTCAGACCGCAGACAAGAGAGCACAGGAGACCCTGTTGCATGATTCCGCAGGAAATACTCCATAAAATAAAAAAAATCCATATCCGCAGCAACTACCTGGTCAATGACATCTTTGCCGGAGAATATGAAAGCGCGTTTCGCGGCCGGGGCATGGAGTTTGAGGAAGTGCGGGAGTACGCTCCCGGAGATGATATCAGAGATATCGACTGGAATGTTACCGCCCGCATGGGGCATCCGTTTGTCAAGGTATACCGGGAAGAGCGTGAGCTGACCGTTATGCTGCTGGTTGACGTGAGTTCCTCCGGGCTTTTTGGAACGGTGAAGCAGCTGAAAATTGAGCTCTCTGCCGAGATTGCCTCAGTGCTTGCCTTTGCCGCCATCAAGAGCAATGACAAGGTTGGCCTCATTATTTTCAGTGATCATGTTGAAAAGTATATCCCTCCTAAAAAGGGCCGGGGGCACGTGTGGCGCGTGATCAAGGAAGTGCTTGAGCATCAGCCCCGCTCTACCGGGACCGACATAGCAGCAGCGCTCAATTACTTAAACACGGTATGCAGGCGCAGGGCGGTAGCCTTCCTCATTTCCGATTTTATCGCCCGGGACTATGAAAAAGCGCTCAACGTCATCCACAAGAAACATGAAGTGATTGCCATCCACATCCGTGATCCCCGGGAGCAGGAATTACCGGCGGTGGGCATAGTAGAGCTTGAAGATGCAGAAACAGGGGAACCAATGCTTATTGACACGTCTGATGGAGCCGTCCGGAAAGCATATCAGCTCGTGACAGCAAAACGATTTCAGCAGTGGCTCAAGCTCGTGAGGTCTGCAGGCATTGATTGTCTGGATATCAGAACAGATGCGCCCTATATTGATACCATGCTTAGATTTTTCAGGATGCGTGAAAAAAGGCTTTGACGCGTACGTACGGGAGAGCAGGATACGTGGGCCGTTTTGCAGTTATACCCTTCTGGTGTCTTTGTAATCCTTTCCATCGAACGCCTGTTCTGCCCCTGCACCAGGGGACAGGAACAAGCCAGGCGCAGCAGCGCCCCCCCCGGTCGAATTTAGAGCCCAGGTAGATAAGGCCGTTGCAACCGTGGGCGACCTTATCACGCTTACCCTGAGCTTGAGCAGCGAGCCGCAGATTGCGGTGCGCCTTCCTGAAGCAGGCTCCCGGATTGCCGGTTTGCGGATTGTGGATGACGGCGAAGAAGGCCCGAAGATGGTTGATAACCGGACGGTGCAGAAGAAGTGGTATAAATTCCAGCCGGACAGTGTCGGATCATATATTATACCGGCGCTCTCCGTTACCTATACCGACGCCAGGGGAGCGCAGCAGGAGCTTAAAAGCGCGCAGTTATTTATTGAGGTCAAATCCGTCCTTAAAGATAAGAACGCAGGAGCGACCGGGGAGATACGTGATATCAAGCCGCTCCAGGAAATCCCCTGGTCTCCGGGGCAGCCCCTCATATACGGCGCCTTGATGGTTTTGCTTCTCTTTGCCGGGGGCGTTTTTCTCTTTTATTTTCTGGGCAAAAAAAAGAACCAGCTCCCGGCGCCTCCCGACCCTGCCCATATTCGCGCCTTTGAAGAGCTTGAACAGCTCTCCCGCGAGCAGTTGCTGGAAAGGGGGATCGTGCGGGAGTACTATTTCCGTCTCTCAGAGATCTTCCGGCGCTATATTGAACGGCGCTTTCATATCCCTGCGGTGGAGCGGACCACAGAGGAAATAATGCCTGATATTTTAAACCTGCAGGAATGCGGTTCAGCACTTAAGGCTGAAATGCGGGAAATCCTGCGCTACGCTGACCTGGTAAAGTTTGCCCGCTTCTGCCCTGACAGGAATACTTCCGATAATGACTACCGGAAAGTTGTGAGGGTGATTGAAGAAACAAAAGAAGCGCCGCCTGCAGGTAATGCAGAGCACCCTGATGTCCCGGCAGAATAAAAGTGCATATGCTCACCCGCTTTGCAGATCCCTGGTTATTACTACTGTTACTGATAGTGCCGCTGATGGTGCTGTATTCAGTAAAGAAGCGCAGCAGCAGGATCCGCTTTTCATCCCTTGCAGCCCTTAAAGAGGTAAAACAGTCGAAGACGCCTGCATGGAGAAAAGGGCTCTTGTTTATGCGGTGCCTGGCCATGAGCCTATTTATCCTTGCCCTGGCACGGCCGCAATCAGGAAACAGAAGCACGGAGATCATAACCGAGGGTGTTGATATCATGCTCTGCCTTGACACCTCCGGCAGCATGAATGCCCTTGATTTCACGCTCGATAATAAGCGGGTAAACCGGCTCCAGGTAGTAAAAAAAGTGGTAGAGGAATTCGTCCGCGGGAGGCAGAATGATCGTATCGGCATGGTGGTGTTTGCCGCGGAGGCATTCACCCAGTGCCCGCTCACGCTTGACTACGGGGTCCTCCTGAGCTTTTTAGAGAAACTGGAAATCGGGATGGCAGGAGATACGACGGCTATAGGGTCAGCCCTTGCGACCTGCGTGAAACGGCTCAAGGATTTACCGTCAAAATCAAAAATTATAATTCTTCTCACTGACGGGAGAAACAATACCGGCTCTATTGCCCCGGCAACCGCAGCAGACATCGCTAAAACCTGCGGCTATCAAGGTGTACACCATAGGGGTTGGCACTGAAGGAGAAGCACCCTTTCTGGTCGACAGCCTTTTTGGCAAACGGTATGTTTATCAGCGGGTGGACCTTGATGAGGAAACCTTGCAGGAGATTGCGCAAAAAACCGGCGGCACCTACTTCAGGGCAACCAATACCGAAGCACTGAAAGCTATATATCAGCAGATAGACAAGATGGAAAAGAGCGAGGCCAAGGTAAAGGAGTATATGGAGTATGAAGAGCTGTTTGCCTGGTTCCTTATTCCGGGGCTGTGCCTGGTGTTGGTTGAAATACTCCTGGCAAATACCCGGCTGCGAAAAATACCATGAACCGGAGCATACCAGCCCGCAGCTTTCCGCTGAGATATACCATGCTGAAAGCTGCCCGCTGAAAGCGCAAACATGAAATTCGCCCATCCCTCATATCTGTTTCTGTTCTGGCTGGTGCCAGCGCTCATAGTCTTTTACCTCTATGCCTTCAGGAAAAAGGATAAGCTCATAAAGGCATTCTGCGGAGAAACCCTGTATGCCGAGCTCGTGCCCTCAGTCTCTCCGGGAAGGCAGAAGCTGAAAGCAGCGCTGTTACTGGGTTCTTTGAGCTTTCTGGTCGTTTCCCTGCTGCAGCCGCGGTGGGGTTTTCAGTGGGAGGATATCAAGAGGCAGGGGATTGATATCATGGTGGCAATCGATGTATCCCAGAGCATGCTGGCGGAAGATATAAAACCAAGCCGCCTGGAGCGGGCCAAGCGCAAAGTTTATGATTTGTGCCGGATGCTTGAAGGAGACCGGATCGGCCTCATTGCTTTTGCCGGTACCAGCTTTGTCCAGTGCCCGCTCACGCTTGATTATGGGGCGTTCAAGATATTCCTTGATTACCTTGAGCCGGACTTGATACCGGTCCCCGGGACCGCCATCGGCCAGGCAATCAGAGCAGCCATTAATTCATTTAGCCGCCGCGAGCGAACTTCCAAGGCGCTCATTATTATTACTGATGGCGAGGATCATGAGGAAAGTCCCCTGAAGGCAGCGCAGGAGGCAAAAAAAGAAGGCATCAGAATTTTTACCATCGGCGTCGGGCAGGACGGCGGGGCGCCCATCCCGATGAAAGACGGCTCAGGCGGATTTAAAAAAGACGGGGGGGGCGAGATGGTGCTGAGCAGGCTTGACGAGGCAGCCCTGCAGAAAATAGCTCTTGAGACCGGCGGGAGCTATGTGCGCTCGGTAACCGGGGACCTGGATCTGAATAAAATCTACCAGGAGGATATCAGGGGCAAAATAGAAAAAAAAGAACTGCTCTCAACGCGCAAAAAACGCTGGGAGGAGCGGTTCCAGTGGTTTCTGTTTGCAGCGATACTGCTTCTGGGAATAGAATTTTTTATGCGCGAGACAAAAGCCGTGCGCAAAAGATAATCAGCTGTGGCGGCACTGCCTGCCGGACATGTGAAGCGCTGCGCCCATCTTGACTGAGCGGAAGGGGGAAAGAACCGGGCAGCAAATAGTGATTGACTAATGCTGCATAATATAATAGTTTTATTTTTAACTATTTAATCACCTAAATAAATTGAGCGCTGCAAGCGCACGTTTTTTCTCTCTGATTTTCTGACCGTTTTAACTTGTAACAGGGTACAATTCATTCCATACTCATATATAAGCGCACCATTGCAGCCGGTGGCAGGTTAAAACCATATAGAGCCGTGTAGGCCGGCATAGCTTGTTTTTGCTTGCTATTCCAGCTTTCAATTAAACAGAGGCCCTTTATTCTTAACACAGCAACACAGAGGAGGTACGGCCATGAGCAAGAAGTTAATTCATTATCGGTATGTTAGTATGGTGCCTTCCGGCATACGCATCTGCAACCATTGCAGAAGGGTGGGTGCGCCATGACATCGGGCCGCAGACCAGCCCGATTTACCTGGACGTTGCAGACATTGATGGAGATGGCGCTCTTGATGTCGCTGCCACGGCTGACGTGCATCCAGGGGGATCAAACTCTGAAGTAGCGTGGTATCGCAATAATCTGAAACAGGGGTTGCCCTGGGAGAAGATCGTCATCAGCTCTGATAAGCCGGAAACCAATCCTATTGTTGGCGCAGGCGGGATTGTCATCGCTGATATTGACGGGGACGGCCGTAAAGATGCTGTGGTTGTTACGGGAAACGTGATCAACCCTAAGGGAGATGTCTACTGGTTTAAGGCGCCTGCAGATCCTGCCACGAGCCCATGGCAGCGGTTTGATATTGAGACCGGGGTAGCTGACTCCTACTTTAAAGTCTATACCATGGATGCTGATGCAGACGGAACGCAGGACATGGTTATCGGCGGGAACAAGGGTGCTGTTCTGTTTCTTAACCCCGGGAACCCTGATCAGCCGGGAGCTGCGTGGACAAAGGTGCCGATTGCCCGAGGGAACGGGAAGCACTGTTTGCATGGATGATATGAATAATGATGGGAGAATAGATATCATTAATACCCACACCGGATTCAAACCTGATTATGCAGGAAATGTCTCATGGCTTGATGTGAACAATGAATGGCCAGGTTTCGTTCGACAGGACGATGATAGACCCTGCTCTGGTCAAGGCTTTTGACGCTAACACCATGGATGTGAACGGGGACGGTAAAAAAGATGTGGTCGTTTCCACTTTTCAGCTTCCTGACATATACTGGTATGAACAGCCTGCAGCCAGTACAGCGCCCTGGATACAGCACCTCATAACGAATACCTATGAGGGTACAGACCTTTATACGGGTGACATTGATGGAGATAAAAAGACGGATTTAATAATATCCGGTCTATTCACAAAAAAGATTTACTGGTTCAGCTATCAGTTGGAAAATGGCGCGGCTGTCTGGACAGACCATCTTCTTGATGATGACATTATAAATCCGGGGGACATCTCCCTCAATGACATGGATGGAGACGGGGACCTGGATGTGGTGCTTGCCGGCATGGGTGAAAACCAGATCATCTGGTATGAAAACCAGCTGCCCCGCGCAAATCCCTGCGCCGTGACGTTTGTGCTGGGAGAAAAATCATCCGCCCTGCCGGCGCTCAGAAGTTTCCGAGACAGCTATCTGAAATCAATGCCCGGCGGCGAATCAATTATTAAATCCTATTATTCTGCTTCGCCCGGGATTATTCAGTTCCTGCAGAGTATTAAAGGTGTGACAACGAAGCTTCTCCCGTGGTAATATAAGAGAAGATGTTCCAGTAGCACAGTTTTTCAAAAGGGTAACATCATGGCGGTGTTACCCTTTTTTATAACGCAGCATCACGAGGATATGGAACCAGATCATTGAGAGTTGGCGGGTTGTGGAGTTAAGGAGTTTCGGAGTTCTATAATTAAAAACTCCACACGCGCAACTCTTAAACTCTTTCACTATATTGTAGTCTGTGTTCCCGATATCCCGAAGGCTTTCGGGAATCGGGACTGTGGTTAATTTTTAACAGAACAGAACCTTATTACCGGGAGAACGTATGCCCCATATTGTTTTAGACGGTACCGTCGATGGTGAGCGCTTTTTTGAGTCTTTTCAGCCAACCCAGGAGCGCTCTGAAGGAGAAATTTTAAAAACCCAGGACATCTATATCAGCCAGGACAGGAAGATGCTCCTTATTGAGGCCATAGCTATCGAAGACGGGCCGCCGCAGCGGTTTTTCATTCAGGCCTCTCTAAAAGATAACAGGACAACGGTGAGAATCTATCCGGGAACAGACCCGGTGAAGACCGCGGGCGTGAAAAAATTGCTGGCTATCGTGGCAAAACTGATGCGGGACCAGCACCCGGATATTGACTATGGCGCTACCAACCTGAAGGAATTCCTGCGCTGAAGCGATAATTGACATTGATACGAGTGGACAGGATGTGCCCGGGTTCCGGCCTGCAATTCGGCAAATACAGGTCCGCCCGGCATAGGGGTTCAGGTTATTGCACTATTACATAACCTGAAAAAAGCATTTTTTATGTGAACTAATTGCCGGCCCAGAAAGCAATACATCCCCTTTTTCCCGGCCGTATCTCCAGCCCCCGCAGTAAATTCCTCAAAAAACAGTCTCTGCTCTGCAGTCAGGGAATTCAATGCCACTGCTTTTCCGGCATATTGAGCAGCTTTTGCCCGCTTATTCAGGTCATCATAACATTTAACCAGTTGAAAATAACAATCGCCGGGCATTATGCGGGTTGGGGTTTTGCGTGATGCAACGTTCTTTACAGCAGCAAGAGCTGCTGTAAATTCTTCAATGGCGTCGTCAAACTGGCGCAGTTGTTTAAGGGCAATCCCCACAGTATAATGAAAAGCAGGGCTGTCTTTATCCTTGCAGTTTTCCGTGTTGAGTTTAATCTCTCTAAAAATTGCCGCATGGGTTTTTTGGGGCGCATTCACCTGCTGAGTCAAAAATGGCGATCCTGAATCAACACTGATAGGGGAGAAAGCAGAAGAATTATTTTCAGTAAGCGCGCTTTCCAGGTCAAAAAATTCAGCATCCTGGGCAGCCTTGAAAGTATTAATCGTATCAAGTTTTACCGCGACACCGTTATCAGAGGGATTGTCGCTATGCTGCTTTGACCGTTGTTTCCCTTTCGGCGGTTCAGTTGTATCTGAGAGAAACTCCTGCAGGTGATCAATTTTCTTTCCTGAGACAATCTGTGCCGCAAGCTGCATGGCTTTTTTCGCCTCAGTATCATAGCCGATAGCGGCATAGTATTGCGCGAGGTCTTCCAGGGTTGAACGTGCTTCTTTTTGATACCCATTTTGTACGTAGAAGTCCACCAGTGTTGTGTATGTGTTTATTTTCGCATTATCCGGTTTCTTTTTACCGGCCGGCTTAAAAAATTTTAACATATGTGTAAACATACATTTTAAAAGGATTCGGGTTGTGATTTTGAATGCGTGTGAAGATATGACCGCAAAAAACATACCATAAGCAGCCACGCACCAGCGGCTTATAAACTGAACTTTTAATAATGATGGTTTTGCGCGGCCAAGGGGCTGTTTGGCGAACGGTTCTATCGGCAGGTCTTTTCCAAGAAGCTAAAATAAATCATAAAACGTGTACAATTTTGATTGCTGTTAATGGGAGCTTGCTTTGCGATGAGGCAACTGAAGGCAGGAGCCATTGAGTGTCAATAAAAAAATCTGCGGCAGGTTACGGGGGCAGGCTTTACATACTTGGGCGATGCCAGTCGAGCCGTCTGAATGTGGCGGGCCTTTTAGCCGGCGGTTTGCTCTTTACCGCCCACATCCCGGCATGCGGCAATACCTGCATGATTACCTCGGGCTGGTCTGTAAAAAATGCTTCAAGGGAATAAACAGGGGTGCCCACGTCCTCCTGCTCTGTATTCGTTATCAATCCTCCCTTGAGTTGCCAACCGGCACGTGCAGGGTGCCTGTAAGAAATTGATACAGGATCTGCGCAACATCGTCCGGCTTTTCCTCCTGAGGCACATGGCCGCACTGCGGAATGACAACCAGCGTTGATCTTTTTATATCGTGATTAAACCGGCATCCATCTTTCAGGGGAATCCAGTTGTCATTTCTTCCCCATATAATTAGGGTTTCCTGTTTAATGTCATGGATACGTCCTGCATACGTCAGTGCCAATTCCGGATCAATAGATGTTGCCGCTGCCACCTGAGAATCAATGCCGCCTCTGGTTCGCAGCCGGTCGAAATATGCGTCAATCCTGGTGTCGGTTATTTTCTCTGCATCGTAGAAAGCTTTATGCAGGCCCCATTTTACCATCCAGCGGTTAAAACAAAGGTTTACCCAGAAATCCGGAAAGGGAACCCATGTAGATGCTGCAAAAGTGTTTTTGTCCGGCAGATAGCCGCCCGCGTCAATCAGCACCAGCCGCCCGACTTTTTCAGGATGATCAAGCGCCAGGATCCAGGCAATTGCCCCGCCCAGTGAATTGCCTACCACCGTAGCGTTATCAATCCCGATTTTATCCATCCAGGCATACACGTCTTCCGTTAAGGTAAAAGGGTCGTACTTTGCATTAAACGGCTTGTCGGACCAGCCAAACCCTTTCATGTCAACAGCCCACACATGGGGAGCAGGACTACGGCGGTCTCTAAATATTTTCTGAAGTTTTGGAACCATATCTTCCCAGGTGAAAGTGGATGATCCAAATCCGTGGATCAGAACAACATCCCCGCCCTCCCCGGGATACTCGAGGTAATGGATATCTACATCCCGCACATCAGTAGCAATTTTTACAAATTTATCATGCGCAGCGGGATGCATGATAACTCTGGTGTCCAGGCGTTTTACGCAGGCACTGAGAGACACTATGGTACAAACACACATAATTAGTTGCAGCACCCTCAGCATTCTGCGCATAGTGTTCTCCCGTTGTTTTCTATGTACATGATAACGCTGCCTTGCTGATAACCGTATCTCATTCTTGTGGCTTTAATTTTATCTCACTATCCCGGGCAGCATGTTCTATTGACAGGAACTCGCTGTGGGATGAAACAAATATAGGCAAGGGGTAATTGTGTGTCAATAAAAATCCGTCGCAAGACACGGGAATGTGTTTTGGGATCAGAATGAGGCGGGCTGTTAGCCGGCGGCATGAAATGCCGCAAGGGCTGCGTGAGGAGGCTATGCTAACCCACTTAACAATGATGCAAATCGCTGCAACTGCTCTCCCGGTCCTATCCAAACGGGCGGCCTGAGGATTATTTATCGAAGCTATAAATCCTTTCCCCCTTCTGCAGCTGCTCCATCTCCTTCCACGACTTATCTGAATATTTTGTGTGCTCAGGAGATTTGAGCGAGAGCTGGTAGAGGAAGAGAGCCTTTTCCCGGTACTCCTGCGCCTTCTGCGGGTTTCTCACCTCAGCCGCAGGAGAAAAGGAATAGATCTCATAGAGAGTGTGACAGCGGTGCGCCATCTGGTAGAGGATCATGGGCCGGAACGAGGTTGTCGGATACTTCTCGAAAATCTCCTGCAGCTGCTTCAGCTCCCGGAGAACCCCTTCAGGCCTGCCGTGGTATTTCGGCTCCCATGTGATCATGCGGTAGGCAGCCTCATCGGCAATGGGGCTGTCAGGATACTTTTCAAGCAGCATCTTGTACTGGCTGCGGTTATAGGTAATACCGGAAGACGTAGTTTCCCAGCAGTTATAGCTCCCATATTTTTCCAGAAACTGCTTTCTAACCAGCGGCTCGGGTTCACTGTTCTTGATGCGGCGCTGGTATTCCATCTCCAGCAGCCCCTCAAAAGACTCACCCAGGCGCTGCAGCACTATTGAAGATTCCTGTGACTCAGGATATTTGTCCAGATACCCCTGAAACAGTTTTATGGCCTCAGGGTAGGCCTTGTCGTCAAAAGCCTTTTGCCCCTCGATGAGATAGCGCTGCTCCTCTCCGGGCTTGCGCTGCGGCATTTCCGGGAGAAAGATACAGCCGTTAAGCAGTATGGTCAGTAAGCATAGCAGTAAACTCTTTTTCATAGCATCTCTATCGTGCCAGGGAAGAAAGAAATTTAATGGAGCGCATGAGCTCTTCGAACTGCTCCGGGTAGAGTGACTGGGGACCGTCAGAAAGCGCGTGTTTCGGGTCGTGATGGACTTCCACAATCAGCCCGTGCGCGCCGACCGCAGCTGCCCCGCGGGACAGAGGGATAACCTGATCCCGCTTGCCGGCGGCATGACTGGGGTCAACGATGATAGGCAGGTGGCTCAGTATTTTTACTGCAGGGATCGCGCTCAAGTCCAGGGTGTTGCGCGAATGATCGGCAAAGGTTCTTACCCCGCGCTCGCACAGGATGATCTGGTGGTTTCCCTCTGCCATGATGTATTCCGCTGCCATGAGCAGCTCTTCGATGGTGGCAGACATGCCGCGCTTGAGCAGTATCGGCTTTGAGCTTTTGCCGGCGCGCTTCAGCAGGGAAAAATTCTGCATGTTGCGGGCGCCGATTTGGATGACATCTGCCACCTTTTCAACAACGGCAAGCACATCATGGTCAATGGCTTCGGTGACAATCAGGAGACCGGTCTCTTTACGAACCTGATCCAGAATAGCGAGCCCTTTATCTTCCAGCCCCTGAAAACTGTAGGGAGATGTTCGGGGTTTAAAGGCGCCGCCGCGAAAGAGCCGGGCCCCGGCCTTTTTTACCGCGCGGGCAATGGTCAGGCACTGCTCAAGGCTTTCCACTGCACAGGGGCCGGCAATAACGGTAAAATCGCTGCCGCCGATTGTTACATCACCTATCTGAATGACCGTATTCTCGGGCTTTACCTCACGGCTCACCAGCTTATAGGGCTTGGAAACCGGTATGGCGTCCTTAACCCCGTCCAGGCCGAAAAAAAGCTCAGGGTCGAGCGGGCCGTCATTACCGATGATGCCGATTGCTATGCGCTCGCTCCCGGGTATTGCCACCGGTGTTAAACCGAGTTTTTTAATTTCTTCATTGATCCGGTCTATCTGTTCCGGGGTGGCATCCTTTTGCATTACAATGAGCACGACGTATCTCCTTGCACTGGATATGATTACAAAGGTAGCACTTGAACTTTAACATGTTTCTTTAAAAAATAAAATTTTAATTAGAGCGGGCCAGGGTAATTAAACAAGCGGAACAGATACGCTCTGCGAGAGAGTTCTTGACACCCCGGGAATCTACGCTATAGTACCCTATTTATTAATAATTCCTTTAAATTTCAATATATTATTTGACATTTTGCATTTATGCAGTTAAAAGATTTTGATTATTCTTTGCCCCGTGAACTGATTGCCCAGGAGCCCTTGAAGGAGCGTGACAGCTCCCGGCTGATGGTGCTTGATCGCCGCACGCAAACAATAGCACATGCACATTTTTACGAGCTTCCCCGGTACCTGCAGCCGGGTGACCTGCTGGTGGCTAATGACACGCGGGTAATACCGGCGCGGCTGTACGGAAAAAAGGAAACCGGCGGCAGCGTGGAACTGCTGCTGCTGCGCTTTGTGGAGCACGGAGCCGGGGGAACGCAAGTATGGGAATGTCTTCTCAAGAGCCGGAGAAAGCCGCCGGTTCATGCAAAGCTCTTTTTTTCTTCTCATTTCCAGGGAGAAGTTTTAGCCCGAACTGAAAACGGCACATGGCTGATACGGTTGAAGCATCAGGGAAGCTTTGAAAACGCTCTTAGCGCCGCGGGGAGCACCCCGCTGCCACCCTACATCAGCAGAAGCGAACCTTTAGAGACAGAGGCATTTGACCGGGAGCGCTATCAAACGGTGTATGCCAGCCGCAGCGGGGCTGTTGCCGCACCTACTGCCGGACTCCATTTTACGGAAAAGGTTTTAGCAGAAATCAGGCAGGCCGGGGCAGAGGTCGTATTTATAACACTCCACGTAAGCCTGGGCACATTTCAGCCGATCCGGGAAGAACGCATCGAAGACCACCGGATGCATGAGGAATTCTACCAGCTGCCGCGCGCCGCTGCAGACCGGATAAATCAGGCAAGAAGTGAGGGGCGCAGAGTCATATGCGTAGGTACCACCGCGACCCGCACTCTTGAAACGACTGCTGCACCTGACGGGACCATGCGGGAGAGAGAGGGTTTAACTGATCTGTATATCTATCCCGGGTATACATTTAAAGCAGTGGACGGGCTCATAACAAATTTTCATCTCCCCAAATCAAGCCTTCTGCTCTTGGTGAGTGCCCTGGCAGGAGCTGCTTTTATACGCAGGGCTTATGAAGCGGCGATCAGGGAGCGCTATCGTTTTTACAGTTACGGCGATGCAATGCTGATTATTTAAAAGTGCTAAAGTCCTGAGTGACGAGTTCTGAGAGCGGTTCATTACAATATTCAGCAGCAACGGGGGCAACAGGTGATAAAGACATGGGGTTTGGCTTTACCATTGTAAAAAGGGATGAAGGCTCGTTCAGGAGACTGGGCCGGATTACCACCCCGCACGGCGACATTCAAACCCCCGTGTTTATGCCCGTTGGCACTCAGGGGACGGTAAAAGCACTCACCCCTGAGGAAGTGGCAGAAGAGATCCGCGCTGAAATTATACTGTGCAATACCTATCATCTGTACCTGCGGCCGGGACATGAGGTAATTGAGCGCCTGGGGGGACTGCACCGTTTCATGAACTGGCACCGGCCCATTCTTACGGACAGCGGCGGATTTCAGATTTACAGCCTCAGTGCTTTGAGAAAAGTTATTGATGAAGGCGTTACTTTTCAGTCACATATAGATGGCTCAACCCATTTTTTAACGCCGGAGCGCTCTGTTGACATACAGCGGGCGCTGGGTGCCGACATCATTATGTGTTTTGATGAATGCATCCAGTATCCGGCGAGTTATCAGGACACTGAAGCGGCAGCAAAGCGTACCACCGCGTGGGCCGCACGCTGCCGGGAGCAGGTACGGGAGCCGGGGCAGGCGCTGTTTGGCATAGTCCAGGGAGGAATGTTTAGGGAGCTGCGGGAGCGCAGCATCCATGAACTGCGGCAGATTGGCTTTGACGGTTATGCGCTGGGGGGTTTGAGCGTCGGGGAAACGACGGAGATGATGCGGGCGGTGGTGGAACAGGCGGTTCCGCTGCTTCCTGAAGATCGCCCCCGCTATCTTATGGGCGTGGGGACGCCGGCGGATCTGGTTGAGTGTGCGGGCCGCGGCATCGACATGTTTGACTGCGTGCTTCCAACCAGGAATGCCCGCAACGGGATGCTCTTTACCCGGCGGGGAAAACTGGTGATAAAAAATGCCCGCTTTCGGGAGGATGAACGCCCCGTTGATGAGCAGTGCCAATGCTATACGTGCCGCACCTATTCCCGGGCATATCTGCGGCATCTGTATATGGCCAGGGAAATTCTTTCCTATCGTTTGAATACCGTGCACAACCTGTTTTATTTTACCACGCTGCTTGACGGGCTGCGCGCGGCAATCGGTGACGGTACCTATGAGGAATTCCGGCGCCGTTTTTACGAGGAGCAGGAATCCGCAGGAGACGAAGAGGAGGACCGGCAGTAAACCCGGTTACCTTTTGTATTAAATAATAATAACTTCAAAATTATCTTATCTGGAGGTGAAACGTGATACTGGTATCAGTAGCATATGCAATGGCTCCTACGGGCGGCGACGGGGTGGCTGGCGGTTTTTCGACCTTTATACCGCTTATCCTGATGCTTGCCATATTCTATTTTATCCTGCTCAGGCCCCAGCAGCAACGGGCCAAAAAGGTCAAGGAGATGTTAACCAACCTCAAAAAAGATGACATGGTAGTGACGACCGGCGGCATTCACGGAAAAATAACCGGGCTGACCGACACGATTGTGACCCTGGAAATTTCCCAGAATCCATCGGTGAAGATTAAGCTTTCCCGGAGCCAGATTGCCGGCATGAGTGATATGTATAAAAAAGGAGAGGAATAGCCTCAGGCGAACGCAGGGCTTTTTGGCTGACCAGCCCCGGCGCAATTAATTTTATAAGGAGCGAATATGCTGAAGAACATGAAATGGAGGGCAATCCTCTATGCCGTAATTAATCTGGTGGCGTTGGTGTATCTTCTGCCCACGTTTGTTAAAATGCCCACCTGGTGGGAAGATTACCTGCCCTCGGAAAAAATATCTCTCGGCCTTGACCTGCAGGGCGGCATGCACCTGATCCTCGGGGTTGAGACTGAAAAGGCGGTGGAGAATACGGTTGAGCGCTACGGCACGGACCTTGAAGAGATGTTTTTCAATGAGCGCATCCCGTTTGACCATGTGAAAAAAATCGCCAAAGACCGTATTGAGGTGCAGATCGTTGATCCTGCTGCCCGTGATAAAGCGGGTAAGCTTCTGGAAGATAAATTTTCCGTCATGAAAAAGGTGAAGGTGGAAGAGACCAAAGACGGCATTATCTATATACTGGAGCTCGACAAGCGGGAAGCAGAGCAGATAAAGAAATCAGCCACCGAGCAGGCGCTGGAAACGATCAGAAACCGGATTGACCAGTTCGGCGTTGCCGAGCCGACCATACAGCAGCAGGGAGATGACCGCATTCTCATCCAGCTCCCCGGTATAAAAGATCCCAAGCGGGCACTTGATCTCATTGGCAAAACAGCGCTCCTGGAATTTAAAATCCTCGACGAAGAGGGCAACCTTGACGACGCCCTTAAAGGCAATGTTCCGCTGGACGATCAAGTCCTCTACCAGCGGGAAGTAAACCGCGAAACCGGCGAAGTGAAAAAAGTGCCGTTCCTGCTGAAAAAGAAGACGCTGCTCACCGGAGACCGCCTGGTAAATGCACAGGTGCGCATTGAGAGCCAGTTCAACGAGCCGTATGTGTCCCTGGAGTTCGATGCCCGGGGGGCGGCCATGTTTGAAAAGATTACTGAGAAATATGTTAACAAGCGGCTTGCCATTGTTCTTGACAACAATGTCTATTCTGCGCCGGTCATTAAGGAAAAAATATCAGGCGGCAATGCCCAGATATCAGGCCGCTTTACCCCGGAGGAGGCCCGGGATCTGGCCATAGTGCTGCGCGCGGGATCATTGCCGGCCCCGGTTACCATTCTGGAGAAAAGGACGGTGGGGCCTTCCCTCGGTCAGGATTCAATTGACAAGGGACTGCTCGCAATGATTATCGGCAGCATTGCCACGTTTCTGTTTATGCTTGTCTACTACCGGTTATCCGGACTGGTTGCAAATTTTGCCCTGGTGCTGAACATTCTCCTGCTCCTTGCGGTACTGGCGGGATTCCGCGGCACGCTGACGTTGCCCGGCCTTGCCGGTATTGTGCTTACCATCGGCATGGCGGTCGATGCCAACGTGCTCATCAACGAGAGAATAAAAGAAGAGATGCGTTCCGGCAAGACCCTGAAGGCCTCGATAGACGCTGGGTACACGCGGGCCTTTCTTACCATCATGGACTCCAATCTCACCACCATTATTGCTGCAATTTTTCTCTTTCAGTTCGGCACCGGTCCGGTTAAGGGGTTTGCTCTGACCCTGACGATCGGCCTTCTGGCAAATATTTTTACCGCGGTCGCAATAACGCGGCTGATTTTTGATTACTTTGTTATTGAGCGGCGTATTAAAACTTTAAGTATATAGAAAGGAACGGTCCTGTGGAGCTGATCAAGCCAAATACCAAATTCGATTTTATCGGGAAAATACGCTATGCGCTCATTCTCTCCTGGGTGCTCATTATCGTCGGCGTCATTTCCATGATAGCAAAGGGCGGCCCGCGATACGGCATAGACTTCAAGGGCGGCACCCTGCTGCAGATTAAGTTTGCCAAACAGGTCACCGCGGGCGATCTCAGGAGCGCGCTCAAGGAGATGGGCGTGGAAAATGGGTCGGTGCAGGGAGTCGGTGCTGAATCCGACCATGAGTTCATGGTCAATTTTGAAACCGAGCAGGCGGACCTGGAGGAGTTTTCGCAGAAGGTGAGCGAGAATTTTGTTAAAAAATTCGGCAAGGACAGCTTTGAAATCAGGCGCGCGGAAATTGTGGGGCCCAAGGTCGGTAAAGATCTGCGGGAAAAGGCGCTCCTGGCAGTGGGCCTTTCCTGTCTTGGCATGCTCATCTATATATGGTTCCGGTTTGAGTTGCGGTTCGGTTTGGGGGCAATCGTTGCCCTGATCCATGACGTGCTCATCACCATGGGGATACTTTCTCTTACTGACACCCCGATTGATCTGCCGGTGGTGGCGGCACTTCTGACCATTGTCGGCTTTTCAGTCAACGATACTATCGTGGTCTGCGACCGCATCCGGGAAAATATGCCGAAGATGACCAAGCAGAAACTCACCGACATAATAAACATAAGCGTCAACCAGACCCTGAGCAGGACCATCCTTACCGGCGGCTGCGCTATTATGGCACTCATCGCCTTGTATGTTTTTGGCGGGGTTGTTATCCATGACTTTGCCTTTACCATGCTCATAGGAATATTAATAGGCACCTATTCATCTGTTTATGTTGCCTGCCCGGTGGTCATTTTCTGGGAAAAGCTGTTTGCGCCAAGGGAACAGCGTCGGCGATGAGGGAGAGCGGTATAGCGTGATTTCAGTCACTGAAGCGGTCACAACGATTTTAAAAGAAATAGCGGTGCTGGGCACTGAGCGGGTTGCCATCACCGGCGCACTTGGCCGCGTGCTTGCTGAAGATATCAGCGCCCCATTCAATATCCCGCCGCTTGACAACTCAGCAATGGACGGCTATGCGGTGCGCTTCTCTGACATCCGGGGCGCATCAGCACAACACCCGGCGCAGCTGAAGATTCTGGGGGATATACCCGCAGGCTACAGCGCATCGACGCCCATTAGCGCCGGAGAGACCTACCGGATCATGACCGGCGCCCCTGTTCCGGAAGGGCGCTGACACGGTGGTGATGCAGGAGGACACTCGGGCCCATGACCAGACCGTGGAAATCCTCAATGAGTGCTCCTGCGGCTCCCACATCAGGCGGGCGGGCGAGGATATTAAATCCGGCGACAGCGTTGTAACCAGCGGCACCGTATTGCGGCCGGCGCATATCGGCGTTCTGGCCTCCATTAAAAAATCACTGGTGACGGTCTATCAGCGGCCGCGGGTTGCCATTATTTCCACCGGCGATGAGCTGGTTGATGTTGATGAAGAGCTCACTGCGGGAAAGATTGTGAGCAGCAACAGCTATTCTTTATATGCGCTGGTGCTTGATAGCGGAGCCATTCCCGTAAGTTTGGGAATTGCCCGGGATACCAGGGAAGCGCTCAGGGAAAAATTTCTGGCAGCGCTCCATGCAGACATGATTATTTCCTCCGGCGGCGTGTCAGTGGGCGACTATGATTTTGTAAAAGATGTCATGCAGGATCTCGGCGTTGAAATGAAGTTCTGGAAGGTTGCCATGCGACCCGGGAATCCCCTGGCCTTCGGTGTTATCAGCGGGAAGCCGGCCTTTGGCTTGCCGGGAAACCCGGTCTCGGTGATGGTTTCGTTTGAGCAGTTTGTCCGGCCCTCCATTCGCAGGATGGGCGGCCACCAGAAACTGTTCAGGCCGGTGATAGAGGCAACAGCCCTGGAAAAAGTGGACACGCGGCAGGGAAGACACTATTTTATAAGATGCATGGTACGCAAAACAGACGCCGGCTATGTTGCTACCACGACCGGAGAGCAGGGCTCTGGCATGCTCATGTCCATGGCAAAGGCCACCGGGCTGATGATGGTCCCGGCAGACCGTGAAGGGGTAAAGGCGGGAGAAAAAGTAACGGTGCAGATTCTGGACCAGGATTTTGGCATACTCTGAAACACTTTATTACTTGAGCCTGAAGGAGCATATTGTGGCAGACGCTTTGTGTAAATATTTCACGATCGCATTACTGCGGGCATCTGCGGTCCGAACACACCGGCCAGACCGTAACGGTTATGGGCTGGGTGCACCGGCGCCGGGACCACGGCGGGCTTATTTTTGTTGATGTGCGGGACCGGGAAGGCCTGGTGCAGGTAGCATTCAGTCCGGAGGCGAGCGCCCAGGCACTGGAGAAAGCCCACAGCCTGAGAAGCGAATATGTGATTGCCGTAACCGGCACGGTGCAGCCGCGCCCTGAGGGAACCGTTAATCCTGACATGGTTACCGGCGAGATAGAGGTTCATGCGCAGGAGCTATACATCCTGAATGAAGCAAAAACCCCCCCGTTTGATCTCACCGAGCGCAAGGATGTGGCTGAGAACGTGCGCCTTAAGTATCGCTTCCTGGACCTGCGCCGGCCGTCGCTGCAGAATATATTTATTCTGCGCCACCGCATCTGCCAGATTATCAGAAATTATCTGAGCGGCCAGGGGTTCCTGGAGGTTGAGACGCCCTTCCTTACGAAGAGCACGCCTGAAGGTGCGCGCGACTACCTGGTGCCGAGCCGCATTGAAGCCGGGAACTTTTACGCGCTTCCCCAGTCGCCGCAGCTGTTCAAACAGATACTGATGGTTGCCGGGTTTGACCGGTATTTCCAGATCGTGAAGTGCTTCCGGGATGAGGACCTGCGCGCTGACCGGCAGCCTGAGTTCACCCAGGTTGATATGGAGCTTTCGTTTATCCGGGAAGAGGATATCTATGGGATTTTAGAAGAGCTGATGCAGCGGCTCTTCGGTGAAATTCTTTCTCTGGAGATAAAAACACCCTTCCCCCGGCTGAGCTATCATGATGCCATGAATCGCTACGGCGTTGACAAGCCTGATACCCGCTTTGGGCTGGAACTGAGCGATGTTACCGAAGCTCTGAAGGGCTCTCAGTTCAAGGTGTTTGCCAGTGCCATAGAAAAGGGCGGCGTGGTCAAGGGGATAACGGTGAAAGACGGTTCCCGGTTTTCGCGTGCCGAGCTGGACGGGTTTGTAGAAGTGACAAAAATTTACGGCGCGCAGGGGCTGGTCTGGATACGCATAACCCCGGACGGGTGGCAATCGCCGGTCGCCAAATTTCTTGATGAGCGCGAAAAGAACGCGATTGCCGGGATTATGCATGCGCAGGCCGGGGACCTGCTGTTGCTGGTTGCGGATGCATCCTTTCAGGTTGTCTGTACCGCGCTGGGCAACCTCAGGCTGCAGCTCATCAAGAAGCTTGGCCTTGAACCCGCCGAGCGCTTTGCCTTTACCTGGGTAACCCAGTTCCCCCTGCTGGAATATTCTCCCGAGGAGAAACGCTTTGTTGCCGTCCATCACCCGTTTACTTCACCCGTGGAAGAGGATATACCTCTTCTTGAGTCAGATCCCGGAAAAGCCCGTGCCCGTGCCTATGACCTGGTGCTCAACGGGAGCGAAGTCGGCGGCGGCAGCATTCGTATTCACCGCCAGGAGATTCAGTCTCAGATGTTTAACACGCTGGGAATCAGCGAAGAGGATGCTGCGCTCAAATTCGGCTTCCTGCTGGATGCGCTGCGCTTTGGGGCGCCTCCCCATGGCGGTATTGCCCTGGGGCTTGACCGGATGGTGATGCTCATAACCGGAGTTGATTCCATCCGTGATGTAATAGCGTTTCCCAAGACCCAGCGCGCGTCATGCATGATGTCAGGCGCGCCGTCGCCGGTTGACCCGAAGCAGCTTCAGGAATTACATCTGAAAGTGATTATGCCGAAATAAGGGGCAAACCAGATAAACAAAAACCATACAAAACAGGGAGGGGATCTATGCGTAAAAAAATTACCATCGTTGGTGCCGGCAATGTTGGCGCAACAGCAGCACATTGGGCTGCTGAACGGGAGCTGGGAGATATTGTGCTGCTGGATATTGTAGAGGGCATCCCGCAGGGCAAGGCCCTGGATCTGATGGAGGCGCGTCCGGTTGAGGATTTCGATGTAACTATCACCGGTACCAACAACTATGAGGATACCAAAGACTCTGATGTGGTTATCATAACTGCGGGGCTGCCGAGAAAGCCCGGCATGAGCCGCGAAGACCTGGTGCAGAAAAACCGCGAGATTGTGGAAGCAGTCACCAGGCAGATTGTCGCCTACTCGCCGCAGTGCTTTATTATTGTGGTCAGCAATCCGCTGGACACCATGGCATATCTTGCGTATAAAGTGAGCGGCTTCTCCCGGAACCGGGTTATGGGTATGGCCGGCGTGCTCGACAGCGCCCGGTTTAAAACCTTTATTGCCATGGAGCTTAATATTTCCGTGGAAGAGGTGCAGGCGTTTGTCCTGGGAGGGCACGGCGATGAGATGGTGCCGCTCATCCGCTACTCAACCGTTGCCGGCATTCCCATCTCACAGCTTATTGCCGAAGATAGAATTCAGGCCATCGTGGAAAGAACGCGCAAGGCCGGCGGAGAAATAGTCAACCTGCTTAAAACCGGGAGCGCCTTCTATTCCCCGGCTGCTTCCGCAATACAAATGGCAGAGGCCATTCTTAAAGACAAGCGGCGCATTTTACCCTGCGCCGTATATCTTCAGGGTGAATACGGATTGCATGATTTATTTTTTGGTGTGCCGGTTATCCTGGGAGCTGCCGGCGCGGAAAAAATCATCGAAGCGGCTTTAACCGCAGAGGAAAAGGCGGCAGTTGAAAAGTCAGCCCGTGAAGTAAAGGAAAGCATCACCAAGCTCAACCTGTAATGCGCAGGGCGGTAAACGTTCGGGAGGCTGTTTCAGGGTATTGGCAGGTAGATATCAAAGGTTGCTCCGATACGCCTCGCCCTTCCGCAGAGTAATATGACCGCCGTGGAAGGCAACAATCTGATTGCTCATCGCGAGGCCCAGGCCTGATCCCTGTGACTTGCGGGTAAAAAACGGGTGAAAAATTTTTTCCGCATCGCTCTCAGAGATGCCCACACCCGTATCGGCAAAGGTAATCTTTACCCAGTGATCCTCCACCAGCGTGCCGACGGTCAGGGTGCCCCCGTCTGGCATGGCATCAATTGCATTCCGCAGCATATTGAGAAAAGCTTCTTTGAACTGATCACTGTCCACGGTGACCGGGGGAATATCCTGCGCATACTGTTTTATTACCGTGATCGCGCGGGAGGTGAACTCTTCAGCGAGCATTTCAAGAGTATTCTCCAGCAGCTCATTGATACCCACCGGCCGGAGACTGGGCTCACGGGGACGCACAAAGTCAAGGATCTCGTTCAGGAGCACTTCCAGCCGGTCAATCTCTTCAATAATTATCTTCAGATACTTGTTTATTGCGCTGTTGCCGGATTCCTTTTTAAACAGCCGCCGGGCAAAACCGCCGATAGCAGTGAGCGGGTTTCTGATGGCATGCGCAACCATGGCAGACATTTCCCCCACCGCCGCGAGCTTTTCAGTCCGGACGAGACGGTCTTTATTTTCCTGAAGCTCCTGGTAGGCACGGTTCAGCTCAACTACTTTCTCCTGAATATTCTGGTACAGGTTGGAATTTTCTATGGCCAGGCTGGCATTGTTGGAAAAGATGCGAAGCCGCTCTACGTCACGGTCCTCAATGGGCTTCTGGGTGATAGTGTTATCAGCCCAAAGGACCCCCAGCACCTTTTCCCGGGAGACCAGGGGAACCACAGCAAAGGCATTGCAGTGCAGCGTTTCTATCAGTTCCCGCGGCACTAATGGATGTGCTGCAGCATCTACGATGTTGAACGGCTTGCAGGCAGTCACTACGTTGGTGAGGATATTCTCGCTGCCCTGAAGCGGGATTCTAATCTGCCGCACGAGTTCATTGACATAGGAGTCGACGTTTTCCTGCTGCCGGGTATAGGAGTAGAGCATCTCTTTTAAGGTCATCTGTCTGCCCAGGATTTCACTCCACACCCGGTGTGCTTCTTCAGCATGTGCCGGGCCGACGGCAACTTTACCTTCAAGGTACGAGCCAGCATCATTGATCAGGAATAAAAATGCCCGGTTAAACCCCAGTCCGTGATGTGACGTTGCTCCCACCAGAATGATGTCCAGCACCAGTTCCAGCTCCATGGTGCTGGCCAGTGCTTCTCCGATTTCGTTTAAGATGGAGAGCTCGGCAACCTTTTCATTGAGCCGCTGCTGGGATTGGGTGAGCTCAAAGGTTCTTTCTTTTACCTTTTCCTCCAGGGTGGCGGTATATTCCTGGAGCTTTTGTTCCAGCTTTTTTCTTTTAGAGATATCCCGGATAATGGAAGTAAAATATGTTTCGATATCCCGCTCAAACACTGAAATGCTGAATTCAATGGGAAAGGTTGTCCGGTCTTTTTTAATGCCCCAGGATTCCAGTGTCTTGCCAATAGGGTTGGAGATGTGCCCGTCGCGAATATGGACGCTGGTCTGCGCAACCTGCCAGATTTCCCGGGGCGTGAGCAACGCTATATTTTTTCCTACAATTTCTTCCCGCTTATAATCGAAAACTTCCTCGGCGGTTTTATTAACATAAATTATAGTGCCGTCCCGGTCCGTTGAAATTATGGCATCACTTGCTGTTTCTAAAAAAAGATGCAGCCGTTCCTGTGAGTAATTAAGATCGCGGGTCCGGTTCGTAACCTCCTGCTCCAGTTGCTGTGCATACTTCTGCAGCTGCTCTGCAGCTGCTTTTCTCTCAGAAACATCCCGGATAATTGCCATAATGATGCTGCCGGCTCCGGTCTTCTGGACAGAATAGGTTATTTCTGAAGGAAACGTTGTGCCGTCGCTTTTCAAGCAGCGGCCCTCAATCATTGTTTTATGTAATGCTGAAGCATGCTCTCCCGAGAGGAGCTGCTGAAAACGCTGCAGCTGCCCGGGCAGCGTTTCAGGCGGTGTTAACACATGGAATTTTTTATCCCGGATATCCTCTTCCGTGTAGCCGAAGAGTTCCTGGGCTTTTTTATTGAAGAGCAGTATATTGCCGTCGCTGCTGCATGAGATAATGGCATCATTGGCATTGTCTATGAACTGATAATACTGCTGCTGGAGATCTTTTAATTTGTTTTCAGTGCCGGCTTTTTCCGAGACCGGTTCAGCAAGCTCCATAATCCCCTGTATGTTCCCCTGGCGGTCAATGACCGGCGTGCAGGTTATGTTATAAAAATGCGGGTTCTGTGAGACCAGCGCCTCTTTCAATTATTGCCGAATGGATCTTCCCGTCCTGCAGGCAGAGCGCGGCCGGGCATTCGGGGCAGGGTGCTGCGCCGGCAGGCGCATAAAAAAAGGTGTAGCAGAGCGCACCGTCTTCTGCCCTGGCCTCGGGGAACCATTCCAGAAATTTTTTATTTACCTCGAGCACGGTAAAATCAGGGGTAATGAGGGCGAACCCGTACTGCGCCGTGTTTATAAGGGAGCCGAGGAAGGAATCCTTTATTTTTGCAAATTCCTTTTTGAGGTAATGGTGAGGGTCTTTTGCTGACATCATAAGATCTTATGCTATCGATGGTTGCGTGCGTCGCTGTCCCTTTTTATAATTTAATTATAGCTGAAAACAAGGGAGGCGAAAACAGAAAAGATGACCGCGGCATGAAAGAGTGGCGGGGTATACGGGGGATAGTGTAAAAAAAATGGAGAGGCGTGCGGTGCACGCCTCTCCATTTTTTTAAAAATACTGCTCAGGTGTTACTTTTTTCCCTTTTTGGCTGCTGGTTTCTTCTTCGCGGCCGCTTTCTTGGGTGCTGCTTTTTTCTTGGCTGTTGCCATGGTGTTACCCCCCTAAGAGTTTGGTGGTTAGTGGGTACCTTCGCTACTTGCGGAAATGAAATTTTCTTTAAGTAGCCTATCTAGTGTTGAAAATATACTTATACTCCAACATATAGTATGTCAAGTTTTTTTTTCAATAAAATGAAAAAAAATAAAAATAATTTTTTCAGATCATTTTTTCTTGAGAGAGTATAAGCCGTAACTCGGTACCGGGGTGTAACACCGTGCCTTTCAATTTGTTCCAGCGTTTAATCTGTTCCGGCTTGATATGATGGGTTCGGGCGATGCTCCAGAGCGTGTCGCCAGGCTTCACGAGATACACAGTGTCGTGCTGATCCGTTTCTTCCTGGGTGTACGCAACTTCCTGAAGGCGAGGACTGCGAGCTGCTTCTCCGTCAATAACAGCAGCAGTCTGCGGTGCAGCAGACAATCCGGCAGATGCAGTAAAAAAGCGCTCCCGTGTACCCTGCGGAATATGCAGCGCGAAATCAGGGTAATTGGGCGGCGTTGTGTTTTTTCTGATAGCAGGGTTGAGCTGTTTCATGTCGCTCACGGAGCATCCGCTAAACTGTGCAGCGCGTTTCAGATCGGTTGCCTGGTCAATGGTAACCGTATCGTAGCGGACGGGCCGCTGATAGTGAAGATCAGTGAAGCCATAAGCAGCAGGATTTTTGGCAATGGTCACTATGGCAATCAGCTGCGGTACAAAGTTAATCGTTTCGCACTTGAGATTTGAGCGCTTTGGTAATGTCCCAGAACTCGGTACTGTTGTTTTTGCAAATAGCCTTTCTAATGGGCAGCTCTCCGGCATTATATGCGGCAACTGCCAGATGCCATGAACCAAACGCTGCATAGAGCTGTTTTAAATAACATGCTGCTGCCCGGGTTGATTTTTCAAAATCCAACCGCTCATCCACCCACCGGTCAATGCGCAGCCCGCAGTGCTGAGCTGTGCCGCGCACAAATTGCCACATGCCAGCTGCATGATTTTTCGAATAGGCCTTTACATTGAAATTGCTCTCCAGCAGCGCCAGATACGCAAGCTCCGCTGGGATGTGCTCCCGCTCAAACACCGCGGTTATATACGGCAGATACGCAGCCGATTTTTCCAGTGATGCCTTGAAATGCTCCCGTGCTTTCCCCTGATACAGGGCAAGATAATGATCTACCTGCCGGTTGCGCACGAGTACCAACGAATGCGGTGCCCGGTCCTCCTGCTCTTTGTTGAGCTGCACCAGCATTTCGGGAATCAGGTCTTCGGGCGGAATACGGCAGAGCCCCCGCTCCGGCAGATAATCCGCAGCTAAAAAGAAATCATCAGTAAACGAAAATGCTGCGGGATCCAGCACTTCTTCGTCCTGATAATGGCCTGACATAAAGGGAGCGGTCAGAATTGTGGGGAAATTCTGGGTGATAGTCTGACAACCATATAGAACAAAGAACATGGTTAACAGGAATAGCCAGAGGCGAGATTTTGTCTCCATGGGCTATCCTCCTTTGCTGACAAAATTAATAATGGCGTTTGTGCTGCACAATACAGAGCAGGTGCTTGCGCTGCTGGCAAAACAGAATTATATTTTCAGGATGAGGCTTGTTAAAACAAGCAGCTCACCTGCAGCGTCATGCCGGAACAAGGTTTCACCGTTAGGTACAGCTTTTCCCTTCCCGTGTGTGCAGCGATTTGAGCAGTGCCTGATACTTAAGGCAGCGTAATTGTAATATTGGGGCAAAAAGGAGAGAGGTAAACGTGGTATTATTATGTAGAGGTGTTTCTCCCTAATTGCCTCCAAGAGCCTACGAGGTTAGCTGACGGGCTCGGGCTTGGAGGTGCCCTGCCTTCTGTTTGAAGGCTTCGCCCCGATTATTGGATTCCCCGCATCCGCGCGTGCAGATTTCGGCTGACAATTAATTGAGTATAGTAATTACATTATTTAGCACAAAGATGTCAAGTCTTATTTTAAAGAGTACGCTTACGCACGCAGCTGCGCGCTTTCAGCTAAAAAAATATATTTATTTGAGAGCGGGGATTTTACGTCGTTGGTATACTCACCCTGCCCACGGTAGCTATGTGAAATACTTGTCTGCCAGCTTCTTAAATCCCGGCAGCGCACCCTCAATGACCCAGTCTTCGACACAGTAGGCAATTCTGAAAAACCCCGGGCTGCCGAAGCCGTTGCCGGGTACGGTGAGAATTCGTTCCTGCTGCAGCTCCCGGACAAACTCGATATCATTAATGGGCGTCCGGGGGAACAGGTAGAACGCTCCTTCAGGTTTAATGAGCCGGTACCCCATTTTCTGCAGCGCAGTGCACAGCAGGTCCCGCTTGCGCTGATATATAGTTATATCTACTGCCATGCCCTGCAGCTGCTGCACAACCCGCTGGGCAAATGCCGGGGCATTGACAAACCCGAGCGTTCTGTTGCAGAAAATCATGCCGTTTAGGAGCTGCTCCAGAGGCGTTGCGTCAGGGTTCACGGCAATAAATCCCAGACGCTCACCGGGAATGGACAGGTCCTTGGAGTAGGAAGTTATCAGGATGCTGTTGCGATAGGCAGCAAGGATGCTGGGAACAGTTACCCCGTCATAGACTATTTTATTATAGGGCTCATCTGAGATGAGATAGATCTCTTTGCCGAATTCCCGCGATTTATTTTCCAGGAGCCGGGCCAGCCCGGTTATGGATTCTTTATTATAGACCCTGCCGGTGGGATTGTTGGGAGAGTTAATGAGCACTGCCCTGGTTTTCGGGGAGAGGGCGGCCTCTATTTCATAAAGATCCAGGGAAAAGTCTTCCTTTGTTTTTACCAGCCGGGATACACCCTGATAGTTATCTATATAGAAATTATATTCAACAAAATACGGCCGGGAGATAACCACTTCATCACCCGGGTCGAGCAGGGTTTTCAGAACCACATTCAGGGCCCCGCCAGCGCCGCAGGTCATGATGATATGCTTGCCGAATATTTCCTTCCCGTGCTCTTCTGAAAGATATTCCGCAACCGCGTCACGGGTTTCAGGATACCCGGCATTTGACATATAGCCATGCCTGCCGGGCATTCTCTGGGCGGCAAGGGCCGCAAAGACTTCAAAAAATTTCTCCGGCGGCTCGAGGTTGGGATTGCCGAGACTCAAATCAAATACATTTTTTTCGCCGAACTCTTTTCTGAGAGCTGCTCCCTCCTCAAACATTTTACGTATCCAGGATGCATTTTCCATGAACTGTTGAATTTTTTGTGATATTGCCATATGCTTCTCCTTGCGTAGTATATATCCGTTAAGAACCAGAAAGTTTTTACCTAAAAAACAGTATTTGTAAAGTAAAATATATATATCTTACTCATGCACCAGAGCGCTGAGTAAGTGAGGAGCCAGCACATGGAAAAGCCGCGCATCCTGTTTATGGGTACGCCCCGGTTTGCTCTGCCTTCCCTGCAGGTAGTAATTGAGCGCGCAGAAACCGTTATCGGCGTGGTAACCCAGCCGGACCGCCCATCCGGGAGAGGCCAGCAGGTGGTAATGCCTCCGGTCAAGGAACTGGCAATGCGCCATAACCTGCCTGTTTATCAGCCGTTAAAAGTTCGGGAGCAGCACTTTATACAGCAGGTGCAGGCACTTTCTCCTGATCTTATCGTGGTGGTAGCATTCGGACAGATTCTTCCCCGTGCGCTTCTTGACATCCCGCCTCGCGGCTGCATCAATGTCCATGCATCGCTTCTACCTGCGTACCGGGGCGCAGCCCCTATTAACTGGGCACTTATCAATGGTGAAACAGTAACAGGGGTGACCATCATGCTCCTTGATGAAGGAATGGACACCGGGGATATTCTTCTCCAGAAGGCAGTTTCAATACTTCCAGATGATACTGCTGCCACGACCCATGACCGTCTTGCCGAAAGCGGAGCCGTTCTTTTAGGAGAAGCTCTTGACGAGCTTAGAAGCAATGGGTGGAAGAGAATTCCGCAGGACCATACGCAGGCAACCTATGCACCGCTCATGAAAAAAGAGGACGGGTGCATTGCATGGAGCAAAAGCGCCCGCGAGATTCACAATCAGGTCCGCGGCATGAATCCCTGGCCCGGTTGCTTCACCTTTTTCCGGGGTAAGCAGTTAAAGATTTATCACACTGAAGTTTTGGCGGACAAAACCGGCGATGTGCCGGGGAAAATAACCGCCGTCGGAGACAGGGGGGTTGAAGTTGCAACCGGCAGCGGCACACTGCTGATACAGGAGCTGCAGATTGAAGGGAAAAAAAAGATGCCTGCAGGGGAGTTTATTAAAGGACAGGAAATCAAGGCGGGAGAAGAATTTACGACGCAGCGTGAAGGAAAAGGGTCCACCCAATGCGCCAGATGCGTTAGCACGTGCGAGAGGATGCGGAATCTAAGGCTCCGAGTTTTATCAATACCACTTGAACCCTTGAATCCTGGGCCCTTGAACCCTCTATAGCAGCTTTTTCACCGTCTCCATTGCCGAAACAATCGAGTCCTCCATGCTGATATAATCCCAGAGCCCGTAGCGGCCTATGGGATAGATATCAAAACTCTGCAGCCGCTTAAAGATTTGTTCAATCACCCGCTCGCGCTCGAAGGTATGGTGCACATAGGCGCAACGGATGACATGCACGACGCTGCAGGTAATTGTTTCCGGCTGCACCCAGCCGAGGCGCGCCAGAGCTTTGATAACCCCGGGCTGAATAGTATTTATACTATTGACCCGGTCAATCTCCGCGCCGGGCACCCCCACCTCAACATACAGAGAAGAGCATCCCGGCGGGCACATGCCCCTGTTTATATTTGAATAAAAGCCAACCCGGTAGAAGGGAACTGAAGGGTCAGGCACATATACCCAGTGAACGTCTGCAAGCTCTTCGGGCAGGGGCGCGCGCACTCCAAGGTTAAATACAATAGTTGAGCTGTGGCTCAGGGAATCGGCAAGCGCTGACGAGCTCCCGGTCCCCGGTTTTTCTGCACAGATCAGGAAGCGGAATGCTTGATAGCAGCACATCCCAGTCCAAGCTGCGGCCTGAGGTTGTTTGCAGCTTTTTATTCACAACATCAATTGCCGCCACTTCTTCAAGAAGGTGTAGCTCCGGTAAACTGTTTTTCAGCCCTTCGGCGAGCTTTTCAATGCCGCCCCTGCGCGGATACCAGAAAGTTGCATTATAGCCTTCTGCTCTGCAGGGTGCTGCTTCAATGCCTGCGCGGATCAGCTGCTCATCAGGCGGGGGGAAGAACCGCTGCACCGCGTTAGCGGAGATGTGATCAAGCGAAGCAGCCAGAGTCTTCTCATTCTGCGGAATCAGGAAAATATCCGCAAGCTTTTTGCCGAACCCCGCCAGCAGATAGTCCTTAAACGTTATCCCCCCGCTGGCCGGAAGCAGCGGGCGGGCCCTGTATGACTCACTGCATGCCGAGCGCAGTCGCGGCGGGAGCTGGCCGATGTGGTACTGGACCGGGGCGGTAATAAGGTGCCCGGCAACGTAGCAGCATGATTTTCGCTCAAGGAGTTCCCAGTCAGCATTGCTCAGATCCGCATAGGGGATATCAGCCGGCGAATCATAGCGGGCAAGGTGCAGAAAATGGCCGGTGTAGTCAAAACAGAATTCGTTGACTTTGATGGTGCGGGTGAGCCCGCCGGCAGCAGGACACGCCTCAAGAATTGTGCCGGTCTGCCCTGCTTCCTTGAGGGCGCGCGCCAGCGGTAAGCCCGGAGATGCCGGCACCGAGGACGACAAATTTATTCTTCAGAGATGTTTGCATTTTTAGCGTAGGCGGTGTAAAATTTCCGCCATTATACCTGCCCTTTCATATTGAGGCAATGGGAATACAACTAGGGGTACAGGGTCAGGGTCGAGGGCGAGTGAAAATTCTTATAAATTTATTCGACTTAACCGCTTAGCACCCCATTGAATCCTTGACCTTTCACTGTTTTAATGAATAAAAAAGACGATGTCAGGGATTCAACCATGCTGGCGGCGTTTTCACGCAGCTGGACAGCCCCCCGCAGCGCGAGCAGTTTCGCGTCTGGGATATATGGGAAGAGGTAGTGGGCCCCCAGATTGCAGGCAAGACCCGGCCTGAAGCACTGAGAAACGGTGTTCTGGTGGTGAGCGTGACAAGTTCTGTGTGGATGCAGGAACTGAGCTTTATGAAACAGAAGATCCTTGACCGGATCAACCAAACGCTTGCTCCCGGGACGATCAGAGAAATCCGTTTCAAGCTGGGGGACATTCAGCAGGCCGGAGCAGGTTGCTATGAAGAGCCATTGCCGCAGCTTACCGAAGAAGAGCAGGAAATAATTGCGCAGCACACGGCCTCTATTGAAGACCAGGGGCTGCGGGAGTCGCTGCAAAAACTCTTTACTGCCAGCAGGAGACGGAAAAAGAAGGGGGAGGGATTTTAGCCTGTAACAATTGCTTGACTCCAATGGTTTATTTGGTGCAGTATTGTCCTAACATGTTAAGGAAGCATACCTTTTCAATCAGTTTCATGAAAAGGAAAAGGGGTGAAATGACCAGAACTCAGTGAAAAACTCTGTGATCCAAAGAGAACGCTGTTAACCTTGCAGTGCTGCAGAGGACGGGCGCTATTTAAGCAAATTGAATTCCGGGGGTATTGAGCGATGAAAGACATACAGGTATTAATTGTTGATGATGACCAGGAAGTAATGTCAATGCTCGCCGATATCGTGAGGGAGCTCGACCTGACACCGGTCACGGCTTCTCATGGCCGGGAAGCAATGGAAAAGCTTAAGGCCCAGAAGGTTGATCTGATTATTACCGACCTGGCAATGCCCAAAATGGGCGGGCTGGAGTTAATTAAGGAAAGCAGGCTGCTCAATCCCAAAATACCGATTGCCGTTATTTCCGGCCACGGCGAAGCCAAAAACGTCATTGAAGCACTCAACCGGGGAGCTTATAATTTTGTCAGCAAGCCCTTCACCATAAAAGAGATAGAGGCAATTATAAAAAAAGGGCTCCGGCTGCGGGAGTTTTCCCTGGGCACGTGCAAAATTTTAGAGGGGATCAGAAACTACACTGAAATTAACATCCCGAACAACCCGCATTATTTTCCGCCGGCCACGCTGTATATTGTGCGGGAATGCCAGTGGCGGGGAATTGAGGATGAAGATCAGTTGAGCAATATCTCGGTATGTGCTGATGAACTGCTCAACAATGCCCTCATCCACGGCAATGATCTGGATGAGGACAAAAAGATCTCCATTCAGCTCATTTTTGACCCGGAAAAATTTACCATGAGTTTTGAGGATGAAGGCACGGGCTTTGACCATCACAAGATAGTGACGGCTCTCTCTGCCGGGCATTCCGCACCGCCCACCAAGCGCGGGCTGTTTATTGTACAATCTCTTATGGATGAGTTCTCGTTCAATGAATCCGGCAATAAAGTCACGGCAGTTAAATATATTAATGAAGAGGGCCGGAGAATTCTGCATTAATCCTTCCAGAGTCCTGGTAAAAATTGAGCGCTTCTGTCTGCATAGAGGAGAGTGGGGATGGTAACAGTCGGCATCATAGGCGGTACCGGTTTTGACAGTCCTGATATTCTGAAAAATATAACCAGAAAAAAAGTTCATACACCCTTTGGCGCACCATCAGACCTGGTAACGCTCGGCACCTGCGGCAATGTTCAGGTGGCGATTATTCCGCGGCACGGCGCAGCACACAGCATCTATCCCACGCTGGTCAATTTCCGGGCGAATATCTGGGCACTGAAGGAGCTCGGGGTTACCCATATTCTTGCCATCACTGCCGTAGGATCGCTCCGGGAAGAGATTGCCCCGGGAGACCTGGTGTTTCCCGATCAGTTTATTGACCGCACTACCCGGAGAAAATCGACCTTCTATGAAGGGCAGCAGGTGTGCCACATTCCCATGGCAGATCCGTTCTGTGAAAAGCTGCGCTCGCTCCTGGGGAAACTTGCTGAAACAGCTTTCCCTGAAACATCACCAGCAGGGAACCATCATTACCATCGAAGGTCCGCGCTTTTCCACCAGGGCTGAAAGCAGGATGTTCCGGCTGTGGGGGGCTGATATTATCAACATGAGCACGGTGCCTGAAGTGGTGCTGGCGCGGGAAGCGGGAATCTGCTATGCCACGATTGCCATGAGCACCGATTATGACTGCTGGCACGAAAGCGAAGCGCCGGTTACCTGGGAAATGATTGAGCGGACCATGAAGCAGAATGCGGAACATGTCAAGAAGCTGCTGTTTGCCGCACTGCCTGAAATTACTTATGACAGCTGCCCCTGCAGGGAGGCGGTGAAGAGTTCAGTGCTGTAGAGCGTGCCGGGGATAGAGAACTTGCGTTACACGGTAAGGAGTCACCCATGGATTTAAAACAGAAGATTAGGAGTATTCCGGATTTCCCCAAAGCAGGCATTCTGTTTCGCGATATCACCACCCTGCTGAGCGATGCTGCAGGGTTTGCCTATGTGGTAGAGCAGCTTGCCCGGCGCTACCAGGACCGGGCCGTGGATGTGGTTGCCGGAATCGAGTCACGAGGATTTATTATTGGCGGCGCCATCGCCCACCAGCTGAAGAAAGGCTTTGTGCCCATCCGCAAGCCGGGGAAACTGCCGGCAGAGAAGCTCTCTGTTTCCTATTCCCTGGAATACGGGACCGACCGTGTCGAGATGCACACGGACGCAATTGCACGGGGGGCGCGGGTGCTGCTGGTAGATGATCTGCTGGCAACCGGCGGCACCATGAAGGCAGCCTGCGAACTGGTGGAGAAGGCAGGCGGAGAAGTGGTGGAATGCGCTTTTATCATTCTTCTTGCCGATTTGCCGGGAGAACAGCTTCTTAAAAAATACAGCGTCTTTTCTCTCATAGCTTACGATTGACCGGCGGCCCGCCGGAGGTATGGCGCGGAGCGAAAGGGACAGCGCAGAGAATACGTACTGGTGAGAGCAGAATCAGCATGAATAAAAACAGGGCTCTTTCTATCCTCAAGAAATTTCCCGAGGTGAGCATTCTCGTCATCGGCGATATCATGCTTGATGAATATATTGAAGGTTCCATCGAGCGCATATCCCCGGAGGCACCCATTCCGGTAGTAAGTATTTTCAACCGCAAAGCTGACCGGCGGCTGGGGGGGGCGGCAAATGTGTTTAATAACCTGAGCTCGCTGGGCGGTAAAAATATTTTTATGTGCGGTATTGTCGGCGATGATGAACCGGGAGACACTATTAAGAAACAGCTGCATGCGTGTGGTGCCGAGATAGAGGGCATGGTGGTTGAGCCCGGCAGGCCGACAACCGTCAAGACGCGCATTATTGCCCATAACCAGCAGGTGGTCCGTCTTGACCGGGAGGACCGGACGCCGATCTCACGGCAGAGCCGGCAGAAGATCATAGACTATATAAAAGACAAGCTCGCCTCGGTGCACGCACTGGTTATTTCTGATTATGAAAAGGGGCTTATCACCGAGCCGCTGCTGCGCGAGATCATAGCCTGCGCCGTGCGCGCGGGGATTGTGGTGGCTGTTGACCCCAAGTTCAGCAACTTTAAGCATTTTAAAAAAGTGACCATTGTTGTGCCCAACATCAAAGAGGCCCGGGCATTTGCCCGGCATGAGATAGAAAGCCCCGAAGATGTGCTGGCAGCGGCCCGGTACATATTAAAGGCCCTTGCGTGCGAGTATGTGCTGATCAAGAAGGGGGAACAGGGCATGACCCTGGTGGACCGGGAAGGCCATGCGGTCTCCATCCCCACCGCAGCTCTTGAGGTCTATGATGTTACCGGGGCCGGAGATACCGTGATAAGCTCTCTCGTCCTCGCGCAGAGCGCCGGCGCTTCCTGGGAGGAAGCTGCCCGGATAGCAAATGTTGCGGCAGGCATTGCGGTCAGCCACCTGGGTACCACAACGGTGGCACTCAGTGAGCTGCAAACCCGGATTCAGAACAGCAGGCTGTCCCGTCTGTGAGCATACCCCAACCGCCACAACCGGTAAAGCTCATCGTGAGCCTTTTATCTGCTCATACCCGGCTCATTGACGAGGTCTGTACAGACCTCAGCAGCAGGTTTGGCCCGCTTGATTTTATGAGCGAGCTCCTGCCGTTTCGCTATACCCGGTACTACGAATCCGAGATGGGAGCTGATCTCAGGCGCCGCCTGGTCAGTTTTCAAAAGCTGATAGCGCCGGATACACTGCCGGAGATAAAGCTTGCAACCAATGCCCTGGAGAATGCCTGTGCCGATGCGCAGGAGAAGCGCAGGATCAATATCGACCCCGGATACATTGCCCTGTCACACGTAATTCTTGCAACCTGCAAAGGGTTTAGCCACCGGCCGTATCTGCGTGACGGCGTGTATGCTGACCTCACCCTTATATTCCGGGCGCAGTCATTTCAGGCCCTTGAGTGGACGTTTCCTGATTACGGGTCAGCGGAGATGATAGAGCTTCTCAACACCATACGCAGTAATTATCTCGCTCAATGGCGGGCAGTGAAAAGCGAAGACGTGCCGAAGCCATAGAAATAAAAATGCATGCAGCCCGGGCTGCAGTGATAAGAAAGAGGACCCCATGATAAAAAGCATGACCGGCTATGGCCGGGGAGAGACCCTGCTTGACGGCAGAAAAGTTATAATCGAAATCCGCTCCACCAATCACCGTTTCTGCGATATTTCCCTCAAGCTGCCCCGGCGCTTTTCCCCGCTGGAAGCTGAAGTGAAAAAATACGTAAGTTCCCGCGCAGCGCGGGGGAAAATAGATGTTACCGTACAGTTTGACAGTAACGGTGAGGATACCTGCAATTTCACCATCAACCTTCCTCTGGCCAGAACAGTCCATACCATGCTTGAGTCCTTAAAGCAGGAGTTCGGGCTGACAGAGGAGATAAGCCTGGCAACTATTCTGTCCTTTAAAGACATTATCGCGCCGGAAAAAGAGACCCCGGAAACCCAGCAAGACTGGGGCACGCTGCGGAAAGCTTTTGAGCAGGCTCTGGACGGCCTGCAGCAGATGCAGGAAGCGGAGGGCGTAGAAATAACAAACGATATGCGTGCCCGGCTTGACACCATTCGCCAGGGGATTTGCGACATTGAGACCCTGTTCCCCCGGACCCTGGCAGCACGGCAGCAGGCCCTGCGGGAGCGCATCAGCAAATGGTGCGAGGGAGTTGAGCTGGACGAGGCGCGCATGGCCCAGGAAATAGCCTATATTGCTGATAAGAGCGATATTACTGAAGAGCTGATCAGGGCCCAGAGCCATCTGAAACAGTTTGAGCAATGGCTTGAATCGTCTGAGCCGGGGGGAAGGAAGCTTGACTTCCTGATTCAGGAGCTTAACCGGGAGGTAAATACCATCGGCTCCAAGGCAAGCGACTCGCAGATTTCACATATTGTGGTGCTCATGAAGAATGAGCTGGAGAAAATCAGGGAGCAGGTGCAGAATATACTGTAATGAACAGCAAACAGGTGATTCTCGCCGGCGTGCCGGCTAAAGACCATGGCCCGGTGTTTTTCGAGCGAAGGCATACACGATGAGTAGCAGAGCCGTTCATACCAGTCAGCAAGATTCCCTTCTTTTTATTGTATCCGCGCCATCCGGCACCGGAAAGACCTCCCTGTGCAATGAGGTACTCCGCAGGGTGCCGCGCCTCAGCTTTTCCATCTCCCACACCACCCGCGCTGCCCGGCCCGGAGAAACACAGGGCATTGACTACTATTTTATTTCCCAGGATGAATTCCAGCAAAATATCGCGCAGCAGAAGATGGCTGAGTGGACCGAGATTTACGGGAACTGTTATGGCACGGCGGTCGACACGATCCAGCGGCTTTTTGCCGGCGGCGCTGATATTCTCTTTGATATAGATGAGCGGGGCGCGCGGCAGCTTACTGAAAAGTACCCGGACGCCGTCACCATTCTGATCCTTCCCCCGACGCTCGATGAACTGAAGAAGAGGCTCATGGAGCGGGGCACTGAGGACACGGAAAGTTTAAGCAGGAGGCTTAAGCGGGCCCAGAACGAAATCCAGACCATGGCCTGGTACCGGTATGTGGTGATCAATGACCGGTTTGAGGATGCAGTAACGGCACTCACGTCCATAATTATTGCCGAGCGGTGCAAGAAAACGCACGCAATTATTGACACTATTTTAAACAATGGCAGGCAGCGTGAAAAATAAACTTATCATCGCTCTTGATGTTGACGCGCTGGAACGGGCCCGGGAACTGGTCGGGCTGCTTAAAAGTGATGTGGGTATGTTTAAAATCGGCAAGCAGCTCTTCACCCGCTACGGCCCGCAGGCGATTGACATGGTTCATACCCTGGGCGGTGAGGTATTCCTTGACCTGAAATTCCACGACATCCCCAATACCGTGGCCAAAGCAGCAGAAGCGGCGATGATGCACGGAGTGTTCATGTTCAATATCCACGCTTCAGGCGGCTTTGAGATGATGAAACAGGCAGCGGCAGCAGTTCAGGCGAAAGCAGAGGCGCTTAATCAGCGCAGGCCGCTGGTACTTGCCGTCACGGTGCTGACATCGTTACATGCAGCAGACCTCTCAGCACTGGGGATTAACGCTGCTGTTCCTGAGCAGGTGGTACGGCTGGCCGGTCTTGCTAAAACCGCGGGGGTGGATGGCGTGGTAGCCTCGCCCCAGGAGATAGAGATGATTAAAAAAGAATGCGGCCATGATTTTCTGGTGGTAACTCCCGGTGTCAGGCCCCGCACCTCAAAGGCAGACGATCAAAAAAGAGTTCTCACTCCCGGCGAAGCTATCCGGAAGGGAGCAGACTACCTTGTGGTTGGAAGGCCGGTTACTGAGGCACCCGACCCGCTGAAAGCGGTGCAGGATATTATTAAAGAAATTGAAGAACAGGCAACAGACAGAAGATGACAGACAACAGATGACAGACTAAGAAACTGAACAGACTAAAAATATCTGTCTTCTGTCTTCTGTTCTCTGTATTCTGTCCTCTCTATTTCATATGCTTACCCTTTACGGCATCCATCCAGTACTTGAGGCGTTAAAGAAACGCCCGCGCGCGTTTCATCGCCTGTTTCTCTCCCGAGAAAGCGGAAGAGAAGACTTCACGCAGATTGTCTCGCTGGCCAGAGCAGCAAAAATCAACACCGCCCTTGTTACCATTAAAGAATTAGCCCAGATGTGCCGCTCAGAGCAGCATCAGGGCGTGGTGGCAGAAGTGGAACCGCTGCCTCTTCTTGACCATAGAGGATGTGATCTCTCTCTGGAAAGACAGCGGCGGCAAGGCGCTGTTTCTCATCCTTGACTCCATCCAGGACCCCCAGAACTTCGGCTCGCTCGTCCGCAGCGCCTACTGCTGCGGGGCAACGGCGGTCATATTCCCCAAAGACCGCTCAGCCGCAATTACCGGCACCGTGGCAAAAGCCTCGTCAGGCGCAGTCGAGCACCTGCCGCTGTGCCAGGTGGTAAATATTGCCGCGACGGTTGAGATATTAAAAAAAGAAGGTGTGTGGATAGTAGGAACCACACCACGGGCAGAAAAGAGTCTCTATGAATTTGATTTCAATCTTGATATGGCGCTTGTGATCGGCAGCGAGGGAAAGGGCATGCGGCAGCTGATCTCAAAAAAATGCGACTTTCTCCATCTCCATTCCCATGAAGGGCGGGCTTGATTCCCTCAATGCTTCTGTGGCGGGGGCAGTGGTACTCTTTGAAATTATGCGGCAGCGGTCATACAGCCGGCAACATTAAGATATATTTATGGGAGTTGGAAAAGAAGGGTAAATTATATTTATATCAGAATTGAATTTCTCGGGCTGCCTTCACAAAGGCTCCCACTTTGGCGAGGTCTTTTTTGCCGCGGCAGACATCAGTGCCGGTGCAGGAGTCAACACCCCAGGGCTGCACCGCTTTAATTGCTGCGGCAACATTGTCCGGGTTGAGCCCGCCGGCAAGGATGACCGGCCGTTTGCTCTGCTCAACAATTTTTCTGCTCACGGTCCAGTCATGGACTTTTCCGGTGATGCCGATCATGCCGGGCACTTCAGTGCTTCCTTCAGAATAATCACCGGCATAGGTATCAAGAATAAAGAGGTCGGCAACCTCCTGGTACTCGCGGGCAATTGAAAGTGAATCAGTTTTATCCGAGCGGCCGGGAAGCCCCACCGGGAATTGCCTGGAGCATCTTTATATCTCCCAGGTCTTTGCGGATTGCGCGGGCCTCAGATAAGGGCAGCATGTCGGTGGAGCAGAAGTGCATCACATCAGGCTTTATTTCCTTTACTATGCGAAGCCCGGTCTCAAGGTCGCAGAAAACCGGCAGCAGCACGGTGGTCATCCGGCCGCGCACCAGATCCACGATCTGCTTCATCAGTGCCCGGTCATCCGGGTCATCCGCCACATCAAGGCCGATATAATCAACACCCAGTTCAACTAATGCCTTTGCATCCTCTATAGTCTTGGTGCCGTAGATCTGAACAATCATTTCCTTTTTTCCTCTGCGTTCTTTGCGGTGGCTCAGCGCATTTGGCACGAGCTTTATGCCGGCGGTTTCTTTTCCAGCACTTCGTAGATAAAGCCGTTGTTTGCAACTTCTGGCGTCAGCAGATAATCGATCCCCAGCTGCTCGTAGCAGTCCATGACCTCTTTTTCCTTGTGCTTGTCGCACAGGGTCACAATACCGGGGCCGGCAGATGATATGAACATCGCGGCCGGAGAATGCTTCTGCATTTTGTCCCGCAGCTTCCAGAACAACTCTTTTATACCGGGGAACATGTTCTCAAAGAGCTGCATGAAGGGATCATAGGAGAACGCTTTATAGATGCCGCTTCCGACCCGCCCGATGTCGCCATCTTTAATGGCAGTCTCTACTTCCTGAAAAACTTCCTTGTGAAACTTATCCATCTCCGGCAGCTTGTCCAGGATGTCCTGGAAGATGCCGCCCGCTTCCCGGGCCATGGCGCCCTTGGCATCAGGCTTTTCATAATCAGGGACACCGATCACATAGCCAAGCCCCTCGGGGATTGCCATGCGGTATTTGAGCTGGCTTTTGTCCACCAGTATTATCCCGCCCACCAGACCCATCCAGGATGTGCCGCCGGTACACTGAACGGTAATGAGATTATCATGGTCGCCGTCAATCTCTTCCCCGTAATTCTGCGCTAAAAACCTGGGCAGCTTGTCGTTCTGAATGGGGTCGCCCAGCAGCTTATTAATTGAGAGGGCCGTGGCCGTGAAAAGCGCGGCAGATGAGCCTGAGCCAACGTGCCGGTAGGGGAAATCATTGTTTGCCTCAACCAGAAAACCGCCCTGATAATTGACCTGCTTGCGTGTTATCTCTGCTGCGTGCCGGACAATGCTTGACCTGCGTGAGCTCTCAGTGACATGCAGCGTATCGTATAACGACACATCAGCGTGGGTGCGCAGGTTGACGCCGAAGGATACTTCACCATAATTGAACTCTCCGGTCTTTTCCTGCTCCACCAGGCCCTTGATATTTTTAAAGAGAGCAAAGAGCCGCCCCGGAACCGTGGTCCGCACCCGCTTATAGTGCAAGGTTTATCTTGTCGCTGAAACCGTCTGCCAGGGGATATACAAGGTTTCCTATCTTTACCTTTTTAAAATTCCACTGCTCAAGTATTTCATCATGTTCGTCCATTAAAAAACCTCCGGTTTTTAGCTGTCAGCCAGTTCAGCAAACAAATAAAAAGTTGCTGAACGCTGATAGCTGATAGCTTATTCTATTTTATTCCTACCACCAGCGGAGACGTAGCCGGGATGTCGATGGTCGCAACGTTTTTAAAGCCTGCACCCTTGAGCCATGAGGTGTACTGAGAGATGGTAAAGGTGTTGCCCTCGGTGGTGTGGATGAGCATGTTCACGCCGAACACCAGCGTGAAAAAGTCTTTTTCACGGTTCTCGTCAGGGCAGAGCTCACATATCACAAGCCTGCCGCCCGGCTTCAATGCCGTATGTATTTTAGCGATAATATTTTTACTCTTGCGCTCGCCTTCACCGTGGCACACATAGCTGAGTGTTGCCATATCGTATTCATTTTCTCCGAGTGCGTCTTCTTCAACATTGGCAGGAATGAAGGTGAACTGCTGCGCGACTCCCATCTGTTCAGCATGGCGCCTGGTCTGCTCAAGCACTTTGGCGTCATCCACGCCGCAGATGGTGCAGGTTGGGTCAGCCTGGGCAAGCGCTATGCCCCAGGCACCGGACCCGGTACCCACGTCCATGATCTTCAATCCCTTCAACTCTTCTCCCATGCCGAGTGCTTTTGCCCCTCCAGCTGCAACGAGATGGGTGGTTCTGAACAGAAGCGGCACCAGCTCTTTATAATAATTAAAGCCGTCTTCCTGCTCGGTGCCTGAAGGAAGCGAGGGTTTCCCCGTTTTTAAAACTTCCGTGAGCTTGAACCAGGGGTCCCAGGAAAGGTCAACGTGCTTCACGTACTCCCCGTAATACATCTTCTTGCCTTTTACCAGAAAGAACCGGGACATGGGCGTGAGCTCGTATGCGCCTTCTTTTTTTTGCAGATACCCCATGGCGCACAGGGTATCGAGCACCATTTCAAGCCCCCGCAGGTTGGTGGCGGTGACCTGTGAAAGCTTTTCTGCGGTCTTGTTGCCCTGGGAGATATGGGTGAACAGCTCAAGATCTACCGCGGTGCTCAGGACACGGGTGCGGCAGAAGGCAAAGGTATCAAGAACAATCTGTTCCGGGCTTAGTTCATGACGGTGTTTCTTTTCCATGCGGGTTATTCTCCCTATTAATTAATATATATATAAACAAGCATTTCAGTCTTCCAAGGGAAATTATTTTTACAGTTAAATGCTTAAAAAGTCAAAACAATTATACTCCCGCAGCGTGATGAAGGCTGCGGGGCTCAGACCTTTCTGAATATTTCCCGCGCCTGCCGGCTGTAACTTCCTTCAGCGTCAAAGAGTGCCAGCGGGGGCAGTACCCGCGCCTCCTTGCCTCCCCCCTTAATCCCTTCAACCATTACCAGGTTTGCCGGCTCTTCTATGTTCGGGTGTATGAAGCGGAGCGTCTTCGGCTCCAGCTTTGCGGTGCGCATCTCTTCTATCAGGTCACCTATCCGGGAACAGGGATAAATGGTCAAAAACGCGCCGCTGCGCTTCAAGAGATAGGCCGCGATGCTTATAAAATCAGCAAGGGTTCCGTGCAGCTCATGGCGTGAAACCGCTTTCCCGCTGTCCTCATTAAGCAACCCGGATTTTATTGGATAGAAGGGCGGATTGCTGATGACCGCATCAAAGCTCACGGCAGGAAATTGTTTTTTTAATCTCCCGTATATCTGCGCGGATAATGGTTACCCGGTCCCCGCATTCATTATAAGAGATATTTTTCTGCGCCAGCGCTGCCAGGTCCTCCTGCACCTCTATGCCCACTATTTCCCTGACCGCTGCAATTCTGGAGAGCAGCACCGCCAGGATGCCGCTGCCGGTGCCAAGATCAATAACCCGGCCTGCGGCCCGCTCCCGGCAAAATCGCCCAGCAGGATGGATTCCCGGATAAAATCGCCCAGCAGTATGGAATCAACGGAAAACCGGTAGCCCTGCCGCTTCTGAAACAGCTTGAGCCGGCCGTCAAAAAGCTCGCACAGCTCATCTTCTGGTGGAGACGCTGTCATGTGTTCTTATCCTTCAATCCTGAACTCATGAAATCAGGAATTTTTGTTTTTTTGAGTTCCTCAAGTTCCAGATTATTATGCGTGGCCAGCTACCGCCTGTTTTTCTTATCATGATAATCCTGCACCGTCCTTCTCCATGTGCCGAGAAAATCATCCAGCCCTCCTTCCGGGGCAATGGGCGGCAGAATGGTGACGGTTATTTTCGTGCGGTGCAGCCCGGGATTTTTTCGCGAAAGAAGGGCCTGGGTTCCCTCTATGCAGACCGGCAGCAGCGCTGCGCCGGAACTCTGCGCAGCATAGCCGATGCCCTTTTTCGGCTGCGCCACCGCTCCGTCAACCGAGCGCATGCCTTCAGGGAAAACGCACATTATGCCCCCGGCTTTCAGTATCTGATACGAGTACTGCAAAGATCTGATGGCGGTGTCGTGGGTGCCGGTCAGTATAATCCTGCCTATCTTCTGCGCCAGGGAGAACGGCAGCCTGCCGAACATCTGCACCAGCGAGACGAAAAAACAGCGGTTAAGAATGCTGAACGGGAGCAGCGCGTAGATCACTATGCCGTCGATATATGAATTATGGTTGGGCGCGATAATAAACGGGGGTTTGGCGTTCCGGAGAAGTTCGGCGCCCTCCAGCCGCGCCCTGAAAAAAAGCTTGAGCAGGGTTTTGCAGACCATGTAAAAACAGAACCGGGCAGCTGTTGCAGCCGCATTGCTCCCGCTTGCCACGTGCCGGTCAAGGGGAATGTCCGGCGCGCCGGTCACCAGTTCCGCGACCATTGCGCTTTCCGGCTCAGCCTCAAAAGAAGCAGTATCCGGAATGAGCGCGCGCATATCCCGCAGGGTGAAGATATTTCCCGCCTGTTCTTCAGCTATTTTTATCCCGTAGCGCTCCTCGACGGCAAAGAAGAACTCCAGTTTTGCCAGCGAGTCAAGGCCGAGGTCTGTTTCCAGGTTGCCGGCAAGCGAAGGAAATTTATTAAGCTTCAGCGTCTGCTGCACAAATACCAGAAACGGGTCCTGGTTTTCCGGCGCAGGTTCTACTTGTTCTGCAGCAGCGCCTGAGACTTTTTCTTTTACCAGCTCGGCAACCCGGTAGCGCTTGATTTTCCCCAGCGAGGTCTTGGGAAGCTCCTCGTCCACCAGCTCAATCCGCGTCACCCGCTGATATGACGGGAGCGTATGGGCTATGGTTTCGATCTCGTATTTTATATCCTGGTAGATGGAAGCGGATTTTTCTCGCACGAAATAGTCTTTATTGGGGTATATGACCACGGTGAGAAACTCCCTGCCGCCTTCACTCAGCAGGGTTATGCACAGCTCTTTTATTCTCTCCGACTGGCGGTAGAGCTTTTCCAGCTCCTCGGGATAGATGTTTTTACCGCTGGAGAGCACCAGCACCTCTTTTTTCCGGCCGGTGATAAACAGGTGCCCCCGCTCATCCAGATAGCCAAGGTCCCCGGAATGAAACCAGCCGTCAATAACCACTTCAGCGGTAAGGTCCTGGCGCTGGCAATAGCCCATCATGACGTTCGGGCCCCTGATGCATATCTCGCCCTGGTCCAGATGGGAATCCGCCTTTTCAATCTTCAGCTCTACGCCAAGAGCTGCCCTGCCCACCGAGCCCGGGACCTGCTCGGAGAGCGTGTTCATGGCGGCAATCGGCGATGTTTCAGTGAGGCCGTAGGCCTCGATTATTTTGAAGCCCAGAGCCCGCAGCTTTTTATGAACATCCACATCGAGCCGGGCGCCGCCGCTCGCAAAAAACCTGAACCCTTTGAAATTGCGGTGAATGGTGCTGAATAACCGTTTCCCCGGATTTATCCCCAGGGGCTGCAGGACATCAGAGATTTTCAGCAGGCCGTAAAAAAGAGCCTGTTTGATCTTCGGCTGCGCTGCCGCGGTCTGAAAGATGCGGTCGCAGAGAAGCTCCAGCACCCGGGGGATGGCAACAAAGGCGGTCGCCCCATGATTTTTAACTGCTGCGAAAATATCCTCACCTTTCAATGAGCGCGGATAGATGATGGCCGCCCCGAAGTACAGGGGCGCAAGCACCGTGCAGGTAAACGGGTACACATGGTGCAGCGGAAGCATGGCCAGCACCCGGTCGCGGCCGGTGATAAGGCCGTTCATGGACGCAAGCATCGCAAGGTTCGAGAGGAAGTTTTCCTCGCTGAGCATGACGCCCTTGGGGTCGCTCGTAGTTCCCGAGGTAAAGATAATTGACATGGGCTGGCCCGGGGCAAGCGGGATGATTTCCGGCTCCCCTTCGGCCGGTGCCGGCGTGAGGTCTTCGAGAAGAATTTTCGGGACATCGCTTCCAAACATGTTTGAAAACGCGCGGCCGCACAGGATCAGGGCCGGCTTGGTGAAGCGCTCAATATTTTTAAATTCATCCTCAGTAAACCGGCTGTCGCCGTGGGCCACGGTCAGGCCGCACAAATGCGCGGCAAGATAGGCTGCCGGCCATGCGGGTGAATTCTCGCCGACCAGTATCGCACGGCTTCCCGGAGCAATGCTAAAGGAGCGGATGGCGGCGGCACAGGAGAAGATCAGCCCTCTGAATTGAGAACAGGTCAGCGTCTTTTCTTCGCTGCTCTCAAAATAGAAGAAAGCGGTGTCATTTCCCCGGTCCCGAACAGTCTGCAGAATATGTTTTATTAAAACGGTCATTTATAGAACAATCCATTTCATATTTTTACGGGTGATGCTACAATAAAATAGAACGATATTCTTACCCGGAAGGCTGAGATTATAATAATTATTAGCAGGGAGCACCCTTAATGTAAAGCAAATGGAGGTAAAGGCTATGAAAACTATTTTCTGCGCAACCATAACCGTTCTGTTTTTACTGTTTCTGGGCAGCACTATTCCCGGACCGGCAATGCGTGCTTTTGCTTTGGAAGGGTCGTCGATGAACAGTGATAAGCCGAAACAGTCAGCGAAAGAATTAAAAGATGATATGCCATCCGAGGCGTTAAGCGATGACGACGCAAAAAATCCCTGCCCGCCGTCCTATATAAAGCTGGTGAGCCCCCGGGCAGCAGCAGTCGGGGCCACTGTTTCTTTGCAGGGCTGGCGGTTCGGCAAAGACGCGGGCCAGGTTGTTTTCTCCAACGGTGTCCCTGCAAAAATCATTTCCTGGCGCTATCAGAACATTGATGTGGAAGTGCCGGACGGTGCCGTTTCAGGTAATATCGCGGTAATCAGCGCGTGCGGCAGCGAGAACAAAAAGGGAGCCGGCAGCTGGTTTAATGTGATGGACAAGGCAAAGGGACAGTAAAAACCTGACCGGCCAGCTTGTGTATGAAAAAGGGGTCTTCTCCAAAGTGAGTGGATGCAAAGAACCCCTGTGTCGCTTGAGATGTGCGCTTAGCTTAATATACTGTCCCTGCTTGATGAGGAGAAGACCCTGAAAAAAATCATCCTCGGCACTGCCGGCCACATTGACCACGGCAAAACCACGCTCATGAAAGCCCTGACCGGCGTTGACCTGGACCGGCTCAAGGAGGAAAAGGAGCGCGGCATTACCATTGAGCTGGGTTTTACCTCCCTCACCCTTCCCGGCGGGCAGCGGATCGGCATCATTGACGTCCCCGGCCATGAAAAGTTTATCAAGAACATGGTGGCCGGCGTTGGCGGCATAGACGTGGTAGTGCTGGTGATAGCTGCTGATGAAGGGGTGATGCCGCAGACCCGCGAGCACCTTGATATCTGCAGGCTCCTTGCTATCAAGCGGGGCCTCATTGCCCTCACCAAAACTGACCTGGTGGATGAAGAATGGCTGGCTCTGGTTCAAGAAGACGTGCGGCAGTTTGTGCAGGGCACCTTTCTTGAACAGGAGCCCATCATCGCCCTCTCCGCTGCAACCGGCAAGGGAATTCCGGAACTGCTGTCTGCTCTTGATGCCATTGTTGCTGATATTAAAGAGCGGCCTTCAACAGGCACATTGAGGCTGCCCATTGACCGGGTGTTTACCATGAAGGGCTTCGGCACCGTGGTTACCGGAACCCTCATGGCAGGATCGGTTTCACTGGGCGACGAGGTGGAGATTCTTCCCGCCGGGGTCAGGGCAAAAGTGCGGGGCATACAGGTCCACAATGAAAGCGTTGAGTCAGTCGGAGCCGGAGTGAGAACTGCCATCAACCTGCAGGGAACGGAAAAATCACAGATTGAACGGGGAGAAGTGCTGACTGCTCCCGGCACCGCGGTTCCCACAAGACGGGTTGATGCCTGGATAGACTATCTGGCCGCAGCACCCAGACCATTGAAGCACAGAACCAGAATACGCTTCCACTCAGGCACCGCAGAAGTTATGGGGGAAGTGCGGGTGCTCGGCGCTGATGAGCTTCTGCCCGGGCAGTCAGGGTTCATTCAGCTGCTGCTGGAACAGCCGGTGGTGCTGTTCCCCCGCGACCGCTACGTGCTCAGGAGCTATTCACCGGTGGACACCATCGGCGGCGGAGAGATTCTCGATAACCTTCCGCCCCGGCATAAAAGAACAGACGAAACAGTTGCTGAGCGCCTGAAAATTATACAACAGGGAAACCCGGGGAAAGCTTTGGCCGTGTTCTGTAAAGAGGCGGGGCTCAAAGGGCTGACGGCTGCGCAGATACAGGCGCGGCTGGGGCTTGACACTGCCCGGCAGCAGGCCCTGGTTGAGAAGCTGCTTGCAGCGGGACAGCTCGCAGTGTTCAGCAGAGAGCCGCTTCTGGTTGCCGACCCGCAGGCAATCCGCGAGCTTGAGCAGCTGGTGCAGCAGGAGCTTAAAGACTTTCACGCTAAAAACCCGCTCAAGGTGGGGATGCTCAGGGAAGAGCTCAGGGCGCGTCTTCCCTATGCTACCAGTGAAAAACTGTTTTTCCCGGTCATAGAAAAGCTTGTCGAAAAAAATAAAGTCGGCTCTTCCAAAGAATATCTTTTCCTGGCCGGCCGCAGCCCGGTGCTGCAGGATGCGCAGAAGGACCTGCAAAAGAAAATTTTAGATGCCTGTCAGAAGGGTGCGCTCACGCCGCCTACGGTGAAAGAGCTTGCGGAGAAGCTCAACGTGGTGGAGAAGGTTCTGTTGAGCCTGCTTGAAATCGCGGTGCGGGAGGGCCTGCTGGTAAAGGTGAGTGAAGAGCTCTATGTTGCTTCCCCCGCTGTCAATAAGCTCACCAATGATGTTATTTCCTATCTTGAAAAGAATGGAGAGATCACCACGCAGGGGTTCAAGGAGCTGACCGGACTGTCGCGCAAATTCATGATCCCGCTGTTTGAGTATCTGGATAAGGCAAAGGTTACGGTGCGGATAGGGGATAAGAGGGTGCTGAGGAAAGGAAAACAGTAAAATTTCAAATGTCAAAATCCAAAGGACAAATATTTTTAAATTGGATTTTCAGATTTTATCATTCATTTGGCATTTGAGCTTTGACCTTTGGACTTAGAGAGCAGTTCTTTTTTAATGGTTAGTTAGCGTTATTCCTGCCGCAGTATCTTCCTTGCCTTCCGTATGTCTTTTTCTATCTGCGCGGCAAGGGTTTTTGCATCGCGGAATTTTTTCTCGCCCCGCAGCCGTTCAATAAACTGCAGCGATATCTTTTTGCCGTAGAGGTTTCTGTTAAAATCAAAGAGATGGGCCTCGATGGTCTTCTCGTTTGCCCCAAAGGTCGGGCAGGTGCCGATATTCACCACACCGTCACAGCTGCCGTAAGGAGTTTCAGCGCGTATCGCGTAGATGCCATTTGCCGGGATCAGGTCTTTGTCGGGCGCGAGGTTGGCGGTAGCAAAGCCGATGCCGCGCTGCAGGCCCCTCACCACGGTGCCGGGAAGCGTGTACGGCCTGCCCAGCAGCCTGCTCGCCTCATACACATCCCCCTCCCTGATAAAATTTCTGATAATGGTGCTGCGCACGTGTATATTATCAATCCGTATATCGCTCATTACCCATACCGTAAATCCCAGCTCTTTTCCCAGCTTCTTCAGCAGCCTGACCGAGCCCTCGCGGTTTTTGCCGAAGGAATAGTCATGCCCCACGAGTATCTCCCGGGGATGAAAGCGCTCATACAGGATCGTCCGTATAAATTCCTCAGAGGTGAGGGCGGCGAATTTTTTAGTGAACTTTTCCCGCACCAGCAAATCAATGCCGCTGCGCTTTTTTAAGAGCGCGGCCTTTTCCGCGAAGGTGGTAATAATCGGGGGTGATTTGTGCGGCGCAAGGACTGCAATCGGGTGAGGTTCAAAGGTGTAGACGATAGCTTGGCCGCCGATTACTTTGGCCCGCTGCACGGCGCTCTTGATTATCATCTGATGGCCAATATGCAGCCCGTCAAAATTTCCGATGGTGACCACCGGATTTTTCAGCGCAATATCTTTTAAGCTTGTGACTGCCTTTGATGAGCTGCATAGCGATATATTCACCGCGGACGCGAGAAGCTTTTGCCTCGAGCCCTTGACCCCTTGAACCCTCATCAACTAATCTATGGCCCTGACCCTGCCCTTATATCAACACCATCTTTGCTTTTGCCTCGGCCACCACGGTGCCGTCTTCCCGGCAGGCGGAAGCTTTTACATAGACGATCTTTTTCTTTACGCTTTCCAGTTCCGCTGTCAGATGGAGCGGCTCAAGCACGCGGGCCGGACTTTTAAACCGGGTGTGGAGCTCGCCGGTAACCACATGATAGCCGCTTTTTTGCGCAGCCTTGGCCATTACTTCATCAAGCAGCGTGGCGATGATGCCGCCATGCACCACGCCCTGCCAGCCCTGGTACTTTTCCGGCGGCACATAGGTCGCTGTTACTTTTTTGCCGCCGTCAAGGGTTTGGAACTGCAGCTTCATTCCCTCGGCATTGTCCATCCCGCAGACAAAACAGCCATGATTATCTTCAAGCATTTCTAACGGCATATACAAACGGCCCTTTCCCGGAAAACGTTTGCTGTCAGGACTGATCTAACATGTTGCTGGGAAAAATTTCCCCCCAGGCTGGTCAAAAATACCCTGATGCAAGGCGCGCGAAATCAAGAGGAATGAGTCGTACTGTAACAGTACGTCGCAATGACGAAGGATGAGCGCAACGCAGCAGACGGGTGTTTTTCAACAGCCTGCTAAAGCCCTTGACAAAATAGGATTATCAATATAAATTAAAAAATCTTATATCGCAACAACTTTGCTCCCCCGGCGTCGGCACATTACAGCGCATTACGGGAGGCTGCATAAAATCCCCGCTCCTGGCGGGAGGGGATTAAGGGGAGGGGGAAAGAAGGCATATTAAATAATAGTGCCGAAGTGGTGGAATTGGCAGACACGCTAGGTTCAGGGTCTAGTGGGGGTTCCCCCGTGGGAGTTCGAGTCTCCCCTTCGGCACCATGCAAAATCAAGAGGTTACGTCATTTGGCGTAAGCGCTTTTTTGTTTCATAAGAGTTTTGGTCAACGGTTTGGTCAACACTTGCAGGGAAGGTCTATTCGCATAGATATATTGTGATGCACGATTTGCGGATCAAGTATTCAATGAATAACGCCTAAATAACTTCTATCGCTGTTGATACATAAGCTGCACTTTTTTCTGAGAATTTCCTGCCACAACATATAGTATAAATGGGAAACGGGATATTTAATTTTATTTTTTAGGCAGGGCTGCTTTTAGTTGTGTACCTTCTTTAGGTGCTGATTTAATCAAAAATTCTCCCCCCATAGACTCAACACGCTCTCTCATTCCTTGTATACCAATCTTAAGTTTGCCCTTCCTCTTTGAAACTTTGTCAACATCAAATCCAACACCATCATCAGTTATGTCGAGATGCACCTTGTTTTTATCTGCATAAAGGCTCACTGACACTTTTTGTGCTTTAGCATGCTTAGTGATATTGGTTAATGCTTCCTGTATTACTCGGTATATGACAATTGCCGTATCCTCTGGTATTTTCTTTTTAGCCAAATCATTTCTGAAGGTTATTTTTAATGTTGAATGCTTTTTGATAATTATCAAAAAAATCTGTCAGGGCCGCTGTCAGACCCACAATTTCTAAATTCGGGGGCCGTAAGTCTACCGCTAATCTTCTCAAATCCTCCACAGCTTTTCGTAACGCAGCCTGAGCTTGTTCAAGTGCTTTAAAAGTAGCTTGCTTGTTGTTTTCTTTACATTCTTCCTTGGCAATGCTTATTTGGGAAGCAACCGAGATAGCCATAGAGCCAAGTTCATCATGCAGTGTTGTTGAGATATTCTTCCGTTCTTCCTCCCTGGCTGACAACAGCATACCGGCAAATTTCTTGAGATATTCCTGTGAAATCTGTAATTTCTCATTGGCCTTTCTCAGTTCAGCGGTACGCTGCTTTACCTTCTTTTCTAATTCATCATGAGCCTTTTGTAATTCTTGCTCCATTCGCTTAAGCTCGGTAATATCTATCCCGACTCCTGCAAGGTATGACTGCCCTTCAATAGCCATTCTTCTGCCAGTAAAAAAATAAGGACTTACCTTGCCATGTCTGCCCAATAACTTCGCCTCAACTTCAGCTTGGCCATTAGTAAAGACATCCTTCATTTTGCTTGCAATCAGGGCTCTGTCATCCTTATGGATCAGTGGAAAGGTTATTGATGTATTGCAATTCTTTGGCTGCGTACCCCGTAACGGCTTCTAAATTTTTATTCCAACGAATAAAGTGTCCCTGTTCATCTAAGAGGTAGAAAACTCCCGGTAAGCTGTTTATTACCGTATCACTGAAATACTTCTCCTGTTGGAGCGCCTTCTCTGTCTGTTTGCGTTCAGTAATATCACGTACAATTCCGCTAAAGAATATCTGTCCTTATCTTCCAGTAAGAGGTGGAAGTTTCAGAGAGAAATTCAGTGCCGTCTTTTCTGACAGCTAATCCTTCCACAGTTTTTCCAATATAGGATGAGTGACCGGTCTTTGATAAAATCGTGCTCTGTTTTTCCTGTCATATAAGGCGTTGCATCCTTCCGGCCTTAAAAGCTCTATAGATTTCCCCACTATCTCTTTTGCTGTATATCCGTAAATCTTTTCAGCGGCTTTGTTCCAATAAAGAATTTTACCACTGCTGTCTGTAGTGATAATTGCATCAGTGAAGATTCTGCAATTGTTCTGAAACGCTCTTCTCTTTCCCGCAAGGCTTCTTCATGTTGCTTTCGTTCGGTGATGTCCCTTATAGTTGCGACACCACCCACTCTGTTTCCATCTCTATCCTGCAACATGGTTATATTTAACTCTATAGGGCACAAACTCCCATCTTTTCTCAACCAGTTCGCTTCAAAGCTTTTTATAACTCCTTTTTCCCGTAAGCGGTTATTATCTTGGACCCTATCTGGGCGTGCTTCTCATCGTTCGGAAACAGTTCTGATGTGTGTTTCCCTATGAGCTCCTCTTGGTTAAAGCCTAACATCTTTTCTACTGCCTTGTTTACACTTATTACATATCCCTTTTCATCGCTGACCATCATCACATCGGGGGTGGTATTATAAATATTTTCTAAGAAATCTTTGGTGTTAATAAGCTCTTTCTCTGCCCGCTTTCGCTCGGTGATATCCTCATAAATCACAACGATTTCGCCCGATGGCAACTTATAGGCGTAATTCTCTCTCCACCCCGATATCCTCTTATCTTGATAAAATGCAACAGGATAATCTTCAGGTTTTCCGGTTTTCCATACACGCCGCAATACCTCCAGCAGGCCAAACTCTTTGACACCAGGGAAAGCTTCGGTAAGGAATTTACCTATAAGCGCCTCCTTTTTGAGCTGTTCGATATTTTCTGCGGCACGATTAAATTCTTTAATAATAAAATCCCTGCCATCGTCAATCGCTTCATAGATGACTAAAGCATTCTTGCTATTATTAAACAGTTCCCTATACCTTGATTCGCTATTTTCTAAGGCTTCCTCAGCCTGTTTGCGCTCGGTGATGTCACGCATGATAAAACTGAAACAATACTGGCCCTGTACTTTCCAGCCAGAAAACGTTATTTCAACAGGAAATTCACTGCCATCTTTCCTGAGAGCGATGGTTTCAAGTGGTTTTTTATTATTCGATAACATGCCTGTTTTAAAAAACTTCTGCCACTGCTTTCTGGTCTTGATCCCGTAAACGCTCTGGTAGTAACATTGTATACGATTTCCCTACTATCCCCTTTTCTTCATAGCCAAACATTTCCACAGCTGCTTTATTCCAAAAGATAATAGTGCCGTTCTGGTCTGATATAAGAATTGCATCAGGAGACGATTCAGCAACTGCCCTGAACCGTTCTTCGCTTTCCTGCAGTGCCTCCTCGTGCTGCTTGCGCTCGGTGATGTCACGTCCGATGCAATACCACAGCCCCTTCTCTGGCAACGGGGCAGCCGTCCATTGGACGATTCGTATTGAACCGTCTTTATGAATATAACGATTTTCAAAATCAACAGTCAGCATGCCTGATACAAGCCGTGCTACTTCATCATCATTTTTTTGATGGTCTTCGGGATGGATAAAATCAAGAAATGGCCTTGAAAGGAGGTGTTCTCTCGGGTAGCCAAGTGTTCTTTCCCACGCAGGGTTTACATATTTAAAATAGCCATCTGTTGCTGCAATACAGATGAGGTCCTGAGACATGTTGAGGATCCTCTCATATTCTTTTTCTATCCGCTTCTGCTCGCTGATGTCACGCAGAGAGCCGCCAAAATAATACTTATCCTTTATTTTCCAGTTTGACACGGTGAATTCAGCAGGAAATTTAGTGCCATCTTTTCTTTTCGCTACACTTTCTTTTGGCTTTTTACCAAATAATGAAAATCCTCTTTCCAGAACATGCTCTTTCCCTTCATTATATTCCCCCATGGCCTCGTCCGAAATCAACATCGTGATTGGATTACCCAGTACTTCTTCTTTTTCATACCCGAAGATTTCTGTTGCTGTTTTATTCCAGAAAATAATGTTTCCATCCTGGTCTGAAATTATAACTGCATCCAGCGATGTTTCAGAAACTGCACGGAGATGTTCTTCTGCTTCTTTTGAATTAGCTAATGATGTTTCTAATTCGATATTCCGCTGACGCAGTTCCCTCAATTCATCTAAAAGCTGGGTGTTGGTTTTATGTGCGTCCTGCTGCATATTTAAAATCTCCTGAAATAAAGGGGGGATTATTAGAGAGGGATAGCCATTAGTTGCTAGAATTATTATATACTCTGGGGAGAAAAAATAAACGTTTTATTAATTGTCTATTGCTGATAGGGAGAAATAAAGGCAGTTACAAACGATGCTTTGCAAAAGAAGTGTTCAATGAATTTAGGTTGCTACACTTCTATCGCTGTTGATACATAAGCTGCACTTTTTTCTGAGCATTTCCTGCCACAACATCTTGTGTTCAATAGTCAACATCCTTGTTTCTCAAAATATACCCCACCAGTTCTTTATGTATGTAAAAATTAGATGCTATATTTATAAAAGTAACTATTTATATGTGAATTAATATTATAGAAATAAATTATAATTTTCTTGACACGATATATAGAAAGAAGTAAATGGCGATTAGATGCTAAATAACGCATCACACAATTTTATAATGTAGTTACACGAGGCAACGGCGATGGGTGCCGGGGTGATACTCATCAAAAGTTTTGTTGCCGATTACTGTAACAAGAGTAACCGTCATCAGGAGAAGACTATGCCTGAGACGGTTTTTGTTTTTTATAACACTCTGACACAGCAACAGAAAATAAATTCCTTACTAAATAAATTTCAGGCGTATCAACAATAACAAAACAACATAGTAGGGGTTGAGATGAAAACGTATGGAGCAGAGTTCTTTGGAACTTTTTGGCTGGTGTTGGGCGGCTGTGGCAGTGCGCTGCTGGCCGCAGCATTCCCCAATGTAGGCATTGGCCTGCTGGGCGTATCTCTTGCCTTTGGTTTGACCGTTCTAACCATGGCCTTTGCAATTGGGCATATCTCTGGCTGCCACCTTAATCCGGCAGTATCCGTCGGACTTTGGGCGGGTGGTCGCTTCCCTGCAGGCAAACTGGTGCCATACATTGTAGCGCAGGTCCTTGGTGCGATAGCAGCCGGCGGCGTTCTGTACATTATTGCCAGTGGCAAAGCCGGCTTTGATGTAACCGCTGGTTTTGCCTCTAACGGCTATGGTGACCATTCACCCGGCGGTTACTCATTACTTGCGGCACTGGTCAGTGAAGTTGTCATGACGATGATGTTCTTGATCGTCATTCTGGGAGCAACTGACAAGCGGGCGCCGCAAGGCTTTGCGCCGATTGCTATTGGTCTGTGCCTTACCCTGATTCACTTGATCAGCATTCCCGTAACCAATACGTCTGTTAACCCTGCGCGGAGCACCGGCGTTGCGCTATATGTTGGAGGTTGGGCGGTTGCGCAACTGTGGCTGTTCTGGATTGCGCCGATTATTGGGGCGTTACTGGGTGCAGTCGTTTATCGCTTCATCGGCACCAGCGACAACTAATCAAGTTTGTTCAATGACGAGGTACTTTTGCGTTATAGTAATAAAAAACTAAAGTATCCATTAACCAGTTAAACAGCAGGAGAAAATCCCATGAGAAAAGAAATTTATAAGAACATAGTTATGTTAGCTGCAGTAACCAGCATGCTGTTAATTGCAGCTTCCGCAACCGCTGAACTTGAGCAGGCAACCATAATCTCAGGCCTTAAAGAGGCACTTTCCTTAAGCACCGAAAAGGCAATTGCCCTTGTGGGGAAAACAGACGGATATTTTGGTAATCAAGCAATTAAGATTCTTATGCCGGAAAAGATGCGTATGATAACGGATGCTTTGGGTAAAATGGGGATGCAAAAACAGGTCGATGAATTTATTCTCAGCATGAACAGGGCAGCGGAAAAAGCGGCGCCGAAAGCAGCATCTATATTTGGCGATGCAATAAAAAACATGAACCTGGAGGATGCCCAGAAGATTCTTAATGGTGGTGATACTGCGGCAACAGATTATTTTAAACTAAAAACCTCAAATAGTATCTATACTGAATTTAAGCCTATTATCGCAGCAACCATGGGAGAGGCGGGCACTACCCGTCTTTTTGAAAATATTATGAGCAAGGCCAAGACCCTGCCTTTGATGAGCGGGATAAAGTTTGACCTTGACGATTATGTTACCAAGAAATCAACTGATGGTCTTTTTATGATGCTGGGGCAGCAGGAAAAAATGATTAGAATAAATCCCGGAGCACGGTCAACAGATCTTTTAAAGAAAGTTTTTGGTAAATAAACAGTGAAACAGAAGCCGGGGAACCGCATTTAAATGGTTTCCCAAAAAAACAAACCATTCACAAAGCAAAAAGGAGGTTTTTATGAATAGGAAAATTTTAGCAGTACTGATTGGGGTGATGGTGGTTTTCACGTTCACTGCACTGTGTGTTGCCGAAGAAAAAGAGAATCAGCAAGCGGAGAAAATATCAAAAGCCCAGGAAGGTCTTAAGACCCTGGGGTATTACAAGGGTGAAGTGACCGGTAAAATGGACAAGGATACCCGGGATGCCGTCAAGGAGTTCCAGAAAAAAGAAGAAAACATGAAAATGCCGGCCGGCATGCTGACTGACAAAACCTGTAGTGCCATTGATGAGAAAGCAGAAAAAAAAGATGAAGAAGGATGAAGACAAGGGAAAGAACCCGATGGATAAGATGGAGGAAGGAAAAGGGAAAGTGCAGGAAGGAATGGACAAGATGAAGGGCGCGACTGACGTGGTGAAATAAGGGAAAACGTATACCATATTGAGAGGGTAACATTAAAAGCTGAATCAGAGGAGGCGTATCATGAAACATGTTTTAGTGGTGCTGCTTATCGCGGCTCTTATCCTGCCCGGTTGTGCAACCATAAAGGAGAATCCTAAGACCGCAATCGGCGCCGGGGTGGGTGCGGTGGTCGGCGCAGGGGTCGGCGCCGCAGTTGGCGGGGGCAAAGGCGCCGCGATTGGTGCAGTAGTCGGCGGTCTTGCCGGCGGCCTCATCGGGCATTACATGGACAAACAGAAGCGCGAATTTGATCAGCTGCTGGCAGAGTCACAGGCACGGGAGCAGGCAGCAATAATGCAGGGGGTGCAGAAGGAACAGAATGCCATTATCCTCACCTTCAAATCAGACGTGATGTTTGACACCAACTCATCCGTCATAAAATCTGCGGCTTACGCTTCAGGGGAAATTGATCGTGTGGCGCAAATTCTGAATAGATACCCTGACACCACCATAAAGGTGGTAGGGTATACCGACAGCACCGGATCGGAATCCTATAATCAACAGCTATCAGAGCAGCGGGCCAATTCAGTAAAGAACGCCCTGGTTGTTAAAAACGTACAAACTGCCCGTATCTCTGCTCTTGGCATGGGAGAGTCTAATCCGATTGCAGACAACACAACCGAAGGCGGACGCCAGCTTAACCGTCGCGTTGCCATAATCATTGAGCCCACACCACAAGCGGGCCAGGCGCAGCCGCAGGGTTAACAGCAGGCAGTGTAAAACAGGTGCTACTATTTATGAAGGCAGAGCATTCACTGCTCTGCCTTTTTTCCATATCAATATGTTGTGATTATGCATTGTGAATCTAAACTTGTATTTTTTAAACTGTACAGATGCTTTGTAAAAGAAGTGTGCAATAGATTTAAGCTGCTAAACTTCTATTGCTGTTGATACATAAGCTTCACTTTTTATCGGGTAATGCCCACCACAAGATGTAGATTTTTGTCTCAATAATCCTGTACATATTTTGCGGCGTATTTTTTATTGACACACAATAAATAGCGGCCTATACTTTTTTCATACGAAAGCAAGTTTCTCAATGATCCTGCATGTCTTATAAAAATGGGGGGTAAGTCAACGCTTATTCAAGGCATAGAAATCATCAGAGAAGACTATCTTTTGCATTAACGGAAATTCCTTGATAGAAAATTGATACCTCATTTTATATTTTACAAAGCAAAATCGAAAACATGACCCCAATACTTTTTGCTTTTTAAAAATACTCTATTTCTTCTGGCACAATACTATTTTCACTTCATTGCATAATTCAAGTTAAACACTTTTCTACGAGTAATTCACACAGGGTAGTTAGCTCAAAAAGCAAATTTTTTACCAATAGCAAAACCTTTAAAATAAGGAGGAAGCTATATGCATACAATTTTGAAATTTCGAAAGCATCGAAAGACATTGATTTGCATTTTTATTTCAGTGCTTTTTATTATCGGCTGCCCCCAGTTGTTGCCACCGGAGACAGTGGAGTATGTGGATCTCTGAGCGTTACACCGGATTATGGTACGAGATTGCCCGTTACGACACTCCTAACGATGAAGATTTGGTAGCAGTTACTGCTGAATATACGCTTAATGAGGATGGAACATTAAGTATATTAAATAGAGGTTTGGTTGGTAACTTGGACGGTCCCTGCACTTCGACAGAAGGAGTTGCCCGCGTGGTTGACCCTGAAACCAATGCGAAACTCAAAGTCAAAATGACACGTCCCAACATGCCATATAAAAATTTTGAGTACTGGATCATCGATCTCGGCGAATACTATTCATATTCAGTTGTGTCCAACTCTAATAAGAGCTCATTGTATATCCTCAGCCGGACACCGACCATAGAAGAATCAACCTACCAGGACTTGATTGATAGTCTCACAACGAGAGGGTTTGATCCGGAAAGAATTGTACCAACACTTCAAAACAGTAAAATGCCACCACCGGAGACAGTGGATTCTGTGGATCTAACGCGCTACGCTGGATTATGGTACGAGATTGCCCGTTACGACACTCCTTTTGATGAAGATGCGGTCGCGGTTACCGCTGAATACACGCTCAATGATGATGGCACGGTGAGGGTTGTCAATAAGGGCTTGGTTGGAGGCTTAGACTGGCACCCCCACCTCGATAGAAGGAGTTGCCCGGGTAGTTGACCCTGCAACCAACTCAAAACTTTCAGTCACATTCGACCGACCCGACATTGCAGGAGTCGAATTTGATTACTGGATTATTGAACTAGATGAAGACTACCAATATGCGGTAGTAACCAATGAAACAAGGTTTGTACTCTACATTTTAAGCAGAACCCCTGCTCTGGAAGATTCTGTCTATGAAGATATTCTCTATCGGATAGTGAAGAAAGGTTTTGACGCAGATAGGGTTGAGCTTACTCCTCAGCCAGAAAAGTAAACTATTATCGCCTAAAGGCGGTAGCTTGTGGGCCAAGGGTTTGAGGATTCTAGGGGTCAAGTGAAGCCATGGTCATTCCGTTTGTTTACCTTTGGACCCTTGCGGCGCAAAAACAGCCGTTTGGTTGACATAATAACACTTACAAGCAAAAGAGCAGGGTCATTAAGTTGGCTCTGCTCTTTTTGTCTATAAAATGGTTGTCGATATATTGTGACGACGAATGTTTTTGCTATTGCCTGCCATGACACATTGCAAATGAAATCATCAATGAATTTAAGCTGCGAAACTTCTATCGGTGCTGATATACAAAGTCTGCAGTGAGTTACCTTGAATAACTGCCCCCTCTCCTTTAAAACGCTAAACAGATGAAAAGCAAGCAGCCTTGCAAAAAATGCCAAAGCTTTATTGATGACAGAGAGACATTTTAAGTATAATAAAATCAGTTTAAAGGACTAACGTAAATTATATAAAGGAGAATATACGATGAAAAAATTTCTATTATTAATACTTGTTGTTGCTTTTTTTGGCAGTGGGTGTGAAACCATGAAGGAGAATAAAAGGTCACTGGCAGACTCACAGGCACGGGAGCAGTCAGCAATTATGCAGGGGGTGCAGCGAGAAAAGGACACCCTTATTCTGACTTTTAAAACGGATGTGCTGTTTGACAAGAACTCATCCGCCATAAAACCGAATGCATATGGTTCAGGGGAAATTGACCGCGTGGCGCAAATTCTCAATAGATACCCTGACACCACCATAAAGGTAGTGGCGTTATACAGACAGCACCGAGGCACATAATCAGCAGTTATCAGAGCTGCGGGCAAATGCGGTAAAAAACGCCCTGGTGGGTAAAAACGTAATTGCTTCCCGGATAACGGCGATAGGTACGGGAAAGTCTAATCCGAAAGCCGATAACAGTACGCCAGAGGGGCGTCAGTTGAACCGTCGCGTTGCAATTATAATTGAGCCTACACAGCAGGCGGGCCAGCCGCAACCACAGAATTAATCAAAGGCGGGGCATTAACAGCTCTGCTTTTTTGCATATCAAAACTGTATCGTGTAATTGCTTGCAGGTTAAAGTCACAATTGGTTAACTTGAAGGACTACTCGCACATCTGACACGTAATGTGGAATTTAAAGAAAAAAGACCCAACCACTATATTTAGCGGTTAGGCCCTGCTAACTTCAAAAGGACTTATGCCTCAGCCCTACTAAAACTCTTTACTGTTTTTTCTTTCGCCTTGAAACAGTCCGCCCTTTTTTCTCCTGCTGGACCTGTTCGAGTACCTCTCTCCTTTTCATGCCCTTTAAATCAGAAAGAGCTTTACGGATACCAGGTTTCCGTAGCTGCAGGCGACCGGGTTTGTTTTCCCATATGGAGACAATGTTATCGCAGACGCCGAGAAGTTTTGCCAACCGGGACTGAGAAATACCAAGACGGCCCCGGAGACTGCGGACCTGCCTGCCTGTAATGCTAAAACCATCCTCTTTCAGTTTGGTGGCATTATCATGAACCGGTCCATGGATTTTGCCCTGCAGCACAGCGAGTCTTTTGTTTTCTTTTTCAAGTGCGGCGATTCGCCGTTTGTGCTCATAGACGAGCTTTTTGAGAGCAGCGTTTGAAACTTTGAGAGGGGTGATGGTCAAATTGATTTCCCTGCGGGCCAGTCGCTTGATTTCATCCTTCAGTACATTGGCAATGTTGGGCATGATTGTCTCCTTTATTACTGATAAAAACTCGCCTTTGGATGGGCATAATATAAAATAGGGGTGATTGTGTGTCAATAAAAAGTTCGGTGCATCGCATGTTTTGGTGCGACGGTTTTGAGGCGTAGTAAAAGAATGCTTGAATAATATTTCTGTTTCAGTCTACTATTAGTGACGCAGATTATTCTCATAGCGACAGCTGGTTAAAGGTATAAACTATAAAATATATTCGGGAAGAAGGTTGCTATATGAAAAAAAGGTTTTCCCTTTGTATGCTAATTGGTTTTTTTACTGTAGCAACCTTTTTTTACAGTGGATTCCTTATTGACGTACAATCGCTCCAGGCCTCTATACTTCCTTCATCCGAAAGCGAGTTCTTATCAATTTATTATTCAGCACTTAAAAATCCAATGGAGAAAGGAGGATAGTTTAAAGGAATATTGATAAAAAATATAAACCTATAGAAGAACGAGGGTCGACATGAAAAAAGTGGTAGTACTTTTTCTGGCAATTCTAATGGTTTCTTTACTGGCGAGCAGTGCCTTCTCTGGTGACGTTTCAATCACCGTCATAAAAAAAGGTGCCAAACCCAGCGGGTGCTTGTTAAAACAGCCGGCAATTAACATTTTTCCAAAAACCAGTGTTTCACCGAGCCAGACTTATTCCACGGTTTATATCTGTTCAGAAGCCAGCTGTGGCGACATCGAAGCTGAATTTGGTGGAGTATTGCATGATTCATATCTGGGTTGTGACAATAATTTGTCCTATGATAATGTCTCGCCCAATTCCTATTCCTTCTACGCCCAAAGCACAAATTGCAACACCAACTGGGAATATGAATTACTTGTAGAGGAAGGGTATGATTATATTATCTGGCTTTGTCCTCCGGAAGGAGTCGTCTGTTGCAATCAGGGGTGTGCCGAAGATGGGAGTTTCAATTGCGATGCGTGCAGTGGCGGATGTTATGCCGCCTATGTAACCAAAGATAGAACGGTGCTGGCCAATCTACGCCAATTCCGCAACTATATGGCTAAAAATATTATTGGCCAAAAAGTTGTCACGGAGTATTACAAATTATCGCCAACGGCAATCAAGGTGGCCAAGAAATTTCCCTTCATAAAGGAGATGTCAAAAAAATTCCTTGGAGAAATTGCAAAATAATATTTGGCAGCAATGTTTTTTATGTGTCAGCTGGCAGGGTTCAGTAAGGTTGAAACAGATGCCTTAACCAGAAAGATATTTAACTGTTATAAGTCTGCATTAAAAGTTGCAGCACGAACTGGTGCTAAATCCATAAAGATAAAAACAGGCAAATAGTTTTGTCCATGCGGCAGCGGGTTAAAATATAAGCGTTGCTGTGGGAAGAATATTTACCTCAGACAGTGCAACAAATTTGCTATTGACTTCGTAATGAAATGTAGAATTGTTTAAGCAGTGAGAATTGTTGCGCTCATAAACAGTAAGCATGAATTTTTACCATTAAGATGACACCACCACATATAGATGCAAAAAGGCGGAGCCATTGTTAACTCCGCCCTTTTGAGTATATTTAAAAACACAAATTTAACTTAACACTGATTTTCACACTGTGGTTGATTGCATCCTCCGCAGCCTGGATCTTGGTCACACACATCTCCAATTCCGTTATGGTTTGAATCAAGTTGCTGCGAATTACAGTTGGTCAGGCAATTGTCACACACATCCCCCTTACCATCATTATCGGTATCTCTCTGGTCTTTAATACACAGACCATTAGAAGAACACCCGTTTGCACAATCTGCATCACTGGTACAGTTTATACCAGGCTTATCTGAAGTTGAGGAGCAGGTGCCGAGGTTTGGGCCGTTGGGTTTATTGGGGCAGTTATCTTCCGTATCACGAGTGCCATCGTCATCCATGTCAGAATCGCATCCCGAACTGATAAAAGTGGCTGTCATTAAGTTTGACATTCCAGTATCTGTATTATTAATAAACACTATCCTTTTTCCATCTGCACTTATTTTAGGGTAGGAATTGAAATCATTTCCTGAATTTGTAATCTGAATTATGCCAGATCCTTCCGAATATAGAAAAACCTCTTCGTTTCTATTTGGGTTTGATCCGACTAAATCAGCACTGGAAGTAAATACTATTTTGTCCCCATTTGCACTTATGGAAGGGACATCATTAAGCACAACTCCCGAATTTGTAATCTGTGTTATACCCACTCCTGCTGTAAAAAGGAATATTTCATCATTTGATATAAATGCTATTTTCCTCCCATCTGCACTTATTACAGGGTCATGACTAGAAGCCGTAGAATTTGTAATCTGTGTTATCCCTACTCCTTCTGTAAAAAGGAATATTTCACAACTTTCATCTGGATTTAAGCCCACTAAATCAGCACATGAGGTAAATGCTATTTTCCCTCCATCTGAATTCACAGAAGGCTGAAAACTTGAAGCCATAGAATTTGTAATCTGTGTTATCCCTACTCCTTCCAGATACATAAAAATCTCTTCACTACCATCAGAATTTGTTCCTGCTAAATCGCCGTATGATTTAAAAACAGTTTTACTCCCATCGGCATTTATTGAAATGTCATCAAACCATGTATTTTCTAGATAATTTGTAATCTGGATAATACCTGTTTCATCAGAATATAAAAAGAGTTCTTGATTTCCATCCGGATTTGAGCCCACTAAATCAGCACTGGAAGTAAATGCTATTTTATTACCATCTCCACTTATAGAAGAGAGGATATAATTATTTGAATTTGCAATAAGGTTTATTCCAAGCATTTCTGAGTACAGCAACAAATCTGTGCCTGATACAAAAGCTATTTTGCTTCCATTGACACTTATCGATGGTGCATCAAGATATCCATCATAAATACTTGTAATAGGGGTTATCAATACATTGGCGTTTTTAACATTTTGCAAGAAAGATTTAGTAGTTGATTTCCCTTCACTGCAAGTAATCTCGACTCGTATTTTAATATATATATCGCTAGTAACACACGGAGCAGTCCATACAGGATTTTGTTTGTTGGGTTCATCAAAACTTCCTGCATCAGCAGACCAAACATAAGTAATATTGTGACTAAAACAATCATATACCTCTATGTTACATTGAACTGTTTGTCCCTTTGCAGCAGGGTTTGGAGTACCTGAGGGGCCAGATATAATTACTAGTTCAGACAATTCATCTGCCCCAATATCATACCCATTAAATAATGGCCGCGTATCCCCATCAAAATCATCTAATGGAGCATCCAGATTTGTTCCAGTATCAATACATGGTGAATTTGGGCTAAGATGATAGTTGCCTGCGATAGGATTAACAAACATAGGGTCTGCAGATATATTGCCTTCTCCTTCCCATCCATTCATCACACAACTATAAGTTACTTGAGTTCTTTCACCATTGATTTCCTCTGGCAAATTATTCCATAGAATACTATTTTTGATAATTGGCATTACTTCATCGTTAAACTCTCCAATATATATGCCATAACCGGCACCCGGCCCCTCTGTTTTATTATCTGCTATTGTGCTGCTTATTATTTTAGCATTGTACCCACAACGTATTCCAGACACACCGGAACCACCATTAATTTTATTATTAATAATGAATGAGTTTGTAACTGTTAAGGAAGAAGAGTAAACACCTCCACCATCTGCCCCTTCCCCTGGCCCAGCCGAATTATTAGATATTATGCATCTCTTAATGGTCGGATTAGATCCAGAGTCAGAATAGATTCCCCCACCATTAAATGCTGCACTATTCTGAGTTATTACACAGTTCGCTATTGTAGGAGAAGAAGAAACTGCAATAGATTCCCCCCCCGTAGCTAGAACTATTACCTTTTATTATACAGTTAGTAATTAAAGCATTACGACAATCAGCAATACGCATTCCCCCTCCAGCATCATATTGTTCATTCCAATGATAACCTCCTGTTATAATGCAGTTCGATATTTTAAAATTACCATGCATTTCACCGCTGCTAACATGAACTGCTCTTTCACCCGATCCATTTATTATGAACCCATCAACCATATTAACAGTTGCATATAGAGTTCCAATAATTGTAGTCTTATAATCATCCGGAACTTCTATGCCATAGTTACTAAACGCCCATCTTTCCCATTTTGTATTATAGCCACCTTTTAATAACAAGCCTTCAGGTAATTGAACACCATAATAGGATCCCATACTCACAAGTAATGTTGCATCATTAGCCCACCCAAATTGATTCACTGCGTGCTGGATACTCTGCCATGGATTAAGTTTACTCCCATCACCAGTTTCATCATTCCCTGAAAATTGACTTACATAATAAATATCTCCACTCACATTAATCTGCACTGAAGCATTTATTGAAAGCCCTTCAGTACAGCTGACCGTAACATTAATAGTATAATTACCATTTTCCTCAGGAGCTATCCAAACAGGGTTCTTTTCAGTAGTATCATCAAAGCTTCCACCATTTGCAGACCATAAATAATTTAACTTATGTCCGAATAAATCAACCGCATTAAGCGTTAATTGAATTTCCTCAGTTGGCTTGACACTCTCAGGTGTAGAGGATGGCCCTGAAGTAATTATTATCCTGTCTTCATTAGGATATACAGTTATGCATTCACAATTACTCCAATCTGTTTCGCCGCCATCTCCAAAGTTACTACTAGGATAAACTGCTTTAAGGCGATAACAGTGCGTACCATATTCTTTATTATAATAATTGACATAGGTATCAGTCCCATAATAAACAATTGAAGGATTACTAAAAGAGACATCAGTATCTTCTTCAAGCACATAAGCTGATGCCCATTCTAACCCAATCCAACTTACCTCATAATTACCAGTTATATTGAAAACCCCAAGTTTATTGAGATGTGGGGCAGTATATGTTTTAAAATTTACAGTAAAAGCATATGGGTTGTGATAACACTCATCATTAGAGGTGTCCCGTAATCTTATTAGATAAGTTCCTGGGTCTGCAGTGCCATTAAAAATATCCCCCGTATAATTATTTCCAAAACCGAAAAATTCTCCCGAACCATTCTGATACTCTATGTAGGATGAATTAACCACGCCTGAATTTTCAATATGTGCTCGCATCAATCCTTTTTGGGGAATATTAATACTATACCAGTCTATGTCACTCGTGGTACCTACTTTATTGCACGGATAAAGGGTTGCCATTATCGATGAATTTAAAGAAATCACGGCTGCTGTTTCTTCGGTATCATTGTTTTCGTATGCATCCTGATTATTAACTACATATACTTGAATAGGTATATTTATATATTGGGTTCCATAAAAAATTCTTACATTCCCATAATGATATTGCCCAGCTATAAGACCATTGGTTCTTATACCCATACTTAGGGCACCATAATGTCGAGGTAGCAGAGAACCGCTACTGTTTTCTGCAAATTCTATCCATGAGGAACCCTGGGTTATTGTTGCAGACCAATTAAGACTTACTGGGCTGTTATTGTACAATTCAACATCCTCAACTCTCCAGGCATTCTGATAAAGGTTACCAAAATTAAGTTCTTGAGGAGCAATACTTAAATCGTAAAGTATGCAGTTTAAATCATTGAAACAATCAAGATCATTACAATCTATCAATCCGTCTCTATCGTTATCTATTCCATCAGAACAGTTCTCTGGTAATATACAAGAAGCATCATTGTAACAATCAGGATCATTACAATCTGCTAATTGATCTCCATCATTATCTATGCCATCAGTACAATTCTCAATACTCGGAGTTACCGTTATTGTTAGGGAATGCTCATCTGTTTCGGGTTCACGCGCTGTATTTAAAGCATTTGATGCTTCATAGTGATATTGATAATTTCCTGGCTGTAAAGTGACAGAAACAAAATAAACTTTACCGTCTGCATAGTTATTATCATTTGATACAGCTTCATCCATAGTGAAAGTTCCACCTGGATTAAGCACCAATCGTATGTAACTCGGAGGTTTTTGTGTGGTATCAGTATAATTGATATAAAAGTTCACGCTTTGTTGATTTATCGAGATCTGCGACGAAGACAGTTGAGGGGAATGAGTAGTGTTCCAGAATAATTTATAAAGCCCCGCTGTATATTGATATGCCAAAGGCATTAATTTATTAGCCATTAAGGATAGTTCTTCATTATTTAATGGAACATCTACTGTTGGCCATCCATCAAACCAAGTTGCCTCTGCATTTATAGTATTGCCTTCAACATCTGAATATAAGTTAGAACCACTTGGACTTGGGAAATATTGTGTTCGCTGGGCTAAATTATAAAATAAATTTTCTATGTTATTAAAAAACACAGGTTCTCCATTAGCCGAAAATAAAGAATAGTTTGAATTAATATAATCCTCGTAAGGATCACCGCCTGGATGAGGAAGCAAATGAACATGGGCTGGTACACTCATATCCTGTAAAAGATGGGCTATTCTTCCCAAATAATAATAAGCCTTCCCTTTATCTACTGATAATCCATTTAGACCGAGATAATAAGGCAGTACGAATTGATTCCAATAATACAATGCATCATGCAATGCTGAAGGGTATGGCTCACCAAGGAGTGGGTCAAAACCAGATGAAAGCAAATCAGGGTTATCACAATCCCAGAAATGACTGTAAAATATTGTTAAGCCACCCTCATCCCAAACATGTCTATCAGCTATTGGATCATATTCATCTTCTTCACGTTCGCCTTCATATATATCATCACCAGTTGTAGATTTTATAAAATAGTCTGTATTATCTGGTTCTATATGAAGATAATTGTTGATCTCGTGAGTACCAGGACCAGGCCAAAGAAGATGCGCCATAAGTCCTATGTGTGCGTGAGCATCTCCACCATACGCAGATGCTTTGTCAACACATAATGAAAAAGGATTAATAAAAAATATTAATAAAAAAACTGAAAATATTAATAAAGCCTTTATTTGAATTTTTCTTTCTCTCATTGTCAAAATCCTTTGTTTAATATTTGCAAACACAAAAAACCGCCAACAGGTATTGACCAACCTGAAGGCGGTTATATATTCTTGTTAACCCTTAACACCTGAAATCACTATCCCCCTCCCCGGAAATAGTTTATGTGCTAATGCTCTAAGTTTCTTAATTATTGATTTGTACCAGCATTATATCCAATCAGATATGAAACACAAGCATTATTACAGGCGAGAATTTTAAGCATTTCTAACTATTTTAAACAATTTATCATTTGAGCGGTTTAAAAGTGGGCAGATGAAGGGATAAAAATCAATATCTTGTGGTGGGCATTTACAGTTGAAAAGTGAAGCTTATGTATCAACAGCGCGAGTAATTTAGCAGCTCAAATTCATTGATGACTTTATTTGGAAAGCATTAGTGGTAGTTCAAAAAAATCATAGCAATCTGCATGAATATTGTAACCTTAAGCCACCAAAATATATTG